>NZ_JBPXMD010000003.1:0-567348 GCF_051918855.1 Streptosporangium sp. H16
GGTGGTTCCCCAGTAGTAAGACCTGTTCGGGTTGCGGCGCGGTGAAAGCCAAGCTCGCCCTGTCCGAACGCACCTACACCTGCGCCGAGTGCGGCCTTGCCCTGGGGCGGGATCTCAATGCCGCGCTGAATCTGGCCGCGCTCGCGGCCGACGTCGCCCAGAGTTGCGGGGAGACGCGAAACGCCCGTGGAGGAGCGGTAGGACCCGGCACCCGTGCCGGGCGCGCACCGGCGAAACGGGAACCCCGGACACGGGGAACGCTCCGGCGCAAGCCGGAAGCTGCCTGTGAGTGTGCTTACCAAAGCACACTCACAAGCAACGGAAAGCGTGGCTACACCGACGTGCCGTAGGCCGTGCGGACCCGCAGCACGTGCTCGACCAGGGTGATCAGCGTGCTCTTCACCGAGTCGCGGGAGCGGGCATCGGTCCGTACCACGGGGATGTGCGGGGCCAGCGTCAGCGCCTCGCGCACCTCCTCCTCGTGGTGCGGGAACTCGCCGTTCCAGCCGTTGACACCGACCACGAAGGGGAGCTTGGCCTCCTCGAAGTAGTCGATCGCCGGGAAGCCGTCGGCCAGCCGCCGGGTGTCGATCAGGACCACCGCGCCGATCGCGCCGCGGACCAGGTCGTCCCACATGAACCAGAACCGGTGCTGACCCGGCGTACCGAACAGGTACAGGATCAGGTCCCGGTCCAGCGAGAGACGGCCGAAGTCCATCGCGACCGTGGTGGTGGTCTTGTGGGGAGTCAGCCCAAGGTCGTCGATCCCGGCGCTGGCGTCGGTCATCACCGCCTCCGTGGTCAGCGGCACGATCTCCGACACCGCCCCCACGAACGTGGTCTTGCCGACGCCGAACCCACCCGCGACAACGATCTTCGTTGACGTCAGGCCACCCTGGCTAGAGCCTGCGAAGTCCACTGAGAACCCTTTCGAGCATGTTGAGGTCCGGTTGTCCCTCGTTGAGATGCGGCTGGTGGATGCGGACGAAGCCCTCGTCGACCATATCCGCCACCAGCACGCGGGCCACGCCGAGCGGCACCTTCAGCAGAGCCGAGATCTCGGCGACCGACCGGTACGAACGGCAGAGCCTGATGATCGCATCCTGCTCGGGGGTGAGCAGAGCCAGGTCCTCCTCCAGGATGAAGGAGGAGGAGACCAGCGCCTCCATCGCCATGTGGAAGCGCGGCTCCGACCTGCCGCCGGTGACGGCGTACGGACGGAACAGGGGCTCGTCGTCCCCGGTTCCGTCAATCCCGAGCACGAGCCTCTCCCGTGAGGAGACCGGGCGTGAGCGCGATCATCACCGGCCCCGGGAGGACTGCAGCTCGGCGCGGAGCGCCGGGGTGAGCACCTGTCCGGCCCTGTCGACGAGCAGGGTCATCTGGTACGCCACCAAACCCATGTCACAGTCGGGAGAGGCCAGTACGGCGAGCACGGAGCCGTCGCTGATCGCCATGACCAGCAGCAGGCCACGCTCCATCTCGACCACCGTCTGGGTGACGGCGCCTCCCTCGAACACGCGGGAGGCGCCCACCGTCAGGCTGAGCAGGCCCGCCGCGACGGCGGCGAGCTGGTCGGCCCTGTCGGGAGGAAACCCCTCGGAACTGGCGATCCTCAGCCCGTCGGCGGAGACGCACACCGCGTGCGCGACACCTGGCGTGCCGCGGACGAACTCGGTGATCAGCCAGTCGAACCTGCGTGCCTCATGACTCAGGGTCGTCACGAGCCCTCCTCCTTGTCCACCAGGCTCCTGGTGGTGGTATCGACTACTTCGGCACGGCCCCGCCGTACACCCTGCTGGAAGCTGGACAGACGGCTGCGCACCCTGTCCGGTGACATGGGTGGCATGGGGCTGGACGGCACGGCTGCGGCCGTACCGGGTACGAGATTCGCCTTGGGGGTGCGCTTGGGCAGGCCCGCGGCGGTCACCCCGCCGAGCGCGGGCTCACTCGCCGCCTGGGCGGCCCGCCACCCGGCGTCGGCGGGGGTGTTCCAGCTGTCCGGCTCGGCCGCCACCGCCCTCACCTGCTCCCTCGTCGGCGGTGTGTCGCGAGCCGTCTCGCGGACCGGCATGCCGGTCGGGGGCGTCGGCTCCTCCCCCCACGCCGCCTCCGGATCGTAGAGCTCGCTCTCCGGTCCGGAAGATGGCACCTGTCCCGGGGATCCGCCCGTGACCGGCTGCTCGCCCGGCCCCTCCGCCCGGCGGAACCAGGCCGACTCGATCGAGGCGAAGATGGGCAGGTACTCCTCCTGCTCGGCCTCGAGCGGGGAGACGCCCACCGCGGGCATCGCGCCCACCGCCGTGTCCTCGTACGAGGACTGGCTCCAGGCGGAGAAGTCGGAGACGGGAGCGCCGTTGCCGTTGCCGTTGCCGTTGACCTGTCGCTTGGGCAGCGGCGGGCCGCTCCTGGCCGGGCCACCGGGCGGGCCGGAGGCGATTCCCGGGGCCGGGGGGGCACCGAACGGCGGAGCGGAACCGAACGGGGGCGCGTCCACGGACGTCTGACCGAACGCCTCCTGACCGAACGCCTCCTGACCGAATGCCTCCTGACCGAACGAGGCCTGCCCGTACGACGCCTGCCCGAAGGGATTCGACCCGAACGGGGACTGTCCCTGCTCGAACGAGGGGTGGGTGTGTCCGAACCCGGGCCGGGACTGCCCGTACGAGGGCTGCCGACCGGCCGGGCGACCCGCGGGCGTCTGGGCGAAGAGGTCCTGCGAGAGAGCCTGCTCGGCCCCCCAGGAGGGCGTCTGGACCGGCTGGACCGCCTGGACGACGAGCTCCGGCGGGAACAGGACCATGGCGACGAGACCGCCGCCCTCCTGCGGGCGCAGCTGGACCCGGATGCCGTGGCGCAGCGCCAGGCGGCCGACCACGAACAGGCCCATGCGCCGTGACACCGAGACGTCGACGACGGGCGGGTCCGCCAGCCGGCGGTTCGTCTCGACGAGTTCCTCGTGGGTCATGCCGATGCCTGGGTCGCTCACCGCGAGCAGCGCGCCGCCGCCCTCGATCACGCTGCTGGAGACCACGACCTGGCTGGCCCGGGGGGAGAACTGCAGGGCGTTCTCCACCAGCTCGGCGACCAGGTGCACGATGTCGTTGGCGGCGCTGCCCGCGACCGAGATGGTGCGGTGCACCTTGACCTGGACCCGCTCGTAGTCCTCGACCTCCGACAGGGAGGCGCGGACGACGTCGACGAGCTTGGCCGGCTGGCTCCGCCTGCGGGTCGGCTCGTGACCGGCGAGGACCAGGAGGTTCTCGGAGTTGCGGCGCATGCGGGTGGCCAGGTGGTCGAGCCTGAACAGGTCGGCCAGCCGGCTGCCGTCCTCCTCGCCCTTCTCCAGGCCGTCGATCAGCGAGATCTGCCGCTCGACCAGGGTCTGCGTGCGCCGCGACAGGTTGACGAACATCGCGCTGATGTTGGAGCGGAGCTCGGACTCCTCCGAGGCCAGGCGCACGGCCTGCCGGTGAACCTCGTCGAAGGCCTTGGCGACCTCCCCGATCTCGTCGCTGGTGTCGACCGAGATGGGATCGACGTCGGGTTCCCGGGTGTCACCGGAGACCCGCAGGCGCCGCACGACCTCGGGAAGCCGGAAGCTCGCCACCTCCAGCGCCTCGGCGCGCAGGCGGCGCAGCGGCGTCACCATCGAGCGGGCGATGACGACCGTGAGGCCGAGCACCAGCAGGAGCAGAAGCAGGATGAGCCCGGCGGTGATGATCGCGTTGCGCTGCTCGGCGTCCTCCAGGTCCCTGGCCCGGGTGACCACGTCACCGGCGACCTGGGTCTCGACCTTCCGCATCCGGTCGAGGACCACGCTGTTGTCCGAGAACCACTGCTTGACCTCGTTGAAGTCGGACAGCAGCCGCCCGGTGCGCGCGGGATTGCTGGCGAGCACGATCACTCTGGCCTTGATCAGCTCGGCCCGGTGGACCCGCTCGTCGATCAGGGCGGTGACGAGGAGCTGGGCGTTGTCCGGGCTCGCCTCGACGCCGAAGTCCGCCTCGTACTCGTCCATCCGGGAGCGGGAGGCGATGAACTTCTCGACCTCCTGCGGATTGATCAGCGAGGGCGCGTAGTAGCCGGCCAGCAGCCGGGCGCGCTGCTTGGAGACCTCCTCCTTGGCGTACGCCAGGGCGCTGAGCGCGCGGGTGTTGCCGATGATCTCCGGGTCGTCACTGACCAGCGTGAGCTCCTCGTGGAGCGTCAGCAGCGGGGCGATCATGGAACTGTACCGTTCCACACGATTGATGCCCGGCAGACGGCGCAGCTCCGGAAGGCCCTCCAGCTGGTAGGCCACGTTCCTGGCCGCCTCGACGACCCGGGCGCCGTAGGAGTCGTCGATCGCCTGGACTTCCAGCCGCACCTTCCTGGCCAGCGCGTCCACGGTCCTGCGCTGCGCGTCGGAACTCTCCTTCAAGCCCTTGTTCGAAGGCTGGAACGACGACCACGCGCCTCGGTCACGTTCCAACCCGAGCGCCTGGGCCAGGTCACGGAGACCGCCCGAGTACTCCGCGGCGGTGGCGGTCCGCTGGTATCCGGCCACGCTGTCCACGGAGGCCACCACGCGCGTGCCGGCGAGCACGACGCCCACCGCCGTCGGCACCAGGATCAGGGCCGTCAGACGCGAACGGACACGCCAGTTTTTCAAGCCGAACCGGGCGGCAGGCCGCTTGCCACGGTCGGGTGCCGAAGCACCTCCGCTTTCGGATGTCGCCGTAGTCACCGCTCTCGCTACCCCTCAATCACGACACAAGTGGACAACATCAGACCACAAGGTCATGGGAAAGAATCGGCAAAACCGACATAGCGACTTTAATCGTTACGAAGGCGACGAGGGACCGATTTTTTACGGTTACCGCAGGGCAGCCAGCACCTGATCGCGCACCTGCGCCCGCTGTACCTCGTCGGTCAGCGGGCGGCCGGCTCTGTCGACCACGTAGAAGACGTCCACCGCCTCTGCGCCGAGAGTCTCCACACGGGCAGCCCGTACGTCAAGGCCACATTCACCGAATGCTCTACCAATCCGCCACAAAAGTCCCGGACGGTCATGGGCCCGCACCTCGATGACGGTCGCGGTGTTGGACGCGTCGTCCACCAGGTTCACCCTCGGCGGCGCCACCGGCACCCGGGCCGGGCGCATCGACCTCGTCCTCCTGGCCAGGCGTTGCTCGATGTCGAGGCGGCCGGCCAGCACCAGGCGCAGGTCGGCCTCCAGCGTCGCGGGGTCGGGCGGCGAGCCGTACTCGGGCACGACCGAGAACTCGATCACGGCGGTCGCCCCCGCCGAGGCGGCCGACGCGGCGCGGACCACCATCCGGTGCGCGGCCAGCACCCCAGCCGCGCGCCAGAGCAGCCCGGCGCGGTCGGGCGCGACCACGGTGACCGCTCCCCCGTTGACGCGTACGGCGCCGCCGCCGTGGCGGGCCAGGGACGCCTGCTCCACCGAGAGGGACGGCGCGGGGCGCAGCGGGGTTCCCGAGAGCGCCGAGCGGACTCGGCGTACCAGGTCGGCGACGAGCGAGGCCTTCCACGAGTTCCAGGCGGCGGGCCCGGTGGCGTGGCCGTCGGCCACGGCGAGGGCCGCCAGCAGCTCGAGAACCTCGCGCGAGCCGACGGCCTCGGCCACCCGGGAGATCGTCACCGGGTCGTCCAGGTCGCGGCGGGTGGCCGTCTCGGGCAGCAGCAGATGGTGGCGGACCACGGTCTCCAGGATGTCGACGTCGGCCGGGGGCAGGCCCATCCGGGCCCCGATGTCGCGGGCGACGACGGCGCCGGTGGTGGAGTGGTCGCCGGGATATCCCTTGCCGATGTCGTGCAGGAGCGCCGATATGAGCAGCAGGTCGGGCCGGGAGACCTCGCGGGTGAACGAGGCGGCTCCGGCGGCGGCCTCGATCAGGTGCCGGTCGACGGTGTAGCGGTGCACCGGGTTGCGCTGCGGGCGGTGCCGCACCCGCTCCCAGTCGGGCAGCAGGCGGACCAGCACCCCCGCCTGGTCCAGCTCCTCCCAGACCGGCACGGCCGCGCGACCGGCGCCCAGCAGTGCCACCAGCGCGTCACGCGCCTCGTCCGGCCAGGGCACGGGCAGCGGCGGCGACTGGGAGGCCAGCGTGGTGACCGTGGCGGGTGCCAGCGGCAGCCCCGCCTCGGCCGCCGCGGCGGCGGCGCGCAGCACCAGGACCGGGTCCTTGCGCGGGTTGACCCCCCGGGCGAGCACGACCTCTCCACCGTGCTCGACGACGCCGTCGGCGAGCGGGCGGCGGCCGCGGGGGGTGGGGCCGGTCAGCAACCGGTCGACGGTGCGCCAGGTGGCGTCGAAGGCGTGCCCGATCGTCCTGGCTGCCTCGGCGAGCCTGCGCATCAGCGCCTCGGCGTCGAGCAGGCCGAGCATCCCGGCGACGGCGTCCTGTTCCTGGAGCACCAGCCTGTCTGCGCCGCGGGCGGTCACCAGGTGCAGGCCGTGCCGGATGTCGAGCAGGAGCTCGTAGGCCTCGCGCACCCGGGGGCCGGGCGCCGAGGCGACCCAGGCCGCCGCCACGGCCTGCATCGCCTGCACGTCGCGGATGCCGCCGCGGGAATCCTTAAGGTCGGGTTCGAGCAGGAACGCCAGCTCACCGCTGGCCTCCGCCCGCTTGTCGGCGGCGTCGCGCAACTCGCCCAGGCGGCGCCGGGAGTCGGCACGCCACTCGGCGAGCACGATCTCGCGCGCCGAGCGGGTCAGCTCCGGGTCTCCCGCCACGTGCCGTGCCTGGATCAGGCCGAGGACCGCCTTGAGGTCCTCCCTGGCGACCTTGGCCGCCTCGTCCACCGTCCGCACCGAGTGGTCGAGCCCCACCCCGGAGTCCCAGATCGGGTACCAGATGCGGTCGGCGACGCGCGCCACGTCCTCCCGGCCGTCGTGGAGCAGGACCAGGTCGAGGTCGCTGCCCGGCGCGAGCTCGGAGCGTCCGAGACTCCCGACCGCGACGAGCGCGACTCCGGTGAGGGCGCCGCGCTCGTCGTTTCTCGTCGTTCCCCCGTTGGGCCCGTACGGCGTGCCGACCGCGGTGCGGACCAGGTCCGTCAGCCAGCGGTCGATGTCCGCGGCCCGTTCCTTACGGGCCGCGGCGTACGAGCGCGTGTCGCCTCTCACCGGTTAGAGCGCCTCGGGTCCGCGTTCCCCGGTGCGGACGCGAACGACCGTGTCCACCGGAACGGACCAGACCTTGCCGTCACCGATCTTGCCGGTCTGCGAGGCCTTGACGATGACGTCGATGACGTCCTCGGCGTCCTCCTCCTCGGCGAGCACTTCGAGGCGGACCTTGGGCACCAGGTCGACCTGGTACTCGGCGCCGCGGTAGACCTCGGTGTGACCGCGCTGGCGGCCGTAGCCGCTGGCCTCGCTGACCGTCATGCCCTTGACCCCGAACTGCTCCAGGGCCGCTTTCACGTCGTCGAGCTTGAACGGCTTGATAATCGCTGTGATGAGTCTCATGCGTCCACCTTCTTAGACGCCGGGGTGGGGGCCGGACCGTTGACGGCGGCCACACCCGAGGAGTGGATGGTGCCGAGGTCGTAACCGGTCTCGGCGTGGGAGGTGATGTCGACGCCGGTGATCTCGTCTTCCTGCGTGATACGGAAGCCCATCGTCTTGTCGATGATCTTAGCGAGGATCCACGAGACGATGAAGGAGTAGGCGCCGACCGCGACGGGACCGAGCACCTGCACCCCGAGCTGGGAGATCGGGCCGCCGTAGAAGAGGCCCTTCTCCTGGCCGTCGGCGAACGGGTAGGCGGCGACGAAGCCCAGCGCCACCGCACCCACGACACCGCCGACGAGGTGGACGCCGACCACGTCGAGGGAGTCGTCGTAGCCCAGCTTGTACTTCAGGCCGACCGCGTAGGCGCAGGCGACACCGGCGAGCGCGCCGATCAGGAACGCCGCCCAGGGGTCGACGAAACCGCAGGCCGGGGTGATCGCCACCAGGCCGGACACCGCGCCGGAGGCGACGCCCAGGGTGGTGGAGTGACCGTCGCGGAGCTTCTCGACGAGGATCCAGGCGCCCGCCGCGACGGCGGTGGCGATCTGGGTGTTCATGAAGGCCAGGCCGGTCGTGCCGTCGACGGCGAGCTCGGAGCCCGCGTTGAAGCCGAACCAGCCGAACCACAGGAGGCCGGCACCGAGAAGGACCAGCGTGAGGTTGTGCGGCCGCATCGGATCCTTGCGCCAGCCGACGCGCTTGCCGATCACCAGGGCGACCGCCAGGGCCGCGGCACCGGCGTTGATGTGGACGACCGTGCCACCGGCGAAGTCCTCGATGCCGAGGCTGCTCAGCCAGCCGCCGCCCCACACCCAGTGGGCCACGGGGAAGTAGACGAGCGTCGCCCAGACGATGGCGAAGACGACCCAGGCGCCGAACTTCACGCGGTCGGCGAGCGCTCCGCTGATCAGCGCGACCGTAATGATCGCGAAAGTCATCTGGAACGCCGAGAAGACCAGGCTCGGCATGCCCGTGCCGTCGTCCTTGGTCGCGGTCTCGACCATTCCGCTCAGACCGATGTTGTCGAGTCCACCGATGATCTTGTTAAGGAACCCCGAACCGTCCCCGACGGTGTCGAAGGCCAGCGAGTGGCCGTAGAGAACCCAGGCGATCGTCACGACGATGATGCTGACCCACGACATCATCATCATGTTGAGAACGCTCTTGGCCCTGGTCATGCCCCCGTAGAAGAACGCGAGACCCGGTGTCATGAGCAGGACGAGTGCGGTACTCGCGAGCATCCAGGCTGTGGAGCCGCTATCGATCTCCATGCGAAGCGACCCTCCTTCCAATTGGCGTTTTGCCGGTTTCACGGGCAGTGATCGCTTCCTGGGCTCCATCGACCGGCCGCGCACTGACGTTGCGCCACAGCGTGTTCTTCCACCGTTTCAAGGTGCGACCTTGTGTGTTTCACATCTGTGAATCTCGGCCGCGTGGTGTTTCAGACGTGTTTCGGACGAGGCGTGCCATGACTTGCAGTTGACCGTAAAAGCGCCCAGGTGGACCGCGCTTGACGGTTCCCGGGAGCTTGGAAGCCCTTGCTCCTGGCCGTCGCCACGCCCGCCGTGTCCCCTTGAGCCGGACATATAGGTAGGGCCGTAACCCCTGGCCAGGACCCCGTGTGATCTTGATCGGCTCCGGCGCCATTCACGCTGCGGTGGGCGGGTGCTCCGGACGGCCGTCTCGGTTGCGCTCCGGTGATCCAGGCCTCCGGCCTGCTCAGGCGCGACGGTTACGGGCTCTTTTAAGCCGTCCGGAACACCCGCCCACCTCCGCTGCGCACGCTCCCGCCGTACGGCGTGCGACCGTAGTGGCTCACTCTCCGGCCGCCCGGTGAACGGTGTGCGGCTGAAGCAATCCGTACGAGACCGTTCAGGGCGAGCCGCCGTAACTGAAGCGTCACTTTCGAAAGGAGCGCACGGCGAGCACCGTAAAAACCGTGCCGTCCTTCTCACCGCACAACAGGGTGATCTCCGCGATTTTCGATGATTCTGTTAAGTACGGAGTGGGAGGACGAGTACGGCACGGACGATGTCACCGGCTTCGCCGAAGCCGGTGATGACGCACCGCTTCAATGATCGCCGGGCAGGTCCCCACGCTGTCTCGCGGGGTCAGGTCAGGAGCCCCGTGGCGTACATGAGGGCCATTCCGGTGAGGATGCCGGTGATGCCGAGAGGGTGCAGCAGCCGTCCAGTGTGATCACGTACCGACGGCGCGATCTGAACTATCACCTGCACGATCGCGCCGACGCCCAGGCCCAGCAGCAGCGCGGCGATCGCGGGTTGCACCGTGGCGGCGCCGAGCCAGGCGCCGAGGATGGCAGGGCTGCCCGCGATGAGGCCCAGGAGTGCCAGTCGCGGCGGTGAGACGCGTTCCTCGCTGACCGGGGCGACGATGGCGAGGCCCTCGGTGGTGTTGTGGATCGTGAAGCCGACGACGAGCGTCGCCCCGAGGGCGAGCGCGCCGACGGCGTAGGCCGAGCCGATCGCGAGTCCTTCACCGAGGTTGTGCAGGCCGATGCCGACGGACACGAGCAGCGCCAGGCGGTGGCCGCCCGCCTGTCCCGGTCGCGCGGCCATCCAGGCGTGCACGCCGGACAGCAGCAGGTACGCGGCGACGGCGCCCATCGCCACGAGCCCGGCGCCGCCGAGCCCGCTCGCACCGGCGTCGGCGACCTCCATGCCTTCGAGCGCCGCGTCGATCGCCAGCCAGGCGAGCAGACCGATGGTCAGTGCCATCAGGGCGCGGATCCAGGAGGGAGGCACTCGCCGTAGCCACGGCAGCCAGAGCATCCCGATGGCGACGGGGATCACCCCGACGTACGTCCCCAGGATCGTCATCAGGCCGAGGAATCCGGACGGGTCGGGGGTTCTGACAGCGACGGGGATGCCGTGGGTGGCGACGCCTCCGGTGGAGGTGAGGAGCGTCACCTCGTAGGCCTCCGCGTCGACCCACGGGTAGGTGATCCGGACGTTGGCGGAGCCGAGGCGGCCGATCTCCGGTTCGCTCATCCGGAAGTCGGTGAAGGCGTCGTTGACCGCGACCTGGACGACGGAGACGGGATCGGCGCCCTGGTTGCGCACGATCAACTCGATGGAGCCCGCGCCGAGGATCGTCCGCTCCACCGTGAGCTCCTCGGCCGGAGGGCCGTTGCGCGCGGCCAGGCCGGGGCCGTCCAGGACGGCGAGACCCGCGACGGCCAGCGCGATGACGCACAACGGCAGGAGACCGAGCAGCCATGTGCTGACGCGGCTCCCACCCGGATGACGTGCTCGGCGGTCCTCCACGTCACCGGTTCCTCTCGCAGCCGGTGGAGGCGGTGCCGCCGCAATCGGCCTCGAAGAGGCCCATCCAGCCGAGCTCGGCGAACTCCGACTGGTGCGCGTGGAACATGAAGCGCCCCTGGCGGGAAAACGTCATCTCGAGAATTCCCCGCTGGCCCTGGCACAGCATCACGGTGTCGGTGTGCTCCGCCGGGCGCGGTGACGTGCCGGTCGGGTACCAGTCGAAGAAGTTTCCGTGGACATGGAAGGAGTTGACGAGATCGTATTCAAGGATGTTGACGAGATAGATCCTCACCAGCTCGCCGACGGTCACCTTCACCGGCTCTCCCATGTACGCGAAGGGGATGGTGTTGACCGCGTACAGCTCGTTCGAGCGATCGAAATCGGTGTCGAACCCGTTCATGACCATCACCAGTTCGTCGGCCTCGGCGCGCGAGCCCTTCGGGTCGATGACGAAGGCGCCGTACAGGCCCTTGGCGATGTGGGCGGCG
Source organism: Streptosporangium sp. H16 (assembly GCF_051918855.1). Classification (NCBI taxonomy): domain Bacteria; kingdom Bacillati; phylum Actinomycetota; class Actinomycetes; order Streptosporangiales; family Streptosporangiaceae; genus Streptosporangium; species Streptosporangium sp. H16. Next base: position 11,298 of record NZ_JBPXMD010000003.1, read on the forward strand.
AGCGGCGTCACGTGGCAGTGGTACAGATGCACGCCGAACGGCTCCGCGTCGAACTCGTACACCGTCCGCCCGCCCGGCTGGACCAGGCCGAGGCCTATTCCCGCGACCCCGTCGACCTCCGCCGCGTGCAGGCCGTGAAAGTGAATCGTGTGCGCGTGCGCCGAGTAATTGACGAGAGTGATTCTCAGGCGGTCACCCTCATTCGCGCGAAGTGTGGGTCCGGGAATCCTGTCGTTATAGGTCCAGGCGGGGAACACGACTCCGGGAGCCACCTCGATCGGCTTCTCTCGAGCCACCAATGTCCATTCTCGAAGCGTCCTTCCGCCGGACAGCGCAGACGTTCTCCCCCTGTCGAAATCACGGAGGAGCGCCGTCGGATGAAACCCGTTCTTTCCATTGTCCACCCGGGTTCCCGACCTGAAACCGGCGTGCGCGGACCCCGCGGTGTGTGCCGGAAAATGCTGGTGGCCGCCCGGATCGGGGGCCGAAATCGCCGGCCTCCCGGTCAGCTGCGCGGCGACAGCGGCTCCGACCGCGGGAGCCAATGCGGCAATTGCGCTACGTCGAGAGATGTCTGACATACAAAACACGGTAAATGGTCAAAGCTCGCGTTACAATACGCAAATTAAGTCCCCATTTGACCTAATATGCCAGAATAAGAGATCCATTGTTGGCGATGACGGCGAACATCAAGGCTCTCCGTAGTGGCCGACCCGCCACACAACCGGACCCATGAAGACACCCCGGCCAATCCACATACCATAAATATCCGATTTAGCGTGATTGTCCACCCGGAAGCGGCGAGGTAATCCCAGCGGCGATGCCGGGCGTTTTCGAGAACGGAAAAATCACGTGAAAGTAGCTTAAATCCTCTTAATGCAGCTAAAAAACGCGGGACATAGCACCACAAACCATGAAGCAGTCCGACCCGTGTCAGTTCAGGCCATTGCGGATGGCCAGCGCGTGAAGCTCCGAGGGGACCGGGCCCGCGCCGTACCTCATCCCCGAGATCAGCGTGGACACCGCCGGCCGGCGGATCTCCTGAGGGGCGGTCCGTTCCGCCGCGAGCAACGCGGTCACCGCCCGGTCCCTGCGGCCGAACTGCTCCCAGGCGCGAGCCGTGTCAACGCACCAGCGGGCACGACGTTCAGGGGTGGTGAGAAGGCGGTGGTTCACCCCACGGGCGTGGTCGAGAGCCACCCCCGGCTCACCGAGGGCGGTATGAATGCCGACCCGATACACCGCGACGTTCGCGGGCGTCGGGAGCCTCCCTCGCGACGTGGCCTCGGGAAGACGGCCCGCCGCCTGCTCCGCTTCCCCGATCAGATCGAGCGACTGGGCCCTCAGACCGTTCTGGGCGCAGGAATAGGCGGCGGTGCACAGCAGAGCGGCATAGACCTGGAGGGTCTGCGACTCCGGCGTTCCCCTGTCCACCCCCAGGTCGAGCGCGGTACGCGTGAGCATGCCGACCGCTCCCTCATGACGCCCCTGGCGCCGCATGGCGATCGCCACAGCACGGGAGGCACCGGCGACCGCGAACGGGTCACCCGAGAAGGTGGCCATGGCGAGGGCCCTGTCGGCGGCCACCCAGGCCATGCCGTCCTGGTTGAGCTTGACCGCGAGCTCGCTGGTGAGCATGTAGGCATCCGCGAGACAGGCGTTCACCTGGTCACGTTCACGCCCTTCGACCTGGGCGAGGGTGGCCTGCGCGGCGGTGGCGACTTTCGGAAGCATGGCCGACAGGTCGCCGTACCGGCAGGCGTCGAATGTCGTGCGCGCCACGTCCAAAGCCGCACGCAACTGGGTGACGGTCGCCGGGCTTCCGGCGGTGTCCATGGTGAGAAACCGTTCGAGACGCTGGGCCATCGTCGCGGCATCGGCCGCCTCCTGAGGCCCCGCGAGGAGGGCCGCCCCGGTCAGACCGGTGAGCCCGGCGAGAAACCGGCGTCGCTTCACGGCGTCATCCTCCCCTGCCAGGTGAGGTTCAACACTAACGGGCGCGGTCGTGAAACGAGGGTGGGCGCTCCGGCCCACCGGAGGACCCTCCGACGCGAGCGGGGACGACAGCCCCAGCCACGACGGCGGAATGTCAAGCACGCGGGCAAGGATGCGAAGCGTGGTGATGTCGTCCAACACCTGATGCCCGGTTTCCAGCCGCGAAATCGTCGCGGCCGAGTAACCCGCCCGGACACCGAGCTCCTGCTGCGTCAGACCTCGGGCTCGGCGGGCGAGCCGTACCACTTTCCCGTAGTCGTGCGCGGCGACCGCGTCGCGCCTCGGGGGCTGCGACATGTCATGCCTTCGCGTCTCCACCATGGGCCACCTGATCCAGGGAAGGGATCTCATCGTAAGCGGACCGTCACCTTGAGGAGCAGCGCGCACATCTCTTTCCCCGCCGATTTTGCAAGGTGCGCAAATGATCTTTCGCAGTATGTACGGGCTCTGCCGTTCCGTCGTCACATGGGATGTCGTGGGAGATGAGCGCCCGATCTCGTCGAGCCGAACGGAGAGCCCCAATGGCTGACCTCGCTCATCGACCATCCACGACCAGCGAACCGGCCGTGCCCCGTCCCGAGCTGATCCATGCGATGGTGGCGATCCGCCCCGGCGGCCTGACCTGGCGGCGGACCTTCATGGGACGTCTTGATCAGGCCCCACGGGCTCGCCAGTTCGTTCGTTTCCTGCTGGACGACTCACCCTGTCGTGAAGACGCCGAGTTGGTCGTCTCCGAACTCGTCGGCAACGCGATGCGCCACACCGCCAGCGGGAAGGCCCACGGCTCCTTCATCGTCGAGGTCATCCGCAAGACCACGACCGTCCGTGTCGCCGTCTATGACTGTGGCTGGGGTGGAACGCCCAAAACCCGGCGGCAGCGATGTCCGGCCGGGGACGAGGAGAACGGCCGAGGTCTCCTGACGGTGGCGGCCCTGGCCTCCGAAGTCGGGTATCGAGGCACCCAGGCCGTGGGCCACGTGGTGTGGGCGCAGTTCGACCTCACGTCACCGTGACGCGGTACGGCGCCCCGCCCTGCGCTCCTTTCCGAGGTGGAGCTTCAGCTACGGCGCCCCACACCGAGCGCTCCCGTACGGATCGCTTCAGCCGCGCAGAGAACCTGGGCGGCCGGAGAGAAAACCACTACGGTCCGCACGCCGTACGGCCAAAAGGCGTGCAGCGGAGGTGGGCGGGTGTTCCGGACGGCTTGAAAGAGGCCCGTAACCACCACGCCCGCGCAGGCCGGAGGCCTGGATCACCGGAGCGCAACTGAGACGGCCGTCCGGAGCACCCGCCCACCGCAGCGTGAACGGCGACGGAACCTACCGACGTGACCGGTGGCGCACCACGACCTGAACAGCCATGGAGCCGACCACAGCGCGAACAACCATGGGACCGACCAAGCGTGAACGGCAATGAAGCCCACCACAGCCCGAACAGCCACGGAACCGCCACAGCAACAGAACCCGCCGCGAAACGCGTCAGAAAAACCGATCCGGCACGGTCCAAACGGACCGTGCCGGATCGTGGGAATCAGGCGGCCGTGGCCATCTTCCGCAGCCGGGCCAGAGCGTCACGCTCGATCCGGCGGGCGCGGTCGCGGCCGATGCCGTAGCGCTCGCCGACCTCGGTCAGCGTGTGCTCGCGGCCGTCCATCAGGCCGTAGCGCCAGCGGAGCATCTCGCGGGTCTGCCCCTCCAGCCCGGTCAGCCACACCTCCAGGCGCTCGCGCTCCAGGATGTCCATCGCCTGCTGCTCGGGATCGGCCCACGTGTCGTCGGCGATCATGTCGCCGAGCTCGGTCTCGTCCTCGTCGCCCACGCCCAGTTGCAGGGAGACGGGGTCGGAGGCCCAGCGGCGGAGCTCACGGACCCGCTCGATGGGAAGTTCGAGCACCGTCGCCAGGTCGGCGTCGGTCGGCTCCTGGTCGAACTCGGCCAGCATGTCGCGGCGGACCCGCATCAGCCTGGTCATCTGCTCGCCCGCGTGGGTGGGCAGGCGCACCGGCCGGGCCTGCTCGTGGATGGCGCGCCCCACCGACTGCCTGATCCACCACGTGGCATATGTCGAGAACTTGTAACCACGCCGATAGTCGAACTTCTCAACCGCGCGGACCAACCCCAGGTTTCCCTCCTGGACCAGATCGATCAGCGGCATTCCCCGCCCCGAATATTTGCGCGCGACGGCCACCACAAGACGTAGATTGGCCTGGATGAATTCATCCTTGGCCCTCCGCCCGGAAACGGCCAGTCGTTCGAGCTCCTCATCGGCCGCGTCCCCGATCCGCGGCTCCGTCAATCCACCCAACCCACCGTCCAGCAACTGCTCGGCGAAGAGACCCGCCTCGATCCGCTTGGCGAGTTCGACCTCTTCCTCCGCGGTGAGCAGGGGCACCCGTCCGATTTCTGCCAGGTAGGTCCCGAGCAGGTCTCGATCAGAGACATGCTGATCCTGCGTCCGATTCCCCGTCGGCCTTGCCATCCGATGGCACCTCGCTCCGCCTGCTTATGACGTGTCCACTCGCTCGCTTGACGCCCCGTGCGCGCAGCCACATCGCTTGTCTTTTCAACGGACGTGCCAGGGCAAAGATTCCCTCAAAAAGTACGCCTGGAGAATGGTTTGGATTTCCTCCTCAAGGAGGAGGTTTCCTGACGTGCCGCCAAGGCCCGCAACTAACCCCCGCAAGGAGGCTCAAACCAGGCGGCGGCCCCGCTTCCACACCTGCGTCACCAGCGGCACCCCCGGCCGGTAGGCGAGATGGACGTACGTGGGTGTGTCAAGAATCACCAGATCCCCGCTGCTTCCCACCCGCAGCGTGCCGACGTCCCCGCGGCGCAGCGCCCTGGCCCCTCCGTGCGTGGCGGCCCTGATCGCCTCCAGCGGCGTCATCCGCATCTCGCGGACCGCCAGCGCCACGCAGAACGGCATGGAGGAGGTGAAGGAGGAGCCGGGGTTGCAGTCGGTGGCCAGCGCGACCGTCACCCCGGCGTCCAGCAGGCGGCGGGCGTCCGGGTAGGGCGAGCGGGTGGAGAACTCCGCGCCGGGCAGCAGGGTGGCCACCACCCCCGACGACGACAGCGCCGAGACGTCGTCGTCGCTCAGGTGGGTGCAGTGGTCGGCGGAGGCCGCGCCCACCTCGGCGGCGATCCGCACCCCCGGCCCCTCGCCCAGCTGGTTGGCGTGGATCCGCGGCAGCAGCCCCGCCTTCACCCCGGCAAGGAGGATCTCCCTGCTCTGGTCGGCGTCGAAGGCCCCGCGCTCGCAGAACACATCGACCCACCGGGCGTGCGGCGCGCAGGCCTCCAGCATCTCCCCGGTGACGGTGCGGACGTACTCGTCGGCCGAGGAGGCGTCGGGGGGGACGACGTGCGCGCCCAGGTAGGTGGTCTCCTCGGTGAACCCCCGCGCGATCTCCAGTGACCGGCGCTCGTCGTCGACCGTGAGGCCGTAGCCGCTCTTGATCTCGACCGTGGTCGTCCCCTGGGCGAGCATCTCGGCGACCAGGGTGGCGGTGCGCGTCACGAGCTCGGCGTCGGAGGCGGCGCGGGTGGCCGACACCGTCGTACGGATGCCTCCCGCCGTGTACGGGCGGCCCGCCATGCGGGCGGCGAACTCGGCCGTGCGGTCACCCGCGAAGACGAGGTGGGCGTGGCTGTCGACGAAGCCCGGGATCACGCAGCGCCCGTCCACGTCCACCCGCTCGTCGGCGCACGGAGCCGCGCCGGCGGGCCCTGCCCACACCACCTCGCCGCCCTCGACGACGAGCGCCGCGTTCTCGATCTCCTCCCGCGCCGGGTCGCCCGTGTAGAGCAGGCCGATGCGGTCGAAAAGGGTGCTCGTCACCGGCCGGTCCTCGCTCGTCATACCGACTTCTCCTCTCGCGCCTCGGCGATCGCCTCGGCGAGCATGGTGCCCACGTCGCCGAGGGCGTGCCTGCCGTCGACGACCACGTGGCGCCCGCCGGACACCACGGAGTGCACGTCGGCGGCCGTGGCGGCGAAGATCACGGTCTCGGCCAGGTGCGCCGGGGCGGCTCCGGCCGTGCGGACCGAGTCGAGGCGCACCGACACCAGGTCCGCCCACGCGCCGGGGACGAGCATGCCCGCGCAGGCGAAGCCGAGCGAGTCGTGCCCCGCGGCCGTGGCGGCGTTCAGGAGCTCGGCGGCCGACCAGTGGCCGCGCTGCTCGGTGGCCAGCCGCTCGTCCAGCTCGACCGCGCGGGCCTCCTCGAACAGGTCGACGACCGCGTGGCTGTCCGAGCCGAGCGTGATGGGCGCGCCCGCCTCGAACAGCCTCCTGGCCGGTCCGATGCCGTCGGCGAGGTCGCGTTCGGTCGTCGGGCACATGCACACGCGCGTGCCGGAGGCGCCGAGCAGCGCGACGTCCACGTCCGACAGGTGCGTGGCGTGTACGGCGGTCGAGCGGGGGCCGAGCGCGCCGTGCGCCTCCAGCAGCTGGACCGGGGTCGCGGCGTAGGCATCCACGCAGGCGGCGTTCTCCGCGCGCTGCTCGGAGACGTGGGCGTGCAGCGGGACCCCGTGGTGCCGGGAGAACTCGGCGACCACGGGGATCTGCTCGGCCCTGACCGCGCGGACCGAGTGCACGGCCACGCCGATCTCCACGTCCCGCTCGCCCCGGTAGCCGGCCGCGAGCGCCTCCGCCCGCGCGGCCCACCCGTCGATGTCCCTGTCGCCGAACCGCCGCTGCACACCGCTCAGCGGGGTGCCGACGCCGCCGGTCAGGTAGCAGGCGTCCAGCAGCGCGATGCGCAGCCCCGCCTCCCGCGCGGCCTGGACGAGCGCGTGTCCCATGGCGTTCGGGTCGTCGTACGGCCTGCCGTCCGGCCCGTGGTGCAGGTAGTGGAACTCTCCCACGCAGGTGATCCCGGCCAGCGCCATCTCGGCGAACGTGGCCCTGGCGAGCCTGAGGTAGGAGCCGGGGTCGAGCCTGCCCGCCAGGCCGTACATCTGCTCACGCCAGGTCCAGAAGCTGCCCTTCTCCCGCTGCGTCACCCCGCGCAGGGCGCGGTGGAAGGCGTGGGAGTGCGCGTTGGCCAGCCCGGGGATGGTGAGCCCGGCCAGCCGGACGGCTCCGCCGGGCGGGGCCGCCACGCCGGTGACGATCTCGGCGATCAGGGTGTCCCTGACCCTGACGAGCACCCCCGCGACGACCTCGCCCGGCGGCAGCCAGGCCAGCTCGCACCAGTAGCTCAGCTCCCGCACAGGTCCTCCACAACGGCGGCGAGGGCGGTGACCCCGGCATGGCAGTCGGCCCTGTCCGCGTGTTCCTCCGGAGAATGAGAGATGCCCGTTGGATTACGGACGAACACCATCGCACTGGGCACACCCGCGGACGCCAGGATGCCCGCGTCGTGTCCGGCGCCGGTCGGCAGGACGGGCGCGCCCCCGGCCGCGGCCGCGTTCCCAGCCGCGTTCCCCGCGGCGACCGCGTTCCCGGCGGCGACCGCGACCCGCTCCCGCAGGACCGCGTCGAAGTCGACGACCGGGGTCCACGACTCGACGGTCACCTCGGCGCCGGAGAAGTCGGTCAGCTCGTCGACCAGCGCCCTGACCGCGTTCTCGTCGCCGCCCCTGGCGTCCAGCCAGGCACTGACCAGGCCGGGCACGGCGTTGGCGTTGTTGGGTGACACGCGCGTCTTGCCGAAGGTGGCGAGCACGCCGTTGCGCTCGGCGGCCTGGCGGGCGTGCAGGACGGTACGGGCGAAGGGCAGCATCGGGTCGTCGCGGTCGGCCAGGCGGGTGGTGCCCGCGTGGTTGGCCTGGCCGTGGAAGTCGAACCGCCAGCGGCCGTGCGGCCAGATGGCCGAGGCGACGCCGACCTGGGCGTCCCGGTGGACCAGGTCCTGTCCCTGCTCGACGTGGAGTTCGACGAAGACACCGATGTGCCGCAGGGTCTCCTCGTCCCGGCCCAGCCCGCCGGGGTCGCGCCCGGCCCCGCGCAGCACCTCGGCCAGCGAGTCGCCCTCGTCGTCCTTCAGGGCGCGCGCCCTGTCCGGGTCGAGGATCCCGGTCAGCAGGCGCGATCCGACGCAGGGGACGCCGAACCGGGCGCCCTCCTCGTCGGTGAAGCAGGCGATTCCCAGCGGGCGTGCGGGCCGGAAGTCCCTGGCCCGCAGCAGGTCGAGGGCGGCGAAGGCCGACACGACGCCGAGCGGGCCGTCGAAGGCGCCGCCCTGCCGCACCGAGTCGAGGTGACTGCCGGTGACCACGCCGGGCCGGGCCGACGGGTCGCCCCACCAGGCCCACAGGTTGCCGTTGCGGTCCTCTCTCAGGTCGAGGCCGCGCCTGGCGGCCTCCTGCCCGAACCATCGCCGAAGTTCCAGATCCGCGGGCGACCACGCGTCTCGCAGGTAGCCGCGGGTCCGGCCGTCACGTCCGAGGTGCTCTATGGCACCCCACATCTCGTCGAACACCCTCCCATTATGTGAATGGGTTCATTCAATGGCGAGCCCGCCGCACCTTCGGCCCAGTCGCATCCTCGGCCAGCAAGCACGCGCTGCGCGCCCTCGGCCCGGTCGCACCGCTCTCAGTTCGGGGGCCCGGCGGCGGGACGGACGGTGATCTCGGTGATGTGGGCGTCGGAGGACGCGGTCAGGGCCGTCAGCGCCACCCGGGCCACCGAGTCCGGGTCGAGGTAGTTCTCCGGCTGGTAGGGGCCGCCCTCGCTGGCCCGCACCTCGCGCTGCATGTCGGTGGCGACCCGCCCCGGGTAGATCGTGGTGACCTGGAGCTCGGGCTCCTCCAGGCGGAGCCCGTCGGCGAAGGCGCGCAGCGCGTGCTTGCTGGCCGAGTAGGAGATCCAGTTCGGGTTGGCCCGCTGCCCCGCCCCGGAGTTGATCAGCACCACGTGGCCGCGCGCCGCGCGGAGCGCGGGCAGCAGCAGCCGGGTCAGCTCGGCCACCGCGATCACGTTGATCTCCATCGTGCGCCGCCACACCTCGGCCGGGGTCTCCTCGACACGTCCCAGGGTCACCACGCCCGCGCTGTGCACCAGCACGTCGAGCCGGTCGATGCCGGCGACGTCGGCCTCCGTGACGGTGGTGAGCTCCACCGGCCAGGGCCGCGCGCCGGGCAGTTCGGGGATCATCCCGGCCAGCGCCTCGGTGTCGCGGCCGCCGAGCAGCAGGTCGTGCGTGGGAGCCAGGGCGCGGGCGATCGCGGCGCCGACCCCTCTGGAGGCGCCGGTGACCAGCGCGGTAGGGCGTGCGGACATGACAATCACCCTACTCGGGCACTGATTCCCCACTCACCCCGCAACCACCTCACCCGGGACGAAACGTCTCCGGTCCGGGGCGCTCCGGCGTCACCGCCAGAACGTTCTCGCGTGGATGCCCTCGCGCCGTCAGTCGAGCTGCTCGGTGAAGACCCCGGCCTGGTCGGTCATCCGCTCGTACTCCTCCAGCCGGGCCTGCGTGCGCAGCGGTGCCGCGTCGGCCATGGCCTCCACCAGCACCATGGCCAGGGCCAGCGGCGCCGCGTGCGAGTCGAAGACCAGCCGCTCGCCGACGGGGGCGGCCAGCACCACGTCGGCCTCGAAGGGCACGTCCCTCCGGTCGGTGATCACCGCCGTACGCAGGCCGAGGTCGCGGGCGCCCCGCAGGGCCTGCACCGCCTCGGCCGGGTAGCGGGGCAGGATCACCGCGACCAGCCAGCCGGCCCCCGCCCGGCGCGCGGCGTGCAACCCGTCGGCCAGCTCCGAGCCGCCGTGGGTCAGCAGGCGGACGTCGGGGTGGATCCGGCGGGCGAAGTAGGCGAACGTGGTCGCCAGCCCGCTCGACACCCGCAGGCCCAGCACCGGCAGGGGCTCGCAGCCGGCCAGGTTGGCACCCAGCTCCGCGAGGTCGGAGGGGTCGCTCAGCGTGTCGCGCACGCTCCGCAGGTTGTCGATCTCCACGTCGATCGCGGTCTGCAGGTCGTTGGCCCTCGACGGTTTCCTGCCGCCCACGACGAGGGGCCGCAGCGCCTGCCTGAGCTCGGGGTATCCCGCGAAACCGAGGACCACCGCGAACCTCGTCACCGACGGCTGGCTCACCCCGGCCCGGTCGGCCAGCTCCACGCTGGACAGGAAGACGGCCTCGGACAGGTGGTCGCCCAGGTAGCGCGCGATCCGCCGCTGGACGGGCGACAGCCGTCGCCCCTCCAGAAGCCGATCGAGTCCGTCACCCACGCCCCCTCCAACCGCTCGAAGGCCCACGCGATTCCCTCCCCCGTCCCGCCCCGATGTCGTTCATACACCCGTGCGGGAGGAAGCGAGCGGCGCCCGGAGGAATCACGCCCCGGAATCGGGAGACGGCACGGCGCACGGGAGCCGGGACGGGGGCCAGGACGCCGATCGGCACGGGACCAAGACGCGGATCGGGACGCGGACCGTACGGGCCAGGGCGCGGACCCGACGGGGACCGGGACGCGGATCGACGCACGTACGGCGCGGTCACGACCCGCGTGCCCCCGGTCAGGACCCGCGCCCGGTCAGGACTCGCGCATCGGGATGCGCACGCCTCGCTCCTCGGCCACGGTGACGGCCTCGTCGTACCCGGCGTCGACGTGCCGGATGACCCCCGTGCCCGGGTCGTTGGTGAGGACCCGGTTGAGCTTCTCGGCGCCGAGCCTGGTGCCGTCGGCCACGGTGACCTGCCCGGCGTGGATGGAACGGCCGATGCCGACGCCGCCGCCGTGGTGGATGGAGACCCACGCGGCGCCGGAGGCGACGTTGAGCATGGCGTTCAGCAGCGGCCAGTCGGCGATCGCGTCGGAGCCGTCGGCCATGCCCTCGGTCTCCCGGTACGGGCTCGCGACACTGCCGCAGTCGAGGTGGTCGCGGCCGATCACCAGCGGGGCCTCGATCTCCCCCGAGGCCACCATGTCGTTGAACCGCTCCCCGGCCAGGTGACGCTCGCCGTACCCGAGCCAGCAGATGCGGGCGGGCAGTCCCTGGAAGTGGACCTTCTCCCCGGCCAGCCGGATCCACCTGGCGAGCGGCTCGTTGTCGGGGAACAGCTCCAGGATCGCGCGGTCGGTCTTGGCGATGTCGGAGGCGGCGCCGGACAGCGCGGCCCAGCGGAACGGGCCCTTGCCCTCGGAGAACAGCGGCCGGATGTAGGCGGGCACGAAACCGGGGAAGTCGAACGCGCGGGTGTAGCCCGCGAGCTGGGCCTCGCCCCGGATCGAGTTGCCGTAGTCGAAGACCTCGGCTCCGGCGTCCTGGAAACCGACCATGGCCTCCACGTGGGCGGCCATGGCCTCGCGGGCCCTGCGGGTGAAGCCCGCCGGGTCCTTCTCCCGCTCGTCGGCCATGTCCTCGAAGGCCACGCCGATCGGCAGGTACATCAGCGGGTCGTGGGCGGACGTCTGGTCGGTGACGACGTCGATCTCGGCGCCCCTGCGCAGCAACTCGGGCACGACCTCGGCCGCGTTGCCCTCGACGCCGATGCTCAGCGGCCTGCGCTGGTCGCGGGCCTCGTACGCCAGGCGCAGCGCCTCGTCGAGGCCGGCGGCGCGGACGTCCAGATAGCGGTGCTCGATCCGCCGGTCGATCGACCTGGGGTCGCAGTCGACGCAGATCGCCACGCCGCCGTTCATGGTCACGGCCAGCGGCTGGGCGCCGCCCATGCCGCCGAGCCCGGCGGTCAGCGTGATCGTCCCGGCGAGGCTCCCGCCGAACCGCTTGGCGGCCACGGCCCCGAAGGTCTCGTAGGTGCCCTGCAGGATGCCCTGGGTGCCGATGTAGATCCAGGAGCCGGCCGTCATCTGCCCGTACATGGTCAGCCCGGCGGCCTCCAGGCGCCGGAACTCCTCCCAGTTGGCCCAGTCGGGCACCAGGTTGGAGTTGGCGATGAGCACCCGGGGGGCCCACTCGTGGGTGCGGAACACCCCGACGGGGCGGCCCGACTGCACCAGCAGCGTCTCGTCGCCCTCCAGGGTGGTCAGGGTACGGGTGATCGCGTCGAAGGAGCGCCAGTCGCGGGCGGCCTTGCCCGAGCCGCCGTAGACGACGAGCTGTTCCGGATGCTCGGCGACCTCGGGATCGAGATTGTTCTGGATCATGCGGAGCGCCGCCTCCTGCGGCCACCCCTTGGCGGTGAGCGTGGTACCGCGCGGCGCGCGCACGATCCGGCTGCCGGACATGCCCGACCTCCCCCTCAGGAATGAATGAACGTATTCATATTTGGTCACCCGGAGGCTACAGGTCAACCCGAAAAAGGGGGTGCCGCGGGCAGCACGCCCGCGACACCCCGGTGGTGGCCGTAACGATCGTCACGCCCCGGGTCCTCGTCCCGCACGGACGGGACCGGGTGATCGAATGCGGCGAGCGCCCGATGGGCGCTCCGATGCGAAGGAGAGGCTTCGCACAGGCGGGGATTCCCGATTCACCGGACAGCGAATCAGCCCCCCGGCCCACTGTCCGAATTATTCCTTTATGGGCGATATGAATTTACGCAACCGAGCCAGTGACCGCAGGACCAGGTGGGCAACGGGAACCGCGGCCGGTGGCTCCGGCGGAGGCCGGAACCGGGGTGCGACCCTAGGTGGGCAGCAGGAACTGGGTGGTGGCCAGCTCGCGGTAGAGGGCGTCGTCGGCGAGCAGCTCGTCGTGGGTGCCCACGGCCCGCACCCGGCCCGCCTCCATCACCACGATCCGGTCGGCCCCCGCCACGGTGGAGAGGCGATGGGCGATCACCAGCACGGTCGTCTCCGCCGCCACCTCCGCGATCACCTCGCGGAGCCGCAGCTCGTTGACCGCGTCGAGCTGGGAGGTGGCCTCGTCGAGCAGCAGGAGCCGGGGGCTGCGCAGCAGGGCGCGGGCGATGGCGACCCGCTGGCGCTCGCCGCCGGAGAGCATGATCCCCCGATGGCCGACCCGGGTCTCCAGCCCCTCGGGAAGCCGGGAGACCAGGTCCTCCAGCCGGGTGCGGGCGAGGACCCGCCAGATGTCGGCCTCGTCCACGCCCGGCGCGGCGAAGACGAGGTTCTCCCTGAGCGTCCCGTCCAGCACCGGCGCGTCCTGCTCGACGTAGCCGAGGCAGGCGCGCAGCTCGGCGAGCGGCCAGTCCGCGATGTCGCGGCCGTCGATCGTGATCGTCCCCGCCCGCTGCTCGTAGAACCGCTCCAGCAGGGCGAAGACGGTGGACTTGCCCGCCCCCGAGGGCCCCACCAGGGCGGTCAGCCCGCCCGCGAGCACCTCGAAGGAGACGTCGTCGTGGACGACCGGCCTGTCGTCGCCGTAGCGGAAGGCGACGCCCTCGAAGACGACCCCGGCCGGGGCCCTGCCGACCTCGTACACCGCGCTGTCCGCCTTCTCGGCGGGCAGTTCCTCGATCTCGCGGATCCGCTTCACCGCGGCCAGGCCGTTCTGCACCTGGGTGAAACCGTTGACCAGCTGGCCGATGGGGGCGACCAGGTAGAACAGGTACAGCAGGAAGGCGATCAGCGAGGAGACCTCCAGCGAGCCCGAGGAGACCCGCGCACCGCCCACGCCGAGCACGGCCACGAAGGCCAGCTGCGCGGACACCCACGCCGAGACACCGGCGATCGAGGTCAGCCACGCGACGGCGATCCCGCGGTCGCGCGCCTCTCGGGCCGCCTCACCCACCGCGGCGATCTCCCGCTCCTCGGCGCCGCTGGCCTTGACCGTGCGGAACGCCTGGAGCACCCGGTCGAGGACCGCGCCCATCTCGCCGACCGCGACCTGCGCCTGCATCGAGGCGCGCTGGATGCGGGGCATGATCAGGCTGACGAACCCGCCGACCACGACCAGCACTCCCAGCGTGATGAGCAGCAGCACCCCGTCGATGACCGCCATCATCACCACGGCGCCCACGAGCATGAACAGTGAGCTGACCGTCTCGACCACGCCGTTGGTGAACACCGCCCGCAGCAGCGTGGTGTCGGAGGTCACCCGGGACATCAGGTCACCCGGCTTGAGCCGGTCGACCTCGGACACCCGCAGCCGTAGCATCCGGTCGACCAGGGTACGGCGGGCGGAGAAGACGATGCCCTCGCCCATCCGTTCCAGCACGTAACTGCCCAGCGCGCCGATGGCCGCGCCCAGGAGCACGGCGGCGGTCAGTCCGAGCACCGGGCCGAGCAGGGAGCGCTGCTCGCCGAAGGCGTCGATGACCGTCTTGGCCAGGAGCGGCATCGCCAGCCCGGCCAGCGAGCCGACGAGGCTGAGTACCCCGCCCAGCAGCAGCGCCCTGCGGTGGGGCCTGATGTACGCGACCAGCAACCGCCAGGACGCGGTCCCGGGCCGCGCGTCCCCCTGCCCCGTGTCGTCCCTGTCCCCTGGCCCGGTGTCCCCTGGCCCCGTGTCCCCCGGCACTGTTTCGTCCGGCAATGCGACCCCCGGCAATGTCATCCTCTCCGAAGCGACGTGGACGGCCTCCGGCCGCTTTTCCTGTCTACCGCGCATGAGCCCATCTCGAGCGTCTCGCCCTGTTTCGTCGGCAAAAAACCGATGCCGTCAACATAAGTTGACGGCATCGGCGTTGTCAATCCAGGTTGACCTCAAGGGGTGCACGGAGTGCGGGAAAGGGGGAGCCCGCGCGGTCGCGGGAGAGGCGAGGGGGAACGGGGGGACAAGGGGGCACAGGGGCCAGGGGCACAGGGGCACGGGGCGCCTCGGGGCGGTCCGTCACATGCCGGTGTCCCGCCGACGCGGAGTCGGCTCCGAGGAGCCCGTCGGCGGGACACCGGTGGCCGGTGTGGCTGTGCGGGGGTCAGCGGCGGCGGGCGCCGTATTCCTTGCGCATCTCCGCGACGGTGTCCAGGATCTCGTCCTGGGTCTTCAGAAGCTTCGCCTCGGCCTCCTCAGTCCTGGCCTCGGCCACCTTCCGGCGGTTGCCCGTCCGGCCGGCGAGCTTCAGCTTGGCCCTGGCCTTCATTTCGCGCAGGTTGAGCTTCTCCATGAGACCCATGATCAGCACCCTTCAGCAGAGAGGACCGTCAACTGCCCGGCGGGCGGCCGAGTATGCGTCACAGGAGTTTTCCCGCCTCTCTCGGGCCCCCGGCCTCACCACCGGCCCGCTTCCGGCTTCCTCAGTCGGGGTCGGGGACGTCGTCGTATTCGACGTCGCCCTCCTCGGCGCGGCGCAGGCCGATGTCCTCCACCCAGGCGCAGGCGAACCGGCGGATCTCCATGATCTGCTCGCCGTCCACGCCGTAGGCCTCGAAGTCCTCGTCGGCGATCAGGTCGACGAACTCCAGCCGCATCACCAGCTCGGCGAGCGAGAACTCCTCGTTGTGCAGGCGGGCGAGGTGTTCGAGCTCGCGGAAGCCGTACAGGTGGGAGACCGAGGCGATGTCGATGACGTCGCGAGCGAGGCTGCGCTCGTGCAGGGCCCGCATCTTCAGGCCGACCGCGTCGTCCAGGGAGACGACGGAGACGTCGCCGACGATCACGGGCTGCCGCTGGAACGCCTCCCTGAGCAGGTCGAACTCGCAGCTCTGCTCGGTCACCGGGTCGCTGACCACGAGGCGGCCCATCCGGAGCGTCACCTCCGTCAGGGTGACCTCCAGCCCGGCCTCCCTGAACGCCTCGGCCATTCCCTCGGCGACCTCGGGCAGCGGCGTCTCCGCGGCGGTGGCGAAGTCGAGGTCGTTGCTCGGGCGTTCGGTGAGGCCGTGCGCGTTCATCGCGTAACCGCCCGCCAGGACCAGCCCGAACCGGGTGCAGGCGGGCAGCGCGGCCTCCAGCATCCGCTGCTGGAAGGGAGGCAGGATCATCGTTCCCACCCCGGCGTCACGGCGCCCGCCCCGGTGTCACGGCCCGCCGCGGTTTCCCCTACGGCGTCACGCCCGCCCCCGGTCTCCGTCCCGGCGTCACGGCCCGCGCCGGCGTCGGGCCGCCACCCCAGGGCGGCGATCTTGGTTTCCCAGGCCCTCCGGTAACTCGGCCCGATGCCCCGGCGCAGGGTCGGCCAGTCGGCCACGAGGAGCTCGGCGTTCAGATACGACTCGGCGTCGGACCGGCCACCGCCGGTGATGACCGTACGGTAGAGGCTCATCCGCAGCAGCGGGTTCACCAGGTCGAACTCGGTGAGCCCGGACCAGCCGAGGTGCACGGGCAGGGCGACCGTCCCCGTCGCCGGGCCGCGCAGGTCGGCCAGCGATTCGGGGACGCGCTGCTCCACGCCGTCCCATCGGGACGGAAGCGTACTCACGTCCCCCAGTATGCCCGCCATTCGCCCGAGGTCCACGGGGCGCGCGGGCTCAGAGGCGGGAACGGCGGCGGGTGGAGGGGAGGTCGTGGCGGCCGGAGAGGAACTCCTGGAAGGCGATCTTGCCGCGGATCACCGGGCGGCGCCAGCGCTCCTCGCGGCCCTCGGCCCTGGCCATCTTGCGGGGCTGCGGGCGCCGGGAGTCCGGGGCGAAGAACCAGTGTGCCCAGGGCGATCCCGGGCGGGCCAGCCGCACCGCGCCGGGCACCAGGAGGATCGGGACGAACAGTCCGGCGAGCCCCGTCCAGATCTTGCCCTTGAGCAGCGTGATCACGGCGAGCGCGAGGTTGGTCACGATGAAACCGACCGTCAGCAACGTGCCGCGGGGTTCGCTGTCGTAGTCCTCCCAGCCGAGGGGGCGCAGGCCGAGCAGGAGCAGGGCGGTGATCGCGACGGCGATGAACACGGCGTCGACCGACGCGCGCCCCTCCTCCTCCCAGTAGACGTCGTGCAGGTGCAGGATCAGCGCGAACTCGTCCAGGATCAGGGCGGCTCCGGCGCCGAAGACGGCGGCCGTCACCGCGTACCAGCCCTCGGAGACGCCCGAGACGACGAGACCGGACACCCCGCCGAGCAGGGTCAGCACCACCCCGAAGACCACGTGGTGGATGTGCATCTCACCGATGTTGACGTTGCCGAACCAGCCGATCTTGGCCCGGATGAGCCGGACGTTGATCCTGGTGAGCAGGAAGACGACGATCAGCGCGACGAAGAAACAGAACAGCGGCAGCCGTCCTGTCTCCATGATTCGCTCTCGGAACAAATCCCCCACCGTCCCCCCAGGCTATGCGAGAGAGCCCTCCCGTCAGGTGAGGAACCCGCGCAGCAGCGCCGCGGTCCCCTCGAGATGCTCGGCCACGGCGCGGCGCGCGCCCTCCGGGTCCCCGGCCAGGATGGCAGTCACGATCGCCTGGTGCTGGACCGCGGCGTGCTCGATGTTGCGCTGGAGCACCGGGATGGCGTTGAGCAGGTCGGTGACCCGGAGCCTGGCGTCGGCGCAGGCCCCGGCGAGCAGGGAGGAGCCGGTCAGCTCGGCGATGGCCAGATGGAAGGCCGTGTCGAGACGGCGGTAGTCGTCGGGCCCGGCCGCGTTGACCTCGCGCAGCCTCTCCCGCAGGGCCTCGCGTCGCTCCTCGGTGAGCGAGGTGGTGGCGAGCACCTGGGCCGCGCCGCACTCGACCGCCATCCTGAAGGTGAGGGCGTCGGACAGGTCGTCGATGCCCATGTCGGCCACGGCCCTGCGCAGGTCGTCCCGGTGCGGGCGGGGCGGGTCGTAGGTGAGGAAGGCGCCGCCGTACCGGCCGCGGCGCACCTCCAGGTAGCCCGCGTCCTGCAGCTCGCGGATGGCCTCGCGCAGGGTGACCCTGCTGATGCCGAGCTGGGCGGCGAGCTCCCGCTCGGGCGGCAGTTTCTCGGCCACCAGCCCCAGTTTGATCACCTGGAGCAGGCGCTCCACGGTCTCCTCGAACGCGTTGCCCGCGCGCACCGGCCGCAGCACGGCGGTCAATCGCGACACCTCGTCCAATTATCCCCTCCGGCCCTTGACAAGGCTCCCCCCGCTACACGTCAATGGTCTGACACTAGCCCAATAGGACCCCGACGAGGAGGGCATGTGGACGTCACCGAACTCCACGACGAGGTGCGGGCAGGGCGGATCGACACCGTGCTGCTGGCGGTCGTCGACATGCAGGGGCGCCTCCAGGGGAAACGCCTGTCGGGGCGCTACTTCCTGGAGGAGGTGCTGCGGCACGCCTCCGAGGGCTGCAACTACCTGCTCGCGGTGGACGTCGACATGAACACGGTCGACGGGTACGCCATGTCGTCGTGGGAGCACGGATACGGCGATTTTGTTATGAAGCCTGACATGTCCACTCTGCGCCGCGTGCCGTGGCAGGAGGGGACGGCCCTGGTGATGGCCGACCTGGTCTGGGAGGACGGCTCCGACGTGACCGCCTCGCCGCGCCAGATCCTGCGCCGGCAGCTCGCCCGGCTGGACGAGCGGGGCTGGGGCGCCTTCGTCGGGACCGAGCTGGAGTTCGTCGTCTTCGGCGACACCTACGAGGACGCCTGGCGCCGCGGCTACCGCGACCTGACGCCCGCCAACCTCTACAACGTCGACTACTCCCTCCTCGGCACCGCCCGGGTCGAGCCGCTGCTGCGCAGGATCAGGCTCGGCATGGAGGGCGCGGGCATGTACGTCGAGTCGGCCAAGGGCGAGTGCAACCTCGGCCAGCACGAGATCGCCTTCCGCTTCGGCGAGGCCCTGTCCAGCTGCGACAACCACTCGATCTACAAGAACGGCGCCAAGGAGATCGCCTCCCAGGAGGGCATGGCGATCACCTTCATGGCCAAGCCGAACCAGCGCGAGGGCAACTCCTGCCACATCCACATCTCGCTGCGGGACGCGGCCGGGGAGCCGGTCATGGCCGGTTCCGGGGCCCACGGCCTGTCGGCCGCGGGCCGGCACTTCATCGCCGGGCAGATCGCGCTGATGCGCGAGCTGACCCTGCTGTACGCGCCGAACATCAACTCCTACAAGCGGTACGTGCCGGGCAGCTTCGCCCCCACCGCGGTCAAGTGGGGCGTGGACAACAGGACCTGCGCGCTGCGCCTGGTCGGCCACGGCCCCTCGCTGCGGATCGAGAACCGGGTGCCCGGCGGCGACGTCAACCCCTACCTCGCGGTCTCGGCGCTCGTCGCGGCCGGGCTGCACGGCATCGAGAACGAGCTGCCGCTCGAGGACGCGTTCACGGGGAACGCCTACTCGTCCGGCGCGGAGACCGTGCCGAGCACGCTGCGGGACGCGCTGGAGCTCTGGGAGGGCTCCGAGTTCGCGACGGCCGCCTTCGGCGAGGACGTCGTGGCGCACTACGCGAACAACGCCCGGGTCGAGCTGGCCGCCTTCGACGCGGCGGTGACCGACTGGGAGCTTTTCCGGGGATTCGAACGGATGTGAACATGAAGATCATCAACCCGGCGACGGAAGAGGTCGTCGCCGAGGTCGAGATGGCGGACGCCGCCGAGACCGACCGGGCCGTGGAGCGTGCCAGGCGGGCCTTCGCGACCTGGCGGAACGTCGGCCCGGGAGACCGGGCCCGGCTGCTGCGCCGTTTCGCCTCGCTGGTGCGCGAGCACGCGGAGGAACTGGCCCTGCTGGAGGTCGCCAACTCCGGGCACACGATCGGCAACGCCCGCTGGGAGGCGGGCAACGTCGCCGACGTGCTCGACTTCTACGCGGGGGCGCCCGAGCGCGACCACGGCCTGCAGATCCCGGTGCCCGGCGGGCTGGACGTCACCTTCAGGGAGCCGCTGGGCGTCGTCGGCGTGATCGTGCCGTGGAACTTCCCGATGGTCATCATGACCTGGGGGGCGGCCCCGGCGCTGGCCGCGGGCAACACCGTGATCGTCAAGCCCGCCGAGTGGACGCCGCTGACCGCGCTGCGGGTGGCCGAGCTGGCCCTGGCCGCCGGCCTGCCCGAGGGGGTGTTCCAGGTCCTGCCCGGGGCCGGGGAGGTGGCGGGCGCCCGGCTGGTCGAGCACCCCGGCGTGGCGAAGATCGTGTTCACCGGCTCGACCGAGGTCGGCAAGGAGATCGCCACCACCTGCGCCGGGCAGGTCAAGCGGCTCACCCTGGAGCTGGGCGGCAAGAGCGCCAACGTGGTCTTCGCCGACGCCGACCTGGAGAGGGCGGCGGCGACCGCGCCGTACGCGGTCTTCGACAACGCGGGCCAGGACTGCTGCGCGCGCTCCCGGATCCTGGTCGAGCGCTCGGTCCACGACGAGTTCCTGGCCCGGTTCGGGGAGGCAGTGCTGGGTGTCAGGGTCGGCGACCCCCGCGACGAGGCCACCGAGATGGGCCCGCTGATCAGCGCCGAGCACCGGGACCGGGTGGCCTCCTTCGTCACCGAACCGCCCCACCTTCAGGGCGCGTGCCCGCCGGGGCCGGGGTTCTGGTTCCCCGCGACGGTCCTGACGCCCCGGTCGGCGGACGACCGGGCGTTCACCGAGGAGATCTTCGGACCGGTGGTGTCGGTGGTGCCGTTCGACGACGAGGCGGACGCCGTGCGGATCGCCAACGACACCCCGTACGGCCTGAGCGGGTCCATCTGGACCCGCGACGTCGGCCGGGCGCTGCGGATGGCCAGGGCGGTCGAGGCGGGCAACCTCAGCGTCAACTCCCATTCGAGCGTCCGCTACTGGACCCCGTTCGGCGGTTTCAAGCAGTCGGGCCTCGGCCGCGAGCTGGGCCCCGACGCCCTGTCAGCGTTCACCGAGATCAAGAACGTCTTCATTTCCGAGGAGTAGTAGCGATGCTGCGTTTGCAGGACCGGGTCGCCGTCATCACCGGCGCCGGAAGCGGGATCGGCCTGGCCACCGCGCGCCGGTTCGCCGAGGAGGGCGCCCGCGTCGTGTGCGTGGACCTGGACGAGAAGACCGGTGCGGCGGCCGCCGACGAGGTCGGCGGGCTGTTCGTGCGGGCCGACGTGACCAGCGAGGACGACGTCGCCCGCGCGTTCCAGGCCGCGTTCGACACCTACGGCAGCGTGGACATCGCGTTCAACAACGCGGGCATCTCGCCGCCGGACGACGACTCGATCCTGGAGACCGGCATCGACGCCTGGCGCCGGGTCCAGGAGGTCAACCTCACCTCGGTCTACCTGTGCTGCAAGCACGCCATCCCGTACATGCGGCGGCAGGGCAAGGGGTCGATCATCAACACCGCGTCGTTCGTGGCCGTGATGGGGTCGGCGACCAGCCAGATCTCCTACACCGCGTCCAAGGGCGGGGTGCTGGCCATGTCGCGTGAGCTGGGCGTGCAGTTCGCCCGCGAGGGCATCCGGGTGAACGCCCTGTGCCCGGGGCCGGTGAACACTCCGCTGCTGCGGGAGCTGTTCGCCAAGGACCCCGAGCGGGCGCAGCGCCGCCTGGTGCACATCCCGGTGGGCCGGTTCGCCGAGGCGTCCGAGATCGCCGCCGCGGTGGCGTTCCTCGCCTCGGACGACGCCAGCTTCATCACCGGCTCGGAGTTCCTGGTGGACGGCGGCATCTCCGGCGCGTACGTCACCCCGTTCTGACGCCCGTCACCGGAATCCCGGCACGCCCACGCCGTCCGCCACCCCGTTCCGACGCCCGTCACCGGCGTCCCGGCACGCCCGTGCCGTCACGGGGTGGCGGCGTCGGTCACCGGCGTCCCGGAACGCCCGTGCTGCCCCGCGGCGTGAGCCGGGCCGTCTCGGTCCGGACGCCGGTGACGTGCTCACCGGCGATCAGCGCCAGCAGGCTCCGCGCGGCCTGCGCCCCGGAGTGGGGGATGTCCCGGCCGAGAGCGGTCAGGGCCGGTCGCACCACCTGGGAGAGGGGCGAGTCGTCCCAGGCCACGAGGGACAGGTCCGCGGGCACCTCCAGCCGCATCTCCTGCGCGACGGAAAGCCCGGCGACGGCCATGATGTCGTTGTCGTAGACGATCGCCGTCGGCCGGTTCGCGCCGCTGACCAGCCGCCGCGTGGCCCGCGCGCCCTCCTCGCCGGTGTAGTCCGTGTGCACGACGGAGTGACCGGCCAGGCCGAGCTCGTCGCACGCGGCGGTGAAGGCCTGATCGCGCAGGGCGGTGTGCACCAGCGCGGGCAGCCCGGCGACCCTGGCGATCCGGCGGTGGCCGAGTGCGGCGAGATACTCCACCGTCTCCCGCATGGCCGCGCCGTCGTCGGACCAGACGGCGGCGAGCGAGCCCGTCTCCGACGGATGGCCGATCACCACGGCCGGCAGGTCCAGCTCCTCGATCTCGGGGATGCGCGGGTCGGCGAAGTGCAGGTCGACCAGGATGATGCCGTCGACGCGTCCCTCTCCCCACCACCTGCGGTAAACCTCCGCCTCCTGCGCGTGGCCGGTCACCACCTGCAGGAGCAGGGCGTAGGAGCGGGCCGACAGCTCGCTCTCGATGCCGCTGATCAGCTCCATGAAGAACGGTTCCATCCCCAGGACCCGCGCCGGGCGGCACACGGTCAGGCCGACGGCGCGGGCCCGTGCCCCGTTGAGCGCGCGCGCCGCGCTGTTGGGCTGCCAGCCGATCTCCCTGGCGATGGCCTTGATGGTGTTCCTTCTCGCCTCCGACACACCCGGCCGGTCGTTCAGCGCGTAGGAGACCGCGACCTTGGACACCCCCGCGCGACGAGCGATGTCGGCGATCGTCGGTCGCTTCACGAGACCCCCACCTGAACCGGTTATTCGACGCGTTTCCGCTGCGCACCCTACTACGCTCGTCTCGATCTCCCACGCTCTCCCTGGCGGCCGGTGACCCGCCGTGATCGCCGGAGCACGGCGGAACGCCCGCGCTCGCGACGACACCGGCGGCGGTGGCTTCGCCACCTCCCCGGCGGCGGATTCGCTTAACCACTTAACTCCCGCCACCCGCCACGGCGCCGCCCGCACCCCTCCCGCCCCCCACCGGTGCCGGGGCTCGCCGGGGCTCGCCGGGGCCGGTAACGTGCGGGAGGGCGCCGGGATGGGCACACGGTGCCGGGACCTCGGTGCAAGCGCGGCGAAACAGGAGATCATGTCCCGTCCCGTCATCGGCATCACCTGCTACGTCGAGCCCGCGCGGTTCACCGTCTGGGAGACGACCACCGCACTCCTGCCGTACGACTACGTCGACCACGTGGCCCGCGCGGGCGGGCAGCCGGTGATCCTGCCCCCGGCGGGCGACCCCGCGACGCTGGCGGGACGCCTGGACGGGCTGATCCTGGCCGGCGGCGGGGACGTCGGCCCGGAGCGGTACGGGCAGGAGCCGCACGAGCGGACCGGCCACGTCCGGCCGTTCCGCGACGACGCGGAGCTGGGGCTGGTCCGGGCGGCCCTGGAGCGGGGCCTTCCCTTCCTGGGCGTCTGCCGGGGCATGCAGGTCCTGAACGTCTCGCTGGGCGGCACCCTGCACCAGCACCTGCCCGACGTGGTCGGCCACCCGGGGCACGCCCCGGCTCCCGGCCGCTACGGCAGGATGCCGGTGTGGCTCGCCCCCGGCAGCCGGACCTCGAAGATCTTCGGGGCCGAGACCGTGGATGTGGCCCACTACCATCACCAGGCCCTCGACCGGCTCGCCGCGGGCCTGAGCGTGACCGCCCACGCCGAGGACGGCACGATCGAGGCCGTGGAAGTGGACGACCACCCCTTCGCCGTCGCCGTCCAGTGGCACCCCGAGACCGACGACGAGTCGGCCCTGTTCGAGGCGCTGGTACGCCACGCCACCCCCTGACCGGCGCGGATCGGGGCGGCGAGGGGATGGCGAGGGGATGGCGAGGGGATTTCGCCCGGCCGGTTCGGGGCGGCGAGGGGATTTCGCTCGGCCGGTTCGGGCGGTTAGGCTGGCCGCTGACACCGATGAATCCCGTGCGGGAGAGCGTCCTGACACCCAGGCCAGGACCCCTGAAGGAGCAAGCCCTCCCCGCGAACCTCTCAAGGCAAAGGACCGTGCGGGTAGGTGCCCTCTGGAAAGCAGGTCCCACGGCCTCGCCGAAGGTGAAAGTCCGGTAAAACCCGGATGAAACTCTCAGGCACCGACGACAGAGGGGGAGGATGCTCTCATCTGTCCCTTGTCTGAGGTGCGCACATGTCCCGACCTACGCCGCTGCGCGGCGTGCACGAGTCCCTCGGCGCGACGCTGACCGACTTCGCGGGCTGGCTGATGCCGCTCCGCTACGGCAGCGAGTCGGCCGAGCACAACGCGGTCCGCCAGGCGGCCGGCCTGTTCGACCTCTCCCACATGGGCGAGATCTTCGTGACCGGACCGCAGGCCGCCGAGGCCCTCGACTACGCGCTGGTCGGCCACCTGTCCGCGCTGGAGCCCGGCCGCGCCCGCTACACGATGATCGTCGACGCCGAGGGCGGCGTGCTGGACGACCTGATCGTCTACCGGCTCGCCCCCGCCGAGTTCATGGTCGTCGCCAACGCCTCCAACTACCCGCGGGTGGCCGCCGAGCTGACCGGCCGCGCCAAGGGCTTCGACGCCGCGGTGGACGACCGCTCAGAGCGGTACGCGCTGGTCGCGGTCCAGGGCCCGCGCTCCGCGGAGATCCTGGGCGCGCTCACCGACGCCGACCTCGACGGGCTCAAGTACTACGCCGGCCTGCCCGCCGTCGTCGCGGGCCGCGAGGCCCTCGTCGCCCGTACGGGCTACACCGGCGAGGACGGCTTCGAGCTGTTCGTCGCGGCCGAGGACGCGGAGCCGCTCTGGGCCGCCCTCACCGAGGCGGGCGCGCCGCACGGCCTGATCCCCGCGGGCCTGTCCGCCCGCGACACCCTCCGCCTGGAGGCCGGGATGCCGCTCTACGGCAACGAGCTGTCGGCCGGGCTGACCCCGTTCGACGCCGGGCTGGGCCGTGTGGTGAGGTTTGACAAGCCGGGCGACTTCGTCGGCCGGGCCGCCCTCGAATCACGCAAGGACGTCCCGCCGTCCCGCCGCCTGGTCGGTCTGATCGCGACCGGCCGCAGGGTGCCCCGGCACGGGTACCCGGTGGTGGTCGCCGGCGACGGCACGGTCGTCGGCGAGGTCACCAGCGGGGCGCCCTCCCAGTCACTGGGCAGGCCCATCGCCATGGCCTACGTGGACAACGGCCTGTCGTCAGGACTGGCCGTGGACATCAGGGGCAGCCACGAGCCGGTCGAGGTCGTCGCACTGCCTTTCTACAGGAGGAAAAAATGAGCAGCATTCCCGAGGAACTGCACTACACCAAAGAACACGAGTGGATCTCCGGCATCGATGACGGCCTGACCCTCACCGTCGGCATCACCGCCTACGCCGCCCAGGCGCTGGGCGACGTGGTCTTCGTGCAGATCCTCCCCGAGGTCGGTTCGGCGATCGCCGCCGGCGACGCGGTCGGCGAGGTCGAGTCGACCAAGTCGGTGAGCGACATCTTCGCGCCGGTCTCCGGCGAGGTCGTCGAGGTCAACCAGGCCGTCGTGGACGACCCCTCGCTGGTCAACGGCGACCCCTACGGCGACGGCTGGCTGTTCCGCGTACGCCTCGAGGGCTCCGCCGACGACCTGCTGTCGCCGGAGGAGTACGCCGCGCTCACCTCGGGTGAGTCCTAAGCCTCTCCCCCCTCGCGTCACGGCCACGCGCGTCTCCGGGCGCGCGTGGCCGTCCACGCTGGAAGGATTCAGATGACGATCAGCGTCTTCGATCTCTTCAAGATCGGAATCGGCCCGTCCAGCTCGCACACCGGCGGCCCGATGGCCGCCGCCCACAAGTTCGCCCGCGGCCTCCACCAGGACGGGCTGCTGGAGAAGACCGCCCGGGTGAGCGCCGTCCTGTACGGCTCGCTGGGCCTGACCGGCAAGGGCCACGGCAGCGACAAGGCCGTGCTGCTCGGCCTGTCCGGCGAGAAGCCCGAGCTGGTCGACGTCGACACGGTCGACGAGCGGCTCGCCGCCATGCGCGAGTCCGGCACCCTCTCCCTGTACGGCTCCCGCGAGATCCCCTTCGTCATCGGCGAGGACCTCGTCTTCGAACGCAAGATCTCGCTCCCCGGCCACCCCAACGGCATGCGCTTCACCGCGCTGTCCGAGTCCGGCGAGACGATCCGCGAGAAGGTCTACTACTCGGTGGGCGGCGGCTTCGTCGTCGACGAGAACGCCACCGGCGCCGACCGGATCAAACCCGACGACACCGTCCTGCCGTACCCCTTCACCACGGCCGCGGAGCTGCTCGCCCAGTGCGCGGAGACCGGGCTGTCGATCTCCGGGCTGATGCTGGAGAACGAGCGGGCGTTCGGCCGCACCGAGGCCGAGATCCGCGCCCAGCTGCTCGTGCTGTGGCAGGTCATGAGCGAGTGCGTGCGGCGCGGCATCGGCAAGGAGGGCGTGCTGCCCGGCGGCCTGAAGGTCCGCCGCCGCGCCCACCAGCTCCACCGGCAGCTGCGCAGCGAGTCGCCGGAGAAGGACTCGCTGCAGACGATGGACTGGGTCTCGCTGTTCGCCCTCGCGGTCAACGAGGAGAACGCCGCCGGAGGCCGCATCGTCACCGCGCCCACCAACGGCGCCGCGGGCATCATCCCGGCCGTGCTCACCTACTACGACCGCTTCACGAAGGACTCCGACGACGAGGGCGTGATCCGCTTCCTGCTGACCGCGGGGGCGATCGGCGTGCTGTTCAAGGAGAACGCCTCCATCTCCGGCGCCGAGGTCGGCTGCCAGGGCGAGGTCGGCTCGGCCTGCTCGATGGCCGCCGCCGGGCTCACCGAGGTGATGGGCGGCACCCCGGAGCAGGTCGAGAACGCCGCCGAGATCGGCATCGAGCACAACCTGGGGCTGACCTGCGACCCGATCGGCGGCCTGGTGCAGATCCCGTGCATCGAGCGCAACGCGGTCGCCTCGATCAAGGCCATCGCCGCCGCCAGGATCGCGATGCGCGGCGACGGCCGCCACTTCGTCTCGCTGGACAAGGCCATCAAGACGATGCGCGACACCGGCCGCGACATGCTCGACAAGTACAAGGAGACCAGCCGGGGAGGGCTCGCGGTCAACGTCATCGAGTGCTGACCTCAATCCCTATCAAATTTCGCATCACGTGCAAGACCCCCCGATCCCACGCCTATGCTGGGTGGCCATGTGCGCGGGACTCGGGAGGTCGCGGTGGTAACGGGAACGCACCTGGCAAGCCGTTCCCGTCGCTCCCAGCGCCCCGCGAACCCCTCCGGCCCCCTGCGGGTGCTCCGCTTCCTCGGGTCGCACTGGCTCTTCATCACCGCCCTGCTGGCGGGCGGCGGCCTGCGGCTGCTCGCCATGCTCGGCTACCGGCCCGCCCTGTGGTTCTGGGCCGACTCCTTCGTCTACCTGAACGCGGGGCTCGACCCCCGCCCCCTGGAGTCCCGCCCGGCGGGCTACGCGCTGTTCCTGTGGATCCTCAAGCCGCTGTCCAGCGTTCCCGCGGTGGTCGCGGTGCAGCACCTGCTCGGACTGGCCGTAGCTGTCTGCGTCTACCTGCTGCTGCGCAGGCTGGGCGGGTTGCCGGGGTGGGGCGCGACGCTCGCCGCGCTGCCGGTGCTGCTGGACGCCTACCAGCTCCAGCTCGAACACCTCGTCATGGCGGACCTGCTCTTCCAGTTCCTGGCGGTGCTGGCGGTCACGCTGCTGCTGTGGCGGCGGCGCCCCGCGGTATGGGTCGCGGCACTGGCCGGAGCGCTGCTGGCCGCGGCGACCGTCACCCGCACGATCGGGCTGCCGCTGATCGCCGTGGCGCTGGTCTGCATGCTGATCCGCCGGGCCGGATGGCGGGCGGTCGTCGCCGCGACGCTGGCCGCCGCGATCGGCCTGGGCTCGTACGCGGCCTGGTTTCGGGCCGAGCACGGCAGCTTTGGGCTGACCAGGGGGAACGCCTTCCTCTGGGCGCGGACGATGACCTTCGCCGACTGTTCCAGGATCCACCCGGCCGGTCCCGAGGCGGCCCTGTGCCCCGTCGAGCCGCTCGGACAGCGCCCGGCGCCACCGGTCTACATCTGGGACGGCGAGTCGCCGCTGAACAAGGTCAAGGGCAGTTGGGCGGAGCGCGACGCGCTCGCGGGCGCCTTCGCCACCCAGGCGATCATGGCCCAGCCGTTCGACTTCCTGCGGGCGGGCCTCGACGACGCGGCCCACATCTTCGACTGGAACCGGCGCGTCTACCCGGCCCCCGGGCCGCAGAGCGCCTACGTCTTCCCCGACACCGTGCGGCCCTTCTCCTCGGGGGCCGCCTCGCAGGGAAAGACCGCCGAGCAGCTGACCGTGGCCTACCAGGGCTCGTCGGGGGCGCCGGTGATGGTCGAGCCGTACGCGGGCTGGCTGCGCGGCTACCAGGAGTACGCCTTCGTGCGGGGCCCGTACCTCGCGGTGATCCTGCTGGTCGGCCTGGTCGGGGTGTTGATGCGGCTGCGGCGGCTCGGCGGCGCGGTGCTGCTGCCCTGGGCGGCGGGGACCATGCTGCTGGTCCTGCCGCCCTTCATCGCGGCCTTCGACCACCGCTACGTCATCCCCGCCCTCCCGCTGGCCTGCCTCGCCGCCGGACTGGCCTTCGGGGCCAGGCACGAGGAGAACGCGCCCGAGGCGACGGCCGGGGAACCGGACGAGGACCCGCCGTACGAGGGCCCCGGCGACGAGGACCCGTCGTACCGCACGACGGCCGAACGGCCGGTGTACGCGAGCCCCGTCGGGGAATCGGGGTACGGGCCGGGGTCGTACGACGAGCAGGCGCACCGGGGTGGCGCGTACGGAGGCACCGCGTACGGGGGCACGACGGAGCCGCCGGTGTACGGCGCGACGGGCGAGCGACCCGCGTACGGCGTCACCGGCGAACGGCCGGCGTACGGCATGACGGGCGAATGGCCGGTGCTGGGAGGGACGGGCGAGCGGCCGGCGTCCGGAGGAACGGCCGAGCGACCCGCGTACGGCGCGACGGGCGAGCGGCCGGTGTCCGGAGGGTCAGCGGCGGCGGACGTGCAGGCGAACCACCACGCCGAGTTCTACCTCCCCGAGCGCCCGTCGGACCTTCCCCACCGCGTCCCTGTTCAGCCGGGCCACGAGTTTGCCGACATCGGTCGCGGGCGCGCAGCCCACCCCGATGCGCAGCCGCTCGTGCCGTACGTACCTGACGCGGACACGGGTGAGCCCTTCGACTTCTTTAAGAGCAACCCCGAGCATGGCGGTCCCCGTCCCGGACCGCCTGCCCCACCGTCCCCATCCCAGGGCGTGTAGCAGCCACCGCACCGCCAGGAGTGCCAGCGCCACCAGCAGCAGCGCCACCAGCCAGCCCAGCCACGGATGCGCGGCCAGCCAGCCGGGGAACCCCTTGCGCACGAGCCTGGCCCCGGGCGACTGGCCGGGAATGTCACCGCGTCCTCGCAGGAAGGCGTAGAGTCCCGCGCACACCAGCACCGCCCCGGTGACGGCCAGACCGATCCGGTTGCCCAGGTAGGGCCTCATCGCGCCTTCTTCCTGCGCAGCCGTACGACGACGTCACCCGCGCACATCGCGCCCAGCCCGGACAGCCGGTCCCCCACCGCCGCGCCCACCCGGCGCAGCACGGGCCCGGTCCGCTCGGCGTCGGTGAACACGGTGACCTCGACGATCCGCGACGTGAGCCGGACCCGGGCCCCGTTCACCTCGTCCACCGCCTCGGCGGCCTCCCGCAGCGTGCGGCGAAGCCCGGACCTGGTGATGCCGATCACCATGTGCGGATCCCCCGACTCCAGCGGCACCAGCCGGGTCCGGCCCGGCAGCGCGGCGAGCGCGAGCATCACCAGGCCCGCCGCCATGGCGAGCGTCGACGCGGCGAACGTGGCGGGATCCGACCAGTTCCACGCGCCGGCCCCGTTGACGAGCCGCCGGTAGGGAACCCGCGCGACCGGCGACTCCATGAGCAGGCCCACCGTCACCGAGGCCGAGACCACCAGCACGGCGGACACCATCATGGCCGCGGGGACACCGGCGGGGGTCCTTCCCGGCCGCAGCAACCGCACCGACCTGCGGCGGACGTCCTGGAACTGCTCGGCCGCCGCCTTGCCTCCCGAGCCGCCGGTGGTGGTCCCCGCGCCGCCGGTGCCTCCCGAGCCCGCCAGGATGTCCTGGAGAGTAGTCGTCATTCGGTCATGTGTACGCGTCCGGGCAGGAGCGGGCCGGGGATCAACCACCCACTTACGCGATCTTGAGGTCCTCCTGGCGGGAGCATTGACCACCCGTCCAGCAATATGAACATTGCTCATATTCGTGGGAGCCGGGTTATCCTGCGAACATGGACGACCGCCAGCGCTACGACCGGGCCACAGCGCACCTGGATCCTCCCTTCGCCGTCCTCGACCTGCCCGCCCTGCGCGCCAACGCCGAGGGAATGGTCCGCCGGGCCGGGGGCAAGCCGATCAGGGTCGCCAGCAAGTCCATCAGGTCCCGGGCCGTGCTCGAACGCGTCCTCGCCATGGACGGCTTCACAGGGATCATGGCCTTCACCCTCCCCGAGGCCCTCTGGCTCGTCTCCACCGGGATGCGGGACGTGCTCGTGGCGTACCCCACCGTCGACCGCGCCGCGCTCGCCGAGCTGGCCGCCGGCCCGGTCGCGGCACGGGAGATCACGATCATGGTGGACCACGCCGAGCACCTGGACCTCATCGAGTCCGCCGTCTCCGGAGTCCACGACCGCCACGAGATCCGGCTCTGCCTGGACGTCGACGCGGGCTATCTCGCCTTCGGCGGCCGGTTCAGGGCGGGGGTCCGCCGCTCCCCCATCCGCGAGATCGGCCAGGCCGCCGACCTGGCCACCGAGATCGCGAAACGGCCCGGATTCCGGCTCGCAGGCCTGATGGCGTACGAGGCGCAGATCGCCGGAGTCGGCGACGACCCTCCGGGCAACCCCGTCCTGACCCGGGCCGTCCGCCTGATGCAGGCCCGGTCCCGGCGCGAGCTGATCACGCGCAGAGGCCGCATCGTCCAGGCCGTCCGCCAGATCACCGACCTGGAGTTCGTCAACGGCGGCGGCACCGGCAGCATCGAGAAGACCGCCAGGGAGAGGGCCGTCACCGAGATCGCCGCCGGATCCGGCTTCTTCCACCCCCGCCTGTTCGACTTCTACCGGGGATTCACCGGCCGGCCCGCCGCCCTGTTCGCCCTGCCCGTCGTACGCCGCCCCTCCCCCGGCGTCGTCACCGTCCTCGGCGGCGGCTACCCCGCCTCCGGCGCCCCCGGCGACAGCCGCCTGCCCCAGCCCTACCTGCCGTGCGGGCTGCGCTACGACGCCGACGAGGGAGCCGGGGAGGTGCAGACCCCCCTCATCGGGCAGGCCGCCGAGGACCTGCGCGCCGGCGACCGGGTCTGGTTCCGGCACGCCAAGGCGGGCGAGCTCTGCGAGCGCTTCGCGAGCCTGCACCTGATCGACGGGGACGAGGTCGTGGACGAGGTCCCCACCTACCGGGGCGAGGGCCGCACCTTCCTCTGACCCGCCGCCCCCCTCTCCTCCCCCGGACCCACGGCCGGGATCGGCTGGAACTCCGGCAGAGCGGCGTCCCTTCCGAACCCGGCATTGTCCGGAACACGGGAGCGGACCCCGGCACGAGGAACGGGCACCCGCCGCTCCGGCGACGGGTGCCCGTTCCTGCCGCACCTCGGCCTCCCCGGGCACTACGGCCCCCGGTGCTCCGCGCCCGGAGAGACCGCGCTCCCGAGGAATCTCAGGGGGATCTCGGGGGGATTTCAGAAGCCCAGGTCGAGCTCTTCCCACCTGCTGCACCTGTGGGTCGACCAGCTCCGGAACTTGACCTGGCAGGTCTTGACCCGCACCTCGCTGACGTCGTGCTCCGTGACGCGGAAGCGCTTGGTGTCGTCGTAGCTGCACAGCCTGTCGCGCTTGGCGACGTCCCAGTCCTCGTCGCCGGACGGGACGACCTGGACCTCGACGTAGGCGCAGCGACCGCCCTGGCGGAAGGTGCGCCTGTCGCCGTCGTACAGCTCGCCCCGCAGCCTGAACGTGTTGTCGTCCTCCTCGTCGCCCCTGACCGAGTACCTGGCCTCCAGCGTGGCCAGGCCGTTCCTGGACTCCTGCTCGAAGCTGTCGTCGAAGTCGCGCGCCGAGGACGCAGAGGACGACGAGGACGACGAGGACGACGAGGACACAGCCGACGCGGACGAGGCGGAGGCCGGTGTCGCGGCGAAGGCGGCCGGAGCCACCGTCAGCACGAGGCCCGTGGTCGCCACCACCGCGATCGCGGCGCGAATGATGTTTTTCATGGATTTACCCCTCCCTTTCACCTACCCGCGATGTTCCGCGAGCGGGAAAAAGGTCACATGAGTAAACCCCTACTCAATTCGGGGCCGCCGACCGGTCGCCGGCGACACCGGAACCCCCGGTCAGCGATGGTCAGCGACGCCGGCGCCGCCACAGCACGACCACCGCGCCGAACGCCAGCACCGCCCCCACCCCGATCAGGATCGGCGCCAGGTCCGGCCGGTCGTCCGCCCACAGATCCTCGGGCTCGCCGGCGAGCTTGACCGGCTTCGGTCCCGCCACGCCCACCATGTCACCGACCTGGGCGACGAGATGCTCCGCGTTCGCCCTGACCTTGGCCACACCGCGTACCGCGACCCGCTTGGGGCTCACCCGGTCCGCGATGGCGTCCACCGTCTGAGCCAACTCCGCGCGCGTGCGCTCGATCTGCCGCTCCAACTCCGCGGGATCGGTGTCCGCCATGGCGCTCCTCCCCTACTCCTTGACATTGATCAGTCTGTCAGGTCCTGCCCGCCCACGGCACTTCGGACAGGCCGGTAAGTTGATCGGGGAACCATTCCTCGGAGGACCACCATGAAACTCGAGCCGGGCGACGCCGCCCCGGACTTCACGCTTCCCGCCGCCGACGGCACCACCGTGTCGCTGGAGACACACCGCGGTAAGCGCGTCATCCTCTACTTCTACCCGGCCGCGATGACCCCGGGCTGCACCAAGCAGGCCTGCGACTTCCGCGACAGCCTCGCCTCGCTGACCGCGGCCGGATTCGCCGTGCTCGGCGTCTCGAAGGACAGCCCGGCCAAGCTCGCCAAGTTCGCCGAGCACGAGGCCCTGACCTTCCCCCTCCTGTCCGACCCCTCCCTCGAGGTCCACAAGGCCTACGACGTGTACGGGGAGAAGATGATGTACGGCAAGACGACCGTCGGGGTCATCCGCTCCACCTTCGTCATCGACGCCGACGGAAAGATCGAGAAGGCTCTCTACAACGTGAAGGCGACCGGCCACGTGGCCCGCCTCCGCCGCGAACTCGGCATCGACTAAAACCCGTTTTTTCACCATTTAATACGACGTGAGCATGCCCCAAGAATTGTCAGTCCCATTGCCTAGGCTTGGGGCGTGCCCATCAAATACAAATACACCCCCGAAATGCTGGCGGAGGCCGCAGCCGACTCCCTCAGCATCGCCGACGTCCTCCGCCGCCTCGGCATCACCATCGCGGGCGGCAATTACACCCACATCAGCCGCCAGCTGAAGCGCTTCGGAATCGACACGTCCCACTTCCTCGGTCAGGCACATCAGCGAGGACAGTCCTCACCGAGGCGACGCGGCCCGGAACAGGCCCTGACCGTACGACCAGAGGGCAGCTCTCGCCCACATCCAAGGCAGCTCAGGCGCAGCATGATCGCAATCGGGGTGCCGTACCACTGCGCGGGATGTAGGATCGGGGACGTCTGGCAAGGCCAGACATTGATACTTCACGTTGACCACATCAATGGCAACTGACTGGATAATCGAAAAGAAAATCTGCGCTTTCTCTGTCCGAACTGCCATTCACAGACAGAGAATTTCGCAGGAAAATCAAGGGGCCGTAGTCCAAAGGCAGAGACGCACGGTTTAGGTCCGTGACAGTCCGGGTTCGAATCCCGGCGGCCCTACAAAACAATTCAAAATCGCCCGGCCGACATAAAGTCGATAGACACCAGCGTAACGATATCGGCCCAGGATTCATTCTTCATAGAATACTGCCGGAGCGAAAAACGCTTCGCGTCGAGGTCCGCGGTCATACGCAGGGCCATTCAGTTGCTGCGCGACTCCGTTCTCGAAGAGGAGCGCGCCGCCGCGTCCGTCGAGATGGGCGAGAGCGGTGAGACGGGTTCGCCCGGCCGCGCCGTGCGGGGTGGCTCCGGCGGGTCGCCCGCGTAGGGTTCGGTCTCGCCCGGGACCGCACGATGTCCACCCCTGGACGGGAAAACCTCCGGGAATCCGCGCGGGTGACCGGGTGAGGTCACCGAAGCATCCGAGCGGGCGGGGCAGCGGCCGTCCGGTATTGCGGCTATTCGGCGCGGCGGAAGGAAAACGTCAGGTCGCGCGGCCCGTCTTCGGGGCCGCGCGACCCGGCGTCGTTGTGATTGATCACCACAAACTATCTCCCTTTACTCACCCCAGAGGGCGCTCCCGGAAACCATGGTGCCCCAGAGACCGTAAAGGCCGCGTAAGCCGTGCCGCCTGTGCGGCTCGATGTGCGACCTGAGTCGTACACCGGGCTCCCCCTTGAGGGGGAAGGGCGCTGATCTGCGCATACGTATCGTGGTGATGTGTTCGGCAGACTACGCGCCTGGAGCGGGCGCCATCCCAGGATCACGGATGCCCTGTGGCTGGCTCCGTTCCTGCTGGTCTCGCTGCTCAACGTCTGGACCGTCGGGATCGACCTGGCGGCCTGGGGGGCGGAGAGGCTTGGGCCGTGGGGGTTCGCGGGGTTGACGCTGCTGTTGTTCGTGCCGCTGTTCTGGCTGCGCGAGCGTCCCGTCGCGGTCTTCGCGATCATCGCGCTGGCTTCCTTCCTCCAGTGGCTTCTCGGGGTGCAACCTCTGGTCTTCAACCTCTCTGTGCTCGTCGCCATGTACGAGGTGGCGTCGCGGCGCCCGTTGCGCTGGGCGGTGGGGGCGGGTCTGGTGGTGGAGCTGGGGTTGCTCCTGGTGTTCGGGCGGGTGCCTCAGGGCCTTGACCTGAGTGCGTTCGCCACGGCCTCGGCGTTCGCGGTCGCGATCTGGATGGCGGGGATCTACGCGAACACCCGCCGTCGTTACCTGGAGGGTCTGGAGGAGCGGGCCGAGCGGGCCGAGCGGGAGCGCGATCAGCAGGCCAGGCTGGCGGCGGCGGCGGAGCGGGCCCGGATCGCCCGTGAGCTGCACGACGTGGTCGCGCACAACGTGAGTGTGATCATCGTTCAGGCCGACGGGGCGGGGTATGCGATCGACAGCGATCCCGAGCAGGCGCGCAGGGCGATGCAGGCGGTCTCGGCCACGGGGCGCAGGGCGCTGGCGGAGATGCGGCGGATGGTGGGCGTGTTGCGGGCCGACGGTGTCCAGGAGGAGTACGCTCCGCAGCCGGGCCTGTCGCAGCTGGACGGTCTGGTGGCGCAGGTGCGGGAGTCGGGGTTGCCGGTGGAGTTGCGGGTGTCCGGCGTTCCCCGGGAGCTTCCCGAGGGGGAGCAGCTGACGGTTTACCGGATCGTGCAGGAGGCCCTCACCAATACCCTCAAGCATGGCGGTCCGGACAGCAGGGCCACGGTCGAGATGGAGTACGGCGTGCGGGAGCTGCTCTTGCGGGTGACCGACGACGGTCGCGGGGCCGCGACGCCGGAGCGTGAGGGCGGGCACGGCCTGGTCGGCATGCGGGAGCGGGTCGCGCTGTTCGGCGGGAGCGTGGAAGCACGGCCCGTTCCGGGTGGCGGGTTCCAGGTGGTGGCGCGGTTGCCGATCGGCGACACCGGGGCGGGTCGGGCGGCTTGACGGAGCGCGCGGTGGGTGACCAGGTGATCCGGGTGATGCTGGTCGACGATCAGGAGTTGTTGCGCACCGGTTTCCGGATGGTTCTCAGTGCCCATCCCGGGATCGAGGTCGTCGCGGAGGCGGGTAACGGGGCGGCCGCGGTGGAGACGGTGCGGACGGTCGCCGTCGACGTGGTGCTGATGGACGTGCGGATGCCGGTCATGGACGGGGTGGAGGCGACGCGGCTGATCCGTTCGGCGGCCGGCGGGCCTCGGGTGCTGATCCTGACCACGTTCGATCTGGACGAGTACGCGTTCGCGGCGTTGAAGGCGGGTGCGTCGGGGTTCCTGCTGAAGGATGTGCCGCCCGCCGATCTGGTGAGCGCGATCCAGTCGGTGCACAGCGGGGACGCGGTGGTGGCTCCGAGCACGACGCGGCGTTTGCTGGAGCGTTTCGCGGTGCATCTTCCCTCGGCGGGGGCGGCCGAGCCCGCGGTGCTGTCCGGGTTGACCGCGCGGGAGCGGGAGGTGCTGGTGCTGGTGGCCAGGGGGTTGTCGAACATGGAGATCGCCGGTCGGCTGGAGCTGGCGGAGGCGACGGTCAAGACGCACCTGGGCCGGATACTGGCCAAGCTGAGCCTGAGAGATCGGGCGCAGGTCGTCGTGTACGCCTATGAATCAGGGATCGTAACCCCGCATTCGGCCGACTAGCATGATCTTATGACGCATCCTGACGGTCGGCTTCGCGCGTCGCACGCCGACCGGGACGTGGTTATCGAACAGCTGCGCGTGGCCGCCGGAGACGGGCGGCTCACCCTGGAGGAGCTGGAGGAGCGGATCGAGCGGACTCAGGCCGCCAGGACGTACGACGACCTGAGGGCCCTCACCGCCGACCTGCCGCGGACCGACGGGACACTCGCCGTGCCGGGCGATGTCGGCAGGGTCCTGGAGTTGCGGACGAAGAGCGGGCAGGTCCACCAGAAGGACTACTGGGTGGTGCCCGGGCGCATCGTGGCGAGTTGCACCTCGGGCAACGTGAAGATCGACTTCACCGAGGCGGTGTGCTCGCATCGCGAGGTGCTGCTGGAGGCGACCTGCGGGATGGGCAGCATCCTGGTGATCGTGCCGCGCGGGTGGACGGTGTGGATCGAATCGGTGACGACGAACATGGGCACGATCAGCAACAAGGCCACCGACCCGGGCCGTCCGGACGCGCCGGTGCTGCGTGTCACCGGCAAGGTCGGCATAGGCAGCCTCAAGATCAAATATCCGCGAAGGTAGCGTCGCCTCGGCCGAATGGCCGAGGCCCGTGCTACGGCGGAGGTCGCGCCTGTCCTTCTCCGGACCCCCTCCGCCGCGCCGCAAGTCAGGCCTAACGCCTGATGGATCCCTCTTTCCCCGTCAATAACGTTTGGTCCGTCATAACGCCATACGTTGTTGAAGGAGAGCTGCCGTGACCATCACCGGAGAGGTCGGCGCGTGGGACGCGCGGGGAAGCGCGGCGCCGGCCGTGACGGCCAGAGGTCTCACCAAGGTGTACGGCCGGGGGGACACCGCCGTGCACGCGCTGCGAGGGGTGGACGTCTCCTTCTCGACGGGCGCCTTCACCGCGATCATGGGCCCCTCGGGGTCGGGGAAGTCCACGCTGATGCACTGCCTGGCCGGGCTGGACACGGTGAGCGGCGGTCAGGTGCGCATCGGGGACGTGGAGCTGACCGGGCTCAACGACAGGCAGCTCACCATGCTCCGCCGCGAGCGGATCGGCTTCGTCTTCCAGGCGTTCAACCTGCTGCCGACGCTGACGGCCGAGCAGAACATCCGGCTCCCGCTGGAGATCTCCGGGCGGCTCGCCGATCCCGCGCTGTTCGACCTGGTCGTGGAGACCGTGGGCCTGCGCGACCGGCTGGGTCACCGGCCGTCGGAGCTGTCGGGCGGCCAGCAGCAGCGCGTCGCGGTCGCCCGCGCCCTGATCAGCAGGCCTCAGGTCATCTTCGCCGACGAGCCCACCGGCAACCTGGACTCGCGCAGCGGCGCCGAGGTGCTGTCCTTCCTGCGGACGTCGGTGCGCGAGCTCGACCAGACGATCGTGATGGTCACCCACGACCCGGTGGCGGCCTCGTACGCCGACCGCGTGGTCTTCCTCCGCGACGGCCTGGTGGTCAGCGAGCTGACCGGGCCGACGCCGCAGTCGGTGCTGGACACGCTGATGAAGCTGGAGGCGTGAGGTGCTGAGGACGACGCTGGCCGGGTTGCGGGCGCACCGGCTGCGGCTGGTGCTGACGTCGCTGGCGATCGCGCTGGGGGTGGGCTTCATCGCGGGGACGTTCGTGCTGACCGACACCATCGAGGCGGGCTTCACCCAGAAGTTCGCGGCGGCGGCCGACCGGATCGACGTCGCCGTGACCCCCCTGTCCGGGGGGAACGGCGACGAGACGCCGCCCGTCTCCGAGGCGACGCTGGAGAAGGTGCGCGCCGTGGACGGCGTGGCCGACGCCCAGGGGCTGGTGCGGGGCACGTCCGCCCTGCTCGGCAAGGACGGCAAGGCGGCCGGCGACTTCCCCACCGCGGGGATCTCCCTGCCCGAGGGCGACCTGAACCGTACCTCGATCGTGAGCGGTGCGGCCCCCAGGACCGCGACGCAGGCCGTGCTCGACGAGGACACCGCCAGGACCCGGGGCTTCAGGCTCGGCGACGTCATCGCGGTGCTCGACGCGAAGAACGTCCGGCACGAGTTCACGCTGGTGGGCCTGTTCGACATCGGCCTGGACCAGGAGCTCGGATACTTCGGCGCGGTCGGCTACACCACGGACACGGCCAGGAAGATGACCGGGCAGAAGGGGTACCGGGAGGTCGACGTCGCCGCCGCCGAGGGCGTCACCCAGGAGGCGCTGCGCGGCTCGGTCGCCTCGGCCGTGGGCGCGGGTCACGAGGTCAGGACCGGTGAGCGGTACGCGGCGGACCTGGCCAGGTCCAACGGCGCCAACGGCGACTTCCTGATGCTGGGCCTGCTGCTGTTCGGCGTGGTGGCGATGTTCGTGGCCGCGCTGGTCATCTACAACACCTTCAACATCCTGGTGGCCCAGCGGACCCGCGAGATGGCGCTGCTGCGGTGCATCGGGGCGACGCGCGGGCAGGTCTTCGGGTCGATCGTGCTGGAGTCGGCCGTGGTCGGCCTGCTGTCGTCGGTGCTCGGCCTGCTGCTCGGCTACGGCCTGGGCGCGGGGGCGCTCGCCGTGCTCGCGATGTTCGACGCGCCGATGCCCTTGGACGCCGCCGTCACCCTGGCGCCGCGCACCATCGTCCTGGGCCTGGTCATCGGCCTGACGGTCACGGTCGTCGCGGCGCTGCTGCCCGCGCGGGCGGCGACGCGGGTGGCGCCGATCGCGGCGCTGCGCTCGCAGGCCGAGGAGCAGACCTTCAGGACCGGCCTGGTACGGATGATCTTCGCGGGGCTGTTCCTGGTCGCGGGCGTGGGCACCACGGTGGCCGGGATGTCCATGAAGCCCGGTGAGACCGCCCTCGTGGTGGTCATGGCCGGTTGCTCGCTCGTCTTCCTCACGGTGCTGGTCCTCGGGCCGGTGATCGTCAGGCCGCTGTCCGCGTTCGCGGGGTGGGTGCCCGCCAGGATCTTCGGCGTGCCCGGCAGGCTGGCCGTGGACAACTCCCGGCGCAACCCGAAGCGGTCGGCGACCACCACCGTGGCGCTCACCGTGGGCGTGACGCTCATGACGGTCATCTCCGTCGTCACCGGCACCGTGCGGGTGACGTACACCCAGCAGCTCGACGAGCAGTTCCCCTTCGACTACATGGTGCAGACCCAGGAGCGCGACGCGGGCCTGCCCCGTGCGATCGCCGAGAACCTCCGGAGCAGTCCCGAGCTGGCCTCGGTCATCGCCTTCCGCGAGACCACCGCCAGGCTCGCGACCGGGACCGCGAGGTACGACGTGGGGACCTTCACCCCGGCCCCGGGCTTCGACCCGCCGCTCGACGCGGGCTCGCTCGACCGGCTCGGGCCGGGGACCGCGCTCGTCGCCGAGCGCGTCGCCGAACGGCTCAAGCTGGGGGTCGGCGACCGGATCACCGTACGGACGGCGAAGGCGGGCGCGGTCGGCCTGACGATCGTGGGTCTCTCCGACATCGACGCGAGCCTCGCCAGCCTGACGGTGCCGGAGCGGGATTTCGACCGCTACTTCGGTGAGGTCGGCGACAACCGGGTGATGATCAAGAATCGGGACGGCGTGAACCCGGACCGGGCGCTCGCGGCGGTCGAGGCGGCGACGGAGCCGTACCCGACGGCGAAGGTCGCCAGCTCCACGGCGATGCGGGGCCAGTTCGACGAGGCGCTCGACATGATGCTGATGATCATCACGGGGCTGCTCGGCCTGGCGGTGCTCATCTCCCTGCTGGGCATCGCCAACACGCTCTCCCTGTCGGTCCACGAGCGCACCCGCGAGTCCGCGCTGCTGCGGGCGCTCGGCCTGACCCGGCCCCAGCTGCGGCGGATGCTCTCGGTCGAGGCGCTGGTCCTGGGCCTCATCGGCGCGCTGGTCGGCGTGGTGCTGGGCGTCGCGTTCGGCTGGGCCGCCGCGCAGACGATGACCGACAACGTCATCTTCCAGCTGCCGGTGCCGCAGATCCTGTCGTTCGTGGCCCTGTCCGGCCTGGCCGGGGTGGTCGCCGCGGTCCTGCCCGCCCGGCGCGCGGCCCGCGCCTCGGTCGTCGGCGCGCTCGCGAGCGGCTGAGTGCGGCGGCCGGGACGTCTCGCTATCGGGGGCGGCGTCCCGGCCACTGCTCGGCCACGGTCTCGGGGTTGAGCAGCGGCCGGATGACGATCTCGCCGGTGGCCCTGTCGATCACCACGCACCCGGAGCCGACGGTGTCGGGCAGCACGCTGGGATCGTCGGACTCGGGCTCGTTCGACCAGGCGACATAACCCTCGTTGAAGGCGTAGATCCTGATCTCGACGGCGGAGCCGGGGCCGCGGACCCCGTTGAAGTACTCCTCCGCCACCGCCCTCGCCTGGTCCGGGTTCACCCTGTTCTCCTCGTCTCGCTCGTCTCGCTCGTCTCGCGGAAACCCGCCGGCGCGGGGGAAGGCGCCGGGATCGGGAAGGGCACCGGGGAAGGCGTCACAGCCGCCGCCCCTCCCTGTCGATCACGACGCAGAACACGCCGGTCACCGACTCGTACGGCGGCTCCACCGCCATGTGGCCCCGCTGCGCGTCGATCCAGATCACCTCGCCGTCGAAGTTCACCGCGTTCCACGCGTGGCTGCCCCCGGCCGGCCAGCGGTTGATGATGACCGCGGAGGAGCCGTGCCCCCCGGCCAGCAGCGCCTGCGCGATCGGGAGGTAGGAGTGACGGCCCTGTCCCACGTACTGGAAGCGCTGCCCCAGCCACCGCTCCGCCCTGGCCACTCCCCCGGCCTCGCCACTGAGCAGCGGCTTGCCCACCCGGTCGTACTCGGGCCTGCGCGGCGCGGCCACCGCGGGGGTGCCGTACCAGGTGGAGAGCACCGACAGGGCGCAGTCGATCGCGTTGGTCGCCCGGAACGGGTCGTCCGCCGGGCCCGTCCCGTTGATCAGCCTGATCCACATGCCGCGCGGGTCGGGGAAGCGGCGCGGGGTGCCCTGCTCGGTGAGGGGGACGGCCCGCAGCATGTCCTCCTCGGTCTGCGGATCGGGCCTGGCCAGCCCGCCCGCCACCCCGTACGGCCTGCACTGGTCCAGCCGCGCCGGACCCCAGCGCATCCGCTCCCGCTCCCGCTCGCGCTCGCGCTCGCGCGGCGCCGGTGCCACGACCGGCACCTGGACCTCCAGCTCGAAGTCCCGCCACCGCTGCCCGTCCACCGTCACCACGGGGTTGTAGACCCCCGCGGGCAAACTCCACTCGTTCACGACTCCCCCGTCACCATCCCCTGGGAGCCAGATAGTAGGGCGGCCCTCTCCACGACAGGGAAGAGTTGACCATTTACAGCCCGGGGACCGCCCTGGGATGGGGCGGCGGAGAAGCCGCCGCATGGTGAGGATGGCGATTCGGGGCCGTTCGGCGGTACGGGCCTCGTGCTGGGCGGAAGGTCAAAGACCGTCGGGAATGTGGCTCAGATCTTCCCCCTTTCTCCCGATATTCAGGGTTATTATCTGCCCAGTTCCCCGCGATCAAGCGGGGCCCCGATCGGAACGAAGGTGGCGAGGTGTCCGAGCGCGGCGAGGATTGGAACGAGGCGATGCTGAACAAGGATCGGCTTCCTGCGGAGATCGACACGACGAAGCCCAGCATCGCGAGGGTCTACGACTGGTTTCTGGGCGGGAAGGACAATTTCGCCATCGACCGGCAGGTCGCCGAGGCGGCCCTGAAGATCTCCCCGGGAGCCCCGGAGGCCGCGCAGCAGAACCGCGCCTTCCTGCAGCGGGTCGTGCACCACATGGCGGCCGAGGCAGGGGTCAGGCAGTTCATCGACATCGGGTCGGGCCTGCCCACTTTGGGCAACGTGCACCAGGTGGCGCAGGAGGTCGATCCGGCGGCCCGGGTGGTCTACGTGGACAACGACCCCATGGTGCTGGTCCACGGGCGGGCGCTGCTCGCCGCCGACAACAGCACGACGGTCGTCCAGGCGGACGCGCGCGACCCACGGTCGATCCTGCAGAACGACCAGGTCAAGAAGTTCATCGACTTCAGCGAGCCGGTGGGGCTGCTGATGCTGAGCATCCTGCACCATCTGAACGACCACGACGATCCCGCGGGAGTGGCGGCCACGCTGCGCGCCCCGCTGGTGTCCGGCAGCTTCGTGGCGATCTCGCACTTCTGCAATCCCGGTGAGGTGCATCCGGCGGCGTCCCAGCAGGCCACGACGGTCGAGAAGCTCTTCAACGAGAACCTCGGCACCGGCCGCTGGCGCACCACGGACGAGATCACGGAGTACTTCGGCGACTTCGAGCTGGTCGAACCGGGCCTCGTCCCGCTCCCCGAGTGGCGTGACGAGCCGAGCTTCTTCGTCAAGAACGCCCTTCTGTACCACACCTATTACGGCGGTCTGGCCCGCAAGCCCTAGACGAACCTCAGCCGGGCGCCGATCCGCGGCAAGGCCGCGCCGTTCACCCGGTCCGCCGCCCGGTCCACCGCCTGATCCGTCGCCTGGTCCGCTGGAGGCCGTCCCGCACAGGCCGGAACACGATTCCCCCGCATCGGCCGCGGACTGCGCGGGGTACGAGATCACGGCCCGGGTCAGGCGACCTCGACGGTGATGGTGTGCCAGCCGGTGGCGCCGTCCGGGGCGATGGGGACGCGGTCGCCGGTCTGGGTGTAGCCGGTGGCGTCGGTGGCGCGGACCTCGATGGTGTGGCTGCCGGGGGTGGCGTCCCAGTCGTCGAGGACCCACTGGCGCCAGGTGTCGGCGGTGGGGGCCTCGGCGAGGCGCGCCTGGCGCCACTGGCCCCGGTCGACTCGGACCTCGACCGCGTCCACGCCCTTGTGCTGGGCCCAGGCGACGCCCGCGACGACGGTCTTGCCCGCCGGGACGGTCGCGCCGTCCCTGGGCAGGTCGATGCGCGACTCGGTCTTGATCGGGCCCTTGGCCGACCAGCCCCTGGGGGTCCAGTAGGCCTCGTCCCGGTCGAAGCGGGTGACCTTGATGTCGGTGACCCACTTGGTGGCCGAGACGTAGCCGTAGAGCCCGGGGACGACCTGGCGGACCGGGAAGCCGTGGTCCACGGGGAGCGGCCGGCCGTTCATGCCGAAGGCCAGCAGGGCGTCGCGGCCGTCCATGACGACGTCGACCGGGGTTCCCGCGGTCCAGCCGTCGGCGGAGGTGCTGAGCAGCATGTCCGCGTCCTTCTGGACCCCCGCGTCGCGCAGCACCCCGGCCAGGCTGACGCCCAGCCAGCGGGCGTTGCCGATGTAGGGGCCGCCGACCTCGTTGGAGACGCAGCACAGCGTGACGTCGGCCTCGACCACGGCGCGTTTCATCAGG
Organism: Streptosporangium sp. H16; assembly: GCF_051918855.1. Classification (NCBI taxonomy): domain Bacteria; kingdom Bacillati; phylum Actinomycetota; class Actinomycetes; order Streptosporangiales; family Streptosporangiaceae; genus Streptosporangium; species Streptosporangium sp. H16. Next base: position 54,717 of record NZ_JBPXMD010000003.1, read on the forward strand.
TCGGCGAAGGTGAGCTCCACGGGCCTGTCGACCATGCCGTGGATGGTGAGGGTCCAGTCGCGCGGGTCGACCTGGGGGACCACCAGGGCGGTGTCGACCCGGTAGAAGTCGCTGTTGGGGGTGACGAACGGCGACAGTCCCTTGATCCTCAGGTCGACCCCGGCGGGCAGCGCGGGGAGGGGTTTCGCGGGCCGGGGCAGCGTGACGGAGCCGCGCGCCGCGCTCACCTCGGCCCGCCCCGAGAACGCGCGCCCGGCCAGTCCCGCCACCCCGGCGAGGGCCACGCCGCCGACCGCGCCGGTCAGCAGGCCCCGGCGGTCGAAGGCGCGCAGGTCGTTCCCCGCCCGCATGACGGACGGCGTCGACGGCTCGGGATGCTCCCCGGCCTCCGGCGGGGCCTCGGGCGTGACCAGTCGCAGGCGCGTCGGCCCGGTGTCGTGCGCGGTCCCCGCCGCGCTCACGGCACCGGCGCAACCGGACACTCCTCTGTACGGCCCGGCCCAGGCCTCGTCGGGTACGAGGGCCCGGCGGACGAGCCATCGCAGGACGAGCATGGCGGCGCCGACCCCGGCCAGCGTCGGGACGACGTCCATCGGCCCGGAGCCGGGGCGGGCCAGCACGGCGACGACACCGATGAGGCCGAACACGGCCAGCCCCGCCACCCCGTACCGGAGGTCGCGGACGGCGACCCTTCCCAGCCAGGCGGCGATCGCGGCCAGGATCAGCAGGATCCCGGCGAGCAACACGGTCTTGTCGCTCTCGCCGAAGGTGCGGATCGCCCACTCCTTGAGCGGGGCCGGGGTGAGGTCGACAACAGAGTTACCGACCGCGACGACCGGGAAGGCCGCGGGTTTCACCAGGCCCGCGACGAGCAGTGACACCCCCACCGCGACCGCACCGGACACCAGGCCGATCAGCGCCGAAGCCCAGGAAGGCATGCGCCTGTTGCTCTGCATACCCCGACGCTACGCCCATACAGGACCGAAGGTTCTTACGCGCCGATTACAGGTGCCGTCCCGCGCCTATCGCGGGCGCCCCCGGCCACCCGCGAGCACCGTCCGGCGATCCACCGGCATCCTCAGGCGATCACTTCGGCGATGATCGGGGCCAGCGCGCGGAAGGCGCGGCCACGGTGGCTGATGGCGTCCTTCTCCGCCGCGGACAGCTCGGCGGTGGTCCGGGTCTCGCCCTCGGGGACGAGGATCGGGTCGTAGCCGAAACCGCCGCTGCCGCGCGGAGCGTCGATGATCACGCCGTGCAGCGCCCCCTCGGTCACCCGCTCCTCCCCCGACGGGAGTGCCAGCGCCGCCGCGCACGCGAAGTGCGCGCCCCGGTGCCCCTCGGGCACGTCGGAGACCTGCGCGAGCAGCAGGTCAAGGTTGGCCCGGTCGTCGCCGTGCCTTCCCGACCAGCGGGCGGAGAAGATGCCGGGCATGCCGTTCAGGGCGTCGACGCAGAGGCCGGAGTCGTCGGCGATCGCGGGCAGGCCGGACTGCTGGGCGACCGCGTGCGCCTTGAGCAGGGCGTTCTCCGCGAAGGTCAGGCCGGTCTCGGCGACGTCGCCGATCTCGGGGAACTCCTCGAGCCCGACGATCTCCACCGGGATCGAGGCGTCGGCCAGGATCCGGCGCAGCTCGGCGATCTTCCCGCCGTTCCGGGTGGCGAGGACCACGCGTGCCCGGTTCACGCCGGACCCGGCCGTTCCGGCCTCGTTCACGCCGGACCCGGCCGGACCGGACCCGTTCGCACCGGACCCGCTCATGCCAGTGCCTCCCGCTGGAGCCGAGTGAGCTCGGCGCACCCGGCCGCGCCCAGGTCGAGCAGCTCGTCGAGGGCGGCGCGGTTGAACGGCTTGCCCTCGGCGGTGCCCTGGACCTCGACGAACTCGCCGGAGCCGGTCATCACCACGTTCATGTCCGTCTCGGCGGCGACGTCCTCGGTGTAGCAGAGGTCGAGCAACGCCGTGGAGCCGACGACGCCGACGGAGACGGCCGCGACCGAGTCGATCAACGGGTCTCCGCCGCACATCTTGCGCTTGCGCATCCACGCGACCGCGTCGACCAGTGCCACGTACGCCCCGGTGATGGCGGCGGTGCGGGTGCCGCCGTCGGCCTGGAGCACGTCGCAGTCGATGACGATCGAGTTCTCGCCCAGCGTCTTGTAGTCGACGCAGGCGCGCAGGGAGCGGCCGATCAGACGGGAGATCTCGTGCGTACGGCCGCCGATCTTGCCGCGGACCGACTCGCGGTCGTTGCGGGTGTTCGTGGCGCGGGGCAGCATGGCGTACTCGGCCGTGATCCAGCCCTGACCGCTGCCCCGGCGCCAGCGCGGCACGCTGTCCTGCACGGAGGCGGCACAGAGCACCTTGGTGCCGCCGAACTCGACGAGCACCGAACCCTCGGCGTGCGCGAGCCAGCCGCGGGTGATGGTGACGGGGCGGAGTTGATCGGAAGAACGTCCATCTGCGCGAGCCATGAAACTCACCCTAGGTCATACCGGACCCCGCTCCGTGCGAGTTCCATGCGCCCGCCGAACCCGCCGCGGGAGGCGTCCTCCAGGACGCGGTCGCGGTCGTTCCAGGGCACCAGATGGGTGAGTACCAGGGTGTCCACGTCCGCCTTGGCCGCGTGCTCGGCCGCCTGGCGGCCGTTCAGGTGCAGACCGGCGGGCAGGCCCGGCTTGTCGATGTGTGACGCCTCGCACAGGAGCACGTCGACCCCCGAGGCGAGCTTGACGAGTTCGGCGCTCTCACCGGTGTCGCCGGAGTAGGCCACCGAGCGCCCGCCGTGCGAGACCCTGAACCCGTAGGTCTCCACGGGGTGGTTCACCAGCGCGGCCGTCACCTCGAACGGGCCGACCTCGAACGTCCCCGGCGTCAGCCCCACGAAGTCGAAGGCCGTGTCGAGCGGCGGCTCGTCCGGCATCGCGTAGGCGGAGTTCAGCCGCCTGCGCGCGTCGGCGGGCGCGTACACCGGTATCCGGGGCAGCGGGCCCTGCGGAGAATAGGTGCGGACCACGTGGTACGGGCACATGTCGAGGCAGTGGTCGGCGTGCAGGTGCGACAGGCATATCGCGTCCACGTCGTACAGGCCTATGTGCTTCTGGAGCGCGCCGAGCGCGCCGTTCCCGAAGTCGAGCAGCATGCGGAACCCCTCCGCCTCCAGCAGATAGCAGGAAGAAGGGCTGTCAGGCCCGGGGAAACTCCCCGAGCATCCAATGATCGTCAATTTCACGGCGGCCTCCTACGGTTACTGTGCGGCGCCGCGTGTCACGGCGCGGGCGCCGGTGGCCGGTATCCGCCCCCCTTCGTCCGCCACTCCCGGCTGCTCCCCCTACGGAGCGCCTGAGCACCGTCACACGCGATGCCCGTTGTGCGGGACATCCCCTACTACCGCCACTTCGACCGCCTGGATCTCCGGCCCGAGGAACCGTCGTCCGAGGTCGGCGAAGAGGCCCGCGTCGCCGGTGGCGCGGAAACGGTGCCTGGGCGCGCCCCCTACGGCGGCCAGGCTCCGGTCGTGCAGGACGCGGTAGACGTCCTTGGCCGTCTCGTCGGCGCTGGACACCAGCGTGACGCCGTCTCCCACCACATAGGAGATCGGCCCGGCGAGGAGCGGGTAGTGCGTACATCCCAGGATCAGCGTGTCGCACCGGTCGGCGAGCACCGGCGCCAGGTATGCGCGGATGACGTCGATGAGCTCGTCGCTCATCGTCTCCCCCCGCTCGACGAACTCCACCAGGCGCGGCGCCGCCACCCCGGTCAGCCGGACGTCGGGAGCCGCGGCGAACGCGTCCTGGTACGCCATCGACGCGATCGTGGCCCTGGTCCCGATCACCCCGACCCTGCCGTTGCGGGTGGCCTGCACGGCACGGCGCGTCGCGGGCTGGATCACCTCGACGACCGGGACGTCGTAACGCTCCCGGGCGTCGCGGAGCACGGCCGCGCTGGCACTGTTGCACGCGATCACCAGCATCTTGACGTCGTGCTCGACGAGGTGGTCCATCACCTCCAGCGCGTAGGCGCGGACCTGCGCGATGCTCTTGGGGCCGTACGGCTGCCTCGCCGTGTCCGCCACGTAGAGGATCGACTCGTTGGGCAACTGGTCGATGATCGCCCGGGCCACCGTGAGACCACCGACACCACTGTCAAAGATTCCAATGCTCGCTTGCGACACAGTTCCCAAGGCTAGGCGACCTGGGACGATCGATCACGGTAAGAATCCTCACAACGCCGATTACCAGCTCAGCCATGTATTTTTCGTAACATCTGGCCGCACGAAGTCCTGCCGGGGACCACGGCGCCGCACGAAGTCCTGCCAGTCCTACGGCACGGCACGACGCCCTGCCAGTCCTACGGCACGGCACGACGCCCTGCCGGTGCGGCACCGCACGACGCCCTGCCGAGCCCTGCGGCGCCCCGCGGACGCCAGGGGTCGTCCGTGGGACGCGACCAGGACGTCAGCCCCGCCCGACGCGGGCCAGCTGGCGGGACTGGGCGACCAGGCGTCCGGCGGAGTCCCAGACCTCGACGTCCTCGTCGAACCAGCCGTCGCTGATCAGACGGCCTCCGGCGATGAGGGTGAGCCAGCCGGGGGCCGGCAGGGCGCGCAGGTGCCAGGTGAGGTCGACCGTGGGCGCCCAGCCTCGCTCTCCTGCGGAGAAGACCACCGGCGGGAGGGCGTCCACGGCCAGCGCCAGCACGTACGGGTCGGGGTCCTGCGGCTCGGCCAGCCGGAAGTAGGCGCGGGCCTCGGGCCTGCCGGTGGGCCTGCCGTCGAGCCAGCCGATGGTGGGAGGGTCGAAGACCAGCTCCATCTGGGCGTTGAGCGTCATGTTCGACTCAGCCTTGGGAGCGGGCAGCGAGACGCACCGCTCGATCGGCGGCATCGCCACCGAGGGCTCGTCCGTCCAGTCGGGCGCGGCGTCACCGAGGGTCGCGGTCGTGACGAGCCCCTCGATGAAGGACTTGCCGTCCTGGACCAGGGTCGCCCGGGTCATCGTGGCGGTGCGGCCGGTCTTGACCTGCTCCAGGCGCACCTGCGCGGGACCGGGCCCGGCCGCGCGCAGGAACTGGACACCCGTGGTCACCGGATGCTCGTGGGGAGAGGCGTCCACGACCGCGCGCAGCAGCACGGCCATCAGGTAACCGCCGTTGAGGGGGCCGCCGATCGAGTATCCGGTGTCGAGGCACACGTCGTAGGTGGTCTCGTCCACCCTGATGGCCGCTGTCGCCTCGTCGAACTTCGTCATCCACGCTCCCGAACCTTGTTCTAGAAAGGCCACTTTACCCATTCCGCGCGACCTTCGCCTCCCCAGGCCCCGGATGGCCCGCCCGCCGGAGCCCGGCCGGCCCCGAGCCGGTGAATCGGCGCCGGCCGGGACATCGGAGCCCGCGGGAGGCGCAGGGGACGGAGGTACGGAAGAAACGGCAGCGACCTGCGGGAATAGAGCGACAAAGCCGACAATGGCCCATAAAGCCCCGTTGAACAGGGGTTGATCCCGCTTAGATGCACCAATCACATAGTTAGTTCAATGCAAGCGGGTTGCTAGCAATGTGCACTAACTTCTCCATATCCGCTAAGCCCACCTTGTGAGTGATCATGCCTGCCAACAATCCCCCCGACCAGTCGCCCACGCCGGGTCAGAACCCCGACAGGACGATCGCCTACCGATGGAACGAGGGCGCGCAGCACAACGACCAGCCGCACACACAGGCCTATCCGCAGAACGGCCAGCCCGGATATCCCCAGCCTTCCGGCGGCTACCAGCAGGGGCAGCCCTACCCGCAGCAGGGCCAGCCCTACCAGCAGCAGAACCCCCAGCAGGGCTACCAGCAGCAGCCGTACGGCCAGCAGGGCTACGGCCAGCAGCCCGGCCAGCAAGGTCAGCAAAGCCAGCAGGGCTACGGCCAGCAGCCCGGTCAGCCGTACGGCCAGCTGCCCGGCTACCAGCAGCAACAGCAGCAGAACTACGGCCAGCAGGCGTACGCGCAGCAGGGCGGGAACTGGCAGCAGGGTCCCGACTTCCTGAGCGCCGGGCCGCCGGCTGGCCCGGCCGCCCGCAGGAGCGGCGGTAAGGGCTGGCTGCTCGCGGCGATCGCCGCGCTGGTCGTGGCCCTCGTGGGCGGTGGCGGCTTCTTCGCGGTCAACCTGCTCAGCGGCGGCGGCGCGCAGCCGCACGACGTGCTGCCCGCCAACGCCATCGGCTACGTGCGCCTCGACCTCGACCCCGCCGCGAACCAGAAGGTGGCGCTGTTCACCATCGCCAGGAAGTTCACGGCCACCAAGGACTCCTTCACCGGCGAGGACCCGCGCCAGGCGATCTTCGACCTGATCAAGAAGGACGCCGGCAGCCTCGGCAAGGTCGACTACGCCGCCGACATCGAGCCGTGGCTCGGCGTCCGCGCCGGCGTGGCCGCGCTGCCTCCGGCCAAGACCGGCGCCGAGCCCGGTGCCGTGGTGGCCGTCCAGGTCACCGACCAGGACAAGGCCACGGCGGGCATCGCCAAGCTGATGGGCAAGGAGAAGTACGGCATCGCGTTCCGCGACGACTACGCGCTGCTCGCACCGACCCAGGCGGAAGCCGACAGGGCCGTCGCCGCCGAGCCGCTGTCGGGGAACGCCAACTTCTCCGACGACCTGAGCGCCCTCGGCGAGACCGGCGTCCTGTCCTTCTGGGCGGACGCGGGCAAGATCGCCGGACTGGCTCCCGAACTGGCGGCCCAGGACCCCACCGCCCTCGCCCAGATCAAGAACGTCCGCGTGGCGGGCGCCCTCCGCTTCGACGGCGAGTACGTCGAGCTCGCGGGCATCAGCCGCGGCGCCGAGAGCCTGGACATGGGCACTCCCGAGGCCTCCAAGATCGGCACGCTTCCGGCCTCCACCGCCGGCGCGATCTCGATCTCCGGTCTCGGCGAGGTGATCGGCAAGCAGTGGGCGCAGGTCATGAAGTCGGCCGACCAGGCCGCGGGCGGCGGCGTCCAGCAGTTCGCCGACCAGGCCAAGCAGAGGTACGGCCTGGCGCTCCCCGACGACCTGGTGACGCTGCTCGGCAAGAACATCACCCTCGCCATCGACTCCGGCGGCCTCAACACCAGCCAGCCGCAGTTCGGCGCGAAGATCGTCACCGACCCGGCCAAGGCGCAGGAGGTCGTCGGCAAGATCGAGAAGTTCCTCGCGGACTCAGGGGCGGCCGTCCCGCAGCTCGCCAAGGTTCCCGGCGACGGCGTCTTCGTCCTGGCCAGCGCGCAGGACTACGCCGCCCTGCTCAACAAGGACGGCACCCTGGGCGACAGCGAGACCTTCCAGCTCGCGATCCCCAACGCCGGCGAGGCGACCTTCGCCCTCTACGCCGACCTGGACAAGGTGGAGAACCTCTATCTCAGCGGCCTCCAGGGCGAGGAGAAGGCCAACCTCCAGGTGCTCCGCGCCGTGGGCATGAGCGGCACCCAGTCGGGCAGCGAGGCGTCCTTCTCGCTGAGGCTCCTGTTCAACTGACCGACCTGATCCACCTGGCTCCCTGATCCTGTTCGATCAGGCCTCCCCAGATCCCCGGCCGGGCTCCGGCCCGTCGGGGATCGTCCCGCCCGGGGACGGCGAAGGGCGGGCGTCCCACCGGGACGCCCGCCCTTCGTCATCGACACGTCATTCGCCGTCGCGGTTTCCCCGCGACCTCCAGGTCCCGCCACGGCGAGAAGCCTCGCCGCCCTTCCCCGGATGCGGTTCAGGCCCAGAGCTGGCCTTCGAGCCGCTCCTCGGCCTCGTCCAGCGTCCCCTCGTAGGCGCCGGTGGACAGGTACTTCCAGCCGCCATCCGCGACCACGAACACGATGTCGGCCCGCTCGCCCGCCTTGACGGCCTTGGCCGCCACGCCGAGCGCGGCGTGCAGGGCGGCCCCGGTGGAGACCCCCGCGAAGATGCCCTCCCCGGCCAGCAACTCCCGGGTGCGCCGGAGCGCGTCGGCCGAGGAGACCGAGAAACGCGTGGTGAGGACGTCGGCGTCGTACAGCTCGGGGATGAAGCCCTCGTCCACGTTGCGCAGTCCGTACACCAGCTCGCCGTACCGCGGCTCGGCGGCGACGATCTTCACGTCGGGTACGTGCTCGCGCAGGAACCTGCCGACGCCCATCAGGGTGCCCGTGGTGCCCAGACCGGCCACGAAGTGGGTGACGGACGGCAGGTCCTCCAGGATCTCCGGCCCCGTCGACTCGTAGTGCGAGCGCCAGTTGGCCGGGTTGCCGTACTGGTAGAGCATCACCCAGTCGGGGTTCTCCTCCGCCAGGCCCTTGGCGACCCTGACCGCCTCGTTGGAGCCACCCGCCGCGGGCGAGGAGATGATCTGCGCCCCCCACATGCGCAGCAGCTGGCGGCGTTCCTCGGAGGTGTTCTCCGGCATCACGCAGATCAGCTTGTAGCCCTTGAGCCTGGCGGACATCGCCAGCGAGATGCCGGTGTTGCCGCTCGTGGGTTCGAGGATCGTGCAGCCCGGCTGGAGGAGCCCGTCCTTCTCCGCCTGCTCGATCATCCACAGTGCCGGACGGTCCTTGATCGAACCTGTCGGGTTGCGGTCTTCGAGCTTGGCCCAGACCCGCACGTCCTCCGAGGGAGAGAGCCTGGGCAGGCCGACCAGCGGGGTCCGGCCGACCGATTCGATCAGTGAGTCAAAACGCATGGTGTACGGCTTCCGCCTCGGGTTGACCTTGTGGTGACAGACCTTTGCCTCGCGGTGACAGCCCTGAAACCGCGGCGTACGCCACCCGCCCCGCGAGACCTCGCCGGATCTCGCGGGAGATCACGGAGTCTCGCGGGACGGGCGGCGCCGCGCGGCTAGCGGGAGCCGCCGGCCACGGCGGGCAGGACGGTGACCGTGTCGCCGTCGGCGACCGGCGTCTCCAGCCCGCCCAGAAAGCGGACGTCCTCGTCGTTCAGGTACACGTTCACGAAGCGGCGCAGCGCGCCCTTGTCGACCAGGCGCTCCTTCAGCCCGGGATGCCGGGCCTCCAGATCGCCGATGAGCTCCTCGAGCGTGGCGCCCTTGGCGTCGACGGCCTTGGCACCGTCGGTGTAGGTGCGCAGGATGGTCGGAATGCGAACCTCGATGGCCATCGCGGGTCAATCTCCTTGCGTCGTCATGGGAGTAAAGCCCACCGGATCAGAACACCGGCGAGCACCGGAGGATTCCAGAAAAGCCGGTCAGCGACAGTCGTAGACGACGACGAAGGGCGTGTGCGCGAACAGGAAGTTCTGTACGGGCGCGACACCCGCGTGCCGCGCCCGGGGGCCGGGACGCGAGAGCACGACGTCCTCCTGGCTCGGGGCGACGGTCAGCATACTCGCCAGTTTACCCAAAGGGGTCATTCGCCTCACGGCCGTACCGGGCACCGATGCCGTGCGAACCCGGGACGCCACCCGGCACGGGCATCCGGACGGTGACGGACGCCCGGAAACGCGAGGCCTCGGACATGCGACCCGGACGGTGACGGTCACCCGGAGGTGATCGTCACCTCCTCCTCGCTCACGACGCCGTCGACGATCCGGTACGAGCGGAACTCGGCCTTCTCCCCCAGTTCCTCCCGGGTGGAGACCAGCACGTAGTGGGCGTTCGGCTCGGAGGCGTAGGAGATGTCGGTACGGGAGGGGTAGGCCTCGGTGGCGGTGTGGGAGTGGTAGATGACCACCGGCTCCTCGTCGCGGTCGTCCATCTCCCGCCAGACGCGCAGCTGCTCCAGCGAGTCGAACCGGTAGAACGTCGGCGACCGCTCGGCGTTCTCCATCGCGACGAACCGTTCGGGAGAGTCGGAGCCGACCGGCCCGGCGATCACGCCGCAGGCCTCGTCAGGGTGATCCGCCCGAGCGTGCGCGATGATCCTGTCAACCAGTTCCCGAGAGATCGTGAGCATGACTGGAAGTTACCAAAGGGCACGGACCAGGGTGTCCTGGAGGTAGGTCAGCCAGTCGTAGATGACGTACGCCGGATAGCGGGGGTCGCTCTCCGACATGTCGGCGATCTCGTCGTGCACCTCCTCGGTCACCTCCAGCCGGGTGCCGAGCGCGAGCCGCACGTCGTTCAGCGCGCGCATCCACGCCTGCGCCTGCTCCCTGGTCAGCTCGACCCGGCCGGGCTCGGCGCTGTCGAGCATCGTCTTGGCGTCGGCCCGCTTGCCCTCGCGCAGCGTCGCCTCGGTGTATCTGCGGAACTCGGCGGCCGCCTCGCCGTCCTCGTAGGCCGAGGGGAACAGCCGGGCCAGCACCGGGTCGTCGGACTGCTCGGAGGCGCCGATGCCGAGCGCCTTCTCCAGGGGGTCGTCACCCGTCTCCCCCGGCTCGATCAGGCCCAGGATCTGGGTGACCAGCGAGCGCAGGATCGACACCTCGGCGGCGTCGAAACCCGTGATCACGCCGCCCTCGCGCCCCGGCTTGAACCCCGAACTCATCTCTCGCCCACCATTCCTCGCGGACTCCACCCGAGATCCGCCCGCCACCCGCCGCCCGGCCGTCGCTCCGAGCCTCTGCGCTCCGTACCCGAGGGCCTCGAGCCCGGCCGCCCGCCGCGCGGCGACGAGTGACGCCGGGCCGCCCGCGCGCTCACGAATCCCGCTGGACGGTGGCCCACAGCCCGTACGAGTGCATGATCTGCGCGTCGCGCTCCATCTCCTCGCGGGTGCCGCTGGAGACCACGGCCTTGCCCTTATGGTGCACGTCGAGCATCAACTTCTCCGCCTTCTCCTTGGAGTATCCGAAAACGGACTGGAAGACGTACGTCACATAGGACATCAGATTGACCGGGTCGTTCCAGACGATCGTCAACCATGGCAGATCGGGTCTTACGTCGATTGACGGACGCTCGACCTCCGTTGGAGCGGTGCTACCCACATTCACCAGTCTGCCCTACCCCGGGCTTAGTCTTCGACTCGTGACAAAGAGCATGAGCACCGCGTTGCTTACCGATCACTATGAGCTGACGATGTTGGAGGCGGCGCTGAGAAGCGGGGCCGCCTCCAGGCGGGCGGTCTTCGAGGTGTTCGCGCGCCAACTGCCCGGCGGGCGGCGCTACGGGGTCGTGGCGGGAGCCGGCCGGGTGCTGGACGCGCTGGAGTCCTTCCGCTTCGAGGAGGAGTCCCTGGCGTTCCTGCGGGACAACGAGGTGATCGACGAACCCACCCTGGAGTTCCTCGCCGGATACCGGTTCTCCGGGAACGTGGACGGCTACGCCGAGGGCGAGTGCTACTTCCCCGGTTCCCCGATCATGACGGTGGAGGGCACGTTCGCCGAGGCCGTGCTGCTGGAGACCGTGATCCTGTCGATCCTCAACCACGACTGCGCGATCGCCACCGCCGCCACGCGCATGATCCGCGCGGCCGGGACGAGGCCCCTCATCGAGATGGGCTCGCGGCGCACCCACGAGGCGGCGGCCGTGGCCGCGGCGCGGGCCGCCTACCTCTGCGGGTTCTCCTCCACCTCCAACCTCATGGCCGGCCGCGAGTACGGCATACCGACCGCCGGGACCGCGGCCCACGCGTTCACCCTGCTCCACGACTCCGAGGAGCAGGCCTTCCAGGCCCAAATCGCCTCTCTCGGCTCCGGCACCACGCTGCTCGTGGACACCTACGACGTGGCCCAGGCCGTACGGACCGCGGTGGAACTCGCCGGGCCCTCCCTCGGAGCGGTCCGCCTCGACTCCGGCGACCTCGGCCAGGTCGCCCACGAGGTCCGCGAGCAGCTCGACGCGCTCGGCGCCCACAAGACCCGGATCATCGTCACCAGCGACCTCGACGAGTACGCCATCGCCGCGCTCGCCTCCGCCCCCGTGGACGGCTACGGCGTCGGCACGTCCCTGGTCACCGGCTCCGGTTCGCCCACCGCCGCCCTGGTCTACAAGCTCGTCGCCCGCGAGGACGCCGAAGGGGTGATGCGGCCGGTGGCCAAGAAGTCGGTGGGCAAGCCCAGCCGGGGCGGGCGAAAGGAGGCCTTCCGCGAGCTCGACGCCGACGGCACGGCGATCACCGAGCTGGTCACCGTCTCGGGCGAGCACCCCTCGGACGCCCGCCCGCTGCAGGTTCCGCTGGTCAGGGAGGGTGAGATCGTCGGCCGCGAGAAGCTGGACGCGGCCCGCGTCCGGCACCGCGAGGCCGTCGCCGAGCTGCCCTCGAACGCCCACCAGCTGTCCCGGGGCTACGCCGCGATCCCCACCGTGTTTGACTGATCGCATGTCAACCGCACTCATCATCGTCGACGTCCAGAACGACTTCTGCGAGGGCGGCAGCCTTCCGGTCGGCGGCGGCGCCGAGGTGGCCGCCGCCATCTCCCGGCACGCCGCCTCACACGGCTACGACCACGTCGTGGCCACCCGTGACCATCACGTCGACCCCGGCTCCCACTTCGCCGCCGAGCCCGACTACGTGAGCACCTGGCCCGTCCACTGCGTCGCCGGAACCCCGGGGGCCGGCTTCCACCCCGCCTTCGACACCGCACGCGTCGAGGAGGTGTTCAGCAAGGGTGCCCACAGCGGCGCCTACAGCGGCTTCGAGGGCGTCACCGCCGACGGTACGAGCCTGGCCGACTGGCTCGGCGAGCGCCGCGTGGACGCGGTGGACGTCGTCGGCATCGCCACCGACCACTGCGTGCGGGCCACCGCCCTGGACGCGGTCGCGCACGACCTGTCCGTTCAGGTGCTCCTCGACCTCACCGCCGGGGTGTCCGCCCCGACCACCGAGGCCGCCCTCGCCGAACTCCGCTCTGCCGGAGCCCGCCTCACGGGCACGCCCGTGGTCCGCCCGGCCTGACGGTCTCTCAGCTCTGCGGCATCCCCAGAAAAAGGATCATCCGGTCGAGCTTTCCGTCCATGGTCCGGTAGTTCTCCTTCAACTCGCCGATGTCGCATGCCATGGCCTTCATGTCGCGCTTGACCCCGACCATGTCCTCCGCCAGGACCGCGACATCCTCCTTGACCCCGTCAAGGTCCTCCTTGGTCGCACACTTCGCGACCTCCACCTTGAGCCCGGCCACATCCTCCTTGAGCCCGGCGACATCCTGCTTAACCTCGGCCATGTCCACCTTGAGCCCGGCCACATCCTCCTTGAGCCCGGCGACATCCTGCTTAACCTCGGCCATGTCCACCTTGAGCCCGGCCACATCCTCCTTGAGCCCGGCGACATCCTGCTTGACCTCGGCCATGTCCACCTTGAGCCCGGCGACGTCCTCCTTGACCTCGGCCATGTCCACCTTGAGCCCGGCGACGTCCTCCTTGACCTCGGCCATGTCCACCTTGAGCCCGGCGACGTCCTCCTTGACCTCGGCCATGTCCACCTTGAGCCCGGCGACGTCCTCCTTGACCTCGGCCATGTCCACCTTGAGCCCGGCGACGTCCTCCTTGACCTCGGCCATGTCCACCTTGAGCCCGGCGACGTCCTCCTTGACCTCGGCGAGGTCTTCCTTGGTCGCACATTTCGCGACCTCCTGCCTGACCTCGGCGAGGTCTTCCTTGGTGGCGAGGGTGTCCATCCTCGCCATGATCTGCTCGAACATGGGAGCCACGTACTCCATGATCTCGGTACGGATCATCTCGGCCAACACTTGTCCTCTTTGGGTGCATCACAGGGGGAACCCGGCGGAGGGCCCGGGATGGTTACGACGGCACGTTACCAACAACGACCACTCTGAGCATCCGAACGATTACCGGATCGGCATGGATGGGCAAACAGAACCATCACCGGTTGCGACAGGAGTATCACGGGGAGTTGAGACTTCTTACTACCGGTGGTGACCTCATATGTTCGTGCTCGGCGTCTCCTGGCTGATCCTGACCCCGCTGTGCCTGTGGAACCTGTTTCGCGGAGGGACGCTGGTACGGCTGACGAGCGTGCTGTCGCTGGTCGCGCTGGAAGCGGCCACGATCTGGGCCACCACGGTCGTCCAGATTCCCGCGCGGACTCCGATCGCCGCGCCCCCGGCCCCGGCGGCCCGGGCTCCGTACCCTGCGTCCCCGGCGGCCCATGCGCCGGCGCCGCCCCCCGAGGCGGCCCAGCAGGGCGCGCGGGACGCACGGGGAGCACAGGCGGGACGGGAAGAGCGGCTCGCACAGGGTGAGCCGGGCGCGCGGGGCACCTCCGGCGCGCGGGACACGTCCTGCCGCGGCCGGATGCCGGCCCCCGAGCGGGTGCGGCTGGCTCGCCGCCAGGGCGCGCCGCGCGGCGTGACGCTCTTCTGGAAGGCCAGGGCGGACGAGTGCGACACCGCGACCGTGGTCCTGCACCACAGGAAGCGCACGATCAAGGTCTGGATGCGCGAGGACGAGGCGGAGAACCGTTCGTCCGGCGCCACCACGTGGCCCGTGAGCGTCGCCGGCGGCGTGGCCTCCCTGGAGGTGCCGCTCACGGCGCCGGTGCGCGACACGGGGGCCTTCAGGGCGATCGACGGGCGGACCGGCAGGCCGATCGCCCTCATCCGGCCGGGTCGCATACCGCAGGAGCCGTCCACGTTCCGGTGACCCGGCCCGGCGGGACCGCCGGGCCGGGTGGCGATCCGCCCGGCCCGGTGACCCGGTCAGCGGGAGCGCTGGGTGGCCCAGTGGCGGATCTTGCCGATCCGCTCCTGGATCTGCTCGGCGGAGGCCTGCGCGATGGCGGGCCCGCCACAGGCCCTGCGGAGCTCGGCGTGGATGACGCCGTGGGGCTGGCCGGTGCGGTGGTTCCAGGCGCCGACGAGGCCGTTGAGCTCCTTGCGGAGGTTGGCGATCAGCTCGTGCGGGGCGAGCTGCGGCTCCTTGGGCTCGGGCTTGCTGCGCCTGGCCTTCAGCTGGTCGGACTGGCGCTTGCTCAGCAGGGTCCGGACCTGGTCCGGCTCCAGCAGGCCCGGCAGGCCGAGGAAGTCCTCCTCCTCGGGGGAACCCGTCTCCGCCGCGCTGCCGAACTCGCCGCCGTCGAAGAGGACCCGGTCGAAGGTGGCGACCGCCTCCAGGGTCTCGAACGGCAGTTCGTCGCCCACGACGTCGGGGTTGTCCTTCTTGCGCTGGGCGTCCTCCAGGAGGAAGTCGTCCAGCCCTTCCTCGGGGGGCTTGCGGTCGAGCACGTGGTCGCGCTCGGCCTCCATCTCCCCTGCCAGGCCCATCAGGGTCGGCACGGAGGGCACGAAGACGGACGCGGTCTCGCCCCGCTTGCGGGCGCGGACGAAGCGGCCGACGGCCTGGGCGAAGAACAGCGGGGTCGAGATGCTCGTCGCGTAGACGCCGACGGCCAGGCGCGGGATGTCGACCCCTTCGGAGACCATCCGGACCGCGACCAGCCAGCGCTGCTCGGAGGCGGAGAACTCCTTGATCTTCTTGGACGCCGTGGGGTCGTCGGAGAGCACGACCGTGGCGCCCTCCCCGGTGATGGTCCGGATGTGGCGGGCGTAGGCGCGTGCGGTCTCGTGGTCGGTCGCGATGACCAGGGCCCCGGCGTCGGGCACACCCCTGCGCACCTCGGTCAGGCGCCGGTCGGCCGCCCGGAGGACCTGGCGGATCCACTCGCCCTTCGGGTCGAGCGCGGCCCTCCAGGCCTGGCCGAGCTGGTCCTTGGTGAGGGGGGTGCCGAGGGTCGCGGCGATCTCGTCGCCCGCGCGGGTCCGCCAGCGCATCTCACCGGCGTAGGCGAGGAAGATGACCGGCCGGACGACGCCGTCGGCGAGTGCCGGGCCGTACCCGTAGGAGTAGTCGGAGACGCTGCGCCGGACCCCGTCGCCGTCCTCGGCGTAGGTGACGAAGGGGATCGGGTTGACGTCGGACCTGAAGGGGGTTCCGGTCAGGGCGAGGCGTCTGGCGGCCGGCTCGAACGCCTCCCGCACGCCGTCGCCCCAGGACTTCGCGTCGCCCGCGTGGTGGATCTCGTCGAAGATCACGAGCGTCTTGCGTGCCTCGGTGCGGGCGCGGTGCAGCGCCGGGTGCATGGACACCTGGGCGTAGGTGATGGCCACCCCGATGTAGTCGCGGGAGGTGGCGCCCTGGCTGTTCTTGAACTCCGGGTCGATCGCGATGCCGACCTTGCTCGCGGCGTCCGCCCACTGCTGCTTGAGGTGCTCCGTCGGTGTGACGATCGTCACAGCCCGGATGATCCCTCGTGACAGGAGGTCGCTGGCGATGCGGAGCGCGAAGGTCGTCTTGCCCGCACCCGGTGTGGCGACCGCGAGGAAGTCGCGCGGCTCACGGCTGGAGTACAGGTCAAAGGCCTCCTGCTGCCACGCGCGAAGCTTCGGCGCGGTGCCCCAGGCGGCACGGTCCGGATATGAGGGCGAGAGGTGGGATGCGGCGAAAGTGCTCACAGTGTCCCCAGGGTAATCTGCGCCGCCGACAAGACGTGCCGATCCGCCGACATCCTCGCCAAGGTCGTCTCCTCGTGCTAGTGACTCGTGCCGGTGATTCTCGAAGCCGGAAACCCCGGAACCGCGCGAGACCCCCTCAGCGCAGGCCCGCGATCACCGTGTCGATCTCGGCCCTCGACACGGGATCGTCCGGCTGGGTCATCGCGACCACGACCACCGGGCGCGCCCCGGCCCCCGTCAGAAAGACCACGCGCAGGTACGCGGGCCGGTTAACCACGTCCAGGTACTCCGCGCGCAGGGAGCGGGTGTGCCCGGTACGCGCCCCCACGGTGATCTCCGTGTCGTCCACGACCTTCACCTCGTCGCCGTGGAGCAGGAGCCGCGCGTACAGGTCGCTGAGCTCGGCGGTGGTGGCGCGCACGTCGCTCACCGGCTCCGCGGGCATGACCATAACGGTCGTGTTGACGCCGTCGCCCGCGGCCGAGGTGAAGTCCGTGACCGGTGGCACCGTACCCGCGAGCCAGCGGTCGGGCAGCGGGTAGCTGACCCCCGCGACCGGGTCGGTCACCCGCCCCGGCGGCGGGGAGGGCAGCGCCCGCAGCGCCAGCACGACCACTCCGGCGATGACGCCGCCTCCAACGGCCAGGGCGAGCAGTACGAGCAGCACGCGTCGCAGGCGCCCCGGACGGCGCTCGGGAGGCGCGATGGGCGTGCCGTACCAGCGGGCCGAGGGTGGGAGGTCGTCGCCGGGCTCGGGGATGCGGGGAGGCCACGTCAGGCTGGAGCGGGCATCGGGCGGCTCGGACGGCTCGTCCTCCGGCGGCGGCCAGGGGCGGTACTCGTCGTCCTCGGGCGCCGGCCAGGGACGGCGCTCGTCGTCGAGGTCCGGATCCGAGCGCGGCCACACCTCGTCCTCGGCCGCCCGCGCGGCCCTGCGGGCCCGCCGGGACCGGCGGCCACCGCCACGGCCGGACTCGTCGGGCGGGTCCGACCGGCGAGGTCGTTCGTGCACGGGACCTCCTCCAGGCGGCGACGGTCCTACCGTCCTACCACGCATCCCGCGGCGTGACCCGGCTATGGGTGATCGCTGTTACGGGAGTGACCAATGAGTCATGGGATGTCCCTCATGCGCCGGGCCACGACCGTCCCGAAGAGCCCGATGGAGGCCATCAGCACGACGATCGTGGTGTAACCGGTGGCGATGTCGTCGTGGCCGATCAGGTTGACCAGGCCCCCGCCGACGCCGATGGTGATCGCGCTGCCCAGGGTGTCGACGACCTGGAGCGCGGCGGAGTTGGCGCCCTGCTCGGCGTCGGGCGACTGGCGCAGCGCGGTGACGTTGACGCTGGTCATGCCGAGGCCCATGCCGAACCCGGCGACGACCCAGGCGGGCACGATGACCCAGCCGCCGACCCCGGGCACGAGGGCGAGCAGGGTCGTCAGGATGCCCACGGTGATCGCCGCGGCGCCGATCCGTACCAGCAGCGGCCTGTCGTACGAGCGGCGGGTCTGCAGGTAGGAGCCGGTGCTCCAGCCCAGGGCGCCGAAGGTGAGGGCGACCCCGGCCGCAGCGACGGAGAAGCCGTGCACCTCGGTGAGGAACAGCGGGATGAAGGCGTTGACCCCGAAGAACGCCGAGGCGAACACCCCGCGCATCATGATCGTGGTGGGCAGGCCGCGGCCGAACCTGAGGGCCCGGGGAGGCAGCAGCCTCGGCAGGCCCGCGGCGAGGGCGGCCAGCCCCACGACGGTGGCGATCCCGCCCGGTACGGGGGTGTCGTGGAGGTGGCTCACCCCGTACAGCAGGATTCCCGCGCCGCACGCCGTGGCGGTGGCGGCCAGAGTCATCGCCAGCGGCCTGGAGCGG
The DNA here is from genome assembly GCF_051918855.1 of Streptosporangium sp. H16. Taxonomy (NCBI): domain Bacteria; kingdom Bacillati; phylum Actinomycetota; class Actinomycetes; order Streptosporangiales; family Streptosporangiaceae; genus Streptosporangium; species Streptosporangium sp. H16. The sequence goes on from NZ_JBPXMD010000003.1 coordinate 72,876, forward strand.
GGGCCCGTGGAGGGCGTGGGCGCCGGGGAGTGTCCGCCGATGCGCAACGCGGGCAGGAGCATCACGAGGGCGGGGACGACCAGCGGCACGATGCCGTAGAAGACCCATCTCCATCCGGCGGTCTCGGCGATGAGCCCGGTGAGACCGGGCCCGACGACGGCGGGGAGCACCCAGGCCGCCGACAGCGCGGCGAACACCCGGGGCCTGGTCGCCGGGACGTAGACCCGCGCGATCATCACGTAGATCGCCACGATGACGGCGCCGCCGCCGAGGCCCTGCACGACCCGCGCGACGATGAACAGTTCCTTGGACCCGGCGGCCCCGGCCATGGCCATACCGGCGGTGAACAGCCCCACGCCGAACAGGAACGGCCAGGCGTGCCCCCGCCGGTCGGACCAGAGCCCGGCGACGACGTTGGCGAGCAGGCAGGCGATGAGGAAGGCGGACAGGCTCGCCCCGTACAGGTCGAGGGCGTCGAGGTCCTCGGAGACGGCGGGCATGACCGTGCTCACGGACATGCCCTCGAAGGCGATCAGCGTGACGACGAGCAGGATGCCCAGGGAGGCGGTCCGGTATTCGGGACCGAAGATCCGGGGGGTTTCGTATGGAGCGTCGGCTGTCTTCGGTGCTGTCACCCGTCAAGGGTAGTGTCCGCTCCCCGGCCTCGGTAGACGGCCCATATCTCCTGCATCCTGGCGGCCTGACCAGGGGTGAACCCGGACATGCAGCGGTCGTCGGAGTAGTCCATGAAGTTGTGGACCGGGTCGGGACCCCCGCCCTTGCACGTGTCCTTGATCAGCGGGCAGCCCTCGGTGGGCTGCCCCTCGGGTTCGGTGTCGGCCACGCCGTCGCCCGGCGGATCGCAGCCCTTCTCGAAGGTGTGCAGCAGCCCGAGCCAGTGCCCGATCTCGTGGACGCCGGTGTACCCCCGGTCGAAGCTGCGCATCGCCCCGCCGGGCAGGCTCCGCCAGTCGACGACCACGCCGTCGAGGCCGGGCTCCTTGCCGTACCCGTGGGGGTAGGTGGAGTAGCCGAGCACCAGCTCGCCGAGCTGGGCGAGATAGAGGTTGAGGGTCTCGGGGCCGCCCCTGCGCATCCGTTTGATCGATCGCTCGTGGGTGACGGGCTCGCGGAACCAGGCCGCGTTGGCGGTACGGGTGACGCCGTCCAGCCTGAACCGGATCCCGGTGTCCGCGCCGCCGAACCCCCCGGAGTAGGCGGCGTTGAGCGTGGCGATCTGGGCGCGCACGGCGACGTCGGGCGCGCCAAGGCGGCCGTCGGTGATGACGTGCACCCAGGTGGGCACGGTGATGGCCGCCAGTCGCGGGAGCGGGCTCGATCCGCGCCGCCCGCCGGCGCGCGCGGGTGACGGCACGGACGGCATCGACGACACGGGCGGCACCGGCGCGTGCTCCGCCGCCGCGGGACGGGCGAGCCGGGAGGCGTGGGCGCACCCCGGTGGCCCGGACGCGGCCGTACCGCCGGGAACGGCCGGAGCGGGAGGAGAGGCGCCCACCGTGAACAGGCATGCGGACACAACGGCGATCGCACGCCGAAACATGGACTCCCCCGACAGATCCCAGACGCTGGTCGTTCGCCGCCCCCCGGCGGCATCCCGACCGTAGCCTCATCTGTGGCGATCACCCATGAGCAACACTCACTCGTTGTTGCTGTCTTCACCCTTCGGCAGACCCGAGTAGATCTCCTTGCACTCCGGGCAGACCGGGAACTTCTGGGGGTCGCGGTTCGGCACCCAGACCTTCCCGCAGAGCGCGCGGACCGGGGTCCCGCTCAGCGCGCTCTCCATGATCTTGTTCTTCTCGACGTAGTGGGCGAAGCGCTCGTGGTCGCCGTCGCCGTGCGACAGGTCCGGCCGGACGTCGCTCTCAGGGAGAATCTTCGTACTCACCCTGGCGATTTTATGCCCGTACCACCGCGCTCGGGGCACCGGCGGCCGGTGGGTCGCGGAACACCTCCCACCGGCGCGGGCACGACCGCCGGCGCGGACCCGGCCACCGGCGCGGGCGCGGGCGCCCCTGACCGGCCCGGTGCCCGGGTGGCGGGATCCCGCGCGGGCCCGGCCGCGCCGGCCCGGCCACCTGGGGACGGCCGTCCGGGAGCGGCCGTCCGGCTAGTTCATCGACGGGTCGTCGGGACAGGTGGCCACGTAGGCGAGCTCGCCCCGCTGCCGACGCAGCACCGCCCGCCACAGCGACTCGGGCTCGTGGTGGAAGGTGTCACCGGGCTCCGCGTCCACGACGTACCAGGCGCCCTCGCCGATCTCGCTCTCCAGCTGGCCCGCCGACCATCCCGCGTACCCCGCGAAGATGCGCATCTGGGCGATCTCCCCGGCGAGGATCTCCGGCGGCGCGTCGAGGTCGACGGTGCCGAGCCTGGAGACGGCCGCGGTGCCCGCGTGCAGCCTCCGCCAGCCGAGCGGTTCCTGGCCGCTCGGGACGGCGGCCAGCGCCAGCGCGCTGTCGGTCTGGACGGGACCGCCCTGGAACAGCACGGACGGGCCGGTGACCATGGTGTCCCAGGTGGGGAGCACCTGGATCACCGAGATGTCACTCGGTCTGTTGAGCACCACGCCCAGGGTGCCGCCGTCGAGGTCGTGTTCCAGCACCAGGACCACGCTGCGCCGGAAGTTGGGATCTTCCAGTTGCGGCGTCGCCACCAGAAGCCCACCGACGTAGATCGCCTCCGCCATACCTCCATCATGAGGGGTGAACCCCCTTTCGCGCTGCTCCACCCGCTCTTCCGATGGTTCGGGCCTCACCCGGTGTCATGTGACGCGCGGGTGGGCGCACTCCTCGGGGCGGGACGGGAGCCGCGGGCACCGTCCACGCCTCCGTCAGGCCTCCGTCAGGCCTCCGTCATGCCTCCGTCATGCCCGTACGAGCCCGGCCACCGGCCGACTCGCGCACGGCCGCCGCGACGGCGCCCGACACGTCCGGGTGGAACACGCTGGGGATGATGTAGTTGGGGCCGAGCTCCTCGGCGGTCACCACGGCGGCCAGCGCCTTGGCCGCGGCCAGCAGCATCTCCTGGCTGACCACGGTGGCCTGGGCGTCGAGCAGGCCGCGGAAGACACCGGGGAAGGCCAGCACGTTGTTGATCTGGTTCGGGTAGTCGGAGCGGCCGGTGGCGACCACGGCGGCGTACTCGCGGGCGTCGTCGGGCGAGATCTCGGGCTCGGGATTGGCGAGCGCGAAGACCACGGCGTCCTTGGCCATCGTGGCGATGTCGTCGCCGTTGAGGATGCCGGGCGCGGACACGCCGATGAACACGTCGGCGCCCTTGACCGCGCCGCGCAGGTCGCCGGAGTAGCCCTCGGCGTTGGTGTGGTCGGCGATCCACTGGAGCGAGTCGTCCAGGTCCTGGCGGCCGCGGTGCACGGCGCCCAGGTAGTCGCAGACGACCAGGTTGCGGGCGCCCGCCGCGAGCAGCAGGCGCAGCACCGCCGTACCGGCCGCGCCCGCGCCCGCGAGGGCGATGCGGACCTCGCCCAGGTCCTTGCCGACCACGCGCAGCGCGTTGGTGAGCGCGGCCAGCACGCAGATCGCGGTGCCGTGCTGGTCGTCGTGGAAGACCGGGATGTCCAGCAGATCGCGCAGCCGCCGCTCCACTTCGAAGCAGCGCGGCGCCGAGATGTCCTCCAGGTTGATGCCGCCGAAGCCGGGGGCGATGATCTGCACCGTGCGCACGATCTCGTCGACGTCCTGGGTGTCCAGGCAGATCGGCCAGGCGTCGATGTCGGCGAACCGCTTGAACAGCGCGGCCTTGCCCTCCATGACGGGGAGCGCGGCGGCCGGGCCGATGTTGCCCAGGCCGAGCACCGCCGAGCCGTCGGTGACGACGGCGACGGTGTTGCGCTTGATGGTCAGGCGGCGGGCGTCCTCGGGGTTGCGGGCGATGGCCATGGAGACCCGGGCGACGCCGGGCGTGTAGGCCATCGAGAGCTCGTCGCGGTTGCGCAGCGGCACCTTCGACCGCATCTCGATCTTGCCGCCGAGATGCATGAGGAAGGTCCGGTCCGAGACCTTGTGGATGACGACGCCCTCGACGCCCTCCAGCTTGTCGACGATCGCCTGCGCGTGATCGGTGTCACGCGCGGCGCAGGTGACGTCGATGCGCAGCGTTTCATGGCCGGCCGTGGTCACGTCGAGCGCGGTGACCACACCTCCGGCCGACTCTACGGCGTGGGTGAGCTGGCTGACGGCATTGCCGCCGGCGGGCACCTCCAGGCGCACGGTGATGGAGTACGACACACTCGGCACGGTGGCCACAGCCAATCCGCTCCTTTGCGACTGACTTTGGTTGGGATGGTTTCCATCGTGCCATCCCGTGACGAGTGTGCGCGCCCAGGTCGGCGGACCTGCTCATATAGATGCGGTCACGACATACCCCACGCCACCGGGCTGTCACCCGGCCCTCGATCCGGACCGTGAGCCGGGTGCCCGGACCACCGATCGCCCGGAAAGTCCCTCGGAACAGGGCTCAGAACAGGGCGCTGGCCAGGTTCCTGCGGGCCCTGCCGATGGAGGGGTCGTCACCGGGGAGCGTGTCGAACAGGCCGAGCAGGTGCACCCTGGCCGTGTCGCGGTCGGCGCCCGAGGTGCGGCGCACCACGTCGACGAGCCGGTCGAAGGCCTTGTCCACCTCGCCGGAGAGCATCTCGAAGTCGGCGGCCAGGAGCTGGGCCTCGATGTCGGCGGGGTCGGCCAGGCGGCTCTGCAGGCCGGCCGGGTCGACGTCCTGGGTGCGGCGGATCAGGCCGAGGCCGGCCAGGCCCAGCTTGGCGTCCTGGTCGTTCGGCGAGCGGGCCAGCAGCCGCTCGTACGCGGCCACCGCGCCGTCGAGGTCACCGGCGTCGATGGCCTGCTCGGCGGCGAGCACGTCCGGGTCGACCGGGGGCTCCTGCGGCTGCTGCTCCTCCGCCCCGTTCGCGGCCTCCTCACCGGGGGGCGGGAGGTACTGGGCCAGTGCCTCCATCAGCTGCGACAGCCAGTCGCGCAGCTGCGGCTCGGTGGCGATGCCCGGGACGACGGCCACCGGCTGCCCCTGGAAGATCGCGTAGAGGGCGGGCACGTTCTGCACCCGCAGCGCCTGCGCGATCTGCGGGCTGAGCTCGACGTCGACCCTGGCCAGGACCCACCGGCCGGTGTTCTCCGCGGCCAGCTTCTCCAGCAGCAGGCTGTACTGCTTGGCCTGCTCGGCACGGGTGACGGTGAGCTCCAGCAGCACGAGGCCGTTCATGGAGCGTTCGACGACCTCGGTCGCGAAGTTGGCGTCGTCGATGTCGATGACCGGCGCCGGAACACCGCCGGTTTCCTGCGCGGTGGTCTCCCGCCGCGCCTGTGCCTCGAGTGCCTGCTTGCGGGCGCCGAGATCGACGGCGCCGTAGAGCGATCCGGGTCGAGTGAAGTCCGCTGGGCTCATGACTCCAATCCTGCCGTATCCCGGTCGATGCCCCGACGCGCCACCGCTAGAAGCGGGCCGGTTCGGTGTAGACGCCCCATTCGTCGCGCAGCGCGTCGCAGATCTCGCCCAGCGTGGCCTCGGCCCTGGCCGCGTCGAGCATGGCGGGGATCATGTTGCCCTCACCCCTGGCGACCTGCACCATCGTGGCCAGGGCGGCGTCCACGGCCGCCTGGTCGCGGGCGGCGCGGCGCTCGGCCAGGACGCGGTTCTGCTCGCGCTCGACCTCGTGGCTGACCCGGAGGATCTCCAGCGGCTCGTCGATGGAGGCCGTGTGGCAGTTCACCCCGACGATCCTCTTCTCGCCCTTCTCCAGCTTGCGCTGGTAGTCGAAGGCCGCCTCGGCGATCTCGGACATGAACCAGCCGTCCTCGATGCCGCGCAGGATGCCCGAGGTCATCGTGCCGTCCGAGCCCATCTCCCTGATCCTCGTGAAGATCGCCTCGGCCTCGGCCTCCAGCCGGTCGGTGAGCGCCTCCACGTACCAGGACCCGCCGAGCGGGTCGGCGACGTTGACGATCTCGGTCTCCTCCATGAGCACCTGCTGGGTGCGCAGCGCGATCTCCGCCGCCTTCTCTGAGGGCAGCGCGAGGACCTCGTCGAGCGCGTTGGTGTGCAGCGAGTTGGTGCCGCCGAGCACCGCCGCGAGCGCCTCGACCGCGGTGCGCACCACGTTGTTGTACGGCTGCTGCGCGGTCAGCGACACACCGGCCGTCTGGGTGTGGAAGCGCAGCCACTGGGCCTTGTCGGTCTTCGCGCCGTAGACGTCGCGCAGCCACCGCGCCCAGATCCGCCGGGCGGCCCTGAACTTCGCGATCTCCTCGAAGAAGTCGATGTGCGCGTCGAAGAAGAAGGACAGGCCGGGGGCGAAGACGTCGACGTCCAGGCCGCGCGACAGGCCCAGTTCCACGTAGCCGAACCCGTCGGCCAGGGTGAAGGCCAGCTCCTGGGCGGCCGTGGACCCGGCCTCGCGGATGTGGTAGCCGGACACGCTGAGCGGCTTGTACGCGGGGATCTCGGTGGCGCAGAACTCCATCAGGTCGCCGATCAGCCGCAGGTGCGGCTCGGGGGCGAACAGCCACTCCTTCTGCGCGATGTACTCCTTGAAGATGTCGGTCTGCAGGGTCCCGTTGAGCTTCCCGACGGGCACCCCCTGCCGCTCGGCGGCGACGACGTACATGCAGAAGATCGGGACGGCCGGGCCGCTGATCGTCATCGAGGTGGTGGTGTCGCCGAGCGGGATGCCGTCGAAGAGCAGGTCCATGTCCAGCGCGGAGTCGATCGCCACGCCGCAGTGGCCGACCTCGCCGAGCGAGCGCGGGTCGTCGGAGTCGCGGCCCATCAGCGTCGGCATGTCGAAGGCCACGCTCAGCCCGCCGCCGCCCGCGCCGAGAATCATCTTGTAGCGCTCGTTGGTCTGCCTGGCGTTGCCGAACCCGGCGAACTGCCTGATGGTCCACGCCTTGCCCCGGTAGCCGGTGGGGTGCAGGCCACGCGTGAACGGGTACTCGCCGGGCCAGCCGATGCGCTCCATGCGCGCGTCGCCGCCCTCGGGCCCGTAGACCGGCTCCACCTCGATCCCGGAGAGGGTGCGGAACTCCGCCTCGCGCTTGCGCGCCCCGTCGAACCGCGCCTGCCAGCGTGCCCGTCCCGCCTCGACCCGCTCAGCGTCCATGGCCAACCCCCTTGTACGGCATGTGGCTTCTTATCCGGCTTGTGGCCTCATGCAGATACTAGGACGTCCTACTAATTCTTGGCCAGGCATGCGGCCGCGCCGAGGTGGATCGGGAGGGCCGAGCCGGGTAAGAGCGGTCTCACCGCGACGCGCAGCGTCGCCTTCGGTACTGGTCGCCTTCAGTACTGAAAGTCGCCGGCGGCCACGCGGAGGGTTCTGAACAGGTCGAACATCTGGTCCAGCTTCGCCTCGTCGTACATGGGCATGGCGAAGTCGGCCTCCATCAGGTCGGCGGTCGCCCGGCGGACGGTCTCGCGGCCCCGGTCGGTGATCTCGGCGAGCACGCCCCGGCCGTCGCGGGGGTTGGGCATGCGCCGCACCAGACCGGCACGTTCCAGGCGGCTCACGGTGTTGGTCACGCTCGTGGGGTGGACCATCAGGCGCTCGCCGATCTTGGAGAGCGGCAGCGCCCCCGTCTTGCTGAAGGTCAGCAGCACCAGCGCCTCGTACCGGGCGAAGGTCAAGTCATGCGGTTTGAGCAGCGTGTCCAGTTGCGACAGCAGGATCTGGTGCGCTCTCATGATCGATGTGACGGCGGCCATGGCCGAGGAGGGCCCGAAGTGAACGCGCCACGTCTCCGCGGCACGTTCGATGGGGTCAAACGGGAGATTCAGCTGACCTGTAACCACAGGGCTACGGTAGCGCGGCCTCATCCCGGTTCGCCCATATACGTAGAGTCACCGGACTGATGGCTTCACCAAGAACCCGGACGCCAAACGTCACGCTCCGTTATGGTTCCCACATCGAATGGTGAGGCCGTGGCCAAGTGGCCACGATGACTCAGTCCGGCCTGCGGGGGACGCGAGCCGGACCGGCGCCGAGGGGACCGGCATCCGCACATTCACGGCACGGGGGGTGCTTGATGAACGACAACTTGACGGCGTTCGAACGCCGGACGGACTTCGGCTACACCGACGCGGCGTGGGTTCTCACCACGCCGGCCGGTGCGTGAGCACAGGGGCGTTTCACGCGAGGAACTCCAGCAGAGCGGACTGATGGCCGTCGCCATCCTGCTCGTGCTCGGGGTGGTCGCGGCGTGGAGCGTCCTGGTTCCCGGTGTCAGCGCGTGGGAGAACATCGTCGTCGCGGTGATCGGCTCGCTCCGGCTGACCGGCCCGGTGGCGGCCGCGTTCGCCGCCTGGGTGGCGGTGCGCAGGCGGCGCGGGACACGCGGGCGGTCGATGACGCCGTGGCAGGCGGTACGGGCGCCACTCGCGATCCTGGTGGTGTCGGGAGGCGCGTTCACCGCCACCGTCGTGGTCCTGGCGGTCAGAACCATGGTCACGGAGCAGGCCGGGCGGCTGCTGCCCAGCGGCCTGGTGATGGGCGCGGCCGGGCTGGCGCTGTACGTCGTCATCGGCTGGGTGGTCGGCTGGCTGTTGCCGTGGACGATCACCCCGGTCCTGGCCGGGCTCGGCTGCTACAGCCTGTTCACCTGGCTGTGCCAGGGGCCGGCCTGGGGCGACCGGCTCGCCCCCGCGACGCGGGAGCCGTATGACCCGTTCCAGGGGCTGAACGCGGCGGCGTTCACCGACCAGACGCTCTGGCTGGTCGGGATCAGCTCGGCGCTGCTGCTCGGCTGGGCGGCGGTCGTGACGCGCCAGGCCCTGGTGCTGGCCGCCGCGCTGATCGCGGTGCTGGCCGCGGGGACCGGCATGGCCCGGCTGTTCACCGAGCAGCAGCCGGTCTCGGCCCAGCAGGTCGTCTACAGCTGCCAGGAATGGCCGATCATGGTCTGCGTGCACCCGGGGATGCGCGCCGGCCTGCCCGAGCTGAGCGCGGAGTTCATCAAGATCGCGTCCCGGCTGGCGGGGACGCCCGGGGAGTTCTCCCGGGTGGAGCAGCACCCACGGCGCGACACCACCCCGGTCGCCGCGGGCGTGATCGCGATTCACGTCGACGACCTGGCGGCCGGGTTCGCCGAGAAGGCGGCCGACGAGTTCGTCGACGGCCTGGCCGCCCGGTGCGACGCCACCCCCGCGGCGGGCTACCGCGACATCGTGGCCGCGTGGCTGCGCGGCGAGCCGCTGCCCGGCGGCCCGCTCCCGGAACACCGCTACGCCGCGGCGTGGTTCTCCGGCCTCACGGACGTCCAGCGGCGCGACTGGCTCCGGCTCTCCTACGCCGACTTCACCGGTTGCCGGCTACAAAGCACTCACTTCGGGGGCCAGGCCGGGCAGACCTCTCAGACAGGGCAGACCGGGCAGGGGGCGGGGGGCGCCTCGACCGGCCCCGAACCCCGGCCCGGCACCGGTCACCAGGCACCCGGCGGGCTCCCCTCCCCTGGAGCGAGCACCCCGGGCGGCCCCTGGCGCGTCCCCTTCGCCGAAGGCGGCGCGCTCCCGTCGCCACGGGGATAGGAAGATCGGCATAGGCTCCGCGTGAGAAGGTCACCGTCCGGGGAAGGAGAGCGCTGTGAAAGCCTCCCAAGAAGCTCCGCCCGCGGCGCCCCAGGCGGCCCGACGCGGGCGCGGCTGGCGTTTCCTCGCCGGGCTGCTCGTCGTCGTCGTCCTTCTCGTCGTGGGCGCCCGCCTCACCTGGTCGTGGCTGAACCCGTTCGGCGAGGAGACGGTCGACCGCAGCCAGCCGGTGCTGCTGGAGTCCATCCACAACCTCAGCCGCTTCGAGGCCGCCACCGGCAACTTCCAGGTCGTGGTCGACCTGGAGAAGGACGCGGCCTTCCTGCCCGACGCGGTCAAGGGCAGCCGGACGCTCTTCGTCGGAGCCGGCGGCGTCGACGCCTACGTCGACTTCGGCGGCATCGCCGGCAACGCCCTGACGGTCTCCCCCGACCGTACCGAGGTCACGGTGAAGCTGCCCCGCGCCCAGCTGGAGAAGCCGAATCTCGACAACAAGCGCTCGTACGTCTACGCCCAGCAACGCGGTCTCTTCGACCGGGTCGAGGACCTGCTGTCCTCCTCCCCCGCCGACCAGCGGGAGCTCTACATGCTGGCCGAGAAGAAGATCGCCGAGGCCGCCCAGGCCAGCGACCTGCGCAACCGGGCCGACCAGAACACCAAGATCATGCTTGAGGGCCTGCTGAAGGGCCTCGGCTTCGAGAAGGTCACCGTCAAGTTCGCCGACGAGACCTGAGCCCCGGTGCCCGAGCCCCCGCACACGGGCTCGGACACCGGGAGACCCGGGAGACACAGACCTCGCTCAGCCCGCGGCGGCCAGGAGTTCGTCCGCCGCCGTGTAGGGGTCGAGTCCCGCGTCCAGGACGCGGGTGGCGAGGGCGTCGAGGCGCCGGTCGCCGTGCAGGTGGGCGAAGCGGGAGCGCAGGGCGGTGAGGGCGATCGCCTCGATCTCGTCCCTCGCCCTGGCGTGGCGGCGGCGGACGAGCTCGCCCGACGCCTCCAGATAGGCCAGGTGGTCGTCAAGGGCGCCGACCACCTCCTCGCCCCCCTCGCCCCGGTAGGCCACGGTCTGCACGATCGGCGGCCTCCAGGGCCGCTCGACCAGGGCGATCATGTTGCGGAGCTCGCGGACGGTGGCCTGGGTGCCCTCGCGATCGGCCTTGTTCACCACGAACACGTCGGCGATCTCCAGGATGCCCGCCTTGGCCGCCTGGATGCCGTCGCCCATCCCCGGGGCGAGCAGCACGACGGTGGTGTCGGCCATCGAGGCGATGTCCACCTCCGCCTGGCCGACCCCGACGGTCTCGACGAGGATGACCTCGCAGCCGGCCGCCTCAAGGACGCGCAGCGCCTGGGGCGTGGCCCACGACAGCCCTCCCAGGTGCCCCCGGCTCGCCATCGACCTGATGAACACGTCCGGGTCGGTGGCGTGGTCCTGCATCCGGACCCGGTCGCCCAGCAGCGCCCCGCCGGTGAACGGCGAGGACGGGTCGACGGCGAGCACGCCGACCCTCATGTCCCGCTTGCGGAACGCGTGGACCAGCATCCCGGTCGAGGTGGACTTGCCGACGCCGGGAGAGCCGGTGAGCCCGATGATCTGGGCCCGGTGCGGCCGGTCCGCGCAGAGCAGCCCGGTGATCTCCCGCAGTCGCGGGGAGCCGTTCTCGACCATGGAGATCAGCCGGGCCACGGCCCGCGGCCTTCCCTCCCTGGCCATCGCGACCAGGTCGGAGACCTCCGCGGTCATGCCGAGGGGACGCGGATGATCAGGGCGTCGCCCTGCCCGCCACCGCCGCAGAGACCGGCCGCGCCGAGGCCGCCGCCCCTGCGCCTGAGCTCGTGGGCGAGGGTGAGCACGATGCGGGCGCCGGAGGCGCCGATCGGGTGGCCGACGGCGATGCCGCCGCCGTTGACGTTGATCCTGTCGAGGGAGACGCCGAGCTCCTTGGCCGACTGGAGGACGACCTGCGCGAAGGCCTCGTTGATCTCCAGCAGGTCGAGCTCGCCGACCGAGAGTCCCTGCTTGCCGAGCGCGTGCTTGATCGCGTTGGCGGGCTGCGACTGGAGCGAGTTGTCGGGCCCGGCGACGTTGCCGTGGGCGCCGATCTCGGCCAGCCAGTCGAGGCCGAGCTCCTCGGCCTTGGCCCTGGACATCACGACCACCGCGCAGGCGCCGTCGGAGATCTGCGAGGCCGACCCGGCGGTGATCGTGCCGTCCTTGGCGAACGCGGGCCGCAGCCGTGACAGGATCTCGACGGTGGTGTCCCCGCGCACGCCCTCGTCGGCGGAGAAGACCACCGGCTCGCCCTTGCGCTGCGGGATGGCCACCGGCACGATCTCGTCGTCGAGCGTCCCGTTCTTGATCGCGGCCGCGGCGAGCTCGTGGGAGCGGGCGGAGTACGCGTCCTGCTCCTCGCGGGTGAGGCCGAGGCGCGCGTTGTGCCGCTCGGTGGACTCGCCCATGGCCACCTGGTCGTAGGCGTCGGTGAGGCCGTCGAAGGCCATCGAGTCGACGACGCCGGCGGAGCCGTACTTCACGCCCCTGCGCAGGCCGGGCAGCAGGTGCGGGGCGTTCGACATGGACTCCATGCCGCCCGCGACCACGATGTCGAACTCGCCGGCGCGGATGAGCTGGTCGGCCAGGGCGATGGCGTCCAGGCCGGAGAGGCAGACCTTGTTGATCGTCAGGGACGGCACGGTCATCGGGATGCCCGCCTTGACGGCGGCCTGGCGGGAGGGGATCTGACCGGCGCCCGCCTGGAGCACCTGCCCCATGATCACGTACTGCACCGCCTCGGGGGCGACGCCGGAACGCTCCAGCGCGGCCTTGATGGCGATGCCGCCGAGTTCGGCGGCCGACAGGCCGGACAGCGAACCGAGCAGTCTTCCGATGGGCGTACGAGCTCCGGCGACGATGACGGAACCAGACATGAGTGGAGCCTCCCTGGCGGGCTTGGGGCGACTTTGCCACCATACCCATGAGTACATCAGCGATCGCCATGGAGGATGTCCCTATGTTCATGCGCATCGATCATGTGGGAATCGCCTGCCACGACCTTGAGGAGAAGATCGCTTTGTTCGAGCGGATCTTCGAGCTCACGGTGGTGGCCCGCGAGGTGAACACCGAGCAGGGAGTGAAGGAGGCCATGCTGCACATCGCCGACGGCGAGGGCGGTGGATCTTATATCCAGCTCCTCGAACCGCTCGGCCCCGACACGCCGGTCGGCAAATTTCTCGCGAAGCGCGGGGAAGGTGTTCATCATGTCGCCTTCGGCGTCCCGGACGTCGTGCAGGCCCTGGAAAAGATCGACGACAGGGGTGTTCGCCTCCTCGACAAGCAGCCGCGCCACGGCTCCCTGGGCTCCTCGATCGCTTTTCTTCACCCCAAGGACGTCGGGGGAATGCTCACCGAACTCGTGCAGGCCGCGGAAAGGCAAGCCGAGGTCACGCCGAATGCAAGAAACGCTGATACGTAACAAGTCACGCATAAAGCCGGACGAGACCGCCAACTCGGCACCGGCGGAGTACGCTGGCGTACCACCGGACGTGGATCCCGCCCCGGCTCCCGCTTCGGATGCCTGAAACCCCCGTCCGGCCCGTGTAGCCGTCTCGACAACCCAGGATCGAGCCTCCATGCAGTCCGACATCGACGCCCAGCTCAACAACTTCTTTGAAGACGCCCCCGCTCGGGAATTCGACGTGGTGCTCCGTGGCTATGACCGGCACCAGGTCCACGACCACCTGAAGCAGCTCGACGGCGAGCTCCGGCAGTCCCGGGAGCAGGTTCAGGGCCTGCAGCGGGAGCTGTCCGACTCCCAGCGCCAGCTTCAGGAGCAGGAGCGCCCGACCTACTCCGGGCTCGGCGCCCGCATCGAGCAACTGCTCCGCCTGGCGGAGGAGCAGGCGACCGAGCTGGTCCAGGCGGCCAGGTCAGAGGCGAACGAGATCAAGGCGGCGTCCAAGGTCGAGGCCGCCGATCTGCGCGCCGCCGCCGAGAACGAGGCGGCCGAGAAGCGTGCCCTCGCCACCCGCGAGGTCGACGAGATGCGCACCAGCGCGGAGCGCGAGGCCGAGGAGATCCGCTCGACGGCCCGCCGCGAGGCCGACGAGCTGACCGCCACCACCGAGCGCGAGGTCTCCAAGCTGCGCGCCACCGCCGACCACGAGGTGGCGGAGAAGCGCGCCGACTCCGAGCGTGAGATCGCCAAGCTGCGCACCACCACCGAGCGCGAGGTGGCCCAGCTGCGCGCCTCGACCAAGCGCGAGCGCGACGAGGTCCTCACCACCGCCAAGCGCCAGGCCGACGAGATGCGCGCCCAGGCCCAGCGAGTGCTCGAGGAGTCCGAGGCCAAGCGGGCCCAGGACGAGGCGGAGTTCGAGATCCAGCTCGCCGCCAGGCGCGAGGAGGCCGAGCGCCAGGAGGCCGAGCGCCACGCCAACGCGCAGGCCGCGGCCCAGCAGCTGACGGCCACCGCCGAGCAGCGGGCGGCCACCGCCGAGCAGCGGGCCACCAAGGCCACGCAGCAGGCCGAGCAGACCCGTCGCGAGGCCGACACGCACGCCAAGCAGTTGCTGGCCAACGCGCGCAAGAACGCCGACCAGGTCGTCTCCGAGGCCAAGGCGAGCGCCGAGTCCATCGTCTCCGAGGCGAAGGCCGAGTCCGAGCGCAGCCGCTCGGTCGCCCAGCGCCAGGTCGACGAGCTGACCCGTCAGCGCGACAGCATCACCAGCCACCTCGCGCAGCTGCGCCAGCTGCTCGGTGGCGCGCCGCTCCCGGCCGCCGAGCCGGAGCCCGCGATCGCCGCGGCACCGCCGAAGCCGGCCATCCCCGCCGCCAACGGCGCCGAGAAGCCGGTTCCCGCGCCCGCCAGGGCCGAGACGAAGGACGACGACGCGGAGTGGTGGCAGGAATAGGCGGCCGCTGACTCCGGGGCGTTGGCGCGACGGCTACCAGAGAGCCTGGCGACCTTCACGGTCGCCAGGCTCTCTTCCTGTCTCGCTGTCCCCCGCCGAGTCGTCCCGGCCTGCCCCCGCCAGGTCGTCCCGGCCTGTGGCGCCGTCGCCGCTCACCCGCGAGGTGACGATCCCCCGGCAAGCTCGGCGACGAAGCCGGACACCGCCCGGTTGAACGCCTCGGGCTGCTCTACCGCGCTGAGGTGACCGGCCTTCTCGATCACGGCGAGCCTCCCGTCGGGCACGGCCTCGACCATCGCCCCCGCCTCGGCGAGCGGGGCGATCTCGTCCTCCTCACCCACGATCACCAGGACGGGCGTCTTGAGCGCCCGCAGCGTGTCGAAGGAGTCGGGGCGGCCCGCCATGGCCCGCTGCGCCCAGGCGACGGCCGTCGGCGGGGCCGACTGGACCAGCCCGCGCACCCGGCCGAACACCATCGCCCTGCGCCGCACGGTGGTCTGCCCGACCAGTCCGGGAAGCACCTCCCGCAGCAGGACGGACGTGCCCTCCTCCAGCACCGCGGCGGCGATCCGCTCGCGGTTGGACCTGGCGGCCTCCGGGTCGGCCCCCGCCTTGGTGTCGGCGAGGATCACCCCCAGCAGCCGGTCGGGGTGGCGGCGGCACAGGGCCATCGTCACGTAGCCCCCCATGGACAGCCCGCCGACGACCGCGCGGTCCACGCCCTCGCGGTCCAGCAGGCGTACGACGTCATCGGCCATCACGTCGAGGGAGGGCTCGTCCTCGCCCAGCACCGAGCCGCCGAAACCGCGCAGGTCGGGGGTGATGACCTTGCAGACCGTGGACAACCCCTCCCGCTGGGCCAGCCACATGGCCGACGAGAGGGGGAACGCGTGAAGGAGGACGACCGGAAGCCCCTCTCCCGCCGACCGTGTGTACAGCTGCACGCCGTCCACCGTATTCCCGGGGTCCCCTCCTGGCACCCCCGGTTCCACAACCGTTTATGACGTTGTGGTAACTCCGCCGTCAACGAACGGGACCCGCCCGGCGATACACGACGAAGATCCCGCGAGAGGTCCGAACCGGACAGGCTCCTAGGCCTCCGGGACCTCGGTGGGCAGGGGGTGGGCGGCCGGGTTCACCCGCAGGACGATCCGGTCGAGGACGATGCGCACGTACGGCTCGCCGACCCACAGGTGCTTGGCGTCGTCCACCCCGACGACCTCGGCCTGGGGCACCCTGGCGAAGCGCTCGCGGGCCTGCTCGGGACGCAGGTAGTCGTCGAACTCCGGGACCATCGCGGTCAGCGGGCGGCCGAACTCCGCCCACGCGTCGAGGTCGGCGTCGGTGGCCCGGTGCAGCGGCGGGGAGAGCAGGATCGCGCCCTCCACCAGCGGGTCGCGGCCCCACTTGAGCGCCAGCTCGGTGCCGAAGGACCAGCCGAGCAGCCAGACCCGGGGCAGGTCGTGGAAGTCGGCGTACTCCAGGGCCGCGGCGACGTCCAGGCGCTCGTCCTCGCCCCCGCCGAAGGCGCCCTGGGAGGTGCCCCGATCGGAGGTGGTGCCGCGCGTGTTGAAGCGCAGGACGGCCAGGTCGGCGAGGGCGGGCAGCCGGTTGGCCGCCTTCTTGTAGACGTGGCTGTCCATCATGCCGCCGTGGGTGGGCAGCGGGTGCAGGCAGACCAGCGTGGCCACCGGGGGCCGGTCGGCGGGAAGGGCCAGCTCGCCGACGAGCGTCAGGCCGTCGCCGGTGTGCAGCTCGATCGGCTCCCTGCGCGCGGGCAGCACCGTAGAGGCCCGAATCTCCATGTCTCTCCTCGAATCCGCTTCGGCCGGCCGACGTCAGCGCCGGTCGTGGCCAGTCGTGCCGGTCGTGACCGGCCGGTCAGTATCTGCTTCGGCCGGGACCGCGCCTGACCCGGTTGCGCCAGCACGCGGTGTGCCAGTGCCTGCGCTCGTCCTCCCCGCCCTGCCAGGCGGGCCAGCTGACCAGGTGCGGCAGGCCGGGCCTGATCTCCTGGTCGCAGCCGGGGCAGCGGTAGACCTTGTCCGCCGCGCCGCCGGTGACCCGGCGCACCTGCCAGTCGCCGTCGGGCCACTCCTCGGTACGGTCGAGGCCGGGCACGAAGCCGCCGACGGGACGGGAGTGCCCCCGGTTGCCACCTCGGTCGAAGGGGTCGGCGCGGCGGGCCTTGCGGGGGCTCACGGAAGGTCTCGGATGCTCCGGACCCACGCGGCGCCGAGGTCGTCCGTCCCGGTCCTCTCGGGCGTCCCGGTCACCTCGACCGCCTCAAAAGTGCTCGTCATCGCTCTCCCACCCTGCCCGCCAGGTCCGCCCCACATGGCGGACCGCCCTTTCCGGCATCGCAACAGTCTCCCAGAGAGGTACCGACTACCCCAAAAGCCGGTCGGGTGACAGATGAGCAGACAGAAAGTACTTGAACCAGAGTTGAGTAGTAATTACCATTTGAGGATGTGAGCGGAGGAGGAGACGTGAAGGACGAGATGACACCGGAGGAGGCCCTGCGGCGGATCGCCGAGGTCGACCGGCGCGCCCGGCGCCCGGCGCGCATCGTCGGCCTGCTCTACGCGGTCGTCGGCCTGGGCACGATCGTCTACTGGCCCGTCATGTTCCTCGGCCCCGCCTGGTCACAGGTCACGGCCGGGGTGGCGTGGATCGTGCTGACCGTCCTGTTCGTCGGATACCTCGGCGGCATGAGGGTCCAGGACCCGGAGGTCACCTGGGCCAACAAGTCGAACGGCCCCGTGACGATCTCGTACGTCGTCCTGACCCTGATCGTGTTCGTGTTCGGCGCGTTCCTCCGTCCCGACGACCCGGGCGTCGGCTGGAGCGCGGCGCTGATCGCGCTGTCGCTCTGCGCGGGCGTCCCGCCCCTCTACGCGGCGTGGCGCGTGCTGCCGGCGGGGCGGTGAGCGTGGCGAGCGACACAAACGGCGACACGAACGACGCGAACGGCACGAACGGCACGGAAAGGGCGGGCCACACGCGTCGTACGGGCGGCGGCGCGGGCCGGGCGGCGCGCGACGCGGGGAGCGCAGGAGGCGGCACGGGAAGCGCCGGGGGCGGCACGGGCTCGCACCCCCGCCACGACCTCGACGACGTCATCCACGCACCCGTCAGGCTGTCGATCATGGCCGCCCTCTCGGCCACCGACAAGGCCGAGTTCCGTTTCCTGCGCGACACGATCGAGGTCAGTGACTCGCTGCTCTCCAAGCACGTCATCACCCTGGAGGAGGCCGGCTACGTGCACGTGGAGAAGGCCTTCGTGGGTAAGCGTCCACGCACCTGGCTGGCCATGACCGACGAGGGCCGCCGGGCGTTCCATGACTACGTCTCCGTGTTGAGGCGCCTCACCGAGGGATCCCCCCAATGATCGAGATAGACGACCTGCACAAACGGTACGGCGACAAGGTCGCCCTGGACGGTGTGACGTTCTCCGTGAAACCGGGCGAGATGTTCGGCTTCGTCGGAGCGAACGGCGCGGGCAAGACCACCACGATGCGCATCCTGATGGGCGTGCTGACCGCCGACTCCGGCTCGGTGCGCCGCGACGGCAAGGCCCTGACGTTCGACGACCGGCGCCGGTTCGGCTACATGCCGGAGGAGCGCGGCCTCTACCAGAAGATGAGGGTCGCCGAGCAGGTCGAGTACTTCGGCAGGCTCAGCGGGCTGACCCCGAGCGGGGCCAGGAAGGCCACCGCCGACCTGCTCGAACGGCTCTCGCTCACCGAGCGCGCCAACGACGCGGTGGACGCGCTCTCCCTGGGCAACCAGCAGCGCGTGCAGCTCGCGGTGGCGCTGGTGCACGATCCCGAGGCGCTCATCCTGGACGAGCCCTTCTCCGGGCTGGACCCGCTCGCCGTCGACGCGCTGGCCGAGGTGCTCGCCGAGCGGCGCGCCGCGGGCGTGCCGGTGCTCTTCTCCAGCCACCAGCTGGACCTCGTCGAGCGGCTCTGCGACTCGGTCGGCATCATCTCCGCCGGCCGCGTGGTGGCCAGCGGCACGGTCGAGGACCTGCGCGAGCGGGAGGGACGCGGCCGGCTCAGGGTGGTCGTCAGGAACGCCTCCCCCGGCTGGGCCTCGTCCCTGCCGGGAGAGGTCACCGAGAAGGGCGACGAGGTCCTCGTCGCGGGCGTCGACGGCGACGGCCAGGAGATCCTGCACCTCGCGGTCAAGGCCGGACGGGTCGAGCACTTCGGCTGGCAGCGCCCCACGCTCACCGAGATCTTCAGGGAGGCCGTCGCATGAGCGGACTGTGGCTGGTCGCACGGCGGGAGATCGTCACGCGCAGCCGTACGAAGGCGTTCGTCATCGGCCTCGTGGTCAGCGCCGTCCTGGTCGCGGCCCTGGCGTTCCTGCCCAGGCTCTTCTCCGGGCCCGACTCCTACACCGTGGGACTCACCGGAGCGCAGTCGCAGGCACTGGGGCCGGCCCTGACCGCCGTGGCCAAGGACGTGAAGCTCACCGTCAGGGAGTTCCCCGACGAGACCTCCGCGAGCGGCGCGGTCACCGCGGGCGACGTGGACGCCGCCGTGGTGGACGGCCGCAGGGTGCTCGCCGACGGCGAGGTGGACCGCGAGCTCGGCCTGCTGCTGGAGACCGCGAACCAGACCGCCCAGACCCAGCGGCAGCTGTCCGAGGCGGGCCTCGACCCGGCCAAGGTGGCCGCCGCCATGCGGGTCGCCCCGCTGGAGCAGGTCTCGGTCGGCGCCGACGCCCGCTACGCGGACGTGCGGGTGGGCATCGCGTCCCTGCTGGTGATGGTGCTGTTCTTCCTGCTCATCTACTCCTCCATGTACGTCGCCATGGGCGTGGTCGAGGAGAAGGGCAGCCGGATCGTGGAGATCCTGCTCACCTCGGTCCGCCCCTGGCAGCTGCTCGGCGGCAAGATCGTGGGACTGGGCGCGCTCGCGCTGGCCAACATGGTCGTGATCATCGTGGCCGGTCTCGGCGCGGCGGCGGCGACCGGCCTCGCGGCCGACCTGCCCCCGGGCATGACGGGCATCGTGGTCAGCGCCCTGTTCTGGTTCGTCCTCGGGTACGCCTTCTTCGCCGCGATGGCGGCGGCGCTCGGGTCGCTGGTGTCCAGGCAGGAGGACGCGAACAGCGTCCTGACCCCGATGACGATGCTCATGATGGTCACCTACCTGGTCGCCTACTTCGCGGCGGTCCAGCCGAACAGCGCGGTGGCCAGGATCCTGTCGCTGGTGCCGCCGTTCTCCTCGATGGTCATGCCGGTCAGGATGGCCGGGGGCGAGGTGCTCGCCTGGGAGATCGCCGTGGCGGCGGTCCTGATGCTGCTGGCGACGGCGGGCACCCTGATGCTCGGCGCGCGCATCTACAGCCGCGCGGTCCTGCGTACCGGCGCCCGCGTGAAGCTCTCCGAGGCGATGCGCTGACCCCGCGGCCCTCCCTCTCGACGGACGTGACTCCCCGAGCCGTACGGCCGGGGAGTCCGTCTTCGTTCACCGGGCCGCCAGGTCGTCAGGCCGTCCGCCCGGATCACGGGGATCCGGGCCCCGTCCGGCCGATAGGGTTCGGTCATGCGTCTGGTCATAGCGCGGTGCAGCGTGGATTACGTCGGGAAGCTCACCGCCCATCTCCCGATGGCGCCCCGGCTCATCCTCATCAAGGCCGACAGCAGCGTCTCCATCCACGCCGACGACCGGGCCTTCAAGCCGCTCAACTGGATGAACCCGCCGTGCAAGCTCCGCGAGGAGGAGGGCACCTGGACGGTGACCCACGGCAAGACCGGCGAGAAGCTCGTCCTCACCATGGAGGAGATCATCCACGACACCAGCCACGAGCTGGGCGTGGACCCGGGCCTGATCAAGGATGGCGTCGAGGCCCACCTGCAGGAGCTGCTCGCCGAGCACATCACCACCCTGGGCGCGGGCTGGACGCTCGTCCGCCGCGAGTACATGACGGCCATCGGCCCCGTCGACATCCTCTGCCGCGACCACACGGGCGCTTCCGTCGCCGTGGAGCTCAAGCGCCGCGCGGGCATCGACGCCGTGGAACAGCTCACCCGCTACCTGGAGCTGATGAACCGCGATCCCCTGCTCGCCCCGGTCGGCGGCGTCCTGGCCGCCCAGAGCATCGCGCCCCAGGCCAAGACCCTCGCCGAGGACCGCGGCATCCGCTGCGTCACCCTCGACTACGACGAGCTGCGCGGCATCGAGCGCAACGACACCCTCTTCTGAGTTCCGGCGCCCGCGGCGCCGGCGGCCGACCTACCGGCGGGGATGTGCGCAACGCGATCCCGCGGCCGAGAGGGCGGCTGCTCCGTCAGTCACGCTCCCCGGCCGGCTTCCCGTTTCCTGGCGCCAGGTGGGGGGTGTACGTCCTAACCGCTTCGAGCAGCCGGGCCTTCGACGGGTTCACCATCGCCTTCCCGGCCACGGTCACCGTCGGTACGGTCTCGTTCCCGTCCGCGACCGAGCGGACGAACGCCGCCGCCTCGGGATCTTTCCAGATGTCGACCTCGCTGTAGCGCAGCCGCGTGAAACGCAGGCGCGTGCGCAACTTCATGCAGTACGTGCAACCGGGCCGCCAGTAGACGACCACGCCGCCGTGGTCCGCGTTCTCGTACGACGTCGCCCGGCCTCGGCGGGGCAGGTTCGTGACGACGAGCAACGCGACGGCGAGAACAAGGAGGGCGAAGGACACCGGGGACATGGGGGAAGTATCTCAAGCCGCTCGTGACCTGACGGCATGGACCTCACCGACCTCACCACCCGGCGCTTCGCGCGAACCAAGCTCGGGCTGTGCCTTCCGGGGCGCCGCCCCGGACCCCGGGCGAAGGGCCTTCCGGCCCCTCGCGCTCCCCGGTCGTTCTGCGGTTCCCCTGATGACGGCCCCTTTACAACGGGAACCCAGCCGATCATGCGACGGGGACGAAGGCCCCAGCCCGGACACCGCCAAAGCCCGGACGAGATCCCTGAAACGGAGTCCGACGACCGTTACGGCGTGCCGAACTCGCCGTCCAGCACTCCACCAAGGAACGCCGACCACTCCGCGGGCGTGAAGACCAGGGCGGGGCCGTTCGGGTTCTTGCTGTCGCGGACGGCGATGACACCGGGCAGGTTTCGTGCCACCTCAACGCAGGCGCCACCCTGGCCATTGCTGCGCGCGCTCTTGCGCCACTCGGCGCCCGACAGGTCTACAGGCTGATCGTTGACGGACATCCCCGCGTCCCTTCTCCCCGGCGGTCACTGCCCAAGCTCGGCCGCGATTTTCGCCAGGAGCGTCCTTGATGCCTCTACCGGCAGTGCGGCTGCGCGCAAATGGTCGAACATCAGCGTATACCGCTCGACTTCTGGAGTCTTCTCCAAATACAGGGTGCCGGTGGTGTACTCGATGTACACCACATCGGGATCGTCAGAGCCGAAACCCAGCACGTGGAACGGACCGTCCATCGCGGCGTGCGCGCCGACCGAGAACGGAAGGACCTGCAGCGTCACGTTGCGCAGCTCACTGGCCTCGACCAGCCGCAGGAGTTGCTCCCGCATGGTCTCCGGCCCGCCTACCGCGCGGCGGATGGCCGCCTCGTTGATGACCGCCCACAAATGTGGCGCTTCAGGACCCGTGAGGAGCTGCTGCCGCGCCAGACGAACGGCTATCCGCCGCTCGATGTCCTCATCTTCGGCGCCGATCGATCCAGCCCGATGCACCGCGCGGATGTAGCTCTCCGTCTGGAGCAGGCCAGGCACGAACTCGACCTCGTACACCCGCAGTGACGTCGCCTCAGACTCCAACCCCACGTACGCCTCGAACCATTGAGGCACCGCCTCTCCGTACGTGTGCCACCACCCGCGCTGCCGCGCCTCGCGGGCGAGTGTCAGGAGCCGGTCGGATTCCGGTGCCCGCACGTCGTAGACGGCGATGGAATGGCAGGGTCCCGTGTCCTCCGTTCGGTGGACACGGGGTTCCACCGAACGTTGGTGCCGCGAAAACCGTGTGAACGCGACGCTTGGGACATGCACACAGCGGTGAGAGCGAGAGGCCTGACCAAGCGCTACGGCGACGTCCAGGCCGTCGGGGGAATCGATCTCGACATCCACGCGGGTGAGGTGTTCGCGATCCTGGGCCCGAACGGGGCCGGGAAGTCCACCACGGTGGAGATCATGGAGGGACACCGCACCAGGGACGCCGGGGAGGTCAGCGTCCTGGGGGTGGACCCCGGCAAACCCACCCGCGCGTGGCGGTCGCGGATCGGCGTCGTGCTGCAGACGGCCAACGACGCGGCCGAGGCGACCGTACGGGAGACCGTGCGGCACTTTGCAGGCTACTACCCCGGGGGCAAGGACCCGGACGAGGTGATCGAGCAGGTCGGGCTCACGGAGAAGGCGGACCAGCGCATCCGGAAGCTCTCGGGCGGCCAGCGGCGCCGGGTGGACGTCGCGCTGGGGGTGATCGGCGACCCGGAGCTGCTCTTCCTGGACGAGCCGACCACCGGGTTCGACCCGGAGGCCCGCAGGCGGTTCTGGGAGCTGATCGAGGGCCTGGCCCGCGACGGCACCACGATCGTGCTGACCACCCACTACCTGGACGAGGCCGAGGCGCTGGCCGACCGGGTGGCCGTGGTCGCCGGGGGGCGGATCGTGGCCGAGGGCGAGCCCAAGACCCTGGGCGGCAGGGCCACCGCCAAGGCCCTGGTGAGCTGGTCAGAGGCGGGTGAACGCCGCTCCCTGGAGACGGACACGCCGACCGGGACGGTCCTGGAGCTGACCGGCCGCTTCGGCGGCGAAGTCCCCGAACTGGCCGTGACCCGCCCCACCCTGGAGGACGTCTACCTCCGCCTCATCGAGACCCCCGCCTGATCGTCTCCCGTACGAGCGCCGACCGATCCCCTGAGGTGATCAGCAATATGAGCCAGACCCTTGCCCGCCCTTCAGCCCCGGCCGCAACTGCCGGGCAACCCTCCGTGATGCGACTGGGGCTGTCACGGATGGTCCTCGAGAACAGGATGTTCTTCCGCGAGCGGGACGCGGTGATCTTCACCTTCGCCCTCCCGATCATCATGCTGGTGCTCTTCGGCTCGATCTTCTCCAGCGAGATGGAGGGAACCGGCCTGACCGTCTCCCAGCTCTACGTGGCCGGGCTCATCGGGACCGCCGCGATGACGGGGTTCCAGAACCTCGGCATCAACGTCGCGATGGACCGCGACGACGGCACCCTCAAACGGCTGGCGAGCACCCCGCTGCCCCGCACCTCCTACTTCATCGGCAAGGCCCTCAACACCCTGTTCGTCTCCTTCCTGCAGGTCGTCATCCTGCTGGCCATCGGGGTCGCGCTGTTCGGCCTGGACCTGCCGTCGGAGGCGTCCAGGTGGGTGACCTTCACCTGGGTGTTCGTGCTCGGCGTGGCCGGCTCGTCCCTGCTCGGGGTCGCGATCAGCAGCCTGCCCAGGTCGGCCAAGAGCGCCAGCGCGGTGATCGCGATGCCGTTCGTGGTGCTGCAGTTCATCTCCGGGGTGTTCATCCCCATCGGGCAGCTGCCGGCCTGGCTGGTGAACGTCGCCTCGATCTTCCCGCTCAAGTGGATGTGCCAGGGCTTCCGGTCGGTCTTCCTGGGTGACGCCGGTGTCACGCTCGAGGTCGCGAACTCGTACGAACTCGACCGGGTCGCCCTGATTCTGGGAGCCTGGGCGATCGGAGGACTGCTGCTGTGCCTGATGACGTTCCGCTGGAAGAGCCGCCGAGACGGATGAGCCGCGACGGCCACACCGAGCCTCCCGCCCGGGGGGCCGGTGCCCACGCCTGGGAGTCCCTGCGCGTCTGGGAGGTGCTCCTGGTGCTCGGGCTCCTCCCGCCCATCTGGGTCGCGCTCACCGTCGACGCGCCCGTGGCCGAGAAGGTGATCGTGGCGGGCTGCCTGGCCGCGATCCTGCCGCTCTACGTCCTGCTGGGCCGCCCGGCGATCGTCGCCGGCGACCGGCTGCGGGGGGCGATCTACATCGCCCTGCTGATCGCGCTGTTCACTCCCCCGGGGCTCACCGCGTCGTACGTGACGTTCGCCCTGTTCGGCCTGTGCCCGCAGTGCTTCATCGTCTTCCGCGTCAAGCAGGCGATAGTCGCCATGATCGCGCTGAACCTCTCCCCGATGATCCGCTACCTGTTCCTGCAGGAGAATCCGGAGCCGTTCAACTTCCTGGTGGTCGTCATGACCATCGTCCTCTTCTCCTCCACGTTCGGCTTCTGGATCGAGCGGATCACCACGCAGAGCGAGGAGCGGGCCGCGCTCATCGAGGAGCTGGAGAGCAGCCGGGCCGAGATAGCCAGGCTCTCGGCCGAGCGCGGGGCACAGGCCGAGCGCGAGCGGCTCGCCGGGGAGATCCACGACACCCTGGCGCAGGGCTTCACCAGCATCATCATGCTGATCCAGGCGGCCGAGGCGCAGCCGGACCCGTCCCGTCATCTGGCGCTGGCCGTCCAGACGGCACGGGAGAACCTGACCGAGGCCCGCCTGCTGGTCACCACGCTGAGCCCGGCCCCCCTGAACGACTCGACGCTGGACGAGGCGCTGCGGCGGCTGACGAACCGGCTCGGCGAGGAGACGGACCTGTCCGGCGGGTTCGAGGTGCACGGGGAGTCCCGGCCGCTGAGCGCTCCGGTCGAGGTGGTGCTCGTCCGCGCCGCCCAGGAGGGCCTGGCCAACGTGCGCAAGCACGCGGCCGCGGAGTCCGTCACGGTCTCGATCGCCTACGGCGACGGCTCCGTGCGGCTGGAGGTACGCGACGACGGACGCGGTTTCGAGCCGCTCGGCGGCCAGGGGTACGGCCTGCGGGGCATGCGCGCCCGCGTGGAGCAGGTCGGCGGGACCCTCACGGTGACGGGACTCCCCGGCGGGGGGACGGCACTCGAAGTGGTGGTCCCCACCGGCCGGCCCGCCCTTCCCGCCGACGGCGACCCCCTGGAGCCGACCGGCGCCCCCACCGATCCGCCCGTCCTCCCCGCCGACGACCCCCCGGACCCGCCCGGCGCCCACGGCGACCGGGCCGGTCAAACCGGCCAGCCCACTCAGAGGGTGTGACACATGCTTCGCGTGATGATCGTCGACGATCACCCGGTGGTCCGCGAGGGCCTTCGGGGCATGCTGGAGGCCGACCCCGGGATCACGGTGGTGGGTGAGGCGGCGTCCGGGGACGAGGCCGTCGTACGGGCCGGGGAGCTCGCACCGGACGTGATCCTGATGGACCTGCGCATGCCGGACGGGGACGGGGTGAGCGCCACTTCGCGCATCCTCACCGGGCGGCCGGAGAGCCGGGTGGTCGTGCTGACCACCTACGAGACCGACGCCGACATCGTACGGGCGGTCGAGGCCGGTGCGGCGGGGTATCTGCTGAAGGACACCTCCAGGGCCGACCTGCTGGCCGCGATCCGCTCGGCGGCGCGCGGGGAGACCGTGCTGTCGCCGTCGGTGGCGACCAGGCTGGTCACCCGGATGCGGGCTCCGGTCGCCGAGTCGCTGTCGCCACGCGAGACGGAGGTGCTCTCCCTGGTCGCCGGGGGGCTGACCAACGCGGAGATCGGCAGGGCCCTCTTCATCAGCGAGACCACGGTGAAGACCCATCTGCTGCGTGTCTTCGGCAAGCTCGGCGTCTCCGACCGCACCGCCGCCGTGACCACGGCCCTGGACCGGGGCCTGCTCACCCGCTAGCGCGGTGACCGCACGCGTCGGCCTCGGCGATCGCGCAGCTGGTCGCCACCGTCGGAGGCATCGCCTGTGATGTCATCCACGTCCTCGTCGAGTGCGCCGACGCGAGGTCACCCCTTGAGGTGCAGGGCGAGCTGGATCCGGTCGGGCAGGAGCCCGCGCCCCGCCGACGCAGAACTCCACTCCCGCCTGTGACGGCCGTCCGGCCTCTGCACCGCTGCCCGCCGGTCCTCGATAACACCGGTACCGGCGGGACCGAGGACCGGCGGGCCAGGGGCGAGCGGGACCGAGACCCGGCCGGGCCGGGAACGAGCAAGACCGATGACGGGCGGAGCCGGGAACGAGGGGCGCCGATGACCGGCGGAACCGGGTTTTCCCGCTCCGGCCGGAATGGACCTCACCTCGTTCGCGCGAAGTTCGCGCGAACGGCAGGACCTTGACCGACTACTCAGACTTGTCACCTTCTTGCACCGGGGATGTAAGCAATAACACAACAACCCTTCCGCAAAAAGGATCTTGCACCCATAATGGTTGATTCCGGGGGCCAGAACCATGAGGTGGAAGTGATAAAGCGAGTATCTGTCAACCTCGCACTGACCTGCGGGAGCTTGACATGAATGGACGGTCCTACCGGGGAATGTCGGCGGAGGAGCGGCTGGCGGAACGTCGGGAGCGCCTCGTCTCCGCGGCGTACACCCTTTACGCCGATCCCGGATTCCCGGAAACGACGATCGAGAGATTGTGCGCCGCGGCACGCATCTCCAATCGCGCCTTCTACGAGTGTTTCTCGGGTCGCGAGGAGCTGATGCAGACCGTGTACGACCGGTGCGTGCGCGAGACGCTGGAGGCGATGTCGAAAGCCATCGACCAGGCCCCCGACACCCTGGCCTCCCGGGTCAAGACAGGGGTCACCAGCTACATCAACTTCGTCACCGGCGACCGGCGCCGCGCGCGGATCATGCATCTGGAGGTGCGCCGGGCGGGCGACTGCCTCACCACCTCCAGGCAGTCGGCCGTCTCGGCCTTCATCAAAACGATCGAGTCGAACGTCGCCGACCTGCCGGAGGCCACGAAGGCCAACCAGCGCCTCCTCGCGCTGGGCATGATCGGAGCGGTCCAGGAACTGCTCATCGAGTGGGTCCTGGCCGACGACCCGCCTCCGGTCAGCAGCCTGATCGACACCGCCACGCACATCTTCCACAGGTCCTTCGTGACCTGACGCCTGCGGGAGACGCTTGACGGGCCCGTCGGGCCCGTCCCACGATATGTTCCGGCGCCGCCGTCGCCCCCGAAGCTCCGGCGGCCGTCCGGATCAGGCCACCGCGGCCACGGGAAGCTCGACGGTGAGGACCCGGTTTAGCCGGGTCACCGCCAGCACCCGCATGACCCTCGGCGGCACCCCCCTCAGGATGAGCCGGCGTTCCGCGCCCACGGCGCGGCGATGCGTGCCCACCAGCACCCCGAGACCGGTGGCATCGATCATTTCCAGCCTGGAAAGATCTACGATCAGGTCGCCGTGCCCGGAGTCGACCGCCTCGTGCAGCCGCGGGCGCACTCGGGCGACGGTTCCGACGTCGAGACGATTCCCGACGCCGACCACTTGAGCCCGGGGGTTACCAGGGACGCGCATGCCTCCTCCTCACGCCTGGCCGCCGAGGAACAGCGGCCCGGCACAACGGCGGTGCGTCGCCATGGCCATCCGATCACGCACCGCGTTCGTACGATGTCGCAGCGTACAAGAAGGTGCGAACCTCCTTCGCTCCTGATGCCGACCGTCTGACGAACATGTGAGTTCCTTGCCCGAATCAAGTGAGAAAACGCGGTTTAAAGCCAACCTTTTTGTTGAGCCGATCGGATCGCGGTGATCCGGTTGGTCGCGCCCAGTTTGGTGATGGCGCTGGACAGGTAGTTGCGTACGGTGCCCTGGGTGAGGTGGAGCGCGGCGGCGATCTCGGCGACCGAGGCCCCCTGAGCGGCCAGCTCCAGGGCGCCACGCTCGCGCTCGGTGAGGGGGCTCTCCCCCGCCATCATCGCCGAGGCGGCCATCTCCGGGTCGAGGTAGCGCCCGCCCGCGTGGACCTTGCGGATCGCCGTCGCCAACTCGTCGGCGGAGGCGTCCTTGGGGATGAAGCCGCGCGCCCCGGCCGCGAGCGCCCTCCTCAGGTGTCCCGGCCGCCCGAAGCTGGTCAGCATCAGCACCGCGTGGCCCGGCAGCGTCTCGGCGACGCTCAGCCCGTCCATCCCCGGCATCTCGATGTCCAGGACGACCACGTCGGGCCGGTGCTCCATCACGGCCGCCGCCACCAGGTCCCCCCTGGCCACCTCGGCCACCACCTCGACATCCGGCTCCAGGCCGAGCAGGGTGGCGATCGCCTTCCTGACCAGGTGCTCGTCGTCGGCCAGCAGTACCCGGATCACCGCGCCACCCCCGCCGGAGCGCTCGCCCCGGCCGAAGAGCCCGGCACCGCGGTCATCGTCTGGACCATCATTGTCCCCCCAGCGGAACCGTCGCCCGCAGCCTGAACTCCCCGGGGCCTCCGGGTCCCGCCGTGACGGTTCCGCCGATGGCGGCGACCCGCTCCGACAGCCCGATGAGGCCGGTACCGCCCCGGCCCTCCACCCCTTCCACCCCGTCGTTCGTCATCGTCAACACGACACTTCCCTCGCGGACGGTGATCACGATGAGACACTCGGTCGCGGAGCTGTGCCGCAGCACGTTGGTGGTGCCCTCCCTGACCACCCAGGCCAGCAGGGTGGCCACCCCCTCGGGTACCTGGTCGCGCGGCGCCCGCAGCGTGCAGCGGATGCCGCCCGCCTCCAGCACCGCGGTCATCGCGCGCAGCTCCGCGGCGAGGTCGACCGTCCGGTAGCCGCGTACCGCCGTGCGGATCTCCTTGAGCGTCTGCCGCGCCAGGATCCGTACCTCGTCCATCTCCCCCGCCGCCCGCGCGGCGTCCACCCCCGACAGCTTGGCGGCCACCTCGCTCTTGACGGCGATCGCGGAGAGGCTGTGGCCGACCAGGTCGTGCAGGTCGCGGGAGAAGCGCAGCCGCTCCTCGGTGACCGCCAGCCTGGCCTGCGCCTCCTTGCCCTCCTCCGCGGCTCTCACCACCTGCCAGAACCGGAGCTGGAGCCGGTTGGCCCACGGTGCCGTCGCGGACACCCCGAGGTAGGCGCCGAGGGCGGGAAAGACTCCCTCCCGATGCGGCGACAGGAACATGTCGGCGAACCCGGGACCGGGATCGACGCTCGGAGACGCGAGAAGCAGGCTGACGGCGATCGCCGCGGCAGTGGCGGCGATCGCGGCGGGCCTGCCCAGTAGCAGCACGGCACCCGACGCCCAGGCCGGGCCGAGCAGCCCCCAGGACCAGGGGTCGCCGTCCTGGGTCAGCAGGAGGATCACCGCGACCACGGCCGAGGCGACGATCTCACCTCTCGCGGTGGTCCCGGCCACGGCCGCCTGGAGGATTCGCACGTACAGAACGCTGAAGACCAGCAGGCCCGGCACCCCGACTGCCAGCAGCGAGAGCCGGGACTGCCCGTCCGGGTCCCCCAGCGTGCTGAGAGGGCCGACCCAGGCCAGAACGAGGCCCAGAGTCAGGGAGAGCACGGTCATCCGTCGGAGCCCCTGGACGGGGGATCGCTGCTTCCTCCGGGGAAGCACGCGGGAAAACCGGGAAAATCGGGAAAGCACGGAGGGGATGAGGCGCGCGAAGCGCCTCATCCCTTTTAGAGCAGTATCAGCTGACATGTCGTGATGAAGGCTAACCGTGCCGGGGTTCCCAGCGGAACAGCCACCGGGCCAGCACCCCGGCCACCGCGATCCAGACCAGCAGGATCGCGAAGGAGGGCAGCGCGGCAGCCCACTGCCCGCCCATGCTCAGCGCCGCCCCGCCCCCGGAGACGTGGTCCCCGCCCAGGAAGGCGGTGCGTGCGATCTCCACGACCGGGGTCGCGGGGAGCAGGGCGGAGACGTCGCCCAGCACGCCGGGCAGCGTGTCGGCGGGGAACGCGATCGGGGCGCCGACCAGCACGAGCAGGAGCACCGGCAGCACCGTGATCTGGGCGAGCTCCGCGTTGGGCGTGAGGCCCGAGAAGGCGGCGGCGAGCAGGCAGAACAGCGCGACCCCCAGGACGGCGACAGTCACGAGCATCGGCACGTTGGCCACCGTGACCCCCTCGGACCGCTGCATCCAGACGGCCAGGAGTGCCACCTGGGCGAGATAGAGCACGAGCGCCCCGAGGGCACTGCCGGCGAGGATCGCCGGGCCCGACGGCTGGCCGGCGCGCAGCCGCTTGAGCACCAGTTCCTCGCGTCGGGCGGTGAAGGAGTTCACCAGGTTGACGAAGACCGCGAACACCAGGATCAACCCCGGCAGCCCGGCCAGGACGAACAGTTTCCCGGCCACGCCGTCGATCTTCTCGGCTCCGACGGCCTGGGTGTAGACCCAGGCCATCAGGAGCGGCAGCAGGAGCACGTTGAACAGGACCGTGGTGTTCCTGCTCACCAGGGTCAGGTCGATCCTCGCGAGCCTCATCGCGTGCAGCACGTCGGTTCTCATGGTCACTCGCCCCTTCTCGCCGGTCCTGCCGCCATCGGCCCTTCGCCGGCCTCCCGGGCCGCTCCATCCGCTCCGGTCGCTCCGGCTTTCTCCCCGTCCACCGACATCTCCCCGGCCACGCGCATGAAGGCGTCCTCCAGGGTCCCCCGGCGGACGGCCAGCCGCTCCAGGGTCTCGCCGCGCGCGTCGGCCCAGGCCAGGAGCTGCCGTACCGCCGTGTGCGCGCGGGCCTCGGCCCGTGCTCCGTTCAGAATGTAGGCGACCTCCGTGTCGCCCGTGTCGCCGCCGTAGGTCAGCACGGGGGCCACGCCGTCCAGCGCGGGAAGATCACCGAAGGCCCAGGAGATGCCCGGAAGGCGGAAGGAGATCCGGTCGCCCGACCCGGCCACCACCTCCTCGACGGTGCCCTGAAGGTGGATCCGGCCCTCGTGCATGATCGCCAGCCGGTTGGCGAGGTGCTCGGCCTCCTCCAGGTAGTGGGTGGTGAGCAGCACCGTGGTGCCGCCCGCCCGCAGGTCCTCGATCACCTTCCAGGTGGCACGGCGCGCCTCGGGGTCCATGCCGGTGGTCGGCTCGTCAAGGAAGAGCACCTCCGGCCGGGAGATCACCGCCAGCGCGAGGTCGAGCCTGCGCCGCTGGCCGCCGGAGAGCTGCCGCACCCTGGTCCTGGCCTTCCTGCCCAGCCCCGCCGCCTCCAGGGCGTCCGTGGTCCGCGGATCCGTGCCCCTGTGCCGGCCGAGGAAGGAGGACGCCCCGGAGGGACGGGCGGGGGTGTCCCCGCGGCCCGCGTCCTGGCTCAGCCCCTCCCACAGGCCGATGGTCTCGGCGACCGTGAGGTCACCGAGGAAACCCCCTTCCTGCAGCATGATCCCCACGCGGGGCCGCAGCCGTCGCCGCTGCCCGACCGGGTCGAGCCCGAGCACGCGGACGCTGCCGCCGGTGGGGGCACGGAAACCCTCCAGGACCTCCACGGTGGTGGTCTTGCCGGCGCCGTTCGTGCCGAGCAGGGCGAACAGCTCGCCCCTCGGGACCGTGAAGGAGACGCCGCGCACCGCCTCGAAGTCGCCGTACGCCTGCCGGAGCCCGCCGACCTCGATCACGTTGTCGAGGCCGGCGGTCGCGGCGCCGGCCGGATCCGTCGCCTGTGGTGTTCTCATGGGGACAATCGTCGTCGCCCCGCGTTTGACCAGGTAGTCGCCGATATCATCGGAAAGGCAGTGATCCTTAATGTGTTCCGGATGACAAATGTCAACTACGGGCGGGGCGGTAGCGCGGGACGCCGGCGGGACGGCCGGGTGGCGGGGTCGGGCGGGGTCGCCGCCGGACGCTCGGCCAGCGCGGCCAGCGCGAGCCGTACCGCCTCCTCGATCTGCGGGTCCCTGTCCTGCGCCCAGTCGCCGGGGGCGATGTCGACCTCGACGTCCGGATCGACGCCGTAGTTCTCCACGCCCCAGCCCAGCTCCTCGAACCAGAAGGAGTACTTGGGCACGGTGATGCGCGAGCCGTCGACCAGGCGGTGGGCGTCCTCGATGCCGATGACGCCTCCCCAGGTCCGGGTGCCCACCACGGGCCCGAGCTTGTGGATCTTGAAGGCCGCGGTGACGATGTCGCCGTCGGATCCGGCGTTCTGGTCGGTGATCGCGACCAGCGGGCCGCGCGGCGCGTCCTCGGGGTAGGTGATCGGCGTCATGCCCCGGGGCAGGTCCCAGGCGATGACCCGGCGGATCAGCTTCTCGATGACCAGCTCGGAGGTGTGGCCGCCCCGGTTCCCCCGCACGTCCACCACCAGCCCCTCGAAGGTCATCTCCCTGCGCAGGTCGCGGTGGAACTGTGCCCAGCCTTCGGCCACCATGTCCGGGATGTGCAGGTAGCCGAGGCGTCCGCCGCCGAACTCCCTGACGCGCGCCCGGTTTCCGGCCACCCAGTGCTGGTAGCGCAGGCGCCGGTCGTCGCGGAGCGGCGTGACGACCACCCGACGGCCACCGTCCAGGGTAAGTTCGACCGGCTTGTCGGCGGCGCCGACCAGCAACCGCGCGGGCCCCTCGGGCGGCACCGGGCGGCCGTCGACCGCGAGCAGCGCCTCCCCCGGCTGCACGCTCGCCCCCGGCCCGGCCAGCGGCGAGCGGGCGTGCACGTCGGAGGACTCGGCGGGCAGCACCCGGTCCACCCGCCAGCGGCCGTCGTCGCCCCTGGAGAGGTCGGCGCCGAGCAGCCCGATCGGCTCGGAGGCCGGATGGCCCCAGGGAGCGGCGTCGACGTAGGCGTGCGAGCTGCCCAGCTCGCCCGCGACCTCCCAGAGCAGGTCGGCGAAGTCGTCGGCGGTGGCGACCCGGTCCACCAGCGGCCGGTACTCCTCCAGCACGGCCTCCCACTCGACGTCGGCCATGTCCTCGACCCAGAAGTCGGCGCGCATCCGGCGGCCCAGCTGGGCGTAGGCGTGCCGCCGCAGCGCCCGGGGGTCGGCGGTGATCCGGATCCTGGACAGGTCGACGGCCGTGTCGTCGCCGTTCTTGCCCCCCTGCTTTCCCCCGGCCGGGCGGACCGTGAGCGTGTTCTTGTCGCTGACGACGAGCTGCGTACCGTCACCGCTCACCCGGTACCAGTCGAGCTTGTCGACCACTTCCTCCCACTTGCGCTTGACCAGGTCGTAGCGGTCCAGCGCCGGACGGGGCGCCTCGCCCCCCACCTCGTCCCTGTCCTCGCCGAGCTCCCCGGCCAGCGGCTCCCGCAGCCAGACGAACCCGCCCTTGACCGCCCGCAGGTCCGAGTAGCGGCCCTCGGGCACCGGCACCTGCACGACCCTGGTGGCGATGCCCTCCAGGTCCACGGTGATCGCGCCGTCGTCCTTCTTGCCGTCGTCGTCGCCGGATCCCGGGCCCGAGCCCGCGTCGGCGGCCCGCCCCGCGGAGCTGGGCGCGAACGGGGACGGCGTGGACGCGGACAGCGGCACCAGGTAGGGCCGGTAGCCGAAGGGGAAGGACATGTCGAAGGAGTGCGCGTCGTAGACCGGGTCGAAGCCGCGTCGCGACAGGAACGCCAGATAGTCCCCCGCGAACGCGGGTGAGATGTCCACGAACCGGCCGTCGGTGACGTCGGTCACGCTGCGGTCCGCCACCCTGGCCAGCCTGATCCTGCGCAGCTGCGGGCCGTCCGGGTGCGACCAGGCCAGCCAGGCCGAGTCGGACGACCAGGTGAGGCCGTTGATCTCCCCGTCTGCCCTGGACAGCTCCACGGCCTCGCCCGAGGCCACGTCGACCAGGAGCAGCCGCCCGTTCCTGCTGGTCACCGCGATCGTGTTCCCGTCGGGCGCGACGGCGAGGTCCCCGACCTCGCCCAGCGCGCCCACGGCGATCCTGCGGCTCTCCCCGCCCCCCGCCGGGGCGATCTCCAGTCCCTGCGTCTCGCCGTCGTCGAAGACCCACACCACGCGGTCGTCACCGAGGATGCGGGGCCGCCCCGCCGACAGGCCGTCGCTGAGCTGCCGCGCCGGGCCGTCCCGGTGGGTCACCCAGTGCACTGATCCCTGGACCTCCACCGCGCTGGCCCGCCCGGTCGCGTCCACGGCCAGGTCGTGCAGCCGCCTGCTCGCGTTGACCTGGTACGGCTGCCGCCCGCGCAGCGGGGAGCCCGGGGTGACGTCGAGCTTGCGGGCCTCGGCGTCGAGACCGTCCAGGAGATAGAGGTCTCCGGCGTTCTGGTAGACGATCCGGGTCCCGTCGGTGGTGGCGTGCCGGGCGTAGAAGACGTCGTGGTCGGTGTGGCGGCGCAGGCCGCCACCGTCCGGCTCGCAGGAGTAGAGGTTGCCGACGCCCTCGTGGTCGGAGACGAAGACGAGCCGCCCCCCGACAAGCATCGGGTTGGCGAGGTGGCCGTTGAGGTCGGCCAGGATCCGGGTGAAGTCACCGTCACCGCGCCGCACCCACAGTCGGCCCGCCGTGCCGCCCCGGTAGCGCTTCCAGGTCGCCGGATCGCGGGGAAGCCCCCCGGTGAGCAGCGCCACTGTGTCTTCCGGGTCCACCGTGACCGACAGGTCGTTGACCGGGCCGTACGGCAACCGCTCGACGCGTCCCTCCCCGAGCACGTAGGCCCAGGTCTGCGAGACGAACGGCCTGCCGGTCGCGCTGATCGCGAGAATCCCGCCGTCCGGCGTCCAGCCGCGGGTACGGGTCCGCGCGTCTCCCCAGTAGGTCAGCCGCTCCGCCGAACCGGATTCCAGATCCGCCAGGTAGACCTCGGGAGCGCCGTCGCGGACGCTGGTCCAGGCGACCTTGGTGCCGTCGGGTGAGAGGCGGGGATGACCCGCGGGAGCCCGGTCCGAGGAGAGGCGCCACGCCCGGCCGCCGTCCGCCGGGGCCGCCCAGACGTCGTCGTCGGCGACGAAGGTCAGCGTCTCGTGGGAGATGTGAGGGAATCGCAGGTAGAAACCAGAAACCATCGACAAATCATATTGTCCACTATCGGGTTGATCGGGAGAGTTTTTTGGCCGATACGCTGAGCCACATGACGCGAGCTGACAGAGACAAACCGGTGGTGCTCTCGAAGATCTACACCCGTACCGGGGACGACGGCACGACCGCGCTCGGCGACATGAGCCGCACCCGCAAGACCGATCCGCGCCTGGCCGCCTACGCGGACGTCGAGGAGGCCAACGCGGCGATCGGCGTGGCCCTCGCCGCGGGGACCCTGGAGGCGGACGTCACCGCCGTCCTCGGCCGGATCCAGAACGAGCTGTTCGACGTCGGGGCCGACCTGTGCGCCCCGCTCGTGGAGAACCCCGAGTTCCCGCCGCTGCGGGTCGAGCCCTCCTACGTCGACTGGCTGGAGGCCCGGTGCGACGAGTTCAACGAGCGTCTCACGCCGCTGCGCAGCTTCATCCTGCCCGGCGGCACCCCGGCCGTGGCCGCGCTCCACGTCGCCAGGACCGTGGTCCGGCGGGCCGAGCGGACCGTCTGGTCGGCGCTGGAGGCCCACGACGACGTCAACCCGCTGACCGCGAGGTACCTCAACCGGCTGAGCGACCTGATGTTCATCCTCTGCCGGGTGGCCGCGGACGGCGACGAGATCCTCTGGAAGCCCGGCGGCACCCGCTGAGGACGAGACTCCGAGGCCCGGGGCACCCGCCGAGGACGGCTCCGGAACCGCGGCGGCACCCGCTGAGAGCCCTGTGGAAGCCCGGCGGCACCCGCTGAGGAAAAGGATCCCCCAAGGCCCTGCGCGCCCGCCGGGAAGGTGAGGAGGGCTCAGGCGACGTCGAGGTAGGCGCTGGGCGGGGCGGACTCCAGCCAGGCGACGAAACCGGTCAGGGCGCGGTATCCCATGGCGAGCTCGAAGGCGTCCTGCCCGTTGCGGCACTCGATCGCCGTCACACCCTCGATGAACCCGAAGAACTCACCGGACCCGACCCTGCGGCGCCCGGAAACGACAAGGCCGCGCCTCACGATGACGTGGCGCGGCCTTGGAAGCAGACCTATGAGCGGGATCCAGTTGAGGTGGCCGTCGGCGTAGCGGGCCACCCCTACCCGCCAGCCTCGCTCCTTCGACAGGGAGCGCAGGCAACAGAGCACCGATCCCCGGGAGCGGGTCAGTATCAGAACCCGGAGTCCCAGGAGGGCGACGAGCAGCCCCAGCACGATGAGAACATCCACCACCATGTCTGCTCGCCCCCCAAAAGCGCGTACAGCCTAAGAAGCAGAATTTATCCGACTTCTTCCCCGGCCGCGCGCAACCGGGCCCTGGCACGCTTGGCCTCCGCGACCGCGTCCGCGTTCTCCTGGTCGGACTCGACCGAGGCCTGAGCCCGCTCCAGAGCGCTCTTCGCGCGGGCGACGTCGACCTCGGAGCCCAGCTCGGCCAGCTCGGCCAGGATGGACACCTCGTCGTCGGCCACCGAGAGGAATCCTCCGTGGACGGCGGCGACGAGGTCGGCTTCGCCGTCGCCTCGCTTGATCTTCAGCAGGCCGCCCTCGACGAGAACGCCGAGCACGGGCGCGTGCTTAGGCATGATACCGATCTCGCCGTCGACGGTCTTGGCAATCACCATGTCGGCCTCACCGGACCAGATCTCACGCTCCGGGGAGACGACGCCTACTCGCAGCTTCGCCACTTTCTCTCCAGTTCCTTATCGAACCAGGCGCCGGTACGGCCGCGTGACCGTACCGGCGCCGAAGGCGACTAGCGGGCGAGTTCCTTGGCCTTGGCCACGGCCTGGTCGATGCCGCCGACCATGAAGAACGCCTGCTCGGGCAGGTGGTCGTAGTCGCCGGCGCACAGGCCCTTGAACGAGGCGATGGTCTCGTCCAGCGGGACGTTCTCACCGGGCTGGCCGGTGAACGCCTCGGCGGCGTACATCGGGTGCGACAGGAAGCGCTCGATGCGACGGGCCCGGTTGACGGTGACCTTGTCCTCTTCCGAGAGCTCGTCGATACCGAGGATCGCGATGATGTCCTGCAGTTCCTTGTACTTCTGCAGGATCCGCTTGGTCTCCTGGGCCACGCGGTAGTGCTCCTCGCCCACGATCAGCGGGTCGAGGATCCGCGAGGTGGAGTCGAGCGGGTCCACCGCGGGGTAGATGCCCTTCTCCGAGATCGGCCGCGACAGAACGGTCTGCGCGTCGAGGTGCGCGAACGCGTTGTGCGGGGCCGGGTCGGTGATGTCGTCCGCGGGGACGTAGATCGCCTGCATGGAGGTGATCGAGTGACCGCGGGTCGAGGTGATGCGCTCCTGGAGGACACCCATCTCGTCGGCCAGGGTCGGCTGGTAACCCACCGCGGACGGCATGCGGCCGAGCAGGGTGGACACCTCGGAACCGGCCTGGGTGAACCGGAAGATGTTGTCGATGAACAGCAGCACGTCCTGCTTCTGGACGTCACGGAAGTACTCCGCCATGGTCAGGGCGGAGAGCGCGACGCGCAGACGGGTGCCCGGGGGCTCGTCCATCTGGCCGAAGACGAGGGCGGTGTCCTTGAGGACGTTCGCCTCCTCCATCTCCAGCCAGAGGTCGTTGCCCTCACGGGTGCGCTCGCCGACGCCGGCGAACACCGAGGTGCCACCGAAGTTGCGGGCGACCCGGCGGATCATCTCCTGGATCAGAACGGTCTTGCCCACGCCCGCGCCGCCGAACAGGCCGATCTTGCCACCCTGCACGTACGGGGTGAGCAGGTCGATGACCTTGATGCCGGTGGTCAGCATCTCGGTGCGCGACTCGAGGGTGTCGAAGGCGGGCGACGGGCGGTGGATGCCCCAGCGCTCGGTGATCTGGAGCGAGGAGGTCTCGACGTCCAGCGACTCGCCGAGGGTGCTCCACACGTGGCCCTTGACGACGTCGCCGACGGGAACCGAGATGGCCGCGCCGGTGTCGGTCACCGGGGCGCCACGGGTGAGGCCGTCGGTGGGCTGCATGGAGATCGCGCGGACGAGGTTGTCACCCAGGTGCTGGGCGACCTCCAGGGTGAGGACCTTGGCCTCGCCCTGCAGCTCGACGTCCACCTTGAGGGCGTTGTAGATCTCGGGCATCGCCTCGACGGGGAACTCCACGTCGACGACGGGACCGGTGACCCGCGCGACGCGGCCCACGCCGGTCTCAACAGTCTGTGCAGTCATTTCACTCTTTCCCCGCTGCGGAGTCGGCCAGCGCGTTCGCGCCACCGACGATCTCGCTGATTTCCTGGGTGATCTCGGCCTGGCGGACCTGGTTCATCTGCTGGGTGAACACGCGGATGAGCTCGTTGGCGTTGTCGGTGGCCGACTTCATGGCCCGGCGGCGCGAGGCCTCCTCCGAGGCCGCCGACTGGAGCAGCGCGGTGAAGATGCGCGACTCCACGTAACGCGGCAGCAGCGTGTCGAGGACCTCGCCCGCGGTGGGCTCGAACTCGAAATACGGCAGCGGCGTGTCGGACGGGTCCTCGGCGGTCTCCTCGACCTCCAGCGGAAGGATCCGCTTGACCACGACCTCCTGCGTCAGCATCGAGACGAACTCGGTGGAGACGATGTGGATCTCGTCCACCCCGTTGTCGGCCGAGAAGGCCTCGATCAGCGCGCCGGCGACCTCCTTGGCGTCGGAGTAGGCGGGCTTACGGGAGAATCCCGTCCACTGCCCGCCCATCTCACGGTTGCGGAAGGTGTGCCAGGCGACGCCCTTGCGGCCCGTCACGTAGGGCACGGGCTCGACGCCCCTGTCCCGCAGCAGGTTGCCGAGCGCCTCCGCCTCGCGAAGGATGTTGGCGTTGAAGCCGCCGCAGAAACCGCTGTCGCTGGTGACGATCAGGACGGCGGCCTTGACGGGCTGCTCCTTGGCCACCGTCAGCGGGTGGTCGGTGGTGGAGGTGTTGCTGACCACGCCCGTGACGGCGCGGGTGATCTCGCGCTCGTACGGCACGGCGGCCTGCATCCGCTGCTGAGCCTTGACGATGCGGGACGAGGCGATGAGCTCCTGGGCGCGGGTGATCTTCGCCGTGGACTTGACCGACTTGATCCGCCGCCGCAGCAGTCTTAGCTGGGCACCCATCGGCTACTTCTTCTCTGCCGTGCGGACTCGCTTCGTGATCTTCTCCTGGCCGACCTCGCCCTCGCCGAGCGCGGCGACCGGCTCGTCGTTGACCAGGTACTCACCGGAGGAGGTCTCGAAGCTCTTCTTGAACTCGGTGATGGCGTCCTTGAGGGCGACCACCGCGTCGTCGGGCAGCTGCTTGGTCTCGCGGATGCCGTCGAAGATGCCCTTGTGCTCGCGGCCCAGGTAGTCGAGGAACTCCGTCTCGAAGCGGCGGATGTCCTCGACCGGGACCTCGTCGAGCTCGCCCGTGGTGCCGGCCCACACCGAGACGACCTGCTTCTCGACCGGGAACGGGCTGTACTGGGCCTGCTTGAGCAGCTCGACCAGACGCTGGCCACGCTCCAGCTGGGCGCGGGAGGCCGCGTCCAGGTCGGAGGCGAAGGAGGCGAACGCCTCCAGGTCACGGAACTGCGACAGCGACAGGCGCAGCGTGCCGGCGACCTGCTTCATCGCCTTGATCTGCGCGGAGCCGCCGACTCGGGAGACGGAGACACCGACGTTGATGGCCGGACGCACACCCGCGTTGAACAGGTCGGTCTCGAGGAAGCACTGGCCGTCGGTGATGGAGATGACGTTGGTGGGGATGAACGCCGAGACGTCGTTGCCCTTCGTCTCGATGATCGGCAGACCGGTCATCGAGCCGGAACCCATGTCCTTGGACAGCTTCGCGCAACGCTCAAGGAGGCGGGAGTGCAAGTAGAAGACGTCGCCGGGGAACGCCTCGCGGCCCGGCGGGCGGCGCAGCAGCAGGGAGACGGCGCGGTAGGCGTCGGCCTGCTTGGTCAGGTCGTCGAAGACGATGAGGACGTGCTTGCCCTGGTACATCCAGTGCTGGCCGATGGCCGAACCGGTGTAGGGCGCGAGGTACTTGTAACCGGCCGGGTCGGACGCCGGAGCGGCGACGATGGTGGTGTACTCCATCGCGCCCGCCTCCTCGAGGCGGCCCTTGACCTGGGCGATCGTGGAGCCCTTCTGGCCGACCGCGACGTAGACGCAGAGAACCTGCTTGTCGGGGTCGCCGGAGAGCCAGTTCTCCCGCTGGTTGAGGATGGTGTCCACGGCGACGGCGGTCTTGCCCGTGCCACGGTCACCGATGATCAGCTGGCGCTGGCCGCGGCCGATCGGCGTCATGGCGTCGACCGCCTTGAGACCGGTCTGCAGCGGCTCCTTCACCGGCTGACGCTGGACCACCGAGGGGGCCTGGAGTTCGAGGGCGCGCAGGCTCTCGGACTCGATGGGGCCCTTGCCGTCCAGGGGGACGCCCAGCGGGTCGACCACTCGGCCGAGGAAGCCGTCGCCGACCGGCACGGACAGGACCTCGCCCGTCCGGCGGACCGACTGGCCCTCCTCGATCTTGCTGAAGTCGCCCAGAACAACGACACCGATCTCCCGGACGTCCAGGTTCAGTGCCAGGCCACGCGTGCCGTCCTCGAACTCAAGCAGCTCGTTCGCCATCGCCGAGGGAAGGCCGGAGACATGGGCGATACCGTCGCCGCAGTCGACGACGGTCCCGATCTCCTCGCGCGCGGCACCTTCCGGCTCGTACGCCTGGACGAAGCGCTCAAGTGCGTCCCGGATCTCGTCCGGCCGGATCGTAAGCTCCGCCATCTCTCTTCAGTCTCCCTATTCGCCTAGCCGGCCAACCGGCGGCGGACTTCTTCGATTCGTCCCGCGATGGTGGTGTCGATGAGGTCGTCCCCGATGTGAACCGAGAACCCTCCCAGCACCCGCGGATCCACCTCGACGTTCAGATGAACGTCGCGGCCGTACGAGGTGCGCAGCCACGTGGCGAGACGCTGCTTCTGCCCCTCTGAAAGCACGACGGCGCTGCGCACCACCGCGACGAGGCGCTGCCGCTGGGCGGCGACCAGCTTGCCGAACTCCTCAAGCCCACCGTCCAGGCTACGTCCTCTCGGATGCAGCACGAGCTGGGTGACCAGCCGCAGGGTGGTGGGGGCGACCTTCGCGGCCAGGAGGGAGCCCAGAAGCTCCCGCTTGGCGGACTCGGGGGCCGCCGGCGCCGTCAGGGTCCGGTGAAGCTCCAGGTTCGAGGCGGCGATGCGCCCGAACCGGAACAGCTCGTCCTCGACGTCGTCGAGCCTGCCCTGCGCCTCCGCCTCGGCCGAGGCCGCGATGACGCCGAGCCGCTCCAGGGAGTCGGCCAGGTCACCCGAGCGCGCCCACCTGGCGGACACGGCCGCGGCGACCGTCTCCAGGGCGGCGTCGCTGATCTTGCCCTCCAGCAGCACCCGGACGATCTGCGCCTTCTGGGCCGCGGGACTGGCCGGGTCGGAGAGGTTGCGGCGGAGCCCGTGTTCGCGGTCGAACAGGGCGGCGACCGAGAAAAGCTCGTCGGCCAGCGTGCCGAGGTCCGCGCTTCCCGCGACGGCGTTGAAGCGCTCTTCGACCTCGGCCAGCGAGGCCCTGCTGAGGCCCCTCATCAGCCGCTCACCGACACTCGCGCGTCACGCCT
This sequence comes from Streptosporangium sp. H16, assembly GCF_051918855.1. Classification (NCBI taxonomy): domain Bacteria; kingdom Bacillati; phylum Actinomycetota; class Actinomycetes; order Streptosporangiales; family Streptosporangiaceae; genus Streptosporangium; species Streptosporangium sp. H16. The sequence continues at coordinate 114,622 of NZ_JBPXMD010000003.1, forward strand.
GGTTCGCCGTGTCATCAGCGGACCGCCGCGTTGCTCGACTCGAGCTCCTCGAGGAACCTGTCGACGGTACGGCGCTGGCGCGCCTCGTCCTCCAGGGACTCCCCGACGATGCGGCCGGCCAGCTCGATCGACAGGCGGCCGAGCTCCGTGCGGAGCTGGGCGAACGCCTGCTGGCGGTCGGCCTCGATCTGCAGGTGGGCGGCCTCGACCAGGCGGCGGGCCTCGGCCTGAGCCTCCTCGCGGAGCTCGGCCTTGATCTGCGCACCCTGCTCACGGGCCTCCTCACGCAGCCGCGAGGCTTCGTGACGGGCTTCGGAGAGCTGGTCCTTGTACTGCTTGAGCAGCGCCTGGGCCTCGGCCTGCGCGTCCTCGGCTCGCTTGATGCCGCCTTCGATCGCATCGGTCCGCTCGACCAGGGTCTTCTGGATGCGCGGGGTGAGGATCTTACCGACGACGAAGAGGACGAAGAAGAAGGCGAAGCCGCCGACGACAAGCTCGTAGGTGTGCGGGAGGAGGGGGTTAGCCCCCTCCTCCGCTGCCAGGAGCGAAGCTGCCTGAATCATTTGTGCAGCCTTCCGTCAGAGGTTTTTCTGCGTCTTACTGACCGAACATGAACGGCGCGACAAGGCCGATGAGGGCCAGCGCCTCGGTGAGGACGAAGCCGAGCAGCATGTTCTGGCGGATCAGGCCGTAGGCCTCGGGCTGGCGGGCGATGGCCTGCACACCCTGACCGAAGATGATGCCGACGCCGATGCCGGGGCCGATGGCGGCGAGGCCGTAGCCGATGGAACCGAGGGAGCCGGTGACCTCAGCGAGGATTCCCATTGCCATGGTGTTGTGTTTCCTTTACAGGTCGGCCGGTGAAGGCTCACCGGTCTGGATATTCGAGGGAGGTCTGTGTGCCTAGTGGTCGGCGTGGAGCGAGTTGCCGATGTACATCGCGGCGAGCATCGCGAAGAGGAACGCCTGCAGGAACTGGATGAACATCTCGAAGCCCGTCATCGCGATCGTCATGATCACGCCGACCACGCCGAGCGGTGCGCCCAGCGGGGTGAGCTTCTCGAAGAGGAACCAGAAGCCGACGAGGCTGAAGAAGGCCAGGATGATGTGGCCGGCGAACATGTTGGCGAACAGTCGCACCGCGTGCGTGAAGGGCGCGATGATCATGTTGGACAGGAGCTCGATCGGGGCCAGCAGCACGTAGATCGGCTTGGGCAACCCCGGGGGGAACATCATGTTCTTGAAGTAGCCGATCGCGCCCTGGTGCTTGACACCCAGGTAGATCTTCAGGATGTAGACGCTGAGGGCGAGCACGATCGGGAAGGCGATGTGCGAGGCGACCGGGAACTGCAGCACCGGGATGACGCCCATCAGGTTCCAGACCCAGACCAGGAAGAACATGCTGAGCAGCAGGCCCATCCACCGGTCGGCGTCCTTGCCGAGGAACGGCCGGGCGACCTGGTCGCGGACGAACATGTAGCCCATCTCGCCGATGTTCTGCACGCCCCGCGGCACCAGCTTCGGGTTGCCGAAGGCCGACCAGCAGAAGCCGATGACGATGATCGAGCTCAGCAGGGCCAGCAGTACCGGCTTCGTGAACCAGGCGACGCCCGAGACGAGCGGGGCGGCGTCGAAGAGTTCGAGTCCCGGAGGCGTGAACTCGTCCCCGGGAGCGAGGAGCGTCAGCGTGCTCACGCGGCGTTCCCTTCAGCGTGGTAGTTGATCGAAATGGCTTCGTCAGCGAAGCGACCGCCGCCGAAGGCTAGCGACCGTACTTCCGGTAGACCAGGTAGACGGATAGAGCGACCCCGAGAATCAATCCGATCGGGGTGAAGGCGACCACGCCAGTCCACTTGGACAGCAACCAGCCCGCACCGCCGTACAGGATCATCCCGGAGAGGAGATAGCTGGGGATCGACCAGGCGGCGTTGGCGAAGTCGCGGCCGTCGTCTTCGGGCCGGATTTTCTTTTCGCTCATCGCGGGCATGACGATAGCAGTCGCGGTGAGGACTAGTCATATCGGGCAGGGTCCAGACCGCCAGCGAGATGATACGCCTCATCGCGGATCGCCCTGACCTGGAACCCGGCCATCGGGGTCGACGTAGAGCATCTTGAGCTTCATGAAGCCGCGCATCTCGCCGACCGTCCAGGCGATCGTGCACGCGATGGCCGCCCAGCCGAAGGCCTTGGGCTCGAACGCGGTGGCGTCCTCGAAGGTCTTGAGCAGAGCCATGATCACGAGAATCTTCACCGCGTAGCTCAGCACCGCGGCGGTCATCATCATCATGGGCGACACGCGGCTCGCGTACGAGACCGCCATGATGCCGAGGGTGAAGAAGACGCCGACGACCACGGTCCCGATCGCGGCGCCGAGCGCTCCCTTGGCTCCGGCCAGCAACGCCGCGACGAGGATCACGACCAGCCCCACCAGCACCGTGGGTATCGCAGCCCCCTTCAGAAGGCGCACGTCGTTGGCCAGCATCGGCACTCCAAGTGACTGTTATCAAGCGAGCGATTGCTACCTTGCAGGTCTAAGCAGGTTCACCATCTGCTAGTGAAAGCTATCACAAGCTCATGGAAGAGCGCCTTTACCTGCCGTTTCAAGTGAACGATCAAGGAGCCGGGGAAAGCGGCTCAAAGCGGCGTCTCAGGGTTTGAGAAACCGTGCCGGGGAGCGCTGAGTGACAGGTCGGGCCGCACCGGCAGGGTGGCCGTCTCGTCGCCGGCGGCGGCCGGACGGTGCCCCGGCGCCTCCGCGGGATACGGATGGGGCCTGACCCGGCCCGGCTGCTGCTCACCGGGGTGCGCGTGCCGCCCGGGTCCCTCCGCGGGACCGCCGGGACCCGCGGGACCGGGATCGAGCGGGCCGCGCCCGTCACCTCGCCCGTCGCCGCGCTCCTCGTCAGTGCCCTCGGCCCCGCCGAGGTCACGGCGGGCGCGCAGGCGGGGCAGCGCCATCATCACCAGCACGCCGATGGCGAGCAGCACGGTCAGCGGGAACAGGATGAGCGGGACGCCCTCGATGGACAGCGCCACGACCGCGAAGGCGAACAGGAAGGTCCACGCGTACATGATCATGACGCTGCGGCGGTGCGAGTGGCCGATGTCCAGCAGCCGGTGGTGCAGGTGCCCCCGGTCGGGCGAGAACGGCGACAGGCCGTTGGACGTGCGCCGGATCACCGCCATGATCAGGTCCAGCAGCGGGAGCACCAGGATCGCGACCGGCACCAGGAGCGGGAGGATGACGGGGAAACGGTTGATGCTGCTGGAGTCGAGCGGTGTGACCAGAATCATCGTGGAGGCGAGGACCAGGCCGATCAGCATCGCCCCCGTGTCGCCCATGAAGATCTTCGCCGGGTGGAAGTTGTGCGGCAGGAAGCCCAGGCAGACCCCGATCAGCACCGAGGCGATGACCGCCGTCGCGTTGATGCTGGTGTCGCCGTAGTCCTTCGACAGGGCCACCGAGTACGTCCACGTGGCCATCGCGGCGATGCCGACGATCCCCGCGGCCAGCCCGTCGAGCCCGTCGACGAAGTTGACGGCGTTGATCATGACGACCACGATCAGGATCGTGATCAGCGGGCTCAGTGTCGAGTCGAGGATGGTCTGCCCGCCCAGCGCGGTCGGCAGCGGGAGCCACGGCAGGCTGACACCGAAGGTGACGAGCACCCCCGCGGCGCCGATCTGCCCGGCGAGCTTGACGAGGGCGTCCATCCCCAGCCAGTCGTCCAGGAAGCCGGTCAGCGTGATCAGGCCGCCTGCGGCGATCAGCGCGATCACGATCTTTCCCTGGCCCTCGGCCAGCTTGCCTCCGGCGTAGGGCAGCTCGGCGGCGATCAGCAGGCCGGCGACGAGGCCGCCGTACATCGCCAGACCACCCAGCCTGGGCGTCGGCGTGGTGTGCACGTCACGATCGCGGACCTCGGGCATGGCGCCGATACGGACGGCGAAAACGCGGATCAGCGGAACCAGCAGATACGTCACTGCGGCCGCGACGAGCGCCATGAGTAGATATTCGCGCACGGAACCAGTTTCGCGGATAGTCCGGCCACCTGTGACCGGAAAACGACACAGAACAGCTCATAGTTCGCTGGGATATATCCGGTGGGTCCTCGTCAGCACCGCGACGCGCTCCCGTATCTCCCCCGTCGCGTCGGGGTTGCGGATGACCTGCGCCACCATCGAGGCCACCTCCTTCATCTCCTCGGGCCCCATCCCCTGGGTCGTGACGCAGGGGGTGCCGACCCGGATCCCGGACGTCACCGTGGGCGGTTCGGGATCATAGGGGATCGCATTGCGGTTCAGCGTGATCCCGGCCGCTTGACACCGCTGCTCGGCCACCGCGCCGGAGATCCCGACGTCGCGCAGGTCGATCAGCGCCAGGTGGCTGTCGGTGCCCCCGGAGACGGGCCGCATGCCCTCGGCGGCCAGCGCGTCGGCCAGCACCTGGGCGTTGGCCACCACCCGCCGCGCGTACTCCGCGAACTCCGGCCGCAGCGCCTCGCCGAACGCCACCGCCTTGGCCGCCACCGCGTGCATGAGCGGGCCGCCCTGCACGAAAGGGAAGACCGCCCGGTCGATCCTGGGGCCCAGCTCCCCCGTGCACATGATCCCGCCGCCCCTCGGACCGCGCAGCGCCTTGTGCGTGGTGAAGGTCACCACGTCCGCGTACGGCACGGCGGAGGGCAGCGCCCGCCCGGCCATCAGGCCGACGGTGTGCGCGACGTCGGCGAGCAGCCAGGCGCCCACCTCGTCCGCGATCCCCCGGAAGGCGGCGAAGTCGATCTCGCGGGGGTAGGCGGTGGCACCACAAATGATCATCTTGGGCTGGTGCCGCAGCGCCAGCTCCCTGACCTCGTCGTAGTCGATCAGCTCGGTGTCCCTGCGCACGCCGTACGCCACGACGTCGAACCAGCGTCCCGAGAAGTTGACCTTGGAGCCGTGCGTGAGGTGGCCGCCGTGCGACAGCTCCATCGCCAGCATGGTGTCGCCCGGCTGGAGCAGGGCCGCGTAGGCCGCCAGGTTCGCCGAGGCGCCGGAATGGGGCTGCACGTTGACGTGCTCGGCGCCGAACAGCCGCTTGGCCCGGTCGATCGCGAGCCGCTCGGCCCGGTCGACGACCTCGCACCCGGCGTAGTAACGCCTGCCGGGGTAGCCCTCGGCGTACTTGTTGGTGAGCGTCGAGCCGAGCGCGGCGAGCACGGCGGGCGAGGTGAAGTTCTCACTCGCGATCAGCTGGACGCCCCCGCGGAGCCGGTCGAGCTCGTCGAGCAGCACGCTCGCGATCTCCGGGTCCTCGCGCTGCAGGAGACCGAAATCCGGCCCGTAGTACGGTTCTGCGCCCATGGCTCACACCCCGAAGACGACGACTCACCCCCACTGTAAGCCCGCCGTCCCCGGTTATCCCACGTCAGGGACACGCCGCCCCGGGACAGCGTGTCGCGGAGGACCGCCGCCGCCGGGAGGCCGCCTCACGAGAACGCGTGCGGGGCTCCGGCCTTGACCGGCACCCATCTCGGCGTGTCGGCCGCCTGGTCGCTGATCGACGTCAGGATCGCCTGCCGGTAGAGGCTCAGGCGGGTGCGCCACTCCGTCATGTCCTCGACGTAGCGGCCGGAGACGGGGGCGTCCCAGACGTCCCTGCTCCTGGCGAGCTGGTAGGCCTTGTCCAGGCTGGCGGTCAGCGTGTCGAGCACGGGGAGCACCTGCCTCCACATCATGACCAGCCGCTGGTAGTCGGGGTTGAACTCCCACGACGTGACGGCGTCCGGGGACGGCAGCCCGTTGTTGGCCGAGGCCGGCGGGGTCTCCCCCGGCTGCAGCGGCTGCGGTGCGGGTGGATCCACGAACATCACAGGCTCCTCACCCTCGCTGACACGCTCCCTGCCTCCTGCTCACTCACCGCTACCCGGTGTCTCGTGCTCATCCGCCCGCCGCTTCGCGCTCACGGCGCTCACGGCGCTCACGACCTCGCGCCCGCGTTCCGGCGATCACCGGCCGCCGCCCGGAGGCGGGATCGGCCGCAGCGGGTCTCCCGGTTCCACGTCGCCGGCCGGGCCGTCGGGCCGGATGTCCATGGGCGCCCAGGCCCCCTCACCCCAGGTCTCCCCGTCGGGCACGCTCACGCCCGGCATCTCCAGCGGCTCGATCTCGCGGGCGTTGTCCGCGAGCGTCCTGAGCGCGTCGAGATCGAGCGGGCCCGCCTCGGCGGTGACGACGTCGCTGCCGTCGTTCGCCCACCGGGCGGCCGAACCCTCGCCCGGCTGCGCGGCCACCCCGCCGGGCGCCGCCCCCGCCGCCTGCCCGGACGTGCCCTCGGCACCGCGCGCCTCACCGGAGACCGCGTCGCCGATGGACGGCGCCGGTCCTCCGGCGGGCCGGGTGGCCGCCTCGCCCGAGGTCGTGCCCGCCGTCTGGATCGCGGGCTCACCCGAGGCCGTACCGGCGGGCCGGGGCGCGGCGTCACCGGTGGACGTCGAGTCTCCCGCGGGCCGGGGCCCGGCGGGCTCGCCGGAGGTCGTACCGGTGGATTGGGGGCCCTGGGAAGTGGTGTCGCCACCGGTGCCCGGCGGCTGGACGGTCTGGTCCGTGGCCGGCCCCGCGGTGTCGAGGAGCGGGTACGCGGGCTTGGCGGAATCGAGCGGGCCGTGCGGCTCGACCCAGCCGGGCTGCCCGGTGGTGCCGGAGACATTGTCGATCGCGGGCATCTCCAGCGGCGGGATGTCCTCGATGTTCTTCAGCAGCTCGTCGACCTCGGCCGCCGTGGGCGCGTCGAGCGGGATCTGGAGCACCTTCACCCCGTCGACCTCCACGATCTTCGCCTTGGAGTCGCTCTGGTCGATGTCGTCGGGGTGGTCCTTCCTGGAGGTGTCGAGGACGGTGTCGCCGGAGGAGCCGCCCTCCTGCCTCGGCGAGCGCTCGTCGCCCTTGGAACCGGCGTCGCCCTTGGCGTCGGGATCGTTCGCGGGCGCGTTGCCGGTGGAATCCCCGCGCGGGGTCGTCTCGTCGCCCTTCGAGCCCGTGTCGCCCTTGGTGTCGGAGTCGTTCACGGGCGCGTCGCCGGTCGGATCCTGCCCGCGCGGCGTCGTGTCGTCCGCGTTGACGATCTCCGGCCGGGTGCCGTCGGCCCTGGGCGGTTCCGGCGCGGGCGTGGACTCTCCCTGCGGCGTCCCGGGCCCAGGGTTCTGGGTGGCGGTCTCGGGCGTACGCGGGACGTCGGGCGCCTCGCGCGGCGCGGCGTCGACCGGCTGCCCCCCACCCTGCGGGTTCTCCCCCGGTCCGGGGACCGCGGGCTTCAGGTCCTCGACCCTCGGCGTCTCCGGCCGCGCGTCGTCGGCCCTCGGGGCGTCCGGCGCGGGCGCGGAATCCTGCCTGGGCGCCTCCGGCGCGGGCGCGCCCTCGGCGTTGGGCGTCCCCGGCACGGGCGCGCCCTGGGCGTTCGGCACCTCAGGGACGCGATCCGGCGCGGGCGCCTCGGGCCGGGTGTCCTCGGCCCTCGGTGCGTCCGGCAGGGACGGGGAATCCGGGGTGCGGGCCTCCGGCGGGGGCGCGGAATCGCCTTCCGGGACCTCCGGTACGGGATCCGGGGCAGGAGGCTCGGGGCGCGGCTCCTCGGCCCTCGGGGGCTCCGGCGCGGGATCGGGCTTGGGGTCGGGCTTGGGAGGCTCGGGACGCGACTCCTCGGCCCTCGGGGGCTCCGGCGCGGGATCGGGCTTGGGAACCTCGCGCGGCGCGCTGTCCGTCGGCTTGCCGCTCTCCTTGGACGTCTCCCCCTCCCGCGGGGAGGTCTCGTCGGCTTTCGACCCCGTTTCCGGCTTCCGGTCGTCGGCTCCGGACGCCTCGGGTTTCGGCGTCTCCTTCCGATCGTCGCGATCGTCGCGCGGGGAGGTCTCGTCACCCTTCGAACCCGCCTCGGGCTTGGCCTCGTCGCCCTTCGGGGTGTCCGGCTTGGTGTCCGGCTTGGTGTCGGGCTTGGAGGAGTCCTTGGGATCGTCACGCTGGGTGCTCTCGGCCGACTGGTCGCCGACGCGGGGCCTGTCGTCCGACCCGACGGCCGGCTTGAGGTCCTCGGCCTTCGGGGTGTCGGGCTTGGCGCCGTTCTGAGAACCGGTCTCCGGTTTGGCGCCGTTCTGGGAGTCCGTCTGCGGCTTCGCCCCCTCGCCCTGGGAGCCCGTCTCGGGCTTCGGATCCCCGGCCTTCGGCTCGGTGGGGGGCGCCGTCGCGTTCTGGCTGACCTTCTTCTCCAGTAACGTCACGCGGGCGGAGACGTCGCGGACCATCACATCGCACGCGTCGGCGATCTGGACGGGTCGGTGGGTCGACTGCGAGGACAGGCCGGCCCCGCTCATCATCTGCGAGACCCTGCCCTCGACGTTCCGCATCTGCTCGGCGGCCCGCTGCACCTCGGACAACAGGTCGCGGACCAGCTTGGGGTCCATTCCTTCGAACTTGCCCATGGACGTCTCCCAGGAAGTGTCGGCCCACTTCAAGGTACCGGGGAGACAGCCCGGCGTCACGGTGATAATCAGATGGCATGGATCACGGCATATGCCGTGGATGCACTGGTCAGTTGTCGGGCTCCGGGCCCGTGTCCGTCGCGACGTAGCCGATCACACCGCGCAGCTTCTCCACGCTGATCGCCCCGCGCCGCAGCAGCCTGGGCACCGCGGTGGTCAGGTCGAGGATCGTCGAGGGGATGTCGCTCTCGCACGGCCCCGCGTCGAGATAGACCGACACCGAGTCGCCGAGCTGCTTCTCCGCGTCGGCGGCGGTGGTGGCGGCCGGGGCACCGGAGCGGTTGGCGCTGGAGACGGCCAGCGGGCCGGTCTCCTTGAGCAGGTCGAGGGCGACCGCGTGCAGCGGCATCCGGATGGCGACGGTGCCCTTGGCGTCACCGAGATCCCACGACAGCGACCGGTTCGCGCGGCAGATCAACGTGAGCGGGCCCGGCCAGAAGGCGTCGACAAGATCCTGGCCGTACGGGCCGAGGTTCTCCACCAGGGCGTTGGCGGCCCGGACGGTCCCGACCAGCACGGGCACCGGCATGTCACGGCCGCGCCCCTTGGCCGCCAGCAGTGCGGTGACCGCGGCGGGCGTGAAGGCGTCGGCGCCGACACCGTAGACGGTGTCGGTCGGAAGCACCACGAGCTCCCCCCGCTGGAAGGCGGAGGCGGCCTCGAGCAGGCCGGTGGCTCGCTGCTCGGCATCCATACAGTCATAACGTCGGCTCACGGCGTGCATCCTATTCCTGGCCGAATCGAGCGGTGACGAAGCGGTCCCTGCGCGTCAGATCCTGGCGGCTGCGCACGTCGCGCCAGCCGTTCTCCTCGGAGAAGATCAGATATACCGGAGTGCCCTGCTGGTCGGCGTGCTCCACGGCGACGAACCCGCCGGGACGGAGCAGCCTCCTGGCGGTCCGCTCGACCGCCCTGACCTCGTCGAGGCCGTCGCTGCCCGATCCGTACAGCGCGCGGTGCGGGTCGTAGTCGCGGACCTCGGGGTCGCGGGGGATCGCGCCCGGCGGGATGTAGGGCGGGTTGGAGATCACCAGGTCGACCTGGCCGTCCAGCTCGGAGAGGGCGTCGGCCAGATCCTCCGGGTGCAGGTGGACGCGGCCCTGGCCGTACTCGATGATGTTGCGCTTGGCCCAGGTGTAGGCGCCCGGGTCGACCTCGACCGCGTGCACGGTGGCCAGCGCGACCTCTTGGGCGATCGACAGCGCGATGGCGGCCGAGCCCGTCCCGAGATCCACGACCACCGGCGAGGCGACGTCCATCTCCCGCAGCCGGTCGATCGCCCAGCCCGCCACGACCTCGGTCTCCGGGCGCGGTACGAACACGCCGGGCCCGACCTCCAGGGACAGGTAGCGGAAGTAGGCCCGCCCGGTGATGTGCTGGAGCGGCTCGCGGGACTCCCTGCGGGCGACGCCCTCCCAAAACAGGGCGTCGAAGTCGGAGTCCTTCACCATGTGCAGCTCGCTGCGGCGCACGCCGTGCACACACGCGGCGATCTCCTCGGCGTCGGTGCGCGGCGACGGCACACCTGCCTCGGCGAGCCGGGCGGTGGCGAGGGCGATCTCGTCCAGCAGAAAGGTCATGGGCGCGTTCTATGAATGGGCGAGCTACGAATGGGCGGCGAGCTTCTCCGCCATCTCGGCGTCGAGCAGGGACTGGATGACGGCCGAGAGGTCTCCGTCGAGCACCTGGTCGAGGTTGTAGGCCTTGAAACCGACGCGGTGATCGGAGATGCGGTTCTCGGGGAAGTTGTAGGTGCGGATGCGCTCGGAGCGGTCGACCGTGCGGATCTGGGACTTGCGCTCGGCCATGGCGGCGGCGTTGGCCTCCTCCTCGGCGATCGCCTGCAGGCGGGCCCGCAGGATGCGCATGGCCGACTCCTTGTTCTGGAGCTGGCTCTTCTCGTTCTGGCAGGAGGCGACGACACCCGTCGGGACGTGCGTGATCCGCACGGCCGAGTCGGTGGTGTTGACGCTCTGGCCACCGGGGCCGCTGGAGCGGTAGACGTCGATGCGCAGGTCGTTCGGGTCGATCTGGACGTCGACATCCTCGGCCTCCGGGTAGACGAGCACCCCGGCGGCACTGGTGTGGATGCGCCCCTGCGACTCGGTGACCGGGACCCGCTGGACGCGGTGCACGCCACCCTCGAACTTGAGCCTCGACCAGACGCCCTCGTCGCCCCTGGCCTTCAGGGCGATCGTGACGTCCTTGTAACCGCCGAGGTCGGAGTGGGTGGCGTCGATCAGCTCGGTCTTCCAGCCGATCCGCTCCGCGTAGCGCAGATACATCCGCAGGAGGTCCCCGGCGAACAGGGCGGACTCCTCGCCGCCCTCGCCCGCCTTGATCTCCATGATGATGTCCTTGTCATCGTTGGGATCGCGCGGGACGAGCAGATGCCTGAGCTTCTCCTCCAGCTCGGGAATCCGGGCCTCCAGCTCCTTGGCCTCCTCGGCGAACCCCTCGTCCTCCGAGGCCAGCTCCCGCGCCGTGCCGAGGTCGGACTGGACGCCCTCGAGCTCGCGGTAGGTGGCGACGATCGGGGTCAGCTCGGCGTAGCGCCTGCCGAAGGTGCGCGCCTGCTTCTGGTCGGCGTGCACGGAGGGGTCGGCGAGCTTGAGTTCCAGCTCGGCGTACTCACTGAGCAGCTCGTCGAGATTCACCGTGCGTCCTTCCTTGAAAGCCCTGGTCAGCCTGCCTCATCACCACGAACGCCGACCCGGGCCCCCACGAGGGGGGTTCTCCGAGCCGGCGCCGGGATGAGAGCTACTGGCCCGCGGGCTTCTTGCCGAAGCGCTTCTCGAAGCGCGCCACCCGGCCGCCGGTGTCCAGGATCTTCTGCTTGCCCGTGTAGAAGGGGTGGCAGGCGGAGCACACGTCAGCGTGGATCACGCCGTTCTTGGCGGTGCTGCGGGTGGTGAAGGAGTTACCACAGGTGCAGGTCACCTGGGTCTCGTTGTACTCCGGGTGAATGTCGGGCTTCATATCGCCTTTTCCTCTCCAAAACGCGGTCGCCGGGTCGCCACTGTCTCTCGCCTGTGGGGCTTGCGCGCTGAGCACACCGAGGTGCGCGCGGGCGGGAACCGGAACCGCTACGGTTCGGCTACCAGTGTGCCAGATCCTCCAACCATCCCAGGCCACAAGACATTCCCCCACCCCGTGACCCGCGGCCCCGGAACGGGCACGGCGTGCTCACGGCCCCCCGGCGAGCGCGATATCCGTGAGGGAACCGGAACCCCGGACCCCGCGGGGAAACCAGGGGCTCCAGGCCCTCACCTCCCCAGGTACGCGAGCACGGCGAGGACCCGGCGATGATCGTCGGCGGCGGGCTCCAGCCCGAGTTTGCCGAAGATGCTGGAGATGTGCTTCTCCACGGCACCCTCGGTGACGAGCATCCGCCCGGCGACCGCGGTGTTGGAGCGCCCCTCCGCCATCAGGGCCAGGACCTCGCTCTCCCTGGCGGTCAGGGACTCCAGGGGGTCGCCCCTGCGCTGGCGGCTCAGGAGCTGTCCGATCACCTCGGGGTCGATGACCGTCCCCCCGGCCGCCACCCGGCGTACGGCGTCGAGGAACTCGGCCACGTCCGCTATCCGCTCCTTGAGCAGGTAGCCGACCGCCGCGGCGCCGCCGCCGATGAGCTCCGTGGCGTACTGCTCCTCGACGTACTGCGACAGGACGAGGATCGGCAGCCCCGGCCGCCGGGACCTGGCCTCCAGAGCGGCGCGCAGCCCCTCGTCGGTGTGGGTCGGCGGCATCCGCACGTCGACGACGGCCAGGTCCGGATCGTGCTCGTCGACCACCGTCACCAGGCCGGGGCCGTCGCCCGCCACCCCGACGGTCTCGATGCCCCCGTCGGCCAGCAGCCTGGCCAGTCCCTCGCGCAACAGCACCGAGTCCTCGGCGATCACCACCCGCATGGGTCTCACGTTCTCACCATTCGCAGGGCAACTCCGCCCTGATCATCGTGGGGCCGCCCAGCGGGCTGTCGACGGTCAGGGTACCGTCGATGGTCGCGGCCCGGTCGGCCAGTCCGGCGAGGCCGCTGCCCGGCCGCGGCACGGCGGCGCCGACCCCGTTGTCGTAGACCTCGACGATCACCCGCTGCTCCTGGCGGCTCACCCGGATGAACGCCTCGGTGGCCTCGGAGTGCTTGGCGAGGTTGCTCAGGCACTCGGCCACCACGAAGTACGCGATGCTCTCCACCGCGGGCGGGGGCCGGTGGGAGACCTCCACCGACAGGTCCACCCGTACGGGCGCGCGGGCGGCGAGCGACGACAGGGCCGCGCTCAGCCCCCTGTCGGTGAGGATCGCCGGGTAGATGCCCCTGGCGAGGTCGCGCAACTCGGCGATGGCGGCCTTGGTACCCCGGTGTGCCTGGGCCAGGAGCTCCCTGGCCGCGTCGGGGTCGGAGTCCAGCTTGGCCTGGGCCCGGCCCAGGTCCATGGCCACGGACAGCAGCCGCTGCTGGGCGCCGTCGTGCAGGTCCCGCTCGATCCGGCGCCGCTCGGCCTCGGCCGCGTCCACCCCGCGGGCCCGGCTGGCCCGCAGGTGGGCGGCACGGGCGGCCAGCCGGTTCTTCTCGCTCGTCCCCAGCAGGGCGACGCCGAGCAGACCGTGCAGCCAGGCCATGCCCCGGGTCGCGTAGAGGGCCGCGAGCAGGAAGCCGACCCCGATCAGCGTGCACAGCAGCGCCCTCGGCACGCTGTCGATCGGCAGCTCGTCGATGGGCGTCATCGGCTGCCCGGCCAGCAGCAGGGGCAGTGGCGCGACCGTCAGGCTCAGTCCGAGGATCCACAGGACCGCCGTGACGGTGAACTCCGCGATCCCGATCGGCAGCAGCAGCAGGAGATAGAGCAGGTCCTTCCAGGTCGCGGGGTCGACGAACATGTCCTTCCAGCGCAGGAACAGGTTGTCGCCCTCGGAGGGCCGGTACGGGCTGGGGATGTCGACGCCGAAGGCCAGCCGCAGGAACCGGCGCTCCAGTATCGCGGCGCCCCGCCAGGCCAGCATGGTCAGGGCGAGCAGCGGCAGCCCGACCCACACGAGCACCATCACCAGGGAGGCCGGGATCACGGACGCGAGGAACGCGAAGCAGGCGAGGCCGTAGAACATGCTGACCAGCAGGTAGGGGACGGCCCGCCAGGTCATCGGGTCGACGAGCATGCCCAGGGGACCGTTGGGACCGAGCGGCACGCGCCGCCTGAGCGGCGTCCTGACCGCGGTCGTGCTCGCCAGCGTCTCGGCCGTCATGCGCCTCCCCTGTCCCCGGTCAGCCCGTCGTACGCCGTCCTTGTCGCGTCCCGCCGTCCCTCGCGCGTCGGGGCGTCTCCTCGCACCGCCCGCCTTCGCGTGACCGCCCCTCCCCCCTCCTCGCGTGCCGTCCACACGCCGCGGTCATCGCGGGCGCGGACCCGGGAGCCGCGCGGGAAAAGCGTCCTGAAGTAGGGATATCCCGAAGTACGGGGTCGCACAAGGGCTTTGGAAATGCGAACGCCCCGGCCGGAGGGGCCGGGGCGTTCGACGTACGGCGGATGATCAGTCGCGCTCGGAGCTGACCGTCGTCTTCTGCACCTGGAGCAGGAACTCCGCGTTGGACTTGGTCTCCCTCATCTTCTCCAGGAGAAGCTCGAGGGCCTGCTGCATGTCCAGGGCGTGCAGCACGCGGCGGAGCTTCCAGGTGATCTGGAGCTCGTCCTTGCCCATGAGGATCTCTTCCTTACGGGTGCCGGACGCGTCGACGTCCACCGCGGGGAAGATCCGCTTGTCGGCGAGCTGCCGGTTGAGCTTGAGCTCCAGGTTGCCCGTGCCCTTGAACTCCTCGAAGATGACCTCGTCCATCTTGGAGCCGGTCTCGACCAGCGCGGTGGCGAGGATCGTCAGCGAGCCGCCGTTCTCGATGTTGCGGGCGGCGCCGAAGAAACGCTTCGGCGGGTAGAGCGCGGTGGAGTCGACACCACCGGACAGGATGCGGCCGGAGGCCGGGGCCGCCAGGTTGTAGGCGCGGCCCAGACGGGTGATCGAGTCGAGCAGCACGACCACGTCGTGGCCGAGCTCCACCAGGCGCTTGGCGCGCTCGATGGCGAGCTCGGCGACCGTGGTGTGGTCCTCGGCCGGGCGGTCGAAGGTCGAGTGGATGACCTCGCCCTTCACCGACCGCTGCATGTCGGTGACCTCTTCCGGACGCTCGTCCACCAGGACGACCATCAGGTGGCACTCGGGGTTGTTGCGGGTGATCGCGTTGGCGATCGACTGGAGGACCATCGTCTTGCCCGCCTTGGGCGGGGAGACGATGAGACCACGCTGGCCCTTGCCGATCGGCGCCACCATGTCGATGATCCTGGTGGTCAGGATGTTCGGCTCGGTCTCCAGGCGCAGGCGCTCCTGCGGATAGAGGGGGACGAGCTTGTTGAAGTCGGGCCGCTGCCGCGCCTGCTCCGGGTCCATGCCGTTGACCGTGTCGAGGCGGACGAGCGCGTTGAACTTCTCGCGGCGCTCACCGTCGCGGGGCTGGCGGACGGCGCCGGTGACGACGTCACCCTTGCGCAGGCCGTTGCGGCGGATCTGGGCCAGCGAGACGTAGACGTCGTTGGAGCCCGGCAGGTAACCGCTGGTCCTGACGAACGCGTAGTTGTCGAGGATGTCCAGGATTCCGGCGATCGGGATCAGGACGTCGTCGTCGCCCACCACGGGCTCGTTGCTGTCGAAGCGCTCGCGGCCACGGCGGTTGCGCTCGCGGAACCGGCCGCGACGGCCACGGCGGTCGTCGTCGTCGCCCACGCCGTGCTGGTCGTTGCGGTCCTGCGGGCCCCGGTTCTGCGGGCCCCTGTCGCCGCGCTCGCCCCTGTCGCCGCGCTCGGCCCTGTCACCGCGGTCGCCGCGGTCGGTGGTGCGGTCACCGCGGTCGTTGAGACGCTCGCCGCGCTCACCGCGGTCGTTGAGCCGGTCGCCGCGGTCGTTGAGCCGCTCCCCGCGGTTCTGGCCGGCGTCGGCGGCGCGCTGGTCGGCGCGGCCGTCGCTGCGGTTGTCGTTGCGGTTGTCGGGACGGTTGTCGCCGCGCTCACGGCGATCGTTGCCCCGCTCGCCGCGCTCGCTGTTGCGGCCACGGCGCTCGCCGCGCTCGCGACGGCTCTCGCCGCGCTCGCCACGGCCCTCGGCCGGGGCGGTGTCGATGGTCTGCTGCTCCACGACGGGCTCGGGCGCGACGACGGCGGCCACGGGCTCGGGGGCGGGGGGCGCCTGCTCCACGACGGGCTCGGCGGCCACGACGGGGCGGGAACGTTCCCTGCGGGTGCGCGCCGGACGCTCGGCGACCGGCTCGGCCACGACGGCCGGGGCGGCCACGGCAGGAGTCTCCTTGACGGCGGCGGGAGCCTGGGCGCTCTCGGTGGAGACGCCCTGCTTCTCCTGGATGGCCGCGATCAGCTGGCTCTTGCGCATCCGCCCGGTCCCGCTGATGCCGAGGCCGGAAGCCATGGCCTGCAGCTCAGGCAGCACCATGGCGGAAAGGCCTGTGCCGGAGCGACGGCGCGGCTTGGCCGCGGGGCGGGTGGGGGTGTCGCCGGACGCCGGCGCCGTGCCGGTGACGTCGGAGAGGAGTTCGGTGGTGTCGCTCACTAATGGGTCCTTCCCAGGGGTCGGGCGTGGCCATGATCAGCCAATCGTCCCGGTGGTGCGATCGACCCGGTGGGACAGACCGGGTCGGGTTGCACGTCGCGATCCTCGGCGGCCCATGGAGAGCCGCCGCCACTGTCGGAGAAGGGCGGATCCAGGCCGTCACCATCGAGAATCGCCGACGGTGGGACTTGGAGGACACCCCCCCGGATTGCTACCGGCAACCAGATGTCGAGGTAGATCGAACGCGCATGTCCCCTAAAACGCCGCTTCTCGTTGCCCCAACCGAAATCTGGAGCATTCGGAGGCGACGGATTCGGGGAGGCCACTGCGGCGCTCATGTCTCACCAGGTGAGACATGATGCAGCGATGTGTGGCTGACAAGCACGCACCCAACGCGGGGCACCTGGTGCGGCTATCAGCCTAACATCACCAGCGCACACAGCTATTCCCTGAAGGTCGAAGAGTCGTCAGCGTGTCTCAAGAGAAACAACGCGGGCGCCCCTGGTTTCGACTTCCAGTGGCTGGATGTGCCAGTCATTACCCACTTCCGGTGCGATCAAATCCTGCGTATTCATCGTTGACAACGCAAGAACCGTGGGCCCCGCACCCGAGACGACCGCGGCCACTCCCGCCCCCCGCAGCCGTCGTACCAGGTCGGCGGTGTGCGGCATCGCGGGCGCGCGGTAGTCCTGGTGGAGGCGGTCCTCCGTGGCGGCCAGCAGCAGGTCCGGCTCGGGCCTGGCGGTCAGCGCCGCGACCAGCAGCGCGGCCCGGCCGGCGTTCGCGGCGGCGTCGGCGTGCGGGACCTCCTTGGGCAGCAGCCCGCGGGCGGTCTCGGTCGACAGCCGATGCGCGGGGACGAGGACCACGGGCCTGACGGCCTCGTGCGGGAGCAGTCGCACCAGGTGCGGCACGCCCCCGGCGTCCGTCCACGCGACGGTGAGCCCGCCCGCCAAGCACGGCGCCACGTTGTCGGGATGGCCCTCGATCTCGGTGGCCAGTGCGAGGACGCCGTCGTCGGTCAGCCCGGGCGGATGATCCCGGCCGGGCTGGGAGCCGTGCTCGGACGAGGGCGCGTACGGGGTCGTGGCCAGTGCCCGGGCGGCGAGGATCCCGGCGCAGATCGCCGCGGAGGAGGACCCGAGGCCGCGGGCGTGCGGGATCCGGTTGAGACAGCGCAGCCGGATGCCGCGCGGCTGCGGGAGACCCATCCTGTCGAAGGTCGCGCGCATCGTGGTGACGATGAGGTGCCCCTCGCCCAGGTCGAGCTCTCCGGCCCCCTCGCCCTCGACCGCGATGTCGATGCCGGGGGACTCGAGGATCTCGGCCTCGATCTCGTCGTGCAGGCCGAGGGCGAGTCCCAGCGTGTCGAATCCGGGGCCGAGGTTGGCCGACGTCGCGGGGACCCGGACGGTCGCCTTCGCCCCGCCGATCATCGGGGTCCCGTGGGGGCCGTGTGGTCCGTGGGGGGCACGTCGCTTCTCCTGAGGTCCACTAGGCGAGTTCGAGGGCGGTGGCCGCGGCGTGCGCGTCGATCGGGATCGTCACCGGGGTGGGCGCGCCCGAGATGGCCCAGTCGGGGTCCTTGAGACCGTTTCCGGTCACCGTGCACACGATGCGCTGCCCGGGCTCGACCAGTCCCTGCGCGTGGGCCTGCAGGAGGCCCGCCACGCTGGCGGCGGAGGCAAGCTCGACGAACACGCCCTCCTCCTGGGCGAGCAGCTTGTACGCGGCGGCGATCTGGCGGTCGGTGACGGACTGGATGACACCGCCGGACTCGTCGCGGGCGGCCTCGGCGAGCTGCCACGAGGCCGGGTTGCCGATGCGGATCGCGGTGGCGATCGTGTGCGGGTGGGTCACCGGCGCGCCGTTGACGATCGGCGCGGCGCCGCTGGCCTGGAAGCCGAACATGCGCGGCGTCCTCGTCGCGACGCCGTCCCGGGCGTACTCGGTGTAGCCCATCCAGTACGCCGAGATGTTGCCCGCGTTGCCGACCGGGATGCAGTGGATGTCAGGGGCGTCCCCGAGCGTGTCGACGATCTCGAAGGCGGCGGTCTTCTGGCCCTGGAGCCGGAACGGGTTCACCGAGTTGACCAGCGCGATCGGGTAGTTCTCCGACAGCTTCCTGGTCATCTCCAGGCAGTCGTCGAAGGACCCCTCGACCTGGAGCAGCCTGGCCCCGTGGACCAGCGCCTGGGCCAGCTTGCCCATCGCGATCTTGCCCCGGGGCACCAGCACGGCGCAGGTCAGGCCCGCGCGGACCGCGTAGGCGGCGGCGGAGGCGCTGGTGTTGCCGGTCGAGGCGCAGATGACGGCCTTCGCCCCGTCCTCGACGGCCTTGCTGATGGCCATGGTCATGCCACGGTCCTTGAAGCTTCCGGTCGGGTTGAGGCCCTCGACCTTCAGGTAGACCTCGCAGCCGGTCAGCGCCGACACCCGGTTCGCCGGGACGAGCGGGGTGCCGCCCTCCAGGAGCGTGACGACGGGCGTCGCCGTGGTCACCGGCAGTCGGTCACGGTACTCCTCGATGAGGCCACGCCACGCCCTGGTCATGATTGCTCCTCACCGCGCGCGGCCGGTCCGCGCGCGTGCTACCTGCGGTATTGGAAAACGAGTCTACGGGCAACACGTTCGGCTCTGGGATGTGTTGTCCACCAAATGGACAAGCCGGGCGTCCTGTCTCCAGGGAACTCTAAGGATCGGCCGGTATGGTCTGCGGGGCTTGACAGAGCTTGACAGACGGGGAACACGACAAGGGGTGTCACATCATGACGGGCGGCACGGCGGCGGACCTGCCACCGATCCGGCACAACGACTACTCGCCCCTGGACCCGCCCGCGCTCGGCGAGTGGGATCCGGAGCTTCCGGTGAGCGTGATCATTCCGGCCCACGGCGGGCAGCACAGGCTCGACCTCACCCTCGCCGCACTGGCCGCGCAGACCTACCCGGACCACCTCATGGAGGTGATCGTGGTCGACGACGGCAGCGAACCGCCGCTGCGGCTGCCGGAGATCGCCCCGGGTGGCGCCAGGATCGTGACCGCCGGCTCCTCCGGCTGGGGCATCGCCCACGCGGTGAACACCGGCGCCGCCCTCGCCGAGGGGCGGATCATCCAGCGTCTCGACGCCGACATGGTCGTCTGCCGCGAGCACATCGAGGCGCTGGCCCGATGGCACCACCTGGCCGGGTACCTGGTCACGATCGGCGCGAAGAAGTTCGTCGAGGAGCCGTCACTGACGGCCGCGCAGGTGCACGAGGGCGTGCGGGCGGGCTCGCTGGGCTCCCTCTTCGACCTGTCGGGCGCCCTGCCCAGCTCCACCGAGCAGACGATCTCCCGCACCGACGGCCTGCGGGCGAGCCGCAACCCCTACCACGTGTGCACGGGGCCGACGGTGTCGATGCGGCGCGAGATCTTCCACGCCGTGGGCGGGGTGGATCCCCGGGTGCTGCGGGGCGAGGACACCGAGTTCGCCTACCGGCTGGCCGCGCACGGCGTGGTCTTCGTCCCCGACATGGCCGCCCAGGCCGTCCATCTGGGGCTTCCCGCCCAGCGCCGCGACCCGCAGCGGGCGGTGCGCGTCGTCGCCCCCTACCTGGCCCACCGGGTGCCGCTCCGCCGTGACCTGCGCAGGGACCGGGGACGCCACTGGCTGGTTCCGTACGTGGAGGTGGTGCTCCACGTCGACGGGCCAGAGGAGCGGGTACGCGAGGCGGTGGGCGCCGCGCTCGACGGGTCGTTCGGCGACGTGATCGTCACCCTGGTCGCCCCGTGGTCGAAGCTGACCGGGGACCGCCGGCCGGTGCTGGACGACCCCCTGTTCGACCTGCGGCTGCTGCGCGAGCACTTCGCCCACGACGAGCGGGTGCGGTTCGCCGACGAGGTCTCCGCCACCCCCGCCCCGATCCCGTTCCGCTACACGGGCCCGGTCTCGGTCCCGCTGGGACGCGACACGCTGGAACGGATGATCCGCGTGATGCAGGACGACCGCACGGGCATGCTCGTCGTCGAGCTCGGCGGCGACGGCGAGGCGACGCTGGAGCGGACCGAGGCACTGGGCCGGGCGAGGCTGCTCGGCGCGGACGACGTCGCCGCGTCGATCGAGGCCACCCACGGTGTGCGGCGCGGCGACCGGCCGGAGTTCTGGCCGGCCGGGCCCACGTCCTCGGCCTCCGCTCCACCCCCCGCCCGGGTTCCGGCTTCGCCCGGGGCCAAGGCCCAGGGGCAAAAGGCCGCGAGGCCCGCGGCGGAGCGGGTCCCCGGACAGGAGCAGCGGCGCCAGGAGGAGAAACGCCGGGAGGGGAAGCGCCAGGAAGGGCGCGACTCCCTCCTGGGCAGACTCCGCACCGCCCTCAGGAACTGAGCGGCGGCCCAGTGGCGGCCGGGTGATCGGGGACGGTCAGGACCGGCCGATGCCGTCGGCGAGCCGGGGCCGGGCACACGGCGCGAGCCGGGGCCGGACGCACGGGGCCGGGCGCACGCTCCGCGAGAAGGAGGCCGGGCGCACGCCGCCGGCCGGGACCGGACGCGTGCCGCGCGATGGAGGCCGGGGACGCGCGCGAGGGGAGGCCGGCCATGGCGCGATCTCGTTCGTCCGTTAAAGGCTTTCCCGATGTCATAAGTGGCTATGATCTACGCAATTCTGGAAATTTCATTACCTGGGAGCGGCGCGTGGCCGACCAGATGCCCAAGGGTGTCCAGACGCATATTCCCAACGTCGCGCGCATGTACGACTACTACCTGGGAGGCAAGGACAACTTTCCGGCGGACCGGCAGGCCGCGGAGAGGGCCCTGGAGATCGTCCCCGAGATGCGGCAGGGTGCCCGCGCCAATCGCGCGTTCCTGGGCCGGACGGTCGGTTTCCTCGCCGAGTCGGGGATCGACCAGTTCCTCGACATCGGCGCCGGACTGCCCACCCGGAACAACGTGCACCAGGTCGCTCCCGGCGCCCGGGTCGTCTACGTCGACAACGACCCGACCGTCCTGGTCCACGGCAGGGCGATCCTCGGCAAGAACGAGAACGTGACCATCGTCGAGGGGGACGTCCGCCGGCCCGGGGAGATCCTGGAGCACCCGGACGTGCGCGCGGCGATCGACTTCGACCGGCCTGTCGGGATCCTCCTGGTGGCGATCATGCATTTCGTCCCCGACGCGGACGACCCCCTGGGCATCATCGCCACCCTGCGCCGGGCCATGGCACCCGGCAGCCACCTCGTGCTGTCCCACGTCGCGACCGACGTCCGCCCGCGGGCCGCGGACGAGGTGGCCCAGGTCTACGACCGGGCCTCCGCCCCCTTCGTCACACGTACCGGCAAGGAGATCGTCCGCCTGTTCGACGGTTTCGACATGGTCGAGCCCGGCATCGTCAACCTGCCGGAATGGCGGCCGGCGCCCGGTACCGCCGTGCCCTACCGGGGCATCGGCTCCTACTTCCTGGGGGGCGTCGGCGTCGTCAGCGACGGCGGGTGATGGCCCGCCTCACCGAGGACAGCAGCCCGTACTGGACGACCTTCCTGGCGGCGGCCAGTTCCCTTCGCAGGGTGCCGACCTCGCGCCGCAGCTCGACCGTGCTCCTGCGCCAGCGGCCCGCCTCGTCGCGCCACTTGGCCACCTGCTCGCGGAGCCGCTCCGCCTCCTTGGTGAGACGGGCCACCTCGGCCGCCGCCTCGGCCCTGGCGCGGTAGGCGCCGCGACGGCCGGTGAGGACACCGGCCTCGGGCGCGAACCCGTAGGTCTCGCCGTCCACCCAGATCACGCCGAAGGTGTCGTCCACGGCGTCGTCGAGATCCTCCCCCTCCTCCAGCACGATCGCGGCGCGCGCGAACGCGGCGGCACGTTCCAGCCGCGCCTTGACGACCGTCCTCCCCGAGCCCGAGCCCGAGCCCGTGCCCGCCGCACCGCCCGCGCCACCGTCACCGTCACCGCCGGCCGCGTCGTCCTCCTCGGCCAGCAGCACCGAGACCAGGCCGTACCCCTCGTCCCTCGCCAGGTCGAGCAGGCGGGCCAGGGTGTCCTCGCCGGGCACCCATCCGGCGGGCAGCCACAGACGGTACGGAACCGCCCAGGCGGGGCCCGGCGCGGCGGAGCCGTCGGGCGGGCCGGAGGGGAGGGCCGGGACGGCGGAGGTCGCGGAGACCTTGTCGGCGAAGCGGACCCTGGGCTCGTGGGCGTAGTGGCCGCGGATCAGCACCAGGTCCAGGTCGGGGTTCTTCAGGGGAGAGCGCCCCTCGGCGCCGACGCGGTCCCACGGCCCCGTGAGGGTGACCGCGACGTCGGGCAGGGTGCCGGCGAGCACGGCGTCGACGGTGGCGCGGACCTCGTCGTAGGTGTATCCCTTCCCCGGCCGCCCCGCGAGCTCGACGACCACCTCCACGTACGGCACCTTCCACTGCCGGGCCGGGTGGGAGCGGAGCCAGCGGTAGGACGGGATCCGGTCGGCCACGAAGGCGTGGCTGACCCGGTCGATCGGGGCCTTGTCGCGCATGCGCATCGTCGGGCCCAGGTGGAAGGCGCGCGACAGCGGCTCGGGGACGAAGACGGCGCCCGCCTGGGCGAGCCGGTAGCCCATCTCGGTGTCCTGGCCGAGGATCAGGTCGGTGTCCATCGGCCCCGCGACGGCGAGCAGTGCGGCGTTGACCGAGGTCGCGCCGCCGACGTGCAGGCTGAACGCGCGGTGCGGGTTGGCGGTGAGGCCGTCGGTGCGCTCGACCAGGTCGACCAGCCAGGCGTGCGGCTCGGCGGGCTCGAAGAGCTTGGCCAGGTCGTCGGCGGCGGCGATCACCTCGGGGGCCGGCAGCCCGGCCGGGGTGAAGCGCAGGTAACCGGTCACCACGAGGTACGGGGCGGCGTGGTGCCAGCGCATGTGCGCCTCGACCGACCTGCGGTCCAGGACCACGTCGGAGTCGAGCCAGTGGATCACGTCGCCGGTGGCGGCCGCCAGCCCGGCGTTGCGGGCGTGGGCGCGGCCGGGGACCGGGCAGACGATCAGGCGGGTGTCCGCGGGGCACAGGGCCGGCAGGCGCAGCGGCGGGCTGCTGCCGTTGTCGACCACGACGACCTCGGTCAGCGCGGCCGGGTAGGTCTGCACGGCCAGCCCGGCGAGCGCCAGGTCGAGTTTCTCCTGGTCACCGTACGCGGGAACGACGACGCTGACCCGAAGCGAGGGGGTCCAGGAGCCCAGGGCGGGCGGCGTGAGGCTCCGGTAGTCGTTACCGGCGATCCGTGCTGTCATGGCGCTTCCAGGGTCGGGCTCGGGCGGGGACCGCGCCACCGGTTCGGCGCGACGCGCGGGAAACGGGCCGGGGAGAGCCGACAGGCGTGCTCGGTGCCGGCCGGGCGGTGAGAACCGTGGGCGCCGCGGCCCCCATGGACCCCACGGACCCTGTGGAAGCGGACCCCGTGGAACTCGTGGACCCCGGGGGCACGCGCCCCCGGCACCGGCCGCGGGAGGCTCACCGGGGTGGCGGGAGGGGGCGGGGGAAGGGCGGTCGGCTGCGCGGGCACGAGCGAAGGATAGCGAGGTGAGAAGATCCCTTCTCGCCGCATATCACACTTGACATCGAGGATCACCGCCAAACACTCGCAGCTGTCACACAGGTCACAGGAACCTTCGAATTTCCTATTTATCGCCGTATCTGCACTTGAGGAGCCGATAACCTCAATTACCACCCACAAGGACAGGTAAAGACAGAGCGGCACGGAAGGTAAGCGCGGATGCCCACGCCCCGAAAACTGACGCTTCTGGCGGCGATCCTCGGCCCGGTGTTCCTGATCGCGCTGACGCTGCTCGCGAGCACCGGGATCATCTCGGTCACGGCGGCCATCGTGCTCGGCGCGATCGCGACGGTACTCGCCGTCCAGGTGCTGGCGGTCGCGACCGTACGCAGGGTCGACGGCAAGGCCCAGCGGATCGACGCCCGGGTCAAGCGCTACGAGGCGGAGCTGGCCACGGTCAAGACGGCCACCCAGCGGCTGGACCGGCGGCTGGACGAGATCGTCGAGCTGCTCAAGGATCACGAGCGCAAGCGGGACGAGGACCTGCAGGCGATCCTGGTCTCCCTGGGCGAGGACCGCCTGGCCTCCGTACCCCGGCGCCAGGAGATCGAGGAGATCGTCCACGACCTGCTGCCGCGCCTGGCCGCGGAGAAGGCCGGGACCGAACGGGCCACGGAGGAGAGAGCGTGACCGAAACCGGCTTCGCCACCTCCGGCGCCGCCCCGTCCGCCCGCCCGCGCGACGACCGTGCCGGTTGCGACGACCGCGCCGACCGGGGTGAGCGGGCCGGCCGGGCCGGCCGGGCCGCTGTCCCGCGCGCCAGGATCAGGCACAACGACTACGGGTCGCTGCGCCCGCCCGACCTGGGCGAATGGGAGCCCCGGCTCAGGGTGAGCGTGGTGATCCCGGCGCACGACTGCCAGGAGGCCCTGGAGCGCACGCTCGCCGGGCTGGCCGCGCAGACCTACCCCGCGCACCTCATGGAGGTGGTCGTCGCCGACGACGGCAGTGACCCGCCGTTGCGCGTCCCAGAGATCACCCCGGCCAACACCAGGCTCGTCCGGGTGCCCGACGGCCGATGGGGACGCGGCTGGGCCCGCCAGACCGGCGCCGCCGCAGCGGCGGGCGACATCCTGCACTGGGTCGACTCCGACATGATCCTCGACAGGGAGCACGTCGAGGCGCACATGCGCTGGCACCATCTCGCCCCCTACGCCGTCGTGATGGGTGACGTCCGCTTCACCCTCGACGGGACCGGCCCCTCCGCCAGGGAGGTCTTCTCCGCGGTGGAGGCCGGGGACGCGGAGAAGCTGTTCGACGAGTCCGCGCCGCACGAGTGGCGGGCCGGGGTGCTGGAGGAGACCCGGTGGCTGCGGGACGCGGGCGCCGGGGCCTACCGGCTCCACTCGGGCGCCACCACCTCGGTTCCCGTGGCCCTGCTGCGCTCGGTCGGCGGGGTGAACACCACGCTGAACATGGGTGAGGACACCGATCTCGGCTTCCGCCTCGCGCAGGCGGGCGCGGTCTTCGTCCCCGACCCGCGGGCCCGCGCCTGGCACCTCGGGCCGTCCACGGTCATGATCCGGGAGAAGGAGGTGCACCGGCACAACTGGTCGGTGCTGCCCGACCTCATCCCCGACCTGCGCTGGCTGCGCACCCACCCGCGCAGGGCCTGGCTGGTGCCGTACGTGCACGTCGTCGTCGACGCCCGCGGCGCCTCCTACGAGGACGTGCGGGCGAGTGTGGACTCCGCGCTCGCGGGCACCCTCGTCGACGTCGCCGTCACCGTGGTCGGGCCCTGGTCGGACCTTCCCGCCGGACGCCGCCCCTCCCTCGACGAGCCGCTGCTCGACCTGCGCCTGGTGCGCAACCTGTACGTCCACGAGCCGCGCGTCTCCTTCACCGAGGAGGTGCCCGCGGGCTCAGCTCCCGCGCCGTTCAGGCTCACCTTCCCCGCCGGGTGGGCGCTCGGCGCCGACAGCCTGGCCGAGCTGGTCAAACTCGCCGAGCGTGAGGAGTACGGGCTGCTGAGCGTGGCGCTCGACGAGGGGGCCTCCGGGGTCAGGGCGGCCAGGTTCGAACGCACCGCCGCCTTCGCCAGGGCGGCGCTGGTGAGCGAGGGACCCGACGGCGACGACGACGGGCTCGACGACGTCGTCCACGAGATGTTCGGCTCGCTCTGGGTGAGCGCCGCGGAGGCCGGCGTGACGACCGCCGACGAGGCGGAGCCCGTCGCCGGGGACACCGCGAAGTGGCGGGCCGACTCCGCGCGCTGGAAGCGCGAGGCGGAGGGCCTGAAGGACGAGGTGGAGAGCCTGCGCGCCGAGACGGAACGGCTGCGGGCGGAGGCCGGGCGCCTGGCGGCCGAGCGGCGGCGCGGCCCGCTGGGAAGGATCACTTCCATGGCCAGGCGTCGGGGGAAGACCGGCTGATGTCCTTTCTGATCGAACTGGTCCGCGCCGCCCTGGAGCGGAGCGGCAAGCGACGCGTCCTCGTCTACTGCGCGGGCTTCGAGACCCTCGGCGAGCTGGAGACGTACGGGGCGATGGACCTCGACGGCGACCTCGACGGCATCCCGCGCGCCGAGGAGGGCGCCGCGGAGATCCTGGTGCTCGCCCGCACGGCGACCGACGTCCGCAGGGCCGCGAGCCTGCAGTCGCTGCTGCCCATGGCCCCCCGGGTCGTCGTCGCCGTGCGGGAGACGCCGCACTGGTACACCGCGCCGGTGATCTCCCCCACCCCCGCCCACCGCTGGCGCGCTCTCGTGGAACTCCGCGTCCACCAGCCGAAACAGCATGCCTGGGTGGTCGAGGCGAGCTTCTCCAAGCCGGTGCCGGCGGGACGGACGCTCGCCGCGACCGCGAGGGCGTTCGGCGGGCACCGGATGGACGCCGTCGCCGGGCCCGTCGCCGGTCTGGCGGGGCCGGGAGCGGCCCATTGGCGCCCCGGCGACCCGAACGCGGCCCCGGCCCCCCTGACAGGGCCCGTCCCCGACAGGTTCGGCGCCCGCGGCGCCGACCTGGTCGTGCGCGCGGTCGGCGAGGAGCCGCCACCCTGGACCGGCGCCGAGTCCCCTGGCAGGACCACGGTGGATCGCCCGGTCGCCGGGCTGATGACCTGGGAGAGGCTCGGCCGTCCCGGTGGCGGCAGAATCCTGGAGGACGGCCTGGGCGACCTGTCCGAGCCCTGGACCATCCCCCCCGTCGACGACCGTTCGGTCAACCCCATGAACTTCGTCACCGTGCCGTCCCTCGGCACGGCCGACCTGTCCTCCGAGTCCGGCCGCTGGACGATCACCTGCGAGGGCAGGACGCTCACCTCCTTCGACGCCTCCGGCCGCGTCACGGACGTTGACGTCAACCGGATCAGGCAGGTCAGAGGGGTACGGGTGGACTGGCGGCGCAGCCACACCGGCCCGCCGGCCGCGCTGCGGGTCGTCACGGGACTGGCGGCGGCCGGGGTGCCCCTGGTCTCCGAGGCCGTGCCGCGCTGGGCGGGCGCCCTCGGCCCCGAGCTGGCCAGGCTGATCACCTCGGTCGACGGGCCCGCGCTCAAGGACGACCTGGAGCGCGAGGAGCACAGCATCCGGCTGCGCCGCGAGGCACTGCGCCTCCACGGGGTCCGTGCCCGCTGGGAGCAGCTGGGCGCCCCCGCGGCGCCCGTGCCGACGGTCTCGGTGCTGCTCGTCACCCGCCGCCCGGACATGGTGGGCTTCGCGCTGGAGCAGCTGTCCAGGCAGCGCGGCGCCGAGTTCGAGGTGATCCTCGCGCTGCACGGCGTCCCCGCGACGCATCCCGGCGTGGCCGGGGCCCTGGCGTCCTTCGAGCGGCCGGTCACCGTGGTCGAGGCCGACGGCGGGACCGTTTTCGGGACCGTGCTGAACCAGGCCGCGGCCAGGGCGTCGGGGTCGTTCCTGCTGAAGATGGACGACGACGACTGGTACGGGCCCGACTTCATCTCCGATCTGCTGCTGGCCCACTCCTACTCGGGCGCCCAGGTCGTGGGCATGGTCCCCGAGTTCGTCTATCTCGCCTCGATCGGGGTGACCGTCCACCGCGAGCAGATCACCGAGCAGATCACCAACTTCATCGCCGGGGGCACCATTTTCTCCGAACGCTCCGCCTTCGAGGCCGTGGGCGGCTTCCGTCCGATGCCCGGCACGATCGACGCCCAGTTCCAGCACGCCGTGCAGGCCGCGGGCGGGCAGATCTACCGCACCCAGGGTCTGGGCTACATCCTGCGGCGCGGGAACGTCGCCAACCACACCTGGCGCGAGCCGATCGGCACGTTCCTGCGGCGCAACAAGCGCCAGTGGCGCGGCTTCCGGCCCAGCGCGCTCATGGAACTCCCCCGGGAGGCACAGTGAGCACGCCGCGGATCCCCCCTGACGCGCCGTACGTCCCCGACGCGCCGTACGCGACGCCGGTCCCGGCCGAAGGTGGCGCGAACGTTCCGCCGGTCCCTGCCGGAGGCGACGCCGCGAACGCGCCGCGAGTCCTCGCCGGCGCCCCCGCCGGCACGCCGCGGATCCCGGGCAACGACTACGGGGTGCTGGCCGTGCCCGCCCCCGGCGCGTGGGAGCCGCACCTGACGGTGAGCGTGGTGATCCCCGCCAAGGGGCGGCAGGACAGGCTCGACCTCACCCTGGCCGCGCTCGCCGCCCAGACCTACCCCTCTCACCTCCTTGAGGTGATCGTCGTGGACGACGGCAGCTCGCCCCCGCTGCGGCTCCCCGAGATCGCCCCGGAACGCACCCGGATCGTCGGCGACGCCTCCGGCCGCCGGGGCATCGCCTGGGCCCTGGAGACCGGTACGGCCGTCGCGGACGGCCAGGTGATCCACCGGATGGACGCCGACATCGTCTCCTACCGGGAGCACGTCGAGGCGCACATGCGCTGGCACCACCTGGCCGGCTACCTGGTGGTGATGGGGACGCTGCGCTTCACCGCGATGGCCGGCATCCCGCCCTCCCCCGCCGAGGTCCAGATCGCCGTCGCCAAGGACAGGGCGGGTCTCCTCTTCGAGGAGGATCCCGAGCACGGGCACGACTGGATCGGCGAGCTCGTCGCCGCCCACCGCGGCTTCCGCGACGCGCCCAGCTCCTTGCTGCACCGCGTCCACGTGGGCGCGACGGTCTCGCTGCCGGCCGCCCTGCTGAGGGAGACGGGAGGGCTGGACACCTCCCTGGCCCTCGGCGAGGACACCGAGCTGGGCTACCGGCTCACCCAGACGGGCGCGGTGTTCGTCCCCGACGCCGAGGCTCTGAGCTGGCACCTGGGCACGACGACGGCCATGCGCAGGCCCGCGGACGTCAGGCGGCACAACGACCCGTTCATCGCCGACCGGATCCCGTACCGTCGCCACCTGCGCACCGACGCGGGCCGGCAGTGGCTGGTCCCCTACGTCGACGTCGTGGTGGACGCCGGGGGTGCCTCCTTCGAGGACGTCAGGGCGAGCGTCGACGGGGCGCTGGCCAGCACCCTGCCCGACGTGCACGTCACCCTGACGGGGCCGTGGGCGTCACTGGACGGCGAGCGCCCCGCACCGCTGGACGACCCGCTGCTCGACCTGCGGCTGCTGCGCGGCCAGTACGCCCACGACGGCCGCGTCTCCTTCGCCGAGCGGGTCCCCGCGACCTCGGCGCCCGCGCCGTTCCGCCTGGTCTGCCCGGCCGGGTGGGTACCGGGGGCGGACTCGCTGGCCAGGCTGATCGAGCAAGCGGAGAAGGACGACGAGGGCCTGCTGCTCGTGGCGCTGGACGAGGACGAGTCGGGAGTGCTGGCCGCCCGCCTGGAGCGGACCTCCGCCGTCGCGAGGGCGACGCGCGTGCTCCGCGAGGGCGAGCGGCTCGACGACGTGATCGCCGACCTGCACGGGGCGACCTGGCTGGACGCGGAGTCGTGGAAGCTGCGGCCCGCCGCCCGCGCCTACCCTTACTGGGCCGTGAACCGCAACCGGGAGGCCGCGCACTGGAAGGCCGCGGCCGAGTCGCGCGCGCGGGAGGCCGAGCGGGCCCAGCGGCAGGTCGCCGCCCTCAAGGCCGAGCTGAAGGAACTGCGTGCCAAGGCCGCCAAGGGCAGCCGCGACACCGTCAGGTGGAAGGAGAAGGCCGAGCAGCGCCGCCTGGAGGCCGTCGCCCTGCGCCAGGCCCAGCAGCGCTCCCTGCTCGCCCGCGCCGCCCGCCGTCTCCGCAGGCTCACCGAGGGCTCCTGACGCCCTGCCGCCACGCCCTGCCGCCACGCCCTGCCGCCACGCCCTGCCGCCACGCCCTGCCGCCACGCCCTGCCGCCGAGGACGCCCCGGACACCGGGCGTCCTCGGCGGCCCGGTCACTCCTGCCTGGGCAGGGGGCGGTACCGGGCGCCGACGGCGCTCTGCAGGGTCCGCACGACCGTGCCGTGGGCCTTGCGGCTCACCAGCCAGTCGAGGAACTGGCCCATGAGCTTGGGAGTCGTCGAGTAGAGGCCGCAGTCGTCGCAGACGCGGTGGAACACCATCGGGACCAGCCCGCCACCGTCCTTCTCGGCGTTGAGGACCTGCTGCTTCATGTGCCGCAGCAGGGTGTCCTCGCGGATGGACCCCGGCGTGCGGATGTCGTAGCGGCTCTTCGGGCGGAGAGTCTCACCGGCCGGGCAGCCGGGGCACCCCCACTCCTTGAGCCCGCCGACCCCGCGAGCCGCGTCGTAACCGCACCGCCGCGCCACCGCCATGGCGTCGGCGTCGACCGCGCCGAACGGGTAGGCGAGGGTGGTGGGCCGGTACCCCCACGCCACGAGCGTCCTGCGGTCGTCGCAGATCTGGCCCTCCTGCTCGCTCTGGGTCAGCTCGGTGAGACGCACGTGGGTCAGCGTGTGACCGCCGATCTCGTGACCCTTCCTGGCGATCTCGGCGAGCCCGCGGCGGGTCAGTTTCTGCTCACCGCCGACGGTCTCGGTGTTGACGTAGAACGTTCCACGCATGCCGCGTTTCTCCAGCATGCGGGCCACGGCGGGGTGGGAGGAGTCGCCGTCGTCGAAGGTGAGCGCGACGACCGTCCTGACCTTCTTCGCGGGCCGTTCGGCCGCCGCGTGGGCCGCCGGGCCCAACGCCGCCACGACGGTCAGCGCCGTGGCGAAAGCCGCCGCCCGGCGAAAGACCTTCCCGGTGAGCCCTCTTTCGCGGAACGGCAAATAAAGCATGAAAGCACCTTATAAGCCGATAGAGGTCACCAAATAATCTGTTACCAAATGCCCAGGAACCCGATGCCGAGCCGGCATGGCACGATCGCCGCGAGGGCCGGGACCGGGTCCCCTGACAGTGCCGGCGACGGCGGGACGCTCCCGTGCCGAACCGGCGCGGGCCAAGCAGACCGAGCAGACCGACGGGCCGACGGGCCGACGCCGAATCAACGCGGACCGGGCGGGCCGGGCACCGCGGACCGGCCCGGCCCGGCCCGGCCCGGCCCGGCCCGGCAGCGCTAGGGGGTGTCCTCGCCCTCGACGCGCATGACGCTCACCACGTCGCGGACGATGTCCAGCTCGCGCAGGCCCTCGATCGTGGCGGAGAGCGCGGCGTCGCTGGCCCGGTGGGTGACCAGCACCAGCTGGGCGTCCGCGCCGTGCCCCTCCTGCCGGACGGTCTGGATGGAGACGTCCTGCTTGGCGAACATGTCGGCGACCCTGGCGAGCACGCCGGGCTTGTCGGCGACGTCCAGGGAGACGTGGTAGCGGGTGACGGTCTCGCCCATCGGGTGCACGACCAGATCGGCGTACGTGGACTCCTCCGGCCCCCGGGTGCCCGCCAGCACGTTGCGCGCCACGGCCACGATGTCGCCCAGCACGGCGCTCGCGGTCGGGGCGCCGCCCGCGCCCGCGCCGTAGAACATGAGCTGCCCGGCGGAGCGCGCCTCGACGAACACCGCGTTGTAGGCCTCGCGGACCCCTGCCAGCGGGTGCGTCCTGGGGATCATGGCCGGATGCACCCGTACGCCGAAGGACCTGCCGTCGTCGGAACGGGCGCAGATCGCGAGCAGCTTGATGACGTATCCCATGGCCTTGGCGCTGGCCACGTCCGTCGCGGTGATCTCGGTGATGCCCTCGCGGTGCACGTCGGCGGCCGTCACCCGGCTGTGGAAGGCGATCCCGGCGAGGATCGCCGCCTTGGCCGCGGCGTCGAAGCCCTCCACGTCGGCGGTGGGATCGGCCTCGGCGTAGCCCAGCGCCTGCGCCTCCCCGAGCGCGTCGGAGAACGAGGCCCCGCTGGAGTCCATCTGGTCGAGGATGTAGTTGGTGGTGCCGTTGACGATGCCGAGCACCCGGTGCACGTGATCCCCGGCGAGCGACTCGCGCAGCGGCCTGATCAGCGGGATGGCGCCCGCGACGGCCGCCTCGAAGTAGAGGTCGGCGTCGCCTGCCCTGGCCGCGGCGTGGACGGTCGCGCCGTCCTCGGCGAGCAGCGCCTTGTTGGCCGTGACGACCGACTTGCCGTTGTTCAGCGCGGCCAGGATGAGCGATCTGGCGGGCTCGATGCCGCCGATCACCTCGACGACGATGTCGACGTCGTCCCGGGTGACCAGGGCCTCGGCGTCCGTGGTGAG
Source organism: Streptosporangium sp. H16 (assembly GCF_051918855.1). Classification (NCBI taxonomy): domain Bacteria; kingdom Bacillati; phylum Actinomycetota; class Actinomycetes; order Streptosporangiales; family Streptosporangiaceae; genus Streptosporangium; species Streptosporangium sp. H16. Next base: position 146,812 of record NZ_JBPXMD010000003.1, read on the forward strand.
CAGGGCGGGGTCCACGTCGGCGTCCCGCCTGCGGCCCAGGCGCCGCACGGCGACCCCGGCGAGCTCCAGCGGCGCCCCGATGCGGGCGGCGAGGTCGTCGGCCTGCTCGTGCATGAGCCTGACCACCTGGGAGCCGACGACGCCGCATCCCAGCAGTGCGACTTTCAGTGCCATGCGGTCACGCCCCCTTTTCGCTCACACCATGGGCGGGCATCCCCCGCCGCTCCGGGTCGTTTCACAGCTGTCCTCTCAGGAGGTCGTCCTCGGTCTCCCTGCGGACGATCACGCGGGACACCCCGTCCTTGACCGCGACCACGGCGGGCTTGGGGAGGTAGTTGTAGTTGTTGGCGAGCGAGCGGCAGTAGGCGCCGGTGCCCGCGACGGCGATCAGGTCGCCGGTGGCCAGGTCGGCGGGGAACCACAGGTCGCGCACGACCATGTCGCCGCTCTCGCAGTGCTTGCCGACCAGGCGGGAGAGCATCGGCCTCGCGGCGCTCTCGCGGGAGGCCAGGCGCGCGGTGTAGTCGGCCCCGTACAGGGCGGTGCGGATGTTGTCGCTCATGCCGCCGTCGACGCTGACGTAGGTGCGCAGGCCCTCGACGTCCTTGATCGTGCCGACCTCGTAGAGCGTCACCCCGGCCAGGCCTGCGATGGCCCTGCCCGGCTCGACGGTGAGCTTGGGCACCGGCAGGCCCGCGGACCTGGCCACCTTGCTGACGATCTCCCGCAGGTTGTCGGCGATCTCCTTGACGTCGGGCGCGGTGTCGCCCTCGACGTAGGGGATGCCGTAGCCGCCGCCGAGGTCCAGCTCGGGCAGCACGACGTCGTGCTCGTCCTTGATCTTGACCAGGAGGGTGGCCAGACGGGCCGCGGCCACCTCGAACCCGGCGGTGTCGGTGATCTGGGAGCCGATGTGGGAGTGCAGGCCGACGAGCTCCAGCTGGGGCAGGGCGAGGATCCGCCTGGCCGCCTCCGCCGCCGCGCCGCTGCTCAGCGAGAAGCCGAACTTCTGGTCGTCGTGGGCGGTCGCGATGAACTCGTGGGTGTGGGCCTCGACGCCCACGGTGACGCGGATCATCACCTTGGGACGCCTGCCGTGCTTGTCGGCGAGGAAGCCCAGGCGGGCGATCTCCTCGAAGGAGTCGGCCACGATGTGCCCGACCCCGGCCTCGACGGCCTTCTCCAGCTCGGCGAGCGACTTGTTGTTGCCGTGCATGGTGATCCGCTCGGGCGGGAACCCGACGCTGAGCGCGACGGCGAGCTCGCCGGCGCTGCAGACGTCGAGGCCGAGGCCCTCCTGCATGATCCAGCGGGCGACCTCGCGGCACAGGAACGCCTTGCCCGCGTAGTGGACCTCTCCCCCGGAGAACGCGCTCGCGTAGTCGCGGCAGCGGGAGCGGAAGTCTTCCTCGTCCACCACGTAGAGCGGGGTGCCGTGCTCCTCGACGAGGTCCCTGACGTCCGCGCCGCCGATCGTGATCGAGCCGTCGGCGCGGCTCGACGTTCGCGGCCAGATCGTGGGGTCGAGCGTGTTCAGATCGGCAGGTGCGTGCGGAGGGCGCTCCTCGGGCAGCACTTCTGCATGCCGGTCACCGGCGGGGTGGGCGAATCGACTCACCCGATCGAGGCTATCGGACCCGGTGATCCCCCTGAGACGATTGCCCACCTATCGAGACGCGATCCACCTCGAACACGCGAACTTTTTACGTTATGTGCCACTTTGGCGACATATTTTAACGTCGTACGGCGACACGATCTTCGGGAGAGACCGGAGCGAGACCGTTCCGGGGAGACCCGGGCGAGCCTAGGAGACCGAATCGGCGGGAGCCGCCCAGGTGTTGCAGGACCCCACGGTGCCGCCCTCCTGGCCGCGCCGCATCCACTCGGCGCTGCTGGCCCCCGAGCCGTGCGACTGCCGGTAGCCCGCCTCGACGCCCTCGTCGGCGCCGGAACCGCGCCCGGCGAGGAGGCGCAGGCTCTCCAGTCGGCGCGGCGCGGCGGCGCGCAGCGTCACCGCGGCCAGGCAGTCCGCCTGCAGTTCGAGCCGCCGCGACCACGCCTCGTCGAAGGCCTCCGAGCCTCTGCGGTCGGCGATCCCGCTGACCTCCTGGACGTGGTGGGCGTACTCGTGCGCGAGCGTGAACATCATCGGGAAGGCCCGCTCACCCTCGACCAGCACGTTGACGACGCGCGGCTCGGGACAGTAGATCCCGGCCCAGTCGTAGTCGTCGATCCCGCACGCGGCCTCCTCGGGGGCGTCGACCAGCCGCACCTCCTCCGGCGGCTCGTAGTCGATGCCCGCCCGTGCCAGGGTGTCGGCCCACATCCGGTCCAGGCACCCGCCGAGGGCCTCCAGCGACGTGGTGAGGTCGGCGTCGAGGTCCCGGGGAAGCGTGCCGCAACGGCCGTCGACCGGCCGGGTCTCCTGGTAGAGGCGATGCGTCGCCGCGGCCGAGCGGGCCGAGCCCGGGGCGGTCCCGAGGAGTTCCCTGAGGTCTCCGCCCAGATAGGCGAGCCCGCCAAGGATGACGGCGAAGGCGAGCAGGGTCGGCAGCACCCGCCGGACCATCCCGGATCGGCGCGGCTCGCGCGCCTCCCAGTCCCGGGGCCCGGCCATTCACCTCTCCCCTGATCTCTTTAAGCTCCTTTGGGAGGGTCTATCACAATCTGTCGGGCGCCGTCTCGCCAAGCGCCGCCAGCGCCTCGGCCAGCACGTCCCGCACGGCCCGCGCCAGGCGCACCCGGGCGGCGTGCAGCTCCGACGGCTCCTCGTCCCCCGAGGGAAGCGCGGGGGCCCCCTCGAACGCGTCGTGGTAGGCCAGGGCCAGCTGCTCGGCGTAGGCGGCCCACCCGGGGTCCCGGCTCACCCGCCTGCCGTGCACCTCGGCCAGCAGCCTGAGCACCGCCCGGTCCCTGCGGCCCTCCAGCAGCTCGGGCCTGAAGTCCCCGCCGACGCCGAGTTCCGCGGCCCAGCGCTGTACGGCGACCGCCCGCGCGTGCGCGTACCTGACGACGAACCCGGGGTTGGCCCACGTCCTGGGCAGGTCCTCCCACGGGGACCCGCCCGCGCCCGCCACCCCGCCCGCGCCCGTGCCCTCGCCCGTGATCCCGGCCGTGACGGCGGGCGCGTCCGCGCCGATCTCCGTGACCAGCTCGCCGGGCACCGCCACCACGATCTCCAGGAAACCGCCGGGCCGCACCCGGACGGCCGTGATCCCCGGCAGCGTGCGGAGCCGGCCGGCCGTCTCCTCGGGGTCCTCGCCCCGGCGCAGCGCGGCCGGGGAGACGTAGAGCGCCTCCCCGGCCCACGTCCCCCTGGGGATCGGTGGCAGGCCGAGGACCTCGCCGAGCGCGCCGGGCGTCATCCCGGCAGCCTAACGACCCCCGGACGGCCCGCGCTCGGACCAGGGCGTGCGGGCCGCCCGCCGCCGTCGCGGCGAGGAACGCGCACCCGGGGACGCGCTCAGATCAGGGCGTGCGGGTCGGCCGGGCCGTAGTCGACGAGCTGGGCCGAGCCGAGCAGCCAGCGGTCACGGTCGCGGAGGCAGACGTACCCGAAGCGGTCGGCGGAGAAGACCTTGATCCCGTCGGCGCGGCACTGGCGCATCAGCACGTCGGCCCAGTTGTCCGAGACGTCGGCGAAGCCGATGCCCCGCAGGACCGCGCGGCGGGCCAGCAGGGTGGCCCCCGCCACGTCGGGCAGGTAGGAGTACTCCGCCGAGGGCTGGCGCAGCACGGTCGCCGCGACGTCGCGCAGGTGGGCGTAGTAAGCCGCCTTGCCCACGATGTCGGCGTTGGCGAACAGGAAGGCCCGGCTGAGATCGGTCAGGTAGTGCTCGCCGTACCGGTCGCGGGCGTCCATCACCGCCACCAGGTCGCCCTGGCACAGGTCGAGGGCGCGGTTGAGCAGGCCGCCCGTGGTCAGCTCGGTGTCGGAGCGGCGCACCGCGACGTCCACCCCGTCGGGCATCGCCTCGCGGGCCCGGCCGACGGCGTCAGGGGCGTCCGACAGCAGCACCAGCTGGACGACGCCCTTCTGCGGCGCGACCTGGGCCAGCGCGTAGTCGAGGTCGCCCCGGTCGATCATGATCACCGAAATGTTCAGGGTGGCCCTGCCGCTGGGCAGGCCGATCGCGTCCAGCAGGTCGTCGACCTTGTTGGTCATCGTGCCCGAGGCGTACGCCTGGCGGAGCGCCAGGTGGGCGCGGCGCGGGTCGGGCTCGGTGCCGATGGGGGTGCCGCAGGCGGCCAGCTCGGCCATCCGCCAGGGTTCCGTGCCCGGCGGGCAGTCGACCGCGACGGGCCAGCGGTAGGAGGTGAGCACGTCCGGGTACGACAGGTGCCCGGGAAGCAGCTCCTCCAGCGAGAGCACCCGCTCGAACCGGTCCCCGGCCAGCGGCAGCGGGTTGTGCACGCGCGGCTGGACGGCGAAGGGCAGGATTCCCAGCGAGGGCGCCCGGCGTCCCTGCTCGGGCTCCTGGGCCGCCAGCGCGGCGCCCCACGGTCCCACGGACCTGGGCAGCGCGGTCACGACGTGCTCGAACAACCTGGCCGCGGCGACGAACTCGCCGGGCTCACCCTCGGTGTGCCAGAAGACGGTGCGGATGCCCCGCTCCGCGCACCAGGCCAGCAGGGACCGCAACCCCTGGTCGGGACTGCGCAGCTCCGCGGCCCACGGCCCCTCGGTCACCGACTCGACCAGCAGCAGGTGCGGGACCTCGGCGGCCAGCACCCGGGCGAAGTCCCTCGGCGTGAAGCCGGTGGTCTGGCGCCACTCGTAGCGCAGCAGCGCCTCGCCGTGCGGCGCGGCGATCACGGCCGCGGTCAGGTGCGGGCGGGTGTTCGGGCCGGTCGGCACGCGGTACGGCTTGAGCTTCACCGACCTGCCGCCGACGGTCCTGACGGAGCTGGTGGCCTGGAAGGACGCCCCGGGGGCGGGCGCCTTGTCCCCCGCCTTGCGCGGCACCGGCTGGCGCTTGGGGGCGGTCGGGCGCTTGGCCGGCTTGGCCGCCCCGCGCAGGCCGCGCGCCAGCCGCACCGGGTTGCTCTTACCCGTCTTGATCGCGTCGCCCAGCCGCGACCAGCGGGCCACCTGCACCGAGGAGAGCTTCCACCTGGCGACCTCGGCCTGGTAGCGCTGCTCCGCCAGGTCCTTGCGGAGCTTCTCCTCGGCCGCGTTCGCGGCCTCCAGCCGCTCCTCGGTCTCGCTCAGGAGTTCCCTCACCCCGCGCAGTTCCTCGGCCGCACGCTCCGCATCGGCGATCTTTGCCTGTGCCGCGTCAAGCAGGCGGGCCAGCTCGGAAGCCCTCTCCGCGTGCGCCACCGCCTCCCGCAACGCCTGTCGTGTGCTTTCGAGTTGCTCGCCCGCCACGCCGTCCTCCGTTTCGTGAGCCGGGCGAAAGGATACCCTTTGGTCAATCGCGACACAGAGGAGTCAGCACGGTGCAGTGGCCGACGTTCAATGTGAGGCCGTACGTCTGCGGCGGCATCGGGCACCTCGACGAGGCCGTCCTGGAGACGCTGCGCGGGGCCGGGCCGCGGGTCAGGCCCGCCGTCCAGGCCGGGAACGCGGCCCTGTTCAGCTCCTCCCCGCTGCCTCCCTACCAGCGGGACGAGCGCACCTGGGCCTTCGCCTGGGGGGAGCGCAAGCCCGGCGGGACGGCCCCGTGGATCACCGTGGCGGAGACCTACGAGACGCCCGGCCTGATCGACGACGGCGAGCGGATCACGCTGCACGCCGGAGGTCTCGGCCTCGTCGACGTCTACTACCTGTCCCACGGCGGGGCGGTCTACTTCTCCTCGCTGCTGGAACCGCTGCTCTCCCTGGCGCGCACGCCGTACGAGATCAACTGGGACGCCTGGGCCTCGATCATCCAGATGACCTTCCCGCTGCGCGACGACACCCCGTACACGCAGGTGAAACGGCTGTCGGGAGCGAGCGCGCTGGTCTTCGACCGGGCGACGGGCCGGATCGGCGTCGAGCGGATGCTGCCCAGGTGGCTGCGCGAGGAGCCCTACGAGGCGGGCCGGACCGCCGGGGAGATCCTGGAGATCCTGCACGAGGTCTACAAGGAGTTCGACGGGCGCCCGCTGCTGGTGCCGGTCAGCGGCGGCTACGACTCGCGGCTGCTGTGCTCGGTGGCGGTGGCGCGCGGGGCCGACGTGGAGTCGTGGACGACCAGCCCCGACGACGGCACCGACACCGACATCGTCTTCGCCAAGGCGATCACCCGCGAGCTGGGCGTGCGCCACCGGGTGATCCCCCAGGACGCCGCCGCCTACCCCGACGACGCGCTGGCCGCGGCGCGGCGGCTGGAGTTCCTCACCCCGCACCACGCCTGGTACACCCCGTTCGCCCGCGAGGTGCACCGGGCGGGACGCACCCTGGTCGACGGGCTGGCCGGGGGTCCGCTGCTGAAGAACTTCATGGTCAGCGGGGCCGCTCTGGACGCCTCCACGCAGGCCGAGCGCAAGGCGGCGCTGCTCGGCTCGCTGGCGCTGGGCTCCCCGTCCGTGCCGTTCCTGTCGGAGGAGGCCGAGGCCTGGATCACCGACAGCGTCGGGCACGCCTTCACCCAGTCGACCGCCATGCTCAACGGCCACCGGGCGGAGCTGCCGCTGTCGGTCCTGCACACCAGGACCGCGCGGGGCATCGCCCGCTCGCCGGTCAACCTGGTCGGCCCCGAGGCCTCGTTCGCGGCGCCGTTCATCCACCCCGCCTTCTTCGACGCGGCGCTCTCGGTCGGCGTGCACCGCAAGGACCAGGGGCGCTTCTACCGCGAGATCCTGTACGCGGCCAACCCGCGCGTGGCCGCGCTGCCCTCCACCAACGTGGTCAAGCAGCCGCTCCAGCGGGTCCCGCTCCGCTCGGCCGCCGCGCCCGCCAGGGAGTACGGGCACCGGATGCTCACCCGGGTCGCCGACACCGTGCCCTCGCTGCTGTCGGAGCAGCTCCACGTCGTGATCGCCGAGGGTCCCGACGGGCTGGCGCGGTTCAACGGCTGGAACGACCGCTTCTGGGTACGCGGCCTGGTGCTGTTCGGCGCCTGGCTCGGCGACTACCGGGACGACCTCCCCGACCTCACCCCGCCCTGGGCCTGACCCACCCCCTTTCCCCCTTTTCCAGGCCCGGTCACCCCACTCCGGACCCACCCCTCTCCGGACCCGGCCCACCCCGCCCCGGGCCCGGCCCGGCCCCTGTGACCCACCCGCCGGACCCCTATGACGTGGTCCGGCGGAGCCTCGCCGCGCCTTTGGGGACCGGGTCTGGAACCCCTGATTCGGGGGCCGACCCGTACTCTCTCCGTCCGCCACGCGTACGGGCCTGACCTGCGGGCACAGGGCGAGACCGCTCTCCCGGGGCGTCCAATGTTTCGCCCGGGAAAACGGTGAGCGACGCCACGATTACGCGGCCTCGGCGCGATGCGCGCGGCGATTCCGTGGGACGGTGGCGACGTCCCACGCCAAGAGGGGTTCCACGGCGGCGGACGGCTGGTAGTGTTCGGCCCAGAAAGCGCCACAAGGGACGGCACAGAATCACAAATTCGGTCCGCCCGAGAGCACGGAGCTCGTGGGGATGACGGCTCCCGCCGGCGCGGTCACCAAACATCATCAGCCGGAGCATCCGGTGACTTCGTCCTGCCCTTCATCACCGTGAGCGAGAACACGATGACCCCATCCCCCCTCCCCTCCCCTTCCCAGGAGTCCGTGGCCGAGGACTTCGTCTCGGCGGACCCCCAGTGGTACAAGCGCGCCGTCTTCTACGAGGTCCTGGTCCGCGGGTTCAAGGACTCCAACGGCGACGGCACCGGCGACCTGCGCGGCCTCATCGAGAAGCTGGACTACGTCGAGTGGCTCGGCGTCGACTGCCTGTGGCTGCTCCCGCTGTACGAGTCTCCCCTGCGTGACGGCGGATACGACATCTCCGACTACATGAAGATCCTGCCGGACTTCGGCGACCTCGGGGACTTCGTGGAGCTGATCGAGTCGGCGCACAAGCGGGGCCTGCGCATCATCACCGACCTGGTGATGAACCACACCAGCGACAAACACCCCTGGTTCCAGGCGTCCCGGCACGACCCCGAGGGTCCGTACGGCGACTTCTACGTCTGGTCCGACGACCCGGCCGGGTACCCCGACGCGCCGATCATCTTCGTCGGCGCCGAGGAGTCCAACTGGACCTACGACCCGGTCCGCAAGCAGTACTACTGGCACCGCTTCTTCCACCACCAGCCCGACCTGAACTACGAGAACCCGGCGGTCCAGGAGGCCATGCTGGAGGTCCTGCGGTTCTGGCTGGACCTGGGCATCGACGGCTTCAGGCTCGACGCGGTGCCCTACCTCTTCGAGCGCGAGGGCACCGACTGCTCCGGCCTGCCGGAGACCCACGCGTACCTGAAGAAGGTCCGCGCCGAGGTCGACCGCCTCTACCCGGACCGGGTGCTGCTCGCCGAGGCCAACGGCTGGCCCGAGGACGTGGTCGAGTACTTCGGCGACCCCTCGGTCGGCGGCGACGAGTGCCACATGGCCTTCCACTTCCCGCTCATGCCGCGCATCTTCATGGGGGTGCGGCAGGGCAGCCGCGAGCCGATCTCCGAGATCATGTCGCGGACGCCGAAGCTCCCCGACAGCGGCCAGTGGGGCATCTTCCTGCGCAACCACGACGAGCTGACGCTCGAGACGGTCACCGAGGAGGAGCGCGACTACATGCACGCCGAGTACGCCAAGGACCCGCGAATGCGGGCCTACCTCGGCATCCGGCGCCGTCTCGCCCCGCTGCTGGAGAACGACCGCGACCAGATAGAGCTGTTCACCGCGCTGCTGCTGTCACTGCCCGGCTCCCCGGTCATGTACTACGGCGACGAGATCGGCATGGGCGACAACATCTGGCTGGAGGACCGCGACGCGGTCCGCACCCCGATGCAGTGGAGCCCCGACCGCAACGCGGGCTTCTCCAAGGCCGACCCCGGGCGCCTGTACCTGCCCGTCGTCATGGACCCGATCCACGGCTACCAGGCGATCAACGTTGAGGCGCAGCAGAAGAACCCCGCGTCGCTGCTGCACTTCACCAGGAACATGCTGGCGATCCGCCGTGACCACCAGGTCTTCGGCACCGGCATCTACAACGAGCTGTGGTCCAGCAACCAGGCGGTGCTCAGCTTCGTCCGCGAGGACGGCGACGACCTGATGCTGTGCGTCAACAACCTGTCGAAGTATCCGCAGCCGGTCGAGCTCGACCTGCGCCGCTTCGCGGGCATGATCCCGGTCGAGGCCAGGGGCGGGGTGCGGTTCCCCCCCGTGGGCACCCTGCCGTACCTGCTGACCCTGCCCGGCCACGGCTTCTACTGGTTCTCGCTCAAGAACTCCGACACCCCCGGCATCGACGTCTGAGCCCTTCCTGAGCCCTTCCTGAGCCTTACCTGAGCCCTACCTGAGACAGCCCCGGGACGGTCGCCGTCCCGGGGCTGTCCATGTCCTGGCGCTGCCTCCGCCTAGGGTGCCTCTGTCTTGGGGCCGTCTCCGTCGCCTCTATCGCGCGGTGACCGGGACCTGGGCGCGGGCCGCGCGTCCGGCCGGGATCAGCGTCACCAGCAGGGCGGTCCCGATCGCGACGAGCATCGCGACGGCGAGCGTCAGGGCCGAGGGCGTACGGCCGATGCCCGCCCCGACGCCACTGGTGTGCCCCTGCAGGTCGATCAGCCCGCCGACCAGCGAGGCACCGGCCGCGGCGCCCGCGACCACGCCCAGCACGATCAGCAGACCGGTCCCGGTGACCAGGGTGGCGGCCACCTGCCGGGGTGTGAGACCCATGGCCTTGAGCACCGCCAGGTCGAAGGCGTGGTCCCGCAGGCCCAGCGCGCTCGCCGTCAGGAGGTTGGCCAGGCCGAGCAGGGCGAGCACGACGATCAACGCCACGATCACCACGCGGATGATCGCGAGCCGTTCCGCCGGGTTGACCACCCGCTGCACCTCCAGGGCCTCGCCCGAGGCGATCAGCAGCCGCGCCCTGACCTCCGCCGGGTCGGCGCCCGGCCTGAGCACCAGGCTGTAGAACTGCGGCGGCACCGCGTCCTTGGCCGCGAGGCTGTCGATGCCGAAGGAGAGCACCTCGCCGTCCTGGTCGGGCTCCACCACCCGGCCCACGAGGTGCACGATCAGCGGGGTGCCGCCGACGGTGAGCCGGACCCGGTCCCCGATCTTCACGTCAAGCAGGTCGAGCAGCCCCTGCCCGGCGACGGCCTCGCCCCTGGCGGCGTACATCCGCCCCTCGACGACCGAGAAGGGGTACGGCTCGGCGGAGGTTCCGGCGGCGCGGGCCAGCACGCTCCTGGTCTGCTCGGGCTCCAGCGCGGGCACCTCGGTGCCGGGGTAGACGGTGAGCACCCCCGGGTCGGCCCTCGCGATCCGCAGGGCGTCGTCGGCCGGGAGCTTGTCCGGGCGCACGATGAGCGCCGCCGCCTGGCCGACCCGCTCCGGATGGCGCAGGAAGTCGTCCAGGGTGGCCCAGCAGCCGAGCCCGATGGTGATCATCATCATCGGGACCGCGACGCCGAAGATGCTCAGGAACGCCGGGACGCGCCGGGTGAAGGCGTCTCGGGTGCCCAGCACCAGGGCCGGAGGCAGCCGTACGAGCAGCGCCAGGCGCGCCAGCCGCGACAGGTGCCCCCTGGGCGGCGCCGCGGGGGCCGCGGGGAGGGGCGGGGTGCGCCCGCCCCGCCAGGCGGGCAGGGCCACCGCCACCAGGACCACGGCGGCGGTGCCGCCGGCGATGGCGAGCAGCGGGACCGGGGAGAGCGGCAGGATCGGCGCCCCGTCCAGGACGAACGAGGCGGCGAACTGGCCGCAGACCAGCCCGATGACGATGCCGAGCAGCCCGAGCGCCCCGTGCTCGGCCATGAGCACGCCGAAGACCTGGCCCCGGGTGTAGCCGAGGGACTTGAGGGTGGCGATGTCGCGCGTCTGGCTCAGCACCCGGCCGCCCACCGCGTTGGCGATGGCGAGCGCGGCGGCGACCAGCCCGGTGACCCCGAACAGCGCGAGCAGCAGGCCGAGCAGCCGGTTGTCCAGCTCCATCGAGGCGCGGACCTCGCGCCAGGTGGACATCCGCTGGATCTGCCCCTCCAGGAGGGTGACGGCGCCGTGGACGGCGGGCAACGTGGCCTCGCCGTCGGACAGGCGCAGCCCGGTGACCGACTCGCTGCGGCCCAGCGCGGGCTCGACCCTGGCCAGGACGGGCGCGAGCGTCCAGGCCAGGCCAGGCGTCCACTCGGGGTAGAAGCCCTGGTCGGCGGTGTCGGCCAGGCCGACCACGACGAGCGGGTGGGTGGCGCCGTTGAGCGCGGTCACCGGGAAGGTGCCGCCCACCCGCAGGCTGAGCGCTTTGGCGAAGGAGCGCTCGACGATCACGCCGTCGGTGTCGCCGGGGCGCAGCGGGCGCCCCTCGCGGATCAGGGGGACGGCGACCCGCGGCGGCGTCGCGGACATCTCCCTCAGCGCCACCGGTGACTTCTTCCCGTCCAGCGTGAGGGTGACCGGGGCCGACCGGTAGGGTCCGGCGACCTGGACCACGCCGGGGAGTCCCGACAGCGCGGCCGGGTCGGGGGCGTCCTTGGTGTGTATCCACACGTGCGCGCCCCTGGACTCGGCGAACAGCCCGCGCCACGGGTTGGTGCCGTCCTCCAGCAGGGTCGCGGAGGTGATCAGCGCGGTGACGATCCCGGCCACGGCCAGCACCGTCAGCAGCGCCTGGACCCTGCGGGCCCGCAGGTCGGCCCGGATCCACCTGACGGAGGCGCGTACGGTGCTCACCGCGACACCCCCCGCACGGCCCGTGAAACCCGCGCGGCCGCGGGCGGGGAGGGCATGGGACGGGGAGCCCGCGCGGCCGGGGGCGGGGAGGGCCGGAGGCGCACCGTCAGCCTCTCAGCTCGACGACGTCGCCCGCGGTGCCCTTGGGGCGGCGGCGGGCCAGCCCGGCGCCGCCGTCGTCGACGATCTGGCCGTCCAGGAGGGAGATCACCCGGTCGGCCAGGCTGGCCACCCTGGCGTCGTGGGTGACCAGGATGACGGCCTGGCCCTCGCGGTGGACCTCGCCGAGCAGGCGCAGGACGTCGCGGGTGTTGCGGCTGTCGAGGTTTCCTGTGGGCTCGTCGGCGAGCAGCAGGCTCGGTTCGTTGGCCAGCGCGCGGGCCAGCGCGACCCGCTGCTGCTCGCCCCCGGCGAGCTGGGAGGGGGCGGCGTCGGCGCGGGCGGTCAGGCCGAGCTCGCCGAGGAGGTACTCACGGCGCCGGCGGGCCTCGCGCGTGGAGGCGCCGGCCAGCAGCGCGGGCAGCTCTACGTTGTCGGCCACCGTCATGTTGGCGACGAGGTTGAAGAACTGGAAGACGAAGCCGATCTTCCGGCGGCGCAGCAGCGCCCAGGCGCTCTCGTTGAGCGTGTCGGCCCGCTGCCCGTCGAGCCAGATCTCGCCGCTGGTCCTGGCCTCGAGGCCGCCGATCATGTGGACCAGGGTGGACTTGCCGGAGCCGGACGGGCCCATGACCGCCACGAACTCCCCCGGGCTCACCCGCAGGTCGACCCCCCGCACCGCGGGCACCGGAACCCCGCCGTCCTGGTAGATCTTGACGAGGTTGACGGTTTCGACCACGGGGACCACGGGGGACGTCAACTCAGCTCCTCCTGGCAGCGTTCGAGCCAGTCGAGGTCGGCCTGGAGATGCAGCATGGCCCCCTCGACCAGCAGGAGCGCGACGCGGTTGTCCGGGTCGGTCCGCTCGGCGAGCTCGTTGAGGTCACGCATGAGTCCGAGGTAGTGACGGCGCTGGCGGTTGATCATCGCCATCCTGTCGGCGATGCCGGTCATCGGGGCCAGCACGAGCTTCATGAAGAACTCGTCCCGGACCCTGGGCCCCTCGGTGGGCTCGTCCACCCACGTGTCGAGGATCTCGCGGCCGGCGGCCGTCAGATAGTAGACCTTCTTGTTCGGCCGGTTGGACTGCTCGACGTCCACGGCACGCACCAGGCCGTCCTTCTCCAGACGGCCGAGCGTGACGTAGATCTGCCCGATGTTCGGTGAAGGGTAGGCGCTGCCGAAGATCTGTTCAAGTGCCTGTTTGAGCTCGTAGCCGTGGGCAGGTTCCTTCGCGAGGAGCGCCAGCAGCATCAGCCGCACGCCCCACCTCCTCGGAGAGCTCGTTACGTGAGCGTTACGGGGTTATCCGTTGACGGTGATGTTATCGCTATGCATAACATGAATGCATCTACCTAACACGTATGTAACCAACTGGAAACCGGGAGGTCATGGTGCGCCGACTCATCCCCGTCGCGCTCACCGTGCTTCTCGTGGCGGGGTGTTCGGCGACCGGCGCGCGGGAGACGGAACGGTTCGGCGGGACCGGTCCGTTCACCCTGGTGATCGGACGTCCCGCGACCGCCTACCTGCAGCCGCTGCTCGACCGATGGAACCAGACCCACCCCGAAGAGCGGGCGACCCTGCTCGAGCTCCCCGAGGCGGCCGACGAGCAGCGTGCCCAGATGGTCGCCAACCTCCAGGCCAAAAGCGACCGATACGACGTGATCGGGCTGGACGTGATCTGGACCGCCGAGTTCGCCGAGGCCGGTTGGATCCTGCCGCTGGAGCGCGCGATGTTCCCGCTCGACCGGTTCCTGCCGCCGGTCGTCGACACGGCGGTCTACCGGGGCAAGCTCTGGGCGGTCCCGTACACCAGCAACGCCGGCCTCCTCTACTACCGCAAGGACCTGCTGGCCAAGGAGGGCTTCAGGCCGCCGAGGACCTGGGAGGAGCTGCGCGCCCAGGCGCGCGTCCTGCACGACAAGTACGGCATCGGCGGATACGCGGGGCAGTTCCTGGCCTACGAGGGCCTGACCGTGAACTTCGCCGAGGCCGTGCAGTCGGCGGGCGGGCAGATCCTCAGCCCGGACGGCACCAAGGTGACCATGGACGTGGCCAGGGCGAAGACCGGCCTGGACTTCCTGGTGGACGGGTTCCGTGAGGGGTGGATCCCGCAGGAGGCGCTCTCCTTCAAGGAGGACGAGGCACAGCTCGCCTTCGAGGAGGGGCGGCTGGCCTTCGCCCGCAACTGGCCGCACGCCTACGGGCCGGCCACCACCTCGGCGGTCGCCCGCAAGTTCGGGGTGACCCGGCTGCCAGGTCTCGACGGCCCCGGCACCGGCTCGCTCGGCGGCTACAACCTCGCGGTGAGCGCCTTCTCCAAGCGGCAGAAGTCGGCCACCGAGTTCATCCGCTACTTCACCGGTCTGGAGAACCAGCGGCGGGTGCTCGCCGACGGCTCGTTCCCGCCCGTGTGGGCCGAGCTGTACGACGACCCCGGCCTGATCAAGCGTTTTCCCTACCTGCCGGTCCTGAAGCAGAGCATCCTCTCCGCCCGGCCCAGGCCCGCCAGCGCCAACTACAACCAGGTGAGTCTGGTGATCGCCAGCGCGGTCTCCAACGCCCTCACACCGCCCTTCACCGAGCACGACAGCGAGGACGTCGTCTCCTCCATGAAGGGCCAACTCGAAGAGATCATCCGGGCTCAATGACGCCGGGCCGACCCCCGGCACAAGCCGTCATCCCCATTTCGGCTGCTTGTACGTCCCATATATCGCTCCATTTTCAGCCTCAACGTCTCAGGAGGTCTGTTCAGCATGCGCAGAACCATTGCCGCGGTGACGACGGCGGGACTCGCTCTGGCACTCGCCGCGTGCGGCGGCGGCGAGTCGGCCGCCCCGGCACCGGCCACGAGCGGCGGCGCGTCCGCGTCGGCGCCGGCCGCCGCCAAGACCCTCGAAGGGGTGACCGTCGAGGTCGCCGCCAAGTGGACCGGAGCCGAGCAGGCCAACTTCGAGGCGGTGCTCAAGGCGTTCCAGGATAAGACCGGCGCCAAGGTCACCTACGCCTCCACCGGCGAGGACACCGGCGCCTACCTCGGCCCGCGCATCGAGGGCGGCAACCCGCCGGACGTCGCGATCCTGCCCCAGCCCGGCCTGGTCCAGCAGTACGCGGACCAGAAGGCGCTCAAGCCGCTCACCGCCGAGGTCCAGAAGCAGATCGACGACAACTACACCCCGTACTGGAAGGAACTCGGCTCCGCCGACGGCCAGTCCTACGGCGTGCTGGTGAAGGCGGCCCACAAGTCGCTCATCTGGTACCGCGACCAGGCCTTCCAGGACGCCGGCGCGACGCCGCCGGCCACCTGGGACGACCTGATCAAGACCGCCCAGACGGTCGCCGACTCCGGCACCCCGCCGTTCTCCCTCTGCGGCGCCTCCGGCTGGACGCTGACCGACCTGTTCGAGAACGTCTACCTGTCCACCGCGGGCCCGGAGAACTACACCAAGCTCTCCAAGCACGAGATCCCGTGGACCGACCCCAGCGTGACCACCGCGCTGGAGAAGATCGCGCAGCTCGTCGGCAAGAAGGAGTTCCTGCTCGGCGGCTCCGCCGGCGCCCTGCAGACCGACTTCCCGACCTGCGTGACCCA
The DNA here is from genome assembly GCF_051918855.1 of Streptosporangium sp. H16. Taxonomy (NCBI): domain Bacteria; kingdom Bacillati; phylum Actinomycetota; class Actinomycetes; order Streptosporangiales; family Streptosporangiaceae; genus Streptosporangium; species Streptosporangium sp. H16. Next base: position 162,314 of record NZ_JBPXMD010000003.1, read on the forward strand.
GGTCTACGGCCAGGACAAGTCGGCGATGGTCATCGAGGCCGACTTCGTGGGCGTCACGGCCGAGCAGTCGGGCGCGAAGCTCGGCGAGGAGGCCAAGTACTTCCCGTTCCCCAAGGCCGGTGAGACCGAGCCGGTCGTGCTGGGCGGCGACATCGCGGTGGCGCTGAAGGACTCCAAGGGCGCGATGGCGCTGCTGGAGTTCCTCGCCTCCAAGGAGGGCGGCGAGGTCTGGGCGAAGCTCCCCGGCTACCTCTCTCCCAACCGCAACGTCTCGCCCGACAACTACCCGGACGAGCTGACCAAGAAGCTCGCCGAAACGATCATCGCCGCCGGCGACGCCGTCCGCTATGACATGTCCGACCTCGCGCCCAGCGCCTTCGGCGGGACCGACGGCAAGGCCGAGTGGAAGCACCTGCAGGACTTCGTCCGCGACCCCTCGGACATCAAGGGCATCCAGGCCAAGCTTGAGGCCGACGCCAAGAAAGCCTGGAAGTAAGGGAGAGCGGCCGTGACCGATCGGTTAGACGGCCCGCAGGGCTCGCGTGGCGGCGACGCCGCCCGCGACCCCTCCTTCGGACCGGACGACACCCGGCGGCCGGCGCAGGACGCCGGCCCCGCCCGCACCCCGGAAACCGCCCCGGCCGAGCCGGTCGCCGAGCCCGTCACCGAGCCGGAGCTCGCGACGGCCGGGGCCGCGGCACCCGCGGCGGCACCGGCGGCGATACCCGCCGGGGCCTCCCGGCTGGGGCCGCCGCCGACGCTGGCGCTGTGGTTCCTGCTGCCGGGCGCGCTCGTGCTCGGCGTGATGGTGATCTACCCGATCATCTACTCGATCTACCGGAGCCTCTACGACGCCGGCGGCCGCACCTTCATCGGGGCGGACAACTACGCGACGATCTTCAGCGACTCCTCCACCCTGACCACGATCAGGAACAACCTGATCTGGGTCGCGGTGGCTCCCGCCCTGGTCACCGTGATCGGTCTCATCTTCGCGGTGCTGACCGAGCGGATCCGCTGGGCGACCGCGTTCAAGCTGGTCGTGTTCATGCCGATGGCCGTCTCGCTGATGGCCTCCGGCGTCATCTTCCGCCTGGTCTACGAGCAGGCCCCCGACCGGGGCGTGGCCAACGCCGTGATCACCTCGGTGACCGGCCTCTTCGGCTCGGACCAGGGCTATCCGGACGCCCGTCCCAGGGAGAACGACCAGTCCCCGGTCGCCCCCGGGCAGGGCGGCGGGGTGGTGGCCAAGCAGCCCGCGCAGCCGGGGCAGGCGGTGCTCCTGCCGCTCGTGGGCGTGAAGCCCGCCACCCTCGCCTCGGCCTCGACGGCGAAGGCGGCCCAGCCGGGCCCCGGCGAGCTGGCCGGGACCGTCTGGTTCGACTTCACCCAGGGCGGCGGCGGCGCGCCCAACCAGGTGGACGGCACCGAGAAGGCCCTGGCCGGGATGACGGTCGAGGCGGTGCAGAACGGCGCCGTCAAGGCCACCGCCACCAGCGAGGCCGACGGCACCTTCCGCTTCACCGGGCTCGCTCCCGGCGAGTACCAGGTGCGGCTGCCGCAGTCGAACTTCGACGCGGCCTTCGGCGGCATCCCCTGGCTGGGCCCGACGCTGATCACCCCGGCGATCATCGGCGCGTTCGTCTGGGTGTGGGCCGGGTTCGCCATGGTGCTGATCGCGGCCGGGCTCGCGGCCATCCCGCGTGACGCGCTGGAGGCGGCCCGCATCGACGGCGCCACCGAGTGGCAGGTGTTCCGGAAGATCACCGTTCCGCTGCTCGCCCCGGTGCTGCTCGTCGTGTTCGTCACAATGATCATCAACACCCTGAAGGTCTTCGACCTGGTCTTCGTCATCGCGCCGGGATCGGTGCAGCCGCAGGCCAACGTGATCGCGCTGGAGATGTGGCGGGTCTCGTTCGGCGGAGGCAGCAACCAGGGGCTGGGCAGCGCGCTCGCCATCTTCCTGCTGGTCCTCGTCCTGCCCTTCATGATCATCAACATCCGCCGGTTCAGGAGGGACAACCAGTGACGACCTCCACCCTTGGCACCCCGCGCCGCGGCACCCTCGGCAGGATCGTGGACCGGCTGGGCGGCGGCCTGGTCCAGGCGGTGCTGGTGGTGATCGGCCTGTTCTGGCTGGTTCCCACCCTGGGCCTGTTCGTGGTCTCGATCCGCGACGAGACGGCCAACAACTCCACCGGCTGGTGGACGGTCCTCACCAAGCCGGCCGAGCTGACCTTCAAAAACTACTCCGACCTGCTGGCCACCGGGTTCACCGCGTCGTTCTGGAACACCGTGTTCATCACGGTGCCCTCGACCGTCCTGGTGATCGGCATCGCCGCCATGGCGGCGTACGCGTTCGCCTGGATGGAGTTTCCCGGCAGGGACGCGCTGTTCCTGGTGGTGGTCGGCCTGCTGGTGGTGCCGACCCAGATCGCGCTCATCCCGATCGCGAAGCTGTACGGCTCCGCCGGGATCTTCGGCTCCATCGTGAGCGTGGTGCTCTTCCACGTCGCCTTCGGACTTCCCTTCGCCATCTTCCTGCTCCGCAACTTCTTCGCGGGCATCTCACGCTCGCTGCTGGAGGCGGCGCGGATGGACGGCGCGGGGGAATGGAAGATCTTCTCCACCGTGGTGTTCCCACTGGCCAAGCCGGCGGTCGCCTCACTCGGGATCTTCCAGTTCCTCTGGGTCTGGAACGACCTGCTCGTCTCGCTGGTCTTCGCCAACACCGAGAACCAGCCGATGACCAAGGCCCTGCAGTCCCAGATGCGGCAGTTTGGGACCAACGTGGACATTCTTGCGCCAGGAGCTTTCCTGTCGCTGATCATCCCGTTGATCCTCTTCTTCGCCTTCCAGCGGTATTTCGTCCAGGGGATGATGGCCGGTTCGGTGAAGTGATCCACAGGGGCAGGCCCGGTGCGACGCGCGCTGATTTCCAGTACTTTCCAGCACGCGCCGTACCGGGCCTAAAACCTCGATAGGGTCCTGCACATGGCCGCACGCCCCTTGAACGAAGTCGTGGAAGCCGGGTGGGCCAAGGCCCTCGAACCCGTCGCCGAGAAGATCGCCGAGATGGGCGAGTTCCTCCGGAAGGAGGTGGCGGAAGGCCGGCAGTACCTCCCCGCGGGCGCCAACGTGCTCCGGGCCTTCCAGCAGCCCTTCGACCAGGTCAAAGTGCTGATCGTGGGCCAGGACCCGTACCCCACGCCGGGGCACCCGATCGGCCTGAGCTTCTCCGTGGCCGCGGACGTGCGCCCGATCCCGGGCAGCCTGCGCAACATCTACAAGGAGCTCACCGAGGACCTCGGGCTGCCGATGCCGGGCAACGGCGACCTGACCCCCTGGACCGAGCAGGGCGTGCTCCTGCTCAACAGGGTGCTCACCGTCATGCCGGGCAAGCCCGCCTCGCACCGGGGCAAGGGCTGGGAAGAGGTCACCGAGCAGGCCATCAAGGCCCTCGTCGCCCGCGACAAGCCGATGGTGGCGATCCTGTGGGGGCGCGACGCCCGCAACCTGCGCCCGATGCTCGGGTCCACCCCGGCCATCGAGTCGGCCCACCCCAGCCCCCTGTCGGCCCGCAGCGGTTTCTTCGGCTCGCGCCCGTTCAGCAGGACGAACGAGCTTCTCGAGCAGCAGGGCGCGGGCCCCGTGGAGTGGAAGCTCCCCTAGGCAGTTCTCACCCCACCCAGGCACTAGGATTTCCACCATGAGTGATGTATCGGGCACCGAACGCTATCTGCGTCTGACCGTTGAGCTGACCGTGGAGGTGCAGGACCTCGCCGCCCTGCAAACCGCCGCGCTGAAGGAGATCAACCACCCTGACGCCGATCTGGACGACGACGAGCGTAAGGAGCAGGCCGAGCTGGTCTCGGCCGACGACACCGGCGCCAGCGCGCTGCAGTGGCTGATCGAGCCGGACCACGTCCTGGGCCTGATCGAGCACGTCGACCAGATCGAGCCCCGTGAGGCCGTGCTGGGCGTCGAGCCCTCCGACGGCCCCTCGGACGAGGATGAGGACGACGACCACGCGGGCCACGACCACGCGGGCCACGACCACAGGCACTGAGACCACCGCACTGAGACGATCACCGCCACCCCGGCGGTGGTGGGCCTTCCCGGCCAGGCGCCCCGCCGGGAAGGCCCACCACCGCCGGGGCTTTTTCATCACCGGGGTTTTCGGCCGCCGGAGCTTTTCGTCGCCGAAGCTTTTCACCGCCGGGGTTTCGACCGCCGGGGTTTCGGCCGCCGGGGTTTCGGCCGCCGGAGCTTTTCACCGCCGAGGGCCCGTTCCACTGCTGAGGGCCCGCCGGAAAGGCCCGCGCCTCAGCCGGTGACGATGACCTTCTCGCGGCGGGCCACCAGGGCGTCCCGCTGCCGGGCCAGCTCTTCGAGGCGAAGGTCCAGACCATCGACCGTGCGCCTCACCCACTCGGCGACGTCCGCGACGGCCGCGCCGGTCTCCGCGATCCGGTGGTGCTTGATCGCGTCGGTGATGATGTTGTCGAAGAACATGTCGGCGAACCAGCGGGTGTCCACCTTGGGAAGCTTCGGGGTGACGTGCACGCCGATGTCGACGAGCTCCCTGGAGAAGGTGTCCAGCAGCTGCTGGGCGTGCCAGGCGGCCTCGTCCGCGTTGCGCAGGTGGCCGTGCTCCACCATGTCCGCGAAGCCGCCCCCGGCCAGCATGTCCCACCTGGAGGCGCCACGGGCGCCGCCGAGGCAGCGCAGGACCTCGCCGACCCCGTGGAGCGCGTCCACCCCGGCCTGGTGGGCCTCCTGATGCTCCACGAGGCCGGCGCGGGTGTCGGCGAGGCGATGGCCGATCTCGACCAGCTCGCGCCCCTCGGGGGCGCCGGAGGCGACCAGCCGGCGCTCCTCCCGCTCCAGCAGCGCGTCGTACTCCTCCCGCGCCGTCCCCAGCCCGGCGAGCCCCTCGTCGACGGCCGCCCGGTCGGCGTTCAGCCATGCGAGGCGGTTGCGCTGGCCGTCCAGGCGTTGCCGTACGGCCAGCGCCTCGGCGCGCTCCCTGGCGAGCCGCTCCTCCCTGGACCCGGTGAGCCCGGACAGGAGGGCCGCGAAGCCGCCGCCCTCCAGCTTGGAGACGTCCCGCTCCTCCTTGGCGAGCTGCTCCTCAAGATCGCCCAGGAGCGCCCCGACCTCGTCGAGCTGCACGGCCACCGCCTCGCGCCTGCTGGTCAGTTGTTCGAGCCGGCGCACCCGTTCGCGGGCGGCGAGCAGGGCGTCTGCGGCGTTGTCATAGGGGGTCACACCTGTGCGACGCGTGGGGAGGAAGATTCGTTCCGAACCTCCCCGCATCATCGCTCACGGCCCCTGTCCGGCCGGGCTCAGCCCATGGACACCAGGGGCGCCGGATACCCCGGCACGCCCGAGGGGAGCCTCCAGGGCTCGTGGATCATCCGCGTGGGCACGGCGTCGAGTTCGGGGACGTGAAGGCGGACGTACTCGCCGTCCGGGTCGTACCGTTTGGCCTGCCGGATGTGGTTGACAGGCCGGTTGGGCCGGGTGTCGTTGCCGGTCCCCGCCACCCACTGCCAGTTGCCGTAGTTGTTGGCGACGTCGCCGTCGAGCAGCAGGTCGAAGAAGTGGTCGGCGCCGACGCGCCAGTCGACGCCCAGCCGCCGGACGAGGAACGAGCCCGCGACCAGGCGCGCCCGGTTGTGCATCCAGCCCTCGGTGAGCAACTGCCGCATCCCGGCGTCCACGATCGGAACCCCGGTCATGCCGGCCTTCCACGCCTGCGCCGCGTGGTCGTCGTCGCGCCACTCGTGCCCGCGCGGCCGGTAGTCGTCCCGGTTGATGCGCGGGAAGGCCCGTGTCACCTGGTAGAAGAAGTCACGCCAGCACAGCTGCCTGACGAACTCGTCGGCCCCCCTGCGGTCCTCGCCCTCTTCCTCTATCCGCCCTACGTCCCTCGCGTCACCCGCGCCCCCCGCGTCCCTGGCGAGCGCCTCCAGCTCCAGCGGCGAGACGCAGCCGAAGCGCAGGTAGGGGCTGAGCCTGGAGGTGCGGTTGCCCGCCATGTCGTCGTGGCCGTCGGCGTAGTCCTCCACGCAGTGCTTCAGCCACTGCTCCATCCTCCGCCGCCCGGCCTTCTCGCCGCCCCTGAACAGCTCGTACGGCTCACGCCCCGGCTCGGGCAGCCTTCCGGCCCTCAGGCCGCCGGGGACGTGCACGATGTCGGGGGCCTTGAGCACCTCCCTGCGCGGCTGCCGGGCCCAGGCCCGCAGATAGGGTGTGAAGACCCGGTAGTGGTCACCTCCGCCCGTCGGTCTCAGGGCGTCGGGGGGCACGATCGTCAGGCCGGGGAACACCCGGAACGCCATCCTGAGGCGATCGCACTCCTCGGCCAGGCGCCGTTGCCTGCGTCGCGCGAGGGTGCTGACGTCCAGGCTGGTGTGGACGGCCTGGGCCTTCGTCTCCTCCGCCAGGCGCATCGTCTCGGCGACCGGGTCGCCGTGGCGCACGACCAGCTCACCACCCCGCTCGCGGAGCGATCCACGCAGGTCGGCGAGACATTCGGCGAGGAACCCCCCGCGGTTTCCCGAGGGAATGGCGGGGTCTGCGACGAAGAGCGGTATGACATGACGTGCGCGCTCGCACGCCGCGGCGAGCGCCGGGTGGTCGTGCACCCGGAGGTCGCGGCTGAACAAAACGATCACAGTATCGGTCACGTTTTTCCTTCGCCCGGTAACGCTCCGCCGGTTGCGTCCGCCAGGGGCCCGGAACTCGAAAGAACGTTCAGGGAGCGACCGCTCCCCTCGCCTGTCACGCTGGTACCGCACATAGCAGGCTCGAAATGGGATGAGATGAACGAGCAGCGTCACGTGGTAGCCGACGAGGAGCCCGGATACGGCATCGGAGCCGTCGCACGGCGCCTCGGAGTACCCGCCCCCACGCTGCGGACCTGGAACCTACGCTACGGCGTGGGCCCGAGCCGCCGGAGCCCGGGGGGGCACCGACGCTACGACGCCCGTGACCTGTGGCGTCTGGAGGAGATGAACCGGCTCATCAGGAGCGGGATTCCGGCCTCCGACGCGGCACGGAGGGTCCTGCGGATCGAGGTCGTCCCCTCCGCACCTCCGGCGGAGCAGGAGCGGGAGCGGGAACCCGAGTGGCCGACCCCGAAGGGGATCCCGTCCCTCACGGCCGATCGGCTACCGGGCGTGCCGACGGTGGCGATGCTGACGCGGGCGGCGGTGATGCTGGACAGCGGGGCCGTGCACGACTGGATCGGCGCGGCGCTGGCCAGGCACGGCGTGCTGTGGACCTGGGAGCGCCTGGTGATGCCGGTCTTCGAGACGATCTGCAGGCGCCAGTCCGAGAGCGGGGCGAGCATCGAGGTCGAGCACCTGTTCTCCGACCGGCTGATGGCCGCGCTGATCGGGCTCACCGAACGCCCCGCCCGGCCGACCGGCCCGCGTCCCGTGCTGCTCGCCTGCGCCGAGAACGACCTGCACAGCCTGCCGATCTACGCGCTCGCCGCCGCGCTGACCACCGAGCATCAGGTGGAGACCCGGGTGCTGGGCGCCCGGACCCCGTACCCGGCGCTGGCGGACGCGATGCGGCGGCTGGGCCCCTCGGTGGTCTTCGTCTGGTCCCAGCTGCCCGAGACCGGGGACCCCGCCCCGCTCGCGTCGCTGCCCGTGCTCCGCCCGCCGAGCCTGATCGTCGCCGGCGGCACGGGCTGGTGGGAGGGCCTGCCCGCCTCTATCCCGCGCGTCGCGTCGTTCCAGGACGCGATCACCCGCGTCGCCGCCGCCGCCCTGACCTGATCCTTTCCCGGCACACCTCCCACCCTCCCGGCAGGCCTCCGACCCGCTTTCTCCCGGCCGGTCGGGCGCGTCCACTCTCCCTGACGGGCGCCTCCGCTCTCCCTGACGGGCGCGTCCGCTCTCCCTGACGGGCGCCTCCGCCTCTCCCGATCGGCCGGGCGCGCCACCGCTTCCCGGGCCCGCTCCCCTCGCTGTTCCGCCTGCCCGACCCCCGCGGCCCCAGGCCGTCCCAGGCCGTCCCAGGCCGTCCCGCGCCGCCTCTCCCTGCCCCGACCTGCGGGCATCTCCGTGCCGCCCGCTTGCGATCACAGGCGTTGAGCGAGTATGAATAAGTTTTGAGTAGCTTTTCTCGGTAAGAGGAGGCATCATGACAGACCCCCTGAACACCCGGTTCGCCGCGGGCGACGAGGCGGCGCTGGTCGAGTGCTTCCAGGTCCACGGGCCCCTCGTCCGTTCCTACCTGCGACGGTTCGTTCGCCCGCAGGATGTCGACGATCTTCAGCAGATCGTGTTCGTGGAGGTCTGGCGTTCCAGGCACCGCTTCGACCCGGCGCGCAGCCTTCCCGCCTGGATGCTCGGCATCGCCCACAAGCGGGCGGTCGACCAGCTGCGGATCCGCACCCTGCAAACGGTGCCGCTGGATGTCATCGCGGACCGCACCGGTGCCGACGGCCGGACCGACGGTGACGGCCTGGCGGAGCGCGACCAGGTGCAGCGGGCGCTGGCCGAGCTGCCCGCACCGCAGCGTCAGGCGATCGAGCTCGCCTACTACGGCGACCTGACCCAGCGGGAGATCGCCGAGAGGCTGAGCGTCCCGCTCGGCACGATCAAGGCACGTACGGCACGCGGCCTGCGCCGCCTGTCCGGCATCCTCGGCACGGCCGCGACGGGCGTCCGGCACGCCGAACCCCGCCGGGATGAAGTGGCCGCCGCGCGTGGCGCGGACGGTACGGGCGCGATGGACAAGGTGGACACGATGCACGGAACCGGCCGGACCGACGAGACGGGCGGGCAGGTCGTCAGACCGAGAATCGCGGTGTCCAGCTGCCTGATGGGCGAGCCGGTCCGGTTCGACGGCGGGCACAGCCGCAACCGGTTTCTCAACGGCGAGCTCGACAGGCACGTCGAGTGGGTGCACATCTGCCCGGAGATGGAGATCGGGCTCGGCAGCCCACGCGAGACCCTCCTCCTGGAGCTCTCACCGGACGGCACTCGGCTGGTCTCCAGGAAGAGCCGGGTGGACCTCACCGACAGGATGACCGCCCTCGCCGAAGAACGGGCTCCGGCCCTGCGCGAGGTGGACGGCTACGTCCTCAAGTCCAGGAGCCCCAGCTGCGGGGTGCACGGCATCCCCGTCCACGCCGGGGGCACGACCGTGGATCACAAGGGCACGGGGGTGTTCGCGGCCGCGGTGCTCGGCACCCATCCGCTGCTGCCCGTCGAGGACGAGGGACGGCTCAACGACGCCCTGCTCCGCGAGACCTTCGTGGAACGGGTCTTCGCCCGTGCCCGGCTCCGCGCGCTGCTGGAGAGCGACTGGTGCCCCCGTGACCTGGTGTCCTTCCACGCCCGGCACAAGATGCAGTTGCTGGCCCACAACCCCGCGGCCTTCAGGGAGGCGGGCAGGGTGGTGGCCCAGGCGGGCACGAGGCCCCGCGAGGAGTTGGCCGCCGACTATGCCCGCGTCTTCGGCACGGCGCTCGCCGCCAAGGCCAGCATCGGCCGGCACGTCAACGTCCTGCAGCACTGCGTGGGCATGGTGGGCGACGCGCTCGACCCGGTGCGCCGGGCCGACCTGGCCGAGGTCATCGCCTCCTACCGGGCCGGACGGGTGGCGCTGAGCGTCCCGGCGACCCTGATCCGCCACCACGCCCAGGGCCTGGCCGCCGGCTACGTGCGGGACCAGACGTACTTCTCCCCGTACCCCGAGGACCTCCGGCTGCGCAACCACGTGCCGGCCTGAGCCCGCGGCCGCTCCCTCGCCACCGCGAGGGAACGGCGATCTCACCACCCCGAAGGAGCGGCGAGGGAACGGCTCAGAGGGCAGGATCCAGCCTCACCACCGCGAGCGAGCGAGGAGGCAGGAACAGCTCCTCCCCCTCCACGGTCGCCGACGGGTCGGAGGCGAGCAGGATGTGGCCGGGCGCGAACCGGCCCGTCCCCAGCTTGACCGTGAGCGCGACCGGGCCGAGGTTGGCCGCCACCCTGAGCCCTCCCCGGTGCACGACCAGCCAGGACTCGCCGTGGTCGACCCGTACCCGATCCAGCCTCGGGTCCGTCAGCTCGGGGTGGGCGCGGCGCAGCGCGATCAGGGCGCGGTACCAGTCGAGGTGGGCCCGGTGGGCGTCGTCGTCCAGCTCGCTCCAGTCGAGCTTGGAGCGCAGGAACGTCAGCTCCTCGCCCGGATCGGGAGCCTTGTCCGCCCAGTCGTCGTAGCCGAAGCCGACGAACTCCCGCCGCCGCCGCTCGCCCTCGCCCTCGCGCAGCTGCGGCTCGACGTGGTCGGTGAAGAACAGGAACGGCGCCCGCGTCCCCCACTCCTCCCCCATGAACAGCATGGGCGTGAACGGCGAGGTCAGCAGGAGCCCCGCGGCCAGCCGCAGCGCCTCGGGCGCCATCCGGTCGCCCTCGGCCCGGTTGCCGATCTGGTCGTGGTTCTGCGCGCAGCAGACGAAGCGGTAGCCGGGCACGTGGGACGCCGGGCGGCCGTGCGAGCGCCCGCGGAAGGACGAGTAGGTCCCGTCGTGGTAGTAGGCGCGGGTCAGCACCTTGGGCAGGGCGCCGTAGAAGTCGTCGTAGTAGCCGTGCCGCTCACCGGTTGCCGCCACGTGCAGGGCGTGGTGGACGTCGTCGTTCCAGGCCGCCGCGAGACCGAACCCGCCGGCCTCGCGCGGGGTCATCAGCCGGGGGTCGTTGAGGTCGGACTCGGCGATGAGCGTGAGCGGCCTGCCCACCGCCGCCGACAGCGCCTCCGTCTCGACGGCGATCTCCTCCAGCAGGTGCACGGCCCGGTCGTCGTGCAGCGCGTGCACGGCGTCCAGCCGCAGGCCGTCGATGTGGTAGTCGCGCAGCCACTGCAGCGCGTTGCCGACGAAGTAGGCGCGCACCTCGTCGGAGCCGGGGCCGTCCAGGTTGACGGCCTGCCCCCAGAAGGAGGAGGCGCTGGAGTGGAAGTACGGGCCGAAGGGGGCGAGGAAGTTGCCCGAGGGGCCGAGATGGTTGTAGACGACGTCGAGGATCACGCCGAGCCCGCGCCGGTGACAGGCGTTCACCAGGCGCTTGAGCCCGTCGGGGCCGCCGTAGTTCTCGGTGACGGCCCACAGGTCCACGCCGTCGTAGCCCCAGTTGCGCCCGCCGGGCACCGGCGGCACCGGCATGATCTCCACGAAGTCGACGCCGAGCTCCACCAGGTGCTCCAGCTTGCCGATCGCCGCGTCGAAGGTGCCCTCAGGGGTGAAGGTGCCGATGTGCAGCTCGTAGATGACCGAGCCCGGCAGGTCACGGCCCTTCCACAGGGCGTCTCCCCACTCGAAGCGGTCGTGGTCGTAGACCCGGCTCGGCCCGAAGATCCCCTCGGGCTGCCGGCGGGTCCTGGGGTCGGGCAGCGCCTCGCCCCCGTCCAACCGGAACCGGTAGTCGGTCCCGTGCCCGGCGCCGGACACCTCCGCCGTCCACCAGCCGCCTCCGGCGGACGACATCGGGTAGCGGACCTCGCCGATCTCCACGTCCACCGCCGTCGCCCGCGGTGCCCATACCTCGAACATCGGTCAGTCCCTTTCCAGCAGCGCGACAGGGTGGATGGACAGCAGGTGGGCCAGCGGGATCCGGCCGGTGTACTCGGCGCCCGACAGCAGATCCCGCCACGTGCCGTGCGGCAGGGTGAGCGTGGTGCTCCCCCAGCCGCCGCGCCGCTCCAGGCCGACGGGCAGCCGGGTGGCCACCGCCACGGCCCGCTCCCCCCTGGCGAAGGCGATCGCGTGCTCCCCGGCCTCGATCGGGACGTACGGCGCCTCGGGGTCCAGCCTCCGCCGCAGATCCAGGGCCTGGGCGGTGACCGCCAGCTTGGCCTCGTCCCACGACAGGCTGCCGGTGGCGGCGGGGCTCGGGTGGGCCTCGCCCGGGTGGGCCTGGCTCGCGTGGGCCTGGGCCGACGAGAGCATCCGGCGGCGCAGCGGGAAGTCGACCGGGCGCCGGTTGTCCGGGTCGACCAGGGAGAAGTCGGTGATCTCGTTGCCCCAGTACAGGTCGGGCACGCCGGGCAGCATGAGCTGGACGAGCTTCTGGCTCAGCGAGTTGGACCTGGCGTACGGCTCGATCCTCGCGGCGAACTCCGCGACCGAGGCGCCGCACTCCTCGACGGCCCGGCCGACGAAGTCGCGGATGCCGCGCTCGTAGGCCGGGTCGGGGGTGGCCCAGGAGATCGAGGTCTTGGCCTCGCGGGCCGCCTTGAACAGGTACTCGAAGAACCTGTCGGACCCGATCGGCCAGGAGGCCATCAGGTTCTGCCAGGCCAGGTAGTCGAGAGCCGGGTCGAAGGAGACCTTCGAGGACCACTCGCCGACCGCCGCCGCCCACTCCCCCGGCAGCTCGGACAGCACGGCGAGCCGGGCCCGTACGTCCTCGGAGCGCTTGGTGTCGTGCGTGGAGAGCGTCGTCATCGTGCCCGGCGACATCTCCCGGCAGAACGCGTGGAACTCCTCGACCGACCCGCCGAACCGGTCGGGCTCGCCGCCCACCTCGTTGAGGCAGGACAGGGGGTACCAGCGGTAGAGGGCGGTGTCCTCGACCCCCTTGGCCATCACCGGGCCGCAGGTCTGCTGGAAGCGGGTGACCGCCTCGGCGGGCCCGTTCAGGACCCGTTCGACGACCTCCGCCACCGGGGCGCCCTCGGGCAGCCGCCCTGCGGCGACCCGCCCGGCCTCCTCGACGATCCTGACCGAGGTCTCGGGCACCGGCTCGCCCGGCACCGCGTAGGCCCGGTAGACCGGCATCGCGGCGAGCAGCTCCACCAGCGTCTGCCGGTCGGAGCCGACGACGGCGTGCAGCCGGTCGATCTCCGAGCCGAAGAACAGGTTCAGCACCTCCGCCTTGGACTCGCGGACCACGGCGGCGTAGTCGTCCCGCACCCCGGTCTGCTGGGCGAACAGCTCGACCAGCGGCTCCTTGCCCGCCGGGTCGACGAACAGCCCGGTGATCCGGTTGAGCGTCTCGTAGCCGGTGGTGCCGTCGCACTCCCAGTCGGCGGGCAGCCGCTCGGAGCCGACCAGGATCTTCTCCGCCACGGTCCACACGCCCGCGCTCTCGCGCAGCCGCGACAGGTAGCCGCGCGGCTCGGCGAGCCCGTCGGGGTGGTCCACCCGCAGCCCCTGGATGACCCCCTCCTTGACGAGCGAGAGGATGACGGCGTGCGTGGCGTCGAACACCTCCGGGTCCTCCACGCGCACCCCGATCAGCGAGGACACGTCGAAGAACCGGCGGTAGCCGGGCCCGCGCCGCCAGTCGACGAGCCGGTAGTGCGTGTCGGGCAGCGGGAACTCGTGGTCGTGGTAGCGCAGCACGTCGCCGTCGGCCACCACCTCGCCCGAGTCGCCGAGCACCGGCATGTTCACCTTGCCGCCGACGCCGGCGCCGACACCACCGACGTCACCGTTCTCGCCGTCCTCGACGGACCAGTCGATGTCGAACCACGACGCGTACGGCGAGTCCCGCCCGTCCTTGAGCACCGACCACAGCTGCGCGTTGCCCGACTCGGGCACCGGGATCGTCATGTGGTTGGGCACGATGTCGACGACGATGCCGATCCCGTGCTGGGTCAGCGTCGCCGACAGCTCCCGCAGCCCCTCGACGCCGCCGAACTCCTCGCGGACGCGCGAGTGGTCGGTCACGTCGTAGCCGTGCCGCGACTCCGGCACGGCCTGCAGGATCGGTGACAGGTAGACGTGGCTGACGCCCAGGTCCCGCAGGTACGGGGCCAGCTCGGCCACCTTCTCGAACCCGAAGTCGGGGGTGAGCTGGAAGCGGTAGGTCGAGATCGGCACCCCGTACGAACCCGGCGGCGGCGGGGGCGCGGGCACCTCCTCGGGAAGCGCCAGGGGGTCGGGGACGTCCACGCCGGTCCTGGTCCCGGGAACGGACTCCGGCAGGAGCTCGTCATGGGCGACCTGCGGCGGGACGGCACCGGGCGGGGTCTCGGGCGAGATCTCCGGCAGCGGGTCCGGCGGCATGCCGGGCCCGGGTTCCGGCACGGGTTCCGGCACGGGTTCCGGCACAGTGCCCGGCTCGGGCACCGACTCCGGGGGGACGATCCCGGGCGCGGGCTCCAGCGGAACGGGCTCGGGGACGGGCTGGGTCACGGGCTCAGACACGGCGCAGCACCCTCACCGAGCGGCCGACGACCGGCACGCTCTCTCCGGCCCGGCAGACCCGGGTGTCGACCGTGATCGGCATGGCCGTGTCGATCTCCGTCAGCCACATCTCACCGTAGTCCTTGGGCAGCGTGAACTTGATGACGTCGTGGTGGGCGTTGAACAGCAGCAGGAACGAGTCGTCGACGATCTGCCGGCCCCGGCGGTCGGGCTCGGTGATGGCCTCACCGTTCAGGAAGACGGCGAGCGACTTGGCGTACCCCACGTTCCAGTCGGCGTCGGTCATCTTCTCCCCCCTCGGAGTGAGCCAGGCGATGTCGCTGAGGTTCTCCTCCGAGCCGCGTACCGGCCGCCCGTAGAAGAACCGGCGCCGCCGGAAGACCGGATGGTCGGCGCGGAGCTTGGCCAGCCGCCGGGTGAACTCCAGCAGCAGCCAGTTCTCCCTGATGTCGGACCAGTCGACCCAGCTCAGCTCGTTGTCCTGGCAGTACACGTTGTTGTTGCCCCGCTGGGTACGGCCCAACTCGTCGCCGTGGGAGATCATCGGAACGCCCTGGGACAGGAACAGCGTGGTCAGGAAGTTGCGTTTCTGCTGCTCGCGCAGGGACTCGATCGCCAGCGAGGCGGGCCCCTCCTCGCCGCAGTTCCAGGAGCGGTTGTCGTCGGCGCCGTCCCGGTTGTCCTCGCCGTTGGCCTCGTTGTGCTTGTGGTTGTACGAGACGAGGTCCTGCAGGCTGAAGCCGTCGTGGCAGGTGACGAAGTTGATGGAGGCGGCGGGGCGGCGGCTGTCGTCCTGGTAGAGGTCGCTGGAGCCGGTCAGCCTGGACGCGAACTCGGGCAGCGAGGCGGGCTCGCCCCGCCACAGGTCGCGGATCGTGTCGCGGTACATGCCGTTCCACTCGGTCCACCTGGCGGGGAAGTTGCCCACCTGGTAGCCGCCGGGGCCGACGTCCCACGGCTCGGCGATCAGCTTGACCTGCGACAGCACCGGGTCCTGCTGGACCAGGTCGAAGAAGGCGCTCAGCCGGTCGACCTCGTGCAGCTCGCGCGCCAGCGTCGAGGCCAGGTCGAACCTGAAGCCGTCGACGTGCATCTCGATGACCCAGTAGCGGAGCGAGTCCATGATCATCTGAAGCACGTGCGGGGAGCGCATGAACAGGCTGTTGCCGGTGCCGGTGGTGTCCATGTAGTACCGCTTGTCGCTGTCGACCAGGCGGTAGTAGTCGGCGTTGTCGATGCCGCGCATGCTCAGCGTCGGGCCCAGGTGGTTGCCCTCGGCCGTGTGGTTGTAGACCACGTCGAGGATGACCTCAATGTTCGCCTCGTGCAGGGCCTTGACCATGGCCTTGAACTCCAGCACCTGCCCGCCGCGCTGCCCCGTGCTGGAGTAGGCGTTGTGCGGCGCGAAGAACCCGATGCTGTTGTAGCCCCAGTAGTTCGTCAGCCCCCGCTCGGCGAGGACGTGGTCGGTGACGAACTGGTGCACCGGCATGAGCTCGATCGCCGTCACCCCGAGGGCGGTCAGGTGATCGATGATCTCCGGGTGGCCGATCGCGGCGTACGTGCCGCGGATCCGCTCGGGGATCTTCGGGTGGTTGATCGTCAGGCCCTTGACGTGCGCCTCGTAGATCACCGTGTTGTGGTACGGCGTGCTCGGCGGCCGGTCGTGCCCCCACCCGAAGAACGGGTTGATCACGATGGAGCGCGGCACGAACTCGGCGGAGTCGGCGTCGTTGCGGCTGTCCGGATGGCCGAAGCGGTAGCCGTACACCGCCTCGTCCCACTTCACGTCCCCCTCGACCGCCTTGGCGTACGGGTCGAGCAGGAGCTTGGCGGGATTGCACCGCTGCCCTCTCGGCGGGTCGTACGGGCCGTGCACGCGGTAGCCGTACCGCTGCCCCGGGCCGACGCCCGGCAGGTATCCGTGCCAGACGAAGCCCTCACACTCGGTGAAGGTGACCCTGGTCTCCTTGTTCTCCTCGTCGAACAGGCACAGCTCGACGCGTTCCGCGGCCTCGGTGAAAAGCGCGAAGTTGGTTCCCGCGCCGTCGTAAGTGGCCCCGAGAGGATAGGGGTCACCCGGCCAAATCTCGATCATCAGTCCCTCTTGAACGTGGAGACCTCCGCCTTGAGGCGGAGGAGAGAACACGGCACGACGCCGCACTGCGGATTTCTCTCGAAAGTCTGAGCGAGCTCGGCCGATGGGGGAGGACGTCAACGCGCCGCCTTCCAGCGGTGCAGGAATATGCCCCGTGTTCGCCTGGCCATGCGCACATTCCCACTCCTGTGACGGTGATCTCAGATCCTGGCGATGACGCGCGTCGACCGAGCGTAGATCAGACCGGGGTGGAGATGTCCACCACCGCCCCGCCGGGGTCGAGCGGCGGGCGACCGCGCCGGCCGCGGAACCGGTCGCGCGGGGGCGCGACGACCGTGGTCCCGGCCGGACGGCCGGACGGGATGTCGGTCACCACACGGTTGACGGCCATGCACGCTCCTCGCTCCTCCTGGCCCCCCGGCCACGGACGCCCTCAGGCCTTTACCACCTAACCCTCTCGTCGCAGGCGAAACGTACCGGCCGGCGCGCGGACCGCGGGGCGTCGCGGCCGATCACGCCCCCGGCGGGCGGAGCGTCTCGCCCAGCGCGCGGAGCGCGGGCCCGTAGACGCGCAGCCCCGCCCCGGCGGCGAACGCCTCGGCCGCCCGCAGATGGGCCCGCGCCCGGTCCGCGTCGCCGCCGAGCAGGGCCAGCCTGGCCAGGCACAGGTCGGTCAGCGACCAGCCCAGCAACCGGCCCGCGTGCGGGGCGAGCCTGCCGTACAGGACCCTCCCCGCCGCCTCGTCGCCGAGCGCCGCGCAGATCTCGCTGACGGCGTCCGGGACGAACCGGTAGGCCAGCTCGGGGCCTACCGCCGCGAAGCCGTCGCGGGCGAGTTCGGCGAAGGCGTCGCGCGCCTCGGCCGTCCTGCCCAGGTCGATCAGGGCGAGGCAGCGCAGGATCCGCCAGGGCTTCTGGCCCGGGCGGCGGGCCAGCACCTCGTCGGCCAACGCGAGCGCCTCCCCCGCACTGCCCGGCTCGTGAACCCTGCCCGGCTCGTGCGGATCATCCGGCTCGTGGCCCCTGCCCGCCGCCCGCAGGGACAGGAAGCGGAACACCTCCCGCCGCAGCGACGCGTCGTCCCGGCCCAGCGCCCCCTCGGGATGGGCCGCGCCGGACGCGTCGGCCGCGGCGAGCGCGTCGGCGAAGCGCCCGGACAGGTAGGCCCGGACCGCGGCCTGCCAGGCGGCCAGGCTGACCATGGAGGGAAGCCTGAGCCGCTCCGCGGTCTCCCGCAGCCGGTCCAGCAGTTCCGCGGCCCGCCCGGCGGCTCCCCCGGCGGTCAGCTCGACATACTCGTTCTCCCTGCCGATCCACTCGACGGCCAGGTCACCGGTGCGGCGGCCGATCTCCGCGATCTCGCCGGCGACCGCCTCACGGCGCTCGTGGTCGGGGCCGGAGCGCAGCAGGATCTCCAGGACGATCAGCGTCCTGGCCAGGGTGGGCTCGTCACCGGCGAGGCGGGCCAGCCGCACCGCCTCCCCCGCCATCTCCACGCTCCGCTCGACGGGCCGTACGGTGGAGCCGGTCAGCGCGGCGGCGGCGAGCAACCGGGCCCGCCACGGCGAGTCCGCAACCAGGTCCGAGGCGAGGACCCGGTCGACGCGCCCGGCGAGCCGGTCGATGCCGGTCATCTCCTCGTACATGGCCAGAGAGATCGGGTCGGAGAACCCCAGCACCGCCCTGGCCAGCCGGTTGTCGTCACCGAGCCGTTCGGCGATCTCCGCGGCGGCCTCCAGCGAGGCGTGGGCCGCGGCGCTCATCCCCGCCACGGTCTGCGCCTCGGCCAGGTCGAGCAGGAGGTCGCAGCGGAGCGCGTCGTCGGGCTCCGGCAGCCGGTCGATCATCGCGATCGCCCTCTCCAGGCCCTCCACCGCGTCCTCGTGGGCGAACTGCGCGCTCGCCTGGGCCGCCGCGCGCCGGGTGTAGCCGATGGCCCTGCCCGCCATCCGAGAGTTCAGCAGCCCCTCGCGACAGTGATGGGCGATCTCGGTCAGGCGCGTCCCGCTGCGCTCCTCCAGCACCTCCGCGATCCGCGCGTGCAGCCTCCTGCGCCGCAGCGGCGGCAGCGCCTCGCGCAGCACGTCGCGGACGATGTCGTGGACGAAGCGGCAGCTCGGCCCGTCCCCCTCCACCAGCAGCCGGGCCCCCACGGCGGCGTCGACGATGTCGAGGACCCGCTCCTCGGGCAGCCCCGCCACGCGCGTGAGGATGTCGGTCGCCGCCTCCCTGCCGAGCAGCGCCGCGACGGTCAGCACCTCCTCGGTGCCGGGCGGCAGACCGGCCATCCGGCCGCGCACGACGTCCGACAGCGCCTCGGGGGTCTCCCCCAGCCGCAGCACCTCCCCCAGGAAGAACGGGTTGCCCGCGGTCAGCCTGCCCATCTCCGCGGCCAGCGCGGGGTCGGCGCCCGCACGTCCCAGATACTCGCGGATCTCCTCCTCCGCCAGGCCGCGCGGCAGGAGCCGCCGCACGTGCGGCAGCCGCAGCAGCGCGCCGAGGGCGTGCTCCAGCGGTTCGCCGGGGCGTACGTCGGTGTCGCGGTACGTGGCCACGACGGTCAGCTCGGGACAGAGCCGGGTGGAGGCCAGGAACTCCAGCAGGCGCAGCGACGAGGTGTCCGCCCACTGGAGGTCGTCGAGGACCACCAGGACCCGGCCGTGCTCGTTCAGCAGCCGGGCGAACGCCTCGTACAACGCGAACTGCCCGAGCTGCCCCGCCTGCCCGACCTGCCCGACCTGCCCAGCGGGTCCGGCTCCGGCCAGCCGCGCCAGCTCACCGTCCCTGCCGACCAGGTCCCGCGCGGCCTGTGTCCAGGGCCAGAAGGGCGGCGCGCCGGTGCCGCCCCAGCAGCGGCCCCACACCACCCGGTGGCCGCGCGCCCGCGCGGCCCCGGCGGCGTGCTCGGCCAGGCTGGTCTTGCCGATGCCGGGCTCCCCGGCGAGCAGCACCACCCGGTGCCCGCCACCGGCGACCGCCCGTTCCAGCACCTCCGCCTCGGCGTCCCTGCCCACCAGCCCGGTGCCCTTCTCCTCCTCTTCCTCCCGCGCCGCCGTCCGTCCCGCCCCCACCGCGAGGCGGGGCGCCAGCGCGGGATCCTGGCCGAGGATGCGCCGTTCCATCTCCCTCGACCGGGGATCGGGGTCCAGCCCCATGTCCTCCATCAGCAGCCGGCGCCCCTCGGCGAGCACGCCGAGCGCGTCGGCCTGCCGTCCCGCCTGGTAGAGCGCGTGGGCGGCGAGCACGCGCAGCCGCTCCCTGAACGGGTGGGCGCCGACCAGGTGGACCAGCCCGCCCGTCAGCGCCGCCCCCCGGCCGAGCGCGAGTTCCGCCTCGGCCAGGTCCTCCTCGATCGTCAGCCGCAGCTCGGCCAGGTGCGCGCTCTCCTCCACCGCCCAGGAGGTGCCCGACAGATCCGCGAGCGGCTCCCCGCGCCACTCCCCCAGCGCCAGCCGCAGCTCCCTGACCGCTCCCTCGTGGTCGCCCCCGGCTCCCAGGCTCCTGCCCCCGGCCGCGTGCCCCCGCGCCCTGCCCAGGTCGATCGCGCCGCCGGGAACGTCCAGCGCGTAGCCCCCCGGCCTGCTGACCAGCACCACCGGGGGCACGTTCCTCGTCCTGCCCGGCTCGAAGACGCGGCGGAGCTTGGAGACGTACGCCTGCACGGTGTTGAGCGCCCCCGGCGGAGGGTCGCCCTCCCAGAGCGCGTCGATCATCCGGCTCGGGCCGACCGGCCGCGGGGCGGCGAGGACGCACATGGCCAGCACCAGCCGCTGCTGGTAGGGGCCGATGTCCAGCGCCACCCCTCCGTCGGCGAACACCTCGACGGGGCCCAGCACACGAAAGTCCATCCGACCGCCTCGCTCGCGAACTGCGCCGATATTAGCTTTCCGCGTCCACCACCCCGTCTCCCGTACGCCCCGCGCGGCGACGTTCCGGTACTGTCCCTCTTCAACGAAAGGCCGGGAAAATACGGAAGTTTGGCCGCCGGCAGATGGGTAGCCCGACCGTCTCACAAGTGGAGGACATGAGTGATGGGCGGATTCAAGAAGTTCCTGCTGAGGGGCAACCTCGTCGAGCTCGCCGTGGCCGTCGTGGTCGGGGCGACCTTCAGCGGGCTGGTGCAGGCACTGGTCAAGGACCTCATCACACCGTTGATCGGAGCGATCACGGGCGGCAGGAATCCGGACTTCTCGCAGTACGTGTTCACGGTCAACGGCTCCCGGTTCATGTACGGCGACTTCATCAACCACCTGCTGAGCTTCCTGATCATCGCCGCGGTCATCTACTGGCTGGTCGTGATGCCGATGACCCGGCTGATCGGCTTCTTCGACAGGAACAAGAAGGCCACCGAGAAGGAATGCCCGGAGTGCCTGAGTGACATCCCGATCGACGCCAAGCGCTGCGCGTTCTGCACCGTGGAGCTGTCGCGGGTCGCCGCCGCCGACAGGCCGCCCGCCTAGCGCCGGCTCGGCGGGATCCCCCTGGAGTCCCGGGTTCCGTGGCCCGTTCCAACCCCCGGGAATCGTTAACGATCATTGACGGTCGGGGGGAGGTCGGGCAAACTTGGCCACTGCGAAACCTTCCAGGGGAGTGGTATGGACTTCTCCGTCCTGGGGCCGGTCGAAGTGAGAGCCGACCACCAGCCGCTTCCCCTGGGCGGACGCAAGCAGCGGGCCCTGCTCGCGATGCTGCTCCACCACGCCAACAGGTCCGTGGCCGACGACCTGCTCGTGGACGCGCTCTGGCGCGAGCACCCGCCGAAGACGGCCGACAACAACCTGCGCCTGTACGCCTCCCGCCTCCGCCAGTCCCTGGGCCACGAGCGGGTCCTGCGCCGGCACGGCGGCTACCTGCTGGTCGTGCACCCCGGTGAGCTGGACGTCCATCGATTCCAGTCACTGGCGAAGAACGGCCGCGACGCGTTCCTGCACGGTGACCACCACGAGGCCGCGGACTTCCTCCACCAGGCCCTGCGGCTGTGGCGCGGCCCCGCGTACGGCGATCTGCGGTTCGTCGAGGACCTGTCGGGCGAGGCGGCGCGCCTGGAGGAGCTGCGGCTCACCACGCTGGAGAACCGCGTCGAGGCCGACCTCGCGGTGAGGTTCCAGCCGGAACTCGTCGCCGAGCTCACCGGTCACGTGAACGCGCACCCGCTCCGCGAGCGCCTGCGGGCGCACCTGATGGTGGCGCTCACCCGCGCCGGCCGGAGTTCCGAGGCGCTGACGGTGTACGCCGACACCCGGCGCCTGCTGAACGAGGAGCTGGGCGTCGAACCCGGGGACCGGCTGCGCGACCTGCACCGGCTGATCCTGGCAGGGGAGCAGGCGAACCCCGAGCAGGTCGCGAGCGTGCTCGCCGAGGACGACCGGGACGAGCAGCCGAGAACGAACCGGGGGCCGGCCGAGCCGCGCGAGCCTCCCGCGGAACTGCCGATGAACATCGCCGACTTCGCGGGGCGCGAGCAGCACGTCAGGGAACTCGTCGCGCGGCTGGACGACCGTTCGGCGACGACCGTCTCGGTCATCACCGGAATGGGCGGCATCGGCAAGACGGCCCTGGCGGTGCGCGTGGCGCACCAGCTGGCCGACAGGTTTCCCGGGGGGCAGCTCTACGTCGACCTGCACGGCGCGCACGAAGAGGAGCAGGAGCACCCCGGCGACGTGCTCGGGCGGTTCCTCGTCGCGCTGGGCGTGCCCGGGTCGAGCATCCCGGATTCGGTCGAGGCCCGTGCCGCGCTGTACCGCAGCCGCCTGGCCCGCGCGAACGTCCTGATCGTCCTCGACAATGCCGCGTCCGAGCAGCAGGTGAGGCCTCTGCTCCCGGGCGTCTCCGGCTGCGCGGTGATCGTCACGAGCCGCGCGAGGCTCTCCGGCCTGGAGGGCGTGCGAGCGGTCGAGCTGGACGTCCTGAGCACCCAGGAGGCCGTGGAGCTGCTCTCGCGGCTGATCGGGCACGACCGCGTCGCCGCGCAGCTCTCCGCCGCCACCGAACTCGTCTGGCTGTGTGACCGCATCCCGCTCGCCGTGCGCGTCGCGGGCGCGCGGCTGGCCGCCCGCCCCCGGCAGAGCATCGCCTGGCTCGTCGGGCGGCTCGGCGACGAGCGCGGGCGCCTCGACCAGCTGGTCGTCGGCGACCGCGCGGTCAGGGCGAGCCTGGCCCTGAGCTACGTCGGTCTCCCCGCGAACGCGCGGCGCGCCTTCCGGCTGCTAGGCCTTCTCGACGTCCCCGGCTTCGCGAGCTGGGTCCCCGCCACGCTGCTCGACTGCCCGCACGAGGAGGGGGAGACATACCTGGAGTCGCTGGTGGACGCGCAGCTCGTCACCATCTCCGGGGTCGACGCCACCGGGCAGGCCCGCTACCGCTTCCACGACCTCGTCCGGCTGTACGCCCGCGAGCGCGCGGAGGCCGAGGAGGAACCGGCCGAACTCCTGCTCGCGACGACCAGGGCGTTCGGCGCGTGGCTCTGGCTGGCGGAACAGGCCATGGAGCACGTCCACGGCGCCTGCTACGCCGTGCTCCACGGCCCGGCGCCGCGTCGGGCACTGCCCGGCGACGTCGCCGCGTCCCTCCTGCGCGACCCCCTCGCCTGGTTCAACGCCGAGCGGACCGCGCTGGCCGGTCTCGTCGAGCAGTCCTGCGTCCTGGAGCTCGACGACTTCGCCTGGGACCTCGCCGGATGCCTCGAACGCTACTTCGACTCCCACGGGTTCTTCTCCGAGTGCCGGCGCCTCAACGAGCGGGCCATGCTGGCCTGCCGTACGGCCGGGAACCTGCTCGGCGAGGCCGTCATGCTGCGCGGGCTGCTCGACGTGACCACCTGGACCGGCGTCGAGCACGAGGGTGGCGCCATGGTGGCGCTGCACACCAACGCCGTCCGGCTCGCGGAGATGTTCACCGAGGCCGGCGAGCTGCGCGGGCTGTCGGACGCCCACGTGATGTGCGCCTGGGGCCTGGCCGCGCAGGGATTCGTCGAACCGGCCGTGGAGTCGGCGGGGACGGCGCTGCGCCTCGCGGAGGAGACCGGCCACCTCGGCGGCCGGGCGCGCGCCCACCTGGCGCTCGGTATCACGCACGGCCAGCGGGACGTCCTCTCGGCGATCCCGCACCTGGTGAGCGCGCTGGAGGTGGCGGAGACCCTGGGAAACCCGCGCTTCGAGGCGACGTCCCTGCAGTTCCTCGGCCTCGCGTACGTCGAGACCGGCCAGCCGGAACCCGCGGAGCGGTGTCTCAACCGCTCCCTCGTCATGTCCCGGGTGGCGCGGGACCCGGCGTCCGAGACGATGACCCTGGTCACGCTGGCGAAGCTCTACAGCGGCGAGGGCGACGAGCGGGCGCGCCCCACGGCCGTCGCCGTGGAGGAGCTCAGCCGCCGCTACAACCTCACCCACCACCTGGCCGACGCCCTCTGGATCCTGGGCGACCTCGACCGCGCCGACGGCGACCACGCGCGGGCGGTCGAGCGCCTGACGGAGTCCGTGGCGCTGTGGCGGACCCGCAGCTGGACGACATACCTGGCCGGCGCGCTCCGCAGCCTCGGCCTCGCCCACGTGGCGGCCGGCGACAGGGAGAGGGCCGTCAGGTGCTGGCGTGAGGCCCACGAGCTCTTCACCGTCATCGGGGACGGGACGAAGGCGGACGACCTGGCCGGGCTCCTCGGGTCATCGATCACCGGCTGCCCCTGATCGGTTTGTTCGGTATATGCGGAAAATATGCAGCGGCTCCGTAGCGTCCGGGTGGCAGGAAATCACGTGGTCGTTCGAGGCTTCACGATCCGTACGAGGATGAGCGGGTACGGCGGGCTCATCTCTGGCAGGGTCACACAGGGGCTGACCCTTCCCGCGCATCGTGAGCGCTCAGGCCACCGGCGCGTCCTCCGGGTCGATCACCCGATCGGTCCGGCCCTTTCCACCGGGAAAGGCACCCGGAGGACAATGGAGCCGTGAGTTTCGAACTGGCCGTCTGGTACGAGCCCAAACCGATCACCAGGGAACACGCGGAGCAGGTCTTCCGGTCCCTCCACCGTGGGGCCTCAAAGGACCCTGGAACGCCTCCTCCCGGGGAGCCTGAGACGACGCTCCCGCATGGCGAGGACCCCCGCCCCGAAGAGCGGGAGGACGCCGAGGCGTACCCGGGGGTGACGGCGTTCGCCGATCGGCTGCCCGGGGCCGAGTGGCTCTCCCCTGACCACGTCCTGGTCAGCATGGACCCGGAGCGGGCCGACGAGGTGTCCGCCGAGGTCTTCGCCCTGGCCGCCGAGTGCGGGCTGGTCTGCTACGACCCGCAGCGCGGCCTGGTGCACAACCTGTCTCCGCGAGGCGTCTATCCGACCATGGAGATGCGGACGGGCGACGGGATGATCGTGGTCGGGCCCGATCTCCAGCTCATCTCCGACGCGCTCGCCACCATGTCCCCGCAGAACCCGTTCACGGCCCTGGTCGTCTTCGGCGAGCACTTCGTCCAGAGCTCCCCGGAGATCTCGGGCTACGAGCTGGAGTACAAGGACAGCGTCAGGAACCGGATGTTCCGCACGCACGTCCCGGACCTGGGGGCGGTCCAGGAGGCCTTCACCGAGTACGCCACCGGCGAGCGCGCCTTCCTGGAACGCCACGACTGGAAGCTCGCCTGACTTCCTCTTGGTGGGGTGTTTCCCTTCCCGTGCATCCGGAGCGCTTCCCTTTCCGGGTGTGTGGGGCGCTTCCCTTCGCGTGTTCCTGGGGTGTTTTCCTTCCCGCGTGCTTTGGGGTTTTCCGGGGGTGCGGGTGGGGCGTTTTCCGGGTGCGCCGGGTGGTTGTTGTCGGTGCTCGCTGCGGTGGGCGGGTGTTCCGGCTGGCCGTCTCAGTCGCTGTCTCGTGGTTCAGGCCTCCGGCCTGCGCGGGCGTGGTGGTTGCGGGCTTTTTTAAGCCGGCCGGAACACCCGCCCACCTCCGCTGTGCGTGTTCCGGCCGTAGGGAGTACGGGCCGTAGTTGCTCACTTTCGGACCGCTCTGGCGTCCCGCCGCCGCTGAAGCGTCAGTCAGGGCTGGTTCAGGGCGAGTCACCGTAGCTGAAGCGCCCCCGCGTGACCCAGTCCAGGGTCGCCCTTTTTTCGGTACCGGGACGCGGCAGCCAGTGAGCTCACTGTTCGGCGCTCGGCGGCGCTCAGCCCTGTCGATGGTCAGCGCGTCCCGGGTGACCGCCGAATCCCGCGGAACTCAGTCTGGACCTCGAGGTCGAGCGAGCAGGACGGTGATCCGGCGGCGCCTGGGGTGCATCGGCGGTCTTTCGACTGCCGACAAGACGGTGGTGCACCAGTGAGCGGGGTGGGCCAGCGCAAGGGTTGCCGCACCACGATCACCGATCGGCGCGCTGTGGCCGCCTGCGACCTGGTCAACCGGAATTTCGAAGCAGACGAGCCGAACCGGATCTGGACCGCCGACATCCCCTACACCGACCTGACAGGGCTTTCTCTACCTGGCCGTAGTGCTGGACGTGTTCTCCCGACGGATCGTCGGTTGGGCGATGGCCGAGCACATGTGCACCAAGTTGGTCACTGACGCGCTGGCGATGGCCATCCACCAGCGCCGCCCCGGTACCTGAGTGATCCATCACAGCGACAAGGGCGGTCAACATATCTCGGTCGCCTTCGGGCAGCGCTGCGCCCAGGCCGGGACCCGCCCCTCGACGGAGAGAACGGGGTCGTGCTTCGATAATACGATCACCGAGAGCTTATTCGCCTCACTGGAGTGCGAACTGCTCGACCGGCGGACCTTTCGTACCAGGCCGGAAGCCAAGCGAGCGGTGTTCGCCTACATCGAGGGGTTCTACAACCCTCGGCGCCGGCATCCGGCCAACGGCCAGCTGAGCCCGGCCGAGTACGAGCGCCGACACGCACTCAAGAACGTTTACGAAGACGACTATGCTGCCGCGTAACCGCAAGCCCTGATATGTCTACCGAACCAGGTAAACTTCATACTTCATATCAAAAAGACTCGTTTGTCCCATGCCTAGTTGAATTCTGACAGAGATGGGGAGCGTTCGGGGTGAGGACGGCCGGTCGCGCCAGACATAGAAGTCCGACTCCGAGACGTTCAGAATGCGGCATCAGACCTGGATGGGGAGTCCTTCGGCGGCCATCACCGCGATGGCCTCGAACCGCCTTTTGGAGCACCGCCTCTCTAAACAGTTCGGCGGCACGCCTGGTCACGACCAGTTCGAGCTCCAACTCAGCGATCTTGCGTCGGGCCGCGACCCCCTCGGCGCGATCGGAGGGGGTGAGGCCGTGCTTCTGGGCGGTATCGATCAATTCCTGCTCACGCCAGTTGTAGATCGTCTAGCTGCTGATGTCCAGGTCACGGGCCACGTCGGTGACCGTGCGGCCCGCCTCAATGAGATCTAGTACCTTGCGCCGGAAATCCGACGGGTAGCCACGCCGTCCCATGCCACTCTCCTCTCAACGAGTGGCACAAGAATCCAAGAATCCGCCCCCACAAGACCAGGGGCGCATCAGCGACTCCACCGAACCCGGGGCAGACCAGCACCTCCACGAAAGCCGGGGTACATCAAACGTTCCGACACCAGTGCCGTGGTCCCGTTCCGGTCACAGGGTGCCGGACTCGCTCCACCTGGTGGCTGATTCGCATAAACTGATTTGTTCGGAACGATCTTGGCTCGGCAAAACCGTGCCTGCGATTAGTGCATGCAAGGAGACCGATGCTGGAGCAGGTACCCGATCTACAGGAGTTCGCGGCACGGCTGGCCGCCGGGCCGGCATTCCTCCTCCTCGGCCAATCAGCGGATCGCGACGAGAGCATCGCCGCGCAGTATCGCTGGAGCGGCGTCTACACTACGCGTGCCGATACCGCCGTTGCGGCGTGGCTCCGCACTGAGTGGCGGACGATTGTGCCAGTTGGCGCGATGTCATCTACTCCGTCACGCAGTCAGACCGAACTCGAGGTTTGCTATCTGTTCGGCGGCCAAAGCTTGCCCGAGGCTCAGCATCCGCCGACAAACCCGCTGCAGATAGCGGATGCCCGGATGCGATGCGTCCAGGAGCTCACACGCCTGGCCACGGAGACCATCACCCCACGAGGCGTCCTTGTGATCGAGGGGTGGAGGCCCGACGACGACCTTGCGGTCACTGACCTGGTGCCAGCGTTGCGGTCGCTCGGCGTGGGCCAGATCCACCTATTCTCGGGTAGAGCATGGGCCAGCGACATCTTCATCTCGAGCCTAGTCAGCACCGGTCAGCTGGTTCTGCATCTCGAGTCGCTCGACGATGCCGTCAGCAGACTCGCCGGGATGGGCGCGATCTTGATTGGCGCCCCCTCCGGCCGTGGTCATGGTTCCCAACACGTCATCGCGATCGGCGACGGCTTCGTTGAAATCGATGTTCATACATGGAACCAGATCCGGCGCTCCGCTCGTCCGGTAGACCTCGAACTGTTAACGCCGTCGGTTCTCAGTTCCGAGGCCGCGCGGTACCAGGAGTTCCGCAACTTCACAGGTGCCACCGAGGGTTCGCCGCACTGGCGGGGCATCGCCGCAGGTATGAACATTCGCCGCGACTTTGAAGACGACCTCGCAAGGCGAGTTGAGGAGGCCTTGGCGGATCCAGAACTTCTCTCGCCAGTCATTCTACGAGGTCAGACGGCAACTGGTAAAAGCGTTGCGCTGGCGGCACTCGCCATGGAGCTGGCCCGTGGAGGTGAATGGGCGGTGTTGCACCAGTCAAGACGCACTGTTCGGCCGTCCTTCGATGATGTCGACATGTACGCTGCCTGGGCAGAACGCCACGGCGCAAAAGCCACCATTCTTATCTGGGATGGGATGGTGGACACTGACGAGTATGCGGCGCTGCTGCGGCAGCTGCGCCGCAGGGGCCGAAAGATGCTCGTCGTCGGCTCTGGATATGTCGTACGAGACAGGGCCTTCTCGTCCGTCGATGCTCCGGCGGAGCTCTCCAGCAACGAGCTTACTCAACTCCTCACTTTGCTGAAATCGTTCGATATTAACGTTCGGGCTCCGAAGGCCACCACATTGGATGCCAGCTTCCTAGCATTCCTCTACCACGCGCTGCCAGACTCCCACTTCACACTCACCAGGGGTCTTGCACGGGAGATGCGGGCGGCCGAGCGGGGGATGGAGAAGCTCGTCCGAAAGCGCGGCGTGCAAGCTAGTCAGGGCGAGCGTATTACCGCAATGAAAGCGGCGCTTCAGGCCGCGGGATTGAACCTCAACAACCTGCTTCCTGGTCAGGGACCGGACGAGAAGCCAATCCTCGATCAGACCTTCGAGGAGCGCCACCCAATCCAGCGAGTGACAACTCTGGTGTTGACGGCTACCCGGCACGGCGTACCTGTCCCAATCGACCTGGCCTTGCGCATTCTGGGCCGTGAGGGTGCGCAAGCGATCCAAGAAGTGTTGAACTCCTTCGACATCATCCGGGATGTCGAGGACGACAACGGTGAGCTCTTCCTAGCGATCCGTACTCATCTTGAGGCGGAACTCCTGGCTAGGCATGAGGTCTCACTCGAGGTGGAGATCGAGGTCATAACCGAAGTTATCCGGAAGGCCCGGATTAACGAGGGCTACACCGGTGTGACCGACGAGGTCGGGTTCGTGGTCTCGCTCCTTGAACGCATCGGGCCGAAGTCGAAGATTTCTAGGTACCGGCCGCACTACGGCGAGATATCTGCTGCACTCGCCGACAGGCGTGTGGAGACCGGGCGCTACCACCCCCGGCTAGTACTACAAGAGTCGAATTTCGCTCGCGACTTCGTTCATTGGTGCCAGGACAGGGGCGACGGAACCGTGGAGGAACGGATCGCCGATCTCGAGCACAACCGCGTGTTGCTCGACGAGATGCTGTCTGACGGCCGAGTCAAGGGGCAGATGCGCCTGTCTCTCTCGGTGGAACTGGCCTCGACCTTGGGCTCGATCACCCACGAGGTCTCCTCGAAGCCTGAGATCGCTCAGGCGTTCGCGGTCGTCAGCGGGCTCGATGACATCCTTCAGGCGGTTCTCGAGGCAAGGGCCATCGATCCAGGAAACCTGTACCCAGTCGACGTGCTGGCGTGGTCGACCCGCGACGCCATCAAGACCAACATGCTTTCGCCTCGGGAACGGTTGAACCGTCTCACGATTGCCATTGCCACGCTGACCTCGGTAGACCGTCCATCGCTGACAGGGAAGCAACAGGCAGACCTCGATCGGCGCGGCGCCGAACTCAACAAGCTGCTGGCTGACGACGAGGCACTGTGGGCGAACCTCCGCAGTCTAGAAGCGAACGCTGATCCGGCCGCTGTTTACTTCCTGGCCAAGTTCGAGGCCGACGAGGGGCCTGAGGGCGAGGCCAAGGCGCTTCGTCGGCTGGAGGGCGCACCGCTGGCGACCAGAAGGGATTGGCGGTGTGCTCAGCTGCTGCTCGATCTCACATGGAAGAAGATCACCGGGCAGCGACTGTTGCGAGGTGATCGCACTCCGGTCCACCTGTCGCAGACAGACTTGGACACCTTGCTCCGTCTCACCACCGATCTCGGCGACGCCGAGCTTCCCGATCGCCACAAGCTCGCCTTCGTTAAGGCACTGGCGCTCTTCATATCGGGCGACTACGCCGAGGCAAAACATCTGTTCCACGAGGTCAATTGGATGACCCAACAGCTGACGCAGCGTCTCCACACTTTGGTGCTGCTTGGTGACGAGTCGGGCCGACCGAAAATTTTCACCGGCAGAGTAGAATGGGCTGATGAGGCTGGCGGGGAAGTCTGGGTTAATGAGCTCAGCACGAAGATCCACTTCGAGCCACACCGCTTCTCGGCTTCCCAGCAGTTCACCAAGCAGCAGCCGCTGCCCGCCTTCATCATCGGGTTCAAGCTGACGCGCGGACCAGTCGCCGAGCCTCGCAGTCTGTACTACGAGAAGCGGTCGCGATGATTGATCCATTCACCGTGCTCGCCAGGAACAAACTGATCTGTACAGGTGTGGCGCTGGACTATGAGGTACCTGTTGACTTAGGGCCGCGTCCTGGCACAGAAGCGGACTTTGACGCACTGGTCACGCAATATTATAAGCTTTTCCGCGAGACCATTCGTGCCGATATAGCCTTCCTTCGTTCCGTCGAGGAATCGTCAGCCGTCGCAACTTTCGATAAAGCAGTCAGCAACTTACGACATGCGAAACAGCACAACGACAACGAGAGAGCAAAAAATTTTTACGCTTCATGGACCAAAGGTCGATCTTGGGAAGCGGCAGCAGAAGCCTTTCTGAGCGCCTCAGCCCTAGCACTGTCCGAACTGGAGCGCGTGAGTTCGTTAGTACGACGGGATCCAAAGCTGACAAAGGCCTGGAAAGACAACGCTTCAACCGAGACAGAGACGATATTCGAAGCTGTATGCCGAGACCTCAGCGCCAGTTTTAACTTCGGCTTTAGAAAAAAGTTGCTACATAACATTAACCTCCGACGACAGCGTCTGAAGCCGGGGGTCGACGTGCGTGCAGCGGTCGAACAGTTCTGCGTACAGGAAATCACCGCTGCTCAAAACCTCACGCTCCCCGTACCACATTACGACATTCTCGACAGGCTGGGCCTCCTGGGCAAGCGCAAGGCACGGGCAGCACTTTTCGTAGCGTACTCCGTTAGCGCAGCCACCAACCTCACCGGTGAGGCTTTCCTGCAACGCGTCGAGCAGACATGGCGAATTGGGGCTTCCTGACAACAGGTCAGACCGTCATGCTGACCCTTTTTCATCTTTACGACCTCATGCATAGTTGGAATTGAAGCGCGGTGGCCTGTAGTCACGTTCTCTTATGCGGTCTGCTGGTCGGACAGGAGTCCCGCGATGGCAGTGACGATCTCGGGCAGGTGGTCGCGACGGCCATGGTGGCGGGCCAGGGCTCGCCAGTTCTTCAGGTGAGCGATGCCGTGCTCGACCGGTCGTCGGCGGGCGGCATGGGCGTGACGAGCTGCGTCGTGATAGGCCATCAAAAACTGCACGTCATCGAGGTATTTGCCGCGGCGTTTGCGCGGTGGAGTCACGACTTGGCCTCGGGTTTGGTTACTCAGGCCTTGATAGCCGGCATTGGCCAAGATCTCCACGTTCCAAGTATCGGACAGCAGCTCTAGCAGTCCTGA
Organism: Streptosporangium sp. H16; assembly: GCF_051918855.1. NCBI lineage: Bacteria > Bacillati > Actinomycetota > Actinomycetes > Streptosporangiales > Streptosporangiaceae > Streptosporangium > Streptosporangium sp. H16. The sequence continues at coordinate 193,679 of NZ_JBPXMD010000003.1, forward strand.
TTGCCGAGCCTGGGTAATGTCGGCGACCTATCCGGGACGGACCTGACCGCAGTAGAGCACCGCGCCGTGGGCGTCGGTGAGCACCATCGCCTTCATCGCGTTGATCCGGCTTCCCATAGCGGCCCGATTTCGGCCACCAACTCCGCCAACGCATCTACCGGCAACCCGGTGACACACCTGTTGTTCACCACGATCGAACACCTGACAATCCTCGCCACACGTAGATCAACGGTCACTCACACCACTGGACTACGGCTAACCATGCACGAGGTCGTTAGACCATCACGCCGGAGGCCTGAAACACCGGCGGGAATCACGCCGGCCTGATCACCTGACCCGGACGCCCGCGCGGAAGACCGCTCGGACGTCCCGGAGCCGGTCGAGATCGTCGAGGGGGTTCCCGGTCACGGCCAGCAGGTCGGCGTCCGCGCCCACCGCGATCCGCCCCTTCCGGTCGGTAACCCCGCACGCCTGGGCGGCGAGGCTGGTCGCCGCCGTGAGTGCTTCCAGTGGGGACGGGCCCTCCGCGGTGAACTGGGCGATGGCGTACGGCAGCACGTCGTGCGGCTTGGCCGGCATGATGCCGGCGTCCGTACCGAGCACGATGCGGGCACCGAGCCTGTAGAGGGCCCTGAGGGCCTCGTGTACGGCCTGCACGCGCTTGGCGACCTCCGGCGGCAGGACGAGCGGTGAGTCGCCGGGGACGACTCCGATCGTCACGCTCACGAAGACGTCGCTCCCGGCGATGGCGGCGAGCAGGACGGGATCCGCGTCGACGCCGTCCGCGGTCACGAACGTGGCGTGCTCGATGCTGTCCACTCCCGCCGCCAGCGCGTCCCCGATCGCTCGCGTGCCGTGCGCGTGGGCGGCGACGGGCAGGCCGAGCCGGTGCGCTTCGTCGACGACGACCCGCAGGTCGGCCGCCGAGTACTGCGACTCGTGTGGCGGCGGCGAGCCCGGCGTCATGTTCCCGCCGCTCAGCATGATCTTGACCACCGCGCAGCCCCGCTCGTGCCGGTCCCGTACCGCGGCGCGCAGGGCGGCGGCCCCTTCGGCCGCGCCGCCCATGAAATGGCAGTGGCCGCCGGGCGTGGTGATCGGAGGCCCGGCGGCGAGGATCTCCGGGCCCTCTCCGGGGCATCGCCCCATCTCCGCACTGAGCGCCAGCGCCAGGTAGTCGCGGTCACCGAGGTCACGCACGGTCGTGATACCGGCCCGGAGCGCCCTGCCGGCCGCGGTCCGCATCCTGGCCAGCAGCTCCGCGTCGTCGGCGGTGGTGAACGCGGTCACCGGGTCGGGGCCGGCGTCGAAGCCGAGATGCACATGAGGGTCGACGAGCCCCGGCATCAGGAAGGTGTCCGTGCCGAGGTCGATCAGGTCCACCCCGTCCGGCGGAAGGACGCCCGTGGTGTCCACGCCGGTGATCCGCCCGTCCTCCACGAACACCGTCGCGGGGCCGGACAGGCTCGTGCCGTCGAACATCAGTCCGGCGTGAATCGCGAGAGAAGTCATGGTCGGGAAGCTCCTGGAGGGAGGCGGCATGCGTGGCCCCCGTCCCGTTCCCCGGGCGTTGCGGGTCTGGTGAAGGCGGCGGGCACAACAACATCACGAACGACCTGAGAGGCCCCTGAATCTCCCTGAGAAGATCCTGAGAGGGGCACCTCGAATATCAGGCACGGGTCCCGTACATCCGACATCGATGAGCCAGGGCGGCCTGTGGCGCCTCAGCCCTGGACTGGGTCGTGCACGGGGCGCTTCAGCTACGGCGACCCGCCCCGAACGATCCCGAAGCGACGCTTCAGCGGCGGCGGGACCACCGGGCGGCCGGAAAGCGAGCGACTACGGCCCGCACCCCCTACGGCCGGAACACGCACAGCGGAGGTGGGCGGGTGTTCCGGCCGGCTTAAAAAAGCCCGCAACCACCACGCCCGCGCAGGCCGGAGGCCTGAACCACGAGACAGCGACTGAGACGGCCAGCCGGAACACCCGCCCACCGCAGCGAGCACCGACAACAACCACCCGGCGCACCCGGAAAACGCCCCACCCGCACCCCCGGAAAACACCTCAGATGTGCGGGAAGGGAATCGTTCACGGCAAGCGGGAAGGGAAACGTCTCCGGTGTGTGGGAAGGGAAACGTCTCACGCACCCGGATCAGTTATTCACCGGGAAAACGGACACCCACCTGCGAGCGGACCTCGTCCATGACGCCCATCACGTCGAGAGTCGCCTGCCAGGGCATCAGCGGGCTCTCCAGCAGGCCCTCGCGCAGGCAGCGCATGGCCTCGGTCGCCTCGTGCAGCATGCCCTTCCCCTCGAAGGGGACGTGGAAGGTCTCGGGCTCGCCCTCCGTCGGGTGCAGGGTGAAGGTGTCGGGGCGGAAGAACGGGCCCGGCAGTTCGATCCGGCCGAGCGTGCCGGAGATGGACGCGGCGACCGGGCTGTGCGTGGTGATGCCGCAGGACAGCAGGGCGACCGCCCCGCTGTCGTAGCCGAGCAGCACGCCGGTGTTCTCGTCCACCCCCTCGGGGGTCAGCCGTGCCCAGGATCGCACCCCGGCGGGGGCGCCGAGCAACATGTGGGCGAAGGAGATCGGGTAGACGCCCACGTCGAGCAGGGCGCCACCGCCCAGCGCCGGGTTGCGGAGCCGGTGCTCGGGCGGGACGGAGACGGAGAACCCGAAGTCGGCGTGGACGGTCTGGACCGGGCCGACGGCGCCCCCCTCGACCAGCTCCATGATCTTGCGGACGGCCGGGATGCAGCGCGTCCACATGGCCTCCATCAGGAACAGGCCCCGCTCCCGCGCGAGGTCGACCAGTTTGGCGGCCTCGGCCCGGTTGAGGGTGAACGCCTTCTCGCACAGTACGGCCTTGCCTCCTTCGAGGCAGGTCCGTACGGCGTCGTAGTGGGCGTTCTGGGTGTTGGCGACGTAGACGATGTCCACGTCGGGGTCGGCGGCCAGCTCCGCCCAGCTCCCGTGGGCCCGCGGGATGGCGTGCCGGTCGGCGAAGGCCCGCGCGGACTCCTTCGACCGCGATCCCACCGCGGCCACCTCGGCGTCCGGCAGAAGCTTCAGGTCCTCGGTGAAGGACGCGGCGATGCCGCCGGTCGCCAGAATTCCCCACTTAATCGCGCTCATAACGACATATCTCACCACGAAAGCCTGACGGGGAGGCCTCCGGTACCCGGACCTCCCCGTCTCACGTCACGCGACCCACGCTCCCCATGGGGAGGTCAGCCGCGTGTGTCGGCGAGCAGGGCGTTCAGCACCAGGTCGGGGTTGTCACGCATCACGCCGCGCATGCGCCACTCGTCGGTGAACAGCGCCAGCAGGGCACCGTCGAGCGAGCGGGTGAAGACCTCCACCCCGCGCTGGCGGGCCAGGAGCGGCGCCGACTCGGCGTCGGTGAGCCTGGCGATACCAAAGTCGAGCCGGTCCATCAGGATCTCGGTGTTGAACTCGGCGGCCATCCGGTGCTTGACCACGTCGAACTGCATCGGGCCCACCGCCGCGAGCACCGGCGACTGGTCGCCGCGGACGTCGGAGCGGAGCACCTGGACCACGCCCTCTGCGTCGAGCTGCTCGATCCCCTTGCGGAACTGCTTGGACCGGCTGGAGTCGCGGACCCTGGCCGTGGAGAAGTGCTCGGGGGCGAAGCTCGGGATCCTCGGGAACTCGACGGGCGGGCCGTCGTAGAGCGTGTCGCCGGGACGCAGGGCGCTGGCGTTGACCAGGCCGACGACGTCGCCGGGGTACGCCTCGTCGATCGTGGCGCGCTCCTGGCCGAAGACCGACTGGGCGTACTTGGTCGCGAACGGGCGGGCGGTGGCCGCGTGGACGAGCACCATGCCGCGCTCGAACCTGCCCGAGCAGACCCGGACGAAGGCGATGCGGTCACGGTGCGAGGGGTCCATGTTGGCCTGCACCTTGAAGACCAGGCCGGAGAACGGCTTCTCCAGCGGGCGCGGGTCGTCGGCGACGTCCGGGCGGGGCGTGGGGGCGGGGGCGATGTCGACCATGGCGTCCAGCAGGCGGCCGACGCCGAAGTTGGACAGCGCGGCCCCGAACAGCACCGGGGTCGACTCGTGCGCCTCGAAGGTCTTCTGGTCGTGGTCGGCGCCGATCGCGGAGAGCAGGTCGATCTCGTCCTTGGCCCGCTCCCAGTCGCCGCCCAGCTCCGCCAGGGCCTGCTCGGCGCTCAGGTCGGTCTCGATGGCCTTGGTGGCGCCGCCGGGGGTGCGGGTGTAGCGGACGATCCGGTCGGCGGTGCGGTCGGCAACCCCGTGGAAGAAGCCGCCGGTGCCGATCGGCCAGGTGATCGGCGTGGGCTTCAGGCCGGTGCGCTCCTCGATCTCGTCCAGCAGCTCCAGTGCCTCGCGCCCCGGCCGGTCCCACTTGTTGACGAAAGTGATCACCGGGATGCGGCGGTGCCGGCAGACCTCGAACAGCTTCAGGGTCTGCGGCTCCATGCCCTTGGCCGCGTCGAGCAGCATGACCGCGCAGTCGACGGCGGCCAGCACCCGGTAGGTGTCCTCGGAGAAGTCGGCGTGGCCGGGGGTGTCGACCAGGTTGAACATGTGGCCGCGGTACTCGAACCGGAGCGCGGCCGAGGTGATGGAGATGCCCCTGGCCTTCTCCATCTCCATCCAGTCGGAGGTGACCCCGCGCCGCCCGGACTTGCCGTGCACCGCGCCCGCCTGGCTGATCGCGGAGGCGTGCAGCGCCAGCGCCTCGGTCATGGTCGACTTACCCGCGTCAGGGTGGCTGATCACCGCGAACGTGCGGCGACGAGCCGCCTCCTGAAGGATCGCGGCCATTACTGATCTCCTAGCGATGCGTAAGGTGGGGTACTTCGGGCACAGTGCGGGGGCACTGAAGGGGCGGTCGGGTGGCACCGAAACCAGCTTACGCGCCACCACAGGTGTCAACAGATGTGGCAACACTTCCCCAGGCCGCTTGCGCCACCATGGTGTTAAGTGGATCGTGGAACATCTCGGTTCGCCCTATGCCCATCCCAACTGTCCGAAAGCGGCTCAGCTCGTGCAACTCGACGATCTAGTGATGTGCAGATGATCACGCTGCGCTATACGGCAGGCTCCGACGTCGGCCGGATCCGGCAAGGCAACGAGGACGCCGCCTACGCGGGCGCCCGGCTTCTCGCCGTCGCCGACGGGATGGGCGGCCACGTGGGCGGGGAGGTCGCCAGCTCGGCGGCGATCGCCACCGTCGCGTCCCTGGACCAGGAGTGCCCCGGCGACCTCGCCGCCGCCGCCGAGGCCGGGGTCCGCAAGGCCAACCAGCGCCTGCGCGAGCTGGTCGAGGAAGACCCGTCGCTCACCGGCATGGGCACCACCCTGACCCTGATGCTCTGGAACGGCTCCCGCGTCGCCCTCGCCCACATCGGCGACTCCCGCGCCTACCTCCTGCGCAACGGCGATCTTTACCAGATCACCTACGACCACACCCTGGTCCAGACGCTGATGGACGACGGCCGGATCACCGCCGAGGAGGCCGCCCGCCACCCGCACCGGTCGATCCTGCTGCAGGTCCTCGACGGCGGCGACAACCTCGAGCTCGACCTCTCCCTCCGGGACGCCGAGCTGGGCGACCGCTACCTGCTCTGCTCCGACGGGCTGTCCGGGGTGGTCGACGCCGAGCGGCTCCGCCAGGTGCTCGCCGAGGTCGACGACCTCGACGAGGTGACGCGTCAGCTGATCGCGCTCGCCTGCGACGCGGGAGGCCCCGACAACATCACCTGCGTGGTCGCCGACGTGGTCGAGGGGGAACTCTCGGACACCCCTGTGGTGGTCGGCTCGGCCGCCCCCTCGTAACGGCCGCCCCCGCGGGAACCGGCCCCTCGCGGGAACCGGTCTTTCGTCGCGGGCGAACCGGTACGCGACGGGTCCTGGTCGCCGCCGGGAACAGCGGCTATCGTCGGAAATCCACGCTCCTCGCCGACCACCGCTCCGGAGGGATGTTCCTCATGTACAAGGAGTTCGCCATCGAGGCAATCGTGTGGCTCATTCCCGTCGTGATCCTCGTCGGTCTCGCCTACATGATCACCCGCCCCGCCTGACCTCCCCGGACGGCTCTCCGGGACAGGGCCGAGGACGCGGAGCCCCGCTCCCGCTCCTCCGCATCTCCATGCCCTGGCTTCTCGGTGCTCCGGTTTTTCCCACCCCGGCTTCTCCATGCCCCGCCGCGCCCTGCCTCCGCGCCTCGGATGGCGGCCGGGTGAGCCCCGCGCGTCGATAGCCCCTGCGGGCGCGAAATCCATACGGATATCTTCCCGCTTTGGGAACTATTCCCTTTAACAGAACTTTATCTGTATATAGTCACCTACACGTGCTCGGGGGAGCACGTTCCGGTATGCCAGCAGGGGGATCTCACACGCCGATGGGCCAGTTCGTCGATGCCGCACTGTCTTTTCCGACCGTCCTGTTCACGTTCCTGCTCCTGGTGATCATCGCGTACTGGGTGCTCGTCGTGTCCGGGGTGTTCGGGTTCGACGGCGGTGGCGACGGTGACGGGTCCGAGGCGACGGGGGCCACCGGCCTCCTGAGCGGTCTGGGACTCGGCGGAGTCCCCGCCGCGGTGGCCGTCTCGCTGCTGGTCGTCGTCGCGTGGTTCGCGAGCCTCGTGGGCGGCACGCTGTTCACGAGCACCCCCGCCCTGGTCGCGGTGCTGGTCGCGGCACTGGTCTGCGCCTGGGCGTGTACGCGCCTCGTCGTCCTGTCACTTCGGCGTCTCGTCCCGAAGGAGCGCGTCCCCTCCCGCGCCGACTTCGTGGGCCGCGTGTGCGTCGTCCGCACGAGCCGCGTCGGTCGCACCTTCGGCCAGGCCGAGGTCACCTCCGCCGACGGCTCCTCCGCTCTCGTTCAAGTACGGCAGACCGGCGACGAGGTTTTCGCAGCCGGCAGCGTCGCCCTGATATTCGCCTATGACTCCCCCGGCGAATTCTTCTGGGTGATGCCGTACGACGCGGAACTCGACCCTGATCGTCCTATTTAACCGAGGGACCACATTGGACGTCATCTCCACCGGGCTCGGCATTCTCCTCGCCGTCGTCCTCCTCGTCGTCATCGCCGTGCTCTTCATGATCAGCCGGCTGTTCCACAAGGTGGAGCAGGGCAAGGCCCTGATCATCTCGAAGATCAACAAGGTCGACGTCACCTTCACCGGGGCCGTCGTGCTGCCCGTCTTCAACAAGGCCGAGCTGATGGACATCTCGGTGAAGACCATCGAGATCGCGCGTACCGGCCGTGAGGGCCTGATCTGCCGCGACAACATCCGCGCCGACATCCGCATCACCTTCTTCGTCCGGGTCAACAAGACCGTCGAGGACGTGGTGAAGGTCGCCCAGGCCATCGGCACCGCGCGGGCGAGCGACCAGGAGACGCTGCAGGAGCTGTTCAACGCCAAGTTCTCCGAGGCGCTCAAGACGGTCGGCAAGCAGCTCGACTTCGTGGACCTCTACACCCAGCGCGACCAGTTCCGCGACCAGATCATCCAGGTCATCGGCACCGACCTCAACGGCTACAGCCTCGAGGACGCGGCCATCGACTACCTGGAGCAGACCTCGCTGCTCTCCCTGGACAAGAACAACATCCTCGACGCGCAGGGCATCAGGAAGATCACCGAGCTGACCGCCATCGAGCACGTGCGGACCAACGAGTTCCAGCGGCGCGAGGAGAAGGAGATCACCCGCCAGAACGTGGACGCGCGGGAGGCCATCCTGGAGCTGGAGCGCCGCCAGGCCGACGCGGAGACCAAGCAGAAGCGCGAGGTCGAGACCATGCGCGCCCGCGAGGAGGCGGAGACCGCCAAGGTCCAGGCCGAGGAGCGGCTCAAGGCGCACGCCGCCCACCTGCGTACCGACGAGCAGCTCGGCGTCCAGCAGGAGAACCAGGCCCGCGAGATCGCGGTGGCGGCGAAGAACCGCGAGCGGGTCCTCGCGATCGAGACCGAGCGGATCGAGAAGGACCGGCTGCTGGAGGTCATCGCCCGCGAGCGCGAGACCGAGCTGTCGCGCATCTCCAAGGACAAGGAGCTGGAGGGCGAGAAGCGCTCCATCGCCGAGGTGATCCGCGAGCGGATCGTGGTGGAGAAGACAGTCGCCGAGCAGGAGGAGAGCATCAAGCGCCTGCGCGTGGTCGAGGAGGCCGAGCGGACCCGCCAGGCCGTGATCATCCAGGCCGAGGCCGAGGCGCAGGAGAGCCTGGTCAAGGACATCAAGGCGGCCGAGGCCTCCGAGGCCGCGTCCAAGCACCGGGCGCGCGAGGCGCTGGTGCTGGCCGAGTCGCGGCAGCAGGCGGCCGAGCTCGACGCCCGCGCCAAGATCCGTCTTGCCGAGGGTGTCCAGGCCGAGGCGGCCGCCGCCGGTCTGGCCGAGGTGCAGGTACGCGAGCGGGACGCCGCGGCGATCGAGAAGGTCGGCCGCGCCGAGGCCGCCGTCGAGCGGGAGAAGGCGCTGGCGGTCGCCGAGGGCGAGCAGGCCAGGGCCCACGCCGCGGCCACCGCGGTGCGCGAGAAGCTGAAGGCCGAGGCGGAGGGCGAGCAGGCGATGGCGCTGGCCGCCGCCGCGACGGTCGGCGAGAAGCTCAAGGCCGAGGCCGAGGGTCTCACCGAGAAGGCCGCGGCGATGGCCGCGCTCACCGACGCGACCCGTGCCCACGAGGAGTACCGCCTGCGGCTGGAGGCCGAGAAGGAGATCCGCCTCGCCGGGGTGAACGTCCAGCTCAAGATCGCCGAGGCGCAGGCCTCGGTGGTGTCGGCCGGGCTGTCCAAGGCCAACATCGACATCGTCGGCGGCGACACCGTGTTCTTCGACCGGCTGATGAGCTCGATCACCATGGGCAAGGCCGTGGACGGTTTCGTGGAGAACTCCGACGTCGCCCGCACGCTGGCCGGACCGTACCTGGACGGCTCGGCGAGCCTCCCCGCCGACCTGGGCAGGGTCCTCGGCTCGATCGACACCGCCGACGTGCGCAACCTCTCGCTGTCCGCGCTGCTGATGAAAATGATCAAGGAAGGCGGTCCCGACGCGGACAGGCTGCGCGGCCTGCTGGGCGAGGCCCAGGCGGCCACCACGACCGAGGTCCCCGTCGCCGCGCTCGGCGCCGCCGGCTCCGGCAACTCAACCGGCAACTCCACGGGCAACTCCGCCGGTAACTCCGCCGGTTCCGCCAAGCAGTGACGTCCTCCACGGCGGAGGCCGTCACCGGCGCCCCCGGCGAGGGGGCGGGGCTGGACGCGGGCACCTACGAGGTGCTCCGCGCCCGGCTGGCCGAGCAGGCCGCCGAGCTGGCCCGGCAGTCCGACGCGCTCAACGCCGAGCGCCTGGCGGTGTTCGGCGGGACCGAGCTGCGCCTGGTCGGCACCGAGCGGATACGCACCGAGAACAACTGCGTGCCGCGCGACATCGTGTCGGTCGGCGGGCTCATGCTCTTCAGCTACAACGTGTTCATCGGGATGAAGCCGGAGACGACCGTCGAGGACGTCTTCTCCGTGCACACGTTCGTCCGGGACGGCGGGGACGGCGGGGGGAGCGGGAACGCGTTCCGGTTCGACCCAGCGCCGATGTTCCGCGACCCGCGCTTCGAGCGGGACTTCGCCGAGCTCTACCGGTACTACCGGGAGACCCGGCTGCTCCAGCTCCGCCGTGTCGAGGGCAAGATGCTGGCCGTCTTCCAGACCGGCCCGCAGGACACCCGCGTGCTGCGCTGGCAGGTCGGGGCGGACGGCATGCTCTCCTACATCGACGACCGGGGGGAGCGCGACCACACGTTCCCGCCCTCGCACGACTTCGAGTGGGTCCCGGCCACCCGCGACGACCACGTGACGGGCCGCCACCCGCACATCTCGATCGAGGGCGAGGTGTTCGTCGAGACCGTCGGCGGCGATCTCACCATCAAGATCGAGAACAACACCGAGACCGGGGAGGGCGTCTACCGCGAACCCGTCGCGGAGCCGCTGCAGAGCCTCGCCGACGCGGAGGTCCACCACGCCAGGATCGGCCCGCTGATCCTGCTGCGGGTGCGGCCGTACAAGGAGCCCGAGTGGCGGCACCTGGTGTTCAACACCCGGACCAAGGGCGTGGTCCGCCTCGACGGCATCGGGCAGGCCTGCCAGCGCCTGCCCGAGGACCAGGGGATCATCTTCCCCGGCGGCTACTACCTGTCCACCGGGGTCAGCAAGACGTTCGACACCGACGTGTCCGAGCTGGAGTTCGAGCGGGTCATCCGCTCCCCCAACGGCGAGGACGTGCTGTACGTCTTCCACGCCCGCGTCGAGGGGCGGTCGCTGCTGCTGCCGTACAACGTGATCCGCAAGCAGGTGGAGACGCCGCTCTCCTGCCACGGGTACTCGCTGTTCGACGACGGCACGCTGGTCGTCTTCAGGGCCACCTCCGACGAGCCCACCCGCGTCCACCCCATGCAGGTCTGGCAGACGGCCTACCAGTCGGACCTCTACGCCGCCGGGCGTCCGGTCGGCACCGGGCCGCTGGAGCGGATCGGCAACGCGGAGCTGGTACGGGGCATCTCCGACTGCCTGTCGGTGGCGCGGATGGTCGAGGAGATGGCGCCGTCCGTCCCGGTCTTCGAGGCGCTGATCGCCTCCTGCGCCCGGGTCTTCGACCACTACCACTGGCTGGGCGAGCACCGGCTGCGCGGCCCGCTCGCCGATCTGCGGGCCACCGCCGAGCAGGTGCTGGACGAGTTCGAGAAGGTCCAGTCGCTCACCCGGCAGGCCGCCGAGGCGCTGGAGAGCGCCGCCGCCGAGGTCACCGCGCTCGTACGGCACGCGCGCGGCGAGGCGCCCAGGTCCGCGCAGGGCTGGGTCGACCGGCTGTCGGAGCTGCGGCGGTCGCAGGGACATCTGGTGACCCTGCGCGAGCTGCGCCACGTCGACACGGCCAGGATCGACGCGCTCGACGCGGAGCTGGCGGCCGAGCTGGACAGCAGCGCGCAGCGCGCGGCGGGATTCCTGCGGGGCGACGACGCCTTCGCCGGGTACCACGCGGAGGTCGGGCAGCTGGTCTCCGACGCGGGCGCCATCGCGACCGTGGCCGAGGCCGGGCCGATCGGCGAGCGGCTGGAGCGGCAGGCCCGGGGCCTGGAGATCGTGGTCGAGGTGGTCGGCACGCTCGACATCGCCGACGCCACCGTGCGGACCGCCATCCTGGAACGGGTCGGCGAGGTGCTCGGCGGGGTCAACCGCGCCCGCGCCACGCTGGAGGCCCGGCGCGGGGAGCTGCTGGCCGGTGAAGGGCGGGCGGCCTTCGCGGCCGAGTACGCCCTGCTGGGGCAGGCGATCACCGGGGCGCTGGCGATGTCCGACACCCCCGAGCGCTGCGACGAGCAGCTGGGCCGCCTGATGCTCCAGCTGGAGAACCTGGAGTCGCGCTTCGCCGAGTTCGACGACTTCCTGGGGCAGCTGGCCGCCAAACGGGAGGACGTCTACGAGGCGTTCTCCTCGCGACGCCAGGCGCTGCTCGACGAGCGGGCCCGCCGCGCCGACCGGCTCGCGGATTCCGCCACGCGGATCCTGTCGAGCGTACGGCGGCGGGTGGCCGGGCTGGCGTCGCTGGACGAGGTCAACACCTACTTCGGGTCCGACCCGATGGTGCTCAAGCTGAGGGGCGTGGCCGGGGAGCTGCGCGCGCTGGGCGACCAGGTGCGCGCGGAGGAGCTCGAGGGCCGGATCAAGTCCGCCCGCCAGGAGGCGGGCCGCGCCCTGCGCGACCGGCTCGACCTCTACACCGACGGCGGGGAGACGATCCGGCTCGGCCGTCACCTGTTCGCGGTCAACACCCAGCCTGCCGACCTCACCCTGGTCCCGCACGAGGACCGGATGGCGTTCGCCGTCACCGGGACCGACTACCGCTCCCCGGTGCGCGACGCGGCCTTCGAGGACACCCGGCCGTTCTGGAACCAGCTGACGGTCTCGGAGTCGCCCGAGGTCTACCGGGGCGAGCACCTGGCCGCGTCGATCCTGGCCGCCGCCGAGGCCGGAACGCCGCTGTCCCCCGGCACCGGCGGGACCCCGGTGTCCCTGGACGCGCTGCACGAGGCCGCGGTGAGCGACGGGGAGCTGCTGGAGATCGTCCGCCGGGTGGCGGAGACCAGGTACGACGAGGGCTACGAGCGCGGCGTCCACGACCACGACGCCACCGCGATCCTCCAGGCCGCGCTCCGCCTGCACGCGGGCGCGGGGCTGCTGCGCTACCCGCCCGCCGCGAGGGCCGCCGCCCAGCTCTTCTGGGCCTTCGGCGCCGACGAGGCCGCCCGGGCCGCGTGGACCACCCGGGCGACGTCGCTCGTACGGGCACGGACCCTGTTCGGCAGGGTGGAGGCGGTGGAGGAGACCCGCGCCGCCCTCGGCTCCGCGATCGCGTCCTTCAGCAGGGGTCTGCACGGCGACACGGGAGACGAGGGCCTTTTCGAGCTGGCCGGGGAGTATCTCTTCGAGGAGCTGCCGGGCAAGCCGTTCGGGTTCGTGACGAGCGCGGGGGCGCGGTCGCTGCTCGACCGGTTCGACCGGGCGCTGGGGCCCGCGCGCGCGGAGTTCGAGGACGACCTGCGGGCGCTCGGCGACGACCTCGCCGCACGCCACCGCCTGGCCGAGGCGTGGCTCTCCGCCTTCGACGTCTCGACCTCGACCTGGGGCCCGGGCTCGGGGTCCGCTCCGGGCTCAGGCCCGGGAGCGGGTACGGGCTCCGTGCCGGAACCGGGAGCCTCGGGCGCGGGACGGGCTTCGGGTGCCGGACGGGCTTCGGGTGCCGGATCGGCGGAGCTGGTGGAGGCGGTGGCCGTACTGCTGTGCGAGGTGCCGCGGCACGACTCCTCGGCGGCGCTGACCGCCACGGTCGAGGGGCTGCTCGGCGCGCACCCCCGCGTCTCCGGGCGCGCGATGGAGCTGCGCCTGGACGAGTTCCTCGCCAGGACCCGGCACTTCCGCGACCACCGTGTCCCCGCCTACCGCGCCTACCAGCGGCGGCGCAACGAGCTGGTCGCGGCCGAGCGCGAACGGCTGAGGCTGGAGGAGTTCCGGCCGAAGGTGATGACCGCCTTCGTCCGCAACCAGCTGCTCGACGAGGTCTACCTGCCGCTGATCGGCGACAACCTGGCCAAGCAGCTCGGCGCGGCGGGGGACGCCAAGCGGACCGACCAGATGGGCATGCTGCTGCTCATCTCCCCGCCGGGCTACGGCAAGACCACCCTCATGGAGTACGTGGCCAACCGGCTCGGGCTGATCTTCGTCAAGGTCAACGGCCCGGCCCTGGGCCACCTGGTGACCTCGGTGGACCCGGCGCAGGCGCCCGACGCGACGGCGCGGCAGGAGATCGAGAAGATCTCCTTCGCGCTGGAGATGGGCAACAACGTCCTGCTCTACCTGGACGACATCCAGCACACCTCCCCCGAGCTGCTGCAGAAGTTCATCTCCCTGTGCGACGGCCAGCGCCGGATGGAGGGCGTCTGGGAGGGAAGGACCCGCACCTACGACCTGCGGGGCAAGCGCTTCGCGGTCTGCATGGCGGGCAACCCGTACACCGAGGCGGGAAGGCGCTTCCGCATCCCCGACATGCTCGCCAACCGCGCCGACGTGTGGAACCTGGGCGACGTGCTGTCGGGGCGCGACGAGCTGTTCGCGCTGAGCTACATCGACAACGCGCTCACCTCCAACCCGGTCCTGTCTCCGCTCTCCACCCGCGACCGGGGCGACATCCGCCTCCTGGTGCGGCTGGCGCGCGGCGACTCGGGGGTCCGGGCCGACCAGCTCTCCCACCCGTACTCCTCGGTGGAGCTGGAACAGGTCCTCGCGGTGCTGCGCAAGCTGCTGCGGATCCAGCGGGTGGTGCTGGCCAACAACCAGGCCTACATCGCCTCGGCCGCCCAAGCGGACGCGTCGCGGACCGAGCCGCCGTTCCAGCTCCAGGGCTCGTACCGGAACATGAACAAGCTCGCGGCCCGGGTCGTCCCGGTGATGAACGACGCCGAGCTGGAGGCCGTGATCGACGACCACTACCTCGGCGAGGCCCAGACCCTCACCTCGGGCGCGGAGGCCAACCTGCTCAAACTGGCCGAGCTGCGCGGCACCATGACCCCCGTACAGGCCGCGCGATGGGCCGAGGTGAAGGCCGCCTACCTTCGCGCCCAGGCCCTCGGCGGCGCCGAGGACGACCCGATGACCCGCGCGGTCGGCGCGGTCGGCCTGCTGGCCGACCGGGTGAGCACCGCCATCGAACACGCCGCCGACCGCCTGTCCCCCGAACCGTGAGACCCGGGGCCGGACCACCTCCGAGATCCGCGAGGTGGGCCGGCCCCGGTCCCGAGGGCGGGGGCGGTCGTCCGGCAGGGCGGGCGCGGGTCGTCGCCGGGTGTCGAATACGGTGAGCAGGTGTCGGTCAGCGACCGGCGGCCCGCAGACGGCCGCCGGGTCGAGCGAGAGCAAGGAACGCAGTGAAGCTTCTTCATTCCGGGAAGGTCCGCGACGTCTACGAGGATCGCGGGGACATCGTCCTCGTGGCGTCCGACCGGGTGTCGGTGTACGACGTGATCCTGCCCACCCCGATCCCCGACAAGGGGAAGATCCTCACGCGGCTGTCGCTGTGGTGGTTCGAGCAGCTCGCCGACATCGTGCCCAACCACGTGATCTCGGCGACCGACGTGCCCGCCGAGTTCGAGGGGCGTGCGGTGCGGTGCCGGAGGCTGGAGATGGTGCAGGTCGAGTGCATCGCGCGCGGTTACCTGACCGGCAGCGGGCTGAAGGAGTACCAGGCGCACGGGTCGGTCTCGGGCGTGCCGCTGCCGCCCGGGCTGGTCGACGGCTCCAAACTCCCCGAGCCGATCTTCACCCCGAGCACCAAGGCTCCGCTCGGGCAGCACGACGAGCCCATCTCCTTCGAGGACGTCGTCTCCCGGGAGGGCGCGGAGGCCGCCGAGGAGTTCAGGCGGATCACGCTGGAGGTCTACCGGCACGGCTCCGAGCTCGCCGCGGAGCGGGGCGTCATCATCGCCGACACCAAGATCGAGCTGGGCCGGGCCGCCGACGGCACGCTCGTGCTCGGCGACGAGGTGCTGACCTCCGACTCCTCCCGCTTCTGGCCCGCCGACCAGTGGGAGCCCGGCCACCCGCAGTTCTCCTTCGACAAGCAGTACGTGCGCGACTGGGCCACCGGCACGGGCTGGGACAAGCGGGAACCCGCCCCGGAGGTGCCCGCCGAGATCGTGGAGGTCACCCGGGCGCGCTACATCGAGGCGTACGAGCGCATCACCGGCAAGACCTGGTGAGTTCCCCGGGCTCGTAGCCCGCCCGGCAAGGAGGCCCGCCGGCGAGGGCCGGCTCCCGGGCCCCGCCAGGCCGGGAGAGCCGGAGCCCCGGGACCCGGGGATCGGCCCCGCGGGGCCGAGGGGCCGCGGGGCCGGGGGTCAGAGGGAGAGCCTCCGCTCGACCGCGGCGCCCACGATGGTCGGGCCCGCCGGAGCCGCGTCGGTGGGCGTCCCGAAGTCGGCCACGACGCAGGTGATGTTGTCGGGGCCGCCGCCCCGGTTGGCCAGGTCGATGAGCCAGCGGGCGGCCTCGTCGGGGTCGGAGATCTCGGTCAGCGTGTTGAACAGGGTCTCGGGGCCGACCACGGCGGTCAGGCCGTCGGAGCAGAGCAGGTAGCGGTCCTCGGGATAGGCCTCGCGCAGCGACAGGTCCAACTCGCCGTCGCCGGTGCCTTCGAGGACCCGCAGCACCATCGACCGGCGCGGGTGCTCGGCGGCCTGCTCCGGGGTGATCCGCCCCTCGTCCACCAGTGACTGGACCAGGGTGTGGTCGTGGGTGATCTGGTAAAGGGCGCCGTCACGCAACATGTAGGCCCGGGAGTCCCCGACGTGGGCCAGGGCGAAGGTGGCGCCGTCCCAGAGCATGGCGGTCAAGGTGGTGCCCATGCCGCGCAGCGTGGGGTCCTGCTCGCTCATGTCGCGCAGCGTGTGGTTCACGTCCCTGGCGGCGCCCTTGAGCGCGGCGAGCAGGTCGACACCGCCGGCGGGCAGGGTGTCGTCCAGCTTCGCCATGGCGGTGACGGCAAGTGAGCTGGCGACCTCTCCACCCGCATGACCACCCATGCCGTCGGCTATGGCAAGCAGGCGGGCGCTCGCGTAGCCCGAGTCCTCGTTCGCCTCACGGCGGACACCCACGTCCGAGCGGGCCGCGTAGCGCAGTGCAAGTGGTTGGTTCAGTGCCATGAGGGCAGTAAATCATTGGTTGAAGCACTTCACAAGCAAAGTCGTTGTAGACCGTTGCGGCACAGTCAACTACTGTGGCCCACCATGGAGGAGAGCCAGGAGATCACCGTGAACGCGGGCGACATCGCCCGGCTCGCCGGGGTCGGCAGGGCAGCGGTGAGCAACTGGCGCCGCCGCCACGAGGACTTTCCCCAGCCGGTGGGCGGCACCGCCTCCAGCCCGCTGTTCTCCCTGCCCGAGATCGCCGTGTGGTTGCGCGCGAACGGCAAGTCCTTCGAGGTCTCGCTCGGCGACCTGGTCTGGCAGCGGATGCGCACCTCGGTCGACGACCTCAGGCTGGGCGAGCTGGTGGCCAAGGTCGGCGCGTTCCTGCTGTTCCTGCGCCGCGAGCCCACCGCCTGGCGTGATCATGGCACGAAGTCTCTCACCCGCGTGGCCGAGGTGACGACGGACCTCCCCGGCTCCGCCGATCTCCGCCTGGACGACCTGGCCCTCGTCCGGCTGGTCGCCGAACTGGCCGCCGAGCGCGGCCCTCTGGAGGTCTTCGAGTTCCTGTTCGGGCGCTACGCCGAGGCCCACTCCCGCCAGCTCCCGGTCACCAGGGACGACGTGGCCGCGCTCATGGTCCGGCTGGCGTCCGGGAACGGGGGCGTCGTCCTCGACCCCGCGTGCGGCGTCGGGACACTGCTGCTGGGCGCGGACTCCCTGGCCGGTCGGGGCGGCGCCCCGGCGGGCGGGGGGACGAGCGCCCGGGCGGGACGCGGGGCCGTCCTGATGGGGCAGGAGATCAACGAGACGAACGCGCTGCTCACCGCCGTACGCCTGCTGCTGCGCGGGGCCGAGGCGCGGATCGTCGCCGGTGACTCCCTGCGCGAGGACCGCCTGGCAGGTGAGCCCGCCGACGCCGTGGTCTGCGACCCGCCGTTCAACGAGCGGGTCTGGGGACACGAGGAGCTCGCCGGCGACCCGCGCTGGGAGTACGGGCTGCCGCCGCGCGGGGAGTCGGAGCTGGCCTGGGTGCAGCACTGCCTGGCCCGGGTGAGGCCGGGCGGCCTGGTGGCGATCCTGATGCCCACCGCCGCCGCCAGCCGCCGTCCCGGCAAGCGGATCCGCGGCAACCTGCTCAGGACGGGGGCGCTGCGGGCCGTGGTGACGCTGGCGCCCGGCGGCCCCGACCTGTGGATGCTCCGCAGGCCCGACGGCGGGCGTCCGCCGTCGCAGCTGCTGGTGGTGGACGCCGCCGAGGACCTGTCGATCGTGGAGCCCGCCTGGCGCGCGTACGTGGAGGACCCGGAGGCCGAGCTGTCCGGGGAGAGCCGGACGGTGCGCATCATCGACCTGCTCGACGACGAGGTCGACCTCGCCCCGTCCAGGCACCGCCCCCAGCACGGCGGCCTCGACTTCCTGCGCGACTTCACCGACGCCCTGACCAGGTTCAAGGAGACCTCGGCCCTGCTGCCGGACGCCACTCCCGCCCTCCAGCCGCTCGCCGAGCGGCAGGACCTGCCGACCACCACGGTCGGCGAGCTGGCCAAGGCCGGGCTGATCACGATCCTGCAGGCGCCGGCGAGGATGTCCGCGGACGAGGGCCCGCTTCCGGTGCTGACCGCCGACGACACCGCGGCGGGCGTGCCGCCCTCGGGCCGCACCACCCTCGACCCGGCCCTGGTCATGATCAGGCCGGGCGACGTGGTGACCACCGCGCTGGGCGCGGTCAGGGTGATCACCCACAGTGGCGCGGCGCTCGGCCCGCAGCTCACCCTCTACCGGGTCGACCCGCAGCGGCTCGACTCCGGATTCCTGGCCGGGTTCCTGCGCTCGGCCGACGCGGCGAGGATCCATCCCAGCTCCAGCCGCCTCGACGTGCGACGGGCGCGGGTGCCCATGCTGCCCCTGTCCGACCAGCGGATGTACGGTACGGTCTTCCGCGAGCTGTTCGACCTGGAGGACAGACTGCGCGAAACGCGGACGCTGGGGGAAACGCTGCTCCGGCTAGGCTTTGACGGACTGGTCGACGGCCATCTCCGGCCGTGCGACCAAGGGGCGTGACGCCCGCAGGTCCATGGGAGGGTCGATGGTCATCGGCGACCGATACGTGCTCGACGACCTTCCTCTCGGCCAGGGGGGCATGGGGGCCGTCTACGGCGGCCACGACAAGCATCTCGACCGCAGGGTGGCCGTCAAGTTCCTGAAGTTCCTCACCGGCCCCGACGAGGAGCTGAAGCGGCGTTTCCTGCGCGAGGCCCGCATCCTGGCCAGGCTGGAGCACCCCGGCGCTCCGGTCCTGTACGACTTCGGCACCTTCGACCAGCGGCTGTTCCAGGTGATGCAGTTCATCGAGGGCGTCACCGTGGCCGACGTGGTCAGCGAGCACGGCCCGCTCCCGGTGCCGTGGGCGGCGGCGATCGCCGCGCAGGCCTGCGCGGTGCTGACGGCCGCCCACGCGCTGTCCATCTACCATCGCGATCTGAAGCCGACCAACCTGATGCTCTGCCCCGACGGGAGCGTGAAGGTCCTCGACTTCGGCCTGGCCGTGCTCCGCGAGTCCGGTTCGACCCAGTTCACCCGGGTGGGCCAGATCCTCGGCACCCCGTCGTACATGGCGCCCGAGCAGATCCAGCGCGGCCTGTCCGGCCCCCGCAGCGACCTCTACGCCCTCGGGTGCGTGATCCACGAGATGTTGACGGGCCGCCAGCTGTTCACCGGCCCTACCGAGTACGCCGTGTTCGAGCGCCAGGTGAAGGAGCGCCCGCCGGAGGTGCCCGGCGTCCCGGACGAGCTGAACCGCCTCGTCGCCGACCTGCTGGAGAAGGATCCCGACAACCGTCCCTCGGGCGCCGACGTCCTCTACGAGCGGCTGCAGCCCTTCGCGGTGGACCTGCCGATGCTTCCCGGCTTCCTGCACCCGTCGTCGGTGCCGAGCCCGGGACGGATGTACGCGCGGATGGTCGGCCGGGTCCTGGGCTGACAGGTCCTGGGCTGACGGGTCCACGGCCCCTGTGGCGCCGCCGGGCGGGCCGGGAACGGATCCTCGCCCGCGTTTCCCCGCCGAGGGCGCCGGGCGGCGGCCGGCGCTCCCATGGTGCTGTTCCACCGTTTCAGGCACCCTTTACCGGGATTTTCGGTACGTAATGCAGTTCGTTCAGGTCGCTGCCCGGGTTGTAGGTGCAGTAGTAGTCGCGCCAGGGGTATTTGGCGTGCGCGCTGACCTCTTCGTACAGGCAGATGTAGCAATTGGTGAGGCTTGTGACGTACGTGCTGTCAGGGCGGACGAAAGTCGGGAAGTTGCAGCTGTTCACCGTGATCGGCGTCGATTCCCGCATGGCGTCGTCACCGATCGCGGCCGCGCATCCTGACGCGCCCAGCACACTCAGGCCGAGCCACAGCGTGACACTCGTACGAGCGAGCGCGATCACCCAAGCGAAATTTCCCTTCTTCACGAACATCCCTTTCTCAACGTGATCTGGATGATTCCGACCGCACCGTCACGGTGTCCGCGGAGCCGCGCGGAAACCACGCTCCGGCCGGACGGCACCCTGATCGGGGGGCGGTGACCGCCTCCGTGGTCCCGCGGCCGGGGACGGTTGGGCGGCGGGCGAAGGGGTAAGGGCCGAGCAGCGAACCGAGGCCGGACGACCCGGTCCCACGTGCGACGACTCCGATGGCCTCGACCAGGCCGGCCTCGCGAGCATCGAGCTCGATCGGCGGCAGCGGGGCGTTCACCGCGACGGCCCCGGCGCGCACGACAGACTCGAGGAGAATGAGGTGGCACAGGTCAGGCATGACGGCTTTTGGCTGGTCATCGGGCCGCTCATACCATCTGGACCAATCTTTAATCAGATTTCGCCATACGTCCAAGGCTTGTTCTGACGTCATCGATGCCCTCCAGACATCGACGAACGCGATCAGGGCGGGGGTGGTGCTCGAATGGATCTTGATCTGCGCAAGCTTCGCTACTTCATCGCGGTGGCGGAGCGGCTGCATTTCGGCCAGGCGGCCGAAGCACTGCACATCACCCAACCCGCGCTCTCCCGGCAGATCAGGCAACTGGAACATGACGTGGGCGTCGACCTCTTCGTCCGTACCAGCCGGGAGGTCACCCTCACTCCCGCGGGCGAGCAGCTCCTGCATGACGCGGGGCGGCTGCTCGCCGCCAGCCACGCGGCCCGGGACAGGGCGCGCCGCGCCGGCGAGGACGGGCGCCACCTGACCGTCGGGTTCATGCTCGGCATAGACACCGCCCCGGCCCTGCAGTGCTTCGCCGAGCGCCACCCCGACGTGATCATCCACCTCAAACGCCTGCGCTGGAAGGACTACGGCCAGGCTCTGCTCGACGGCCGCGTCGATGTCGGCTTCGTCCGGCTCCCCCTGGTCTCCGAGGGGCTGAGCACGATGTTCCTGTACAACGAGCCGTTCACCGTCGCGCTGCCCGCCGACCACCCTCTGGCGGGCAAGACCTCGCTGAGCATCGACGACATCGCCGACGAGCCCGTCCTGCACTACGCCGACGCCGACCCGGCGTGGAACGCCTTCTGGAGAATCGACCCACGCCCTGACGGGAGCCGGCCCCGCTCCGGGCCCGTCGTGCACGACATAGAGGAGATCGTGGAGTACGTCCGGGCGGGGCGCGGTGTGGTGTTCCTCCCTCCCGCGATCACCTCCTTGTTCCCGCGGCCCCACGTCACCTACGTTCCGGTCGCCGACGCCCCGCTGGGCGGGGTCGCGCTGGCCTGGGACAGCACCCGGCACTCCCCCCTGATCGCCGCCCTGGCCGAGGCCATCCTGGAGACCGGCCCCCTCGGGAGGTGAGCCGGAGGTCGTTCACCGGCCGGTTCCGGCGATCGGGGAGAATACGGCCCGTGGAAGGTCGATGGGTCGAGGTGGCGGACCGAGTGCTCGTGCGGCGGTACGCCGAACTGGACCTGTCGGTGGGGCTGGTCATGGGCGACGGCGGCTGCCTGGTGGTCGACACGCGGGGGGACGAGCGGCAGGGGGCGGAACTGCTCGCGGAGGTGAGACGGATCACCCGCGACCCGTGGACGGTGGCGATCACCCACTCGCACTTCGACCACAGCTTCGGCACCCGGCCGTTCCTCGACTGTCCCGTCTGGGCGCACGAGGGCTGCCGCGCCGACCTGGTCGAGAACGGCGGCCGGGCCAGGGACGAGTGGGCACGGTACTACCGGGATCTGGAGCGCGCCGACATCGCCGGCGACATCGCGAGGACCGAGATCGTGCCGCCGGACCACCTCGTGACCGACCGGGCCCGGCTGGTCGTCGGGGGCCGCCCGGTCGTCCTGGCCCACCTCGGCCGCGGCCACTCCGGCAACGACCTGGTCGTCCACGTTCCGGACGCCGGGGTGATCTTCGCCGGGGACCTCGTGGAGAACGGCGCGCCGCCCGCCTACGAGGACGCCTATCCCCTCGAATGGCCCGCCACGGTCGCCGGGCTGCTCGACCTGCTCGACGGGGGTCCCGGCCCCGGTGGCGCGGTCGTCGTTCCCGGTCACGGCGACCCGGCCGGCCGCGCGTTCGTCGTCGCCCAGCACGCGGAGATCTCCGCTCTGGCCCGTCTCTGCGAGCGGGTGAGCGCGGGTCTCCTGTCCCCCGCCGACGCCGTACGCCGGTCGCCGTACCCCGAGGACACGACCAGGATCGCCCTCGGCCGCGCGGCGGGTCACCGCTGACAGGGCGGTCGCAGTCGACAGGGCCCGGCCCGCCGGTCGTCGTGGGGAAGGGTGAGCGTGTTCAGGAACCGTCCGTGCCGAGCATCCGGGCGACCTCCTCGTCCGTAAGCGCGGACAGCTCCTCCATCAGGATCCGCTCCACCACGACCGCGAGATCGGCCACCGTGCGGTTCCTGAAGAGCTCGCGGACGGGAACGTCGATCCCGGCGGCCGTACGCAGGCGGGAGCCGACCCGCACGGCGAGCAGGGAGTGGCCGCCCAGCGCGAAGAAGTCGTCGAGCGCGCCGATCTTGCCGACACCCAGCACCTCCTGCCAGACGCCCGCCACGAGGATCTCCGCGTCGTTCCTCGGCTCCACGAAGGGCCGGTCCTCGTCGAGGTCGAAGCCGGGCGCGGGCAGCGCGCGACGGTCGATCTTCCCTCCGGTGGTCACCGGCAGCTCGTCCAGGCTCACCCAGACGTCGGGAACCATGTACGGCGGGAGCGCCGCGGCGAGGTCGCGCCGGAGCTCCGCCGGGTCGGCGGGGCCCGCGACGTAGGCGACCAGCCTGTCCTCGCGGGCGGTCACCGCCGCCTGCCGCACGCCGGGGTGGGCGAGGAGGCGTCCCTCGATCTCGGCGGGCTCGATCCTGAACCCGCGGACCTTCATCTGGTCGTCGACGCGGCCCAGGAACTCCAGCAGGCCGTCCGCGCGCCACCGGACCAGGTCTCCGGTGCGGTAGAGCCGCCCCGCCTCCGGGTCGTCGAGGAAACGCCCGGCGGTCAGGTCCGGACGGCCGAGGTATCCCCTGGCGAGCCCCGCGCCGCCGAGGAGCAGTTCCCCCGGGGCGCCGGGCGGCACCCGGCGGAGAGTCCCTCCCGGAGCGCCGGGCGGCGCGCGGTGCGGAAGCTCGGGCGGCGTGCGGCGCGCAGGCGCTCCGGAGGCGCCGGGCGGTACACGGTGGTCGCGTGGGTCGCGTGGGTCGCGTGGGTCGCGTGGGTCGCGTGGGTCGCGTGGGTCGCGTGGGTCGCGTGGGTCGACGACGACCGCCCGGGTGCCGCCGATCGGCCGCCCGATCGGCGGGCGTCCCTCGGTGTCGGCGGAGCCGAGATCGGCCGCGGTGGCGATGATCGTGGCCTCGGTGGGCCCGTAGGTGTTGACCAGCCGGACCCGGTCGCCGAACCGCTCCCGCCAGCGGGCCACGGCTCCGGCGTGCACCTGCTCGCCACCGAGAATGACCAGCCGCAGCCGTTCCGGCCAGGCCACGTCGTCGATCTGGTCGACCAGCCGGTGCCAGTAGGCGGTCGGCAGGTCCAGCACGGTCACCTCGCGCCCCCGGGGTTCGGCGAGCACCTCGGGAAGGGTGACCGCGCCGCCCGGCAGGAGTTCGAGGGCCGCTCCCGAGGCCAGCGCGGGGTAGATCTCCTCGGCGTGCGCGTCGAAGCCGAACGCGGCGAACTGGACCACCCGGTCTCCCGGCCCCAGCCCGTACGCCTCCCTCATCCAGGCCACCCGGTCGGCCAGGGCCCGGTGCTCCACCACCACGCCCTTGGGCTGCCCGGTGGACCCCGAGGTGTAGATGACGTACGCGGCGTCGTCCCCGTCGACGCGATGCGCGGTCTCCTCGGGCATCTCGGGCTCCAGGTCGTCCAGGACCAGCACCGGGACGTCCCCCGGCGGCGGGCCGCCGGGACGGCGGGCCGTCACCAGGAGGGCGGCTCCGCTGCCGGACAGGAGCGTCCCCACCCGTTCCTCCGGGAGTTCGGGGTCGACGGGCAGGTAGGCGCCACCGGCACGCCACACGGCGAGCATCGCTGCGACGACGTCGATCGACCGGTCCGCCAGGACCGCGACGACCGTCTCCCGTACGACGCCGCGGCGCCGGAGCAGCGCGGCCAGCGCGGCGACGCGGCGCTCCAGGCCCGCGTAGGTCAGCGTCTCGTCGCCGCAGCCCACCGCGGTCGCGTCCGCGTGCAGGGCGGTCGCCTCCCGGACGAGGTCCGGCACGAGGGGACCCGGGAGGAGGGCCGTCGCCTCCTCGTGGACGCGCAGCCGGGCGTCGTCCTCGTCGGTGCGCAGCGGCAGCGCGGAGAGGGCCCGGCGGGGGTCGGCGGCGATCGCGCGGCACAGGACGCCGAACCGGCCCGCGAGGCGGGCGGCGGTCTCGGCCTCGAACAGCTCGGCGTCGTAGCCGAGCACCAGGAAGAGCCCGTCGTCGTCCCGCCACATCTCCAGCATCAGGTCGAACTTGGCCTGCCGGTATCCGGCGTCGAAGAACTCCAGGTCCAGGTCGGCGAGGGAGTCCCTGGTGCCGTCGTCCTGGCTGTGCAGGATGGCCATGGTCCGGAAGAGCGGCGTACGGCTCAGGCCGCGCTCCACCTCCAGCTCCGTCGCGAGCCTCTCGAGCGGCACCTCCTGGTGCGCCATCGCCTCCAGCACGATCGTCCGCGTACGGTCCACGAGGTCGGTGAAGGAGGGGTCTCCCGACAGGTCACCCCGCAGGACCAGGGTGCCGGCGAGATAGCCGACGACCGGCTCCAGCTCGACGCGGTCCCGCCCCGCGTAGGAGGAGCCGACCATGATGTCGTCCTGGCCGGTGTGGCGGGCCAGCAGCACCTGGTACGCGGCGAGCAGCACCATGAAGAGGGTCGCCCCGCGCTCCTGGGCCACCTCCTCCAGCCGCGCGGCGAGATCGGCGGGCAGGCGGAAGGAGTGGAACCCCCCGGTGTGGGAGGAGATCGGCGGGCGGGGGTGGTCGAGCGGCAGCTCCAGCACGGGAGGGTCGGCGAGCCGCTCGCGCCAGTAGCCGAACGCCGCCCCGTCGTCGCGGCTCCGCTGCCAGTACGCGATGTCCCCGTACGTCACCGGCGGCTCGGGGAGACCGGGTTCCGTCCCGTTCCGGTGCGCGGCGTACAGGGCGGCCAGGTCGTCGGCCAGGACGTTGAGCGACCAGCCGTCGCCCGCGATGTGGTGGAGGACGAGGCAGAGCACGTGGTCGTGCTCTGCCAGGCGCAGCAGGCTGACCCGGAACGGGGGCGGGCCCGTGAGGTCGAAGGGGGCGTTGGTCCGCTCCGCGACCAGCCGCCGCGCCTCCCGCTCCCTCCCGGCGAGTCCCTCGCCGTCCTCTCCTCCGGCGGTTCCGTGGCCGGCGCCGCCCGCGAGCCGCTCTCCCCGCCCGCCGCCCGCCGGTTCCCCGCCGGGGGGCATGCCGCCCGCCGGTTTCCCGCCGGAGAGGTCGATGCGCTCGATCAGCGGACCGGTCGCGGGGTCGGTGATCGCGACCGGCCCGCCGTCCACCTCCGGGTAGCGGGTGCGCAGGGTCTCGTGCCGCGCCGCCAGGTCCCGGAGAGCGTGTTCCAGCGCGGCGGTGTCGAGATCGCCGCGCAGGCGCCAGACGTTGAACATGTTGTACGCCGCGTCGTCCGGATCCAGCCGGTGCAGGAGCCAGAGCCGCTCCTGCGCGGGCGAGAGCGTGAGCGGCGCGCCGTCGGGGCGCGGACGCAACGGGACGGCACGACCGTCGTGGTCGTCCGCGGGGCTGGGCACGGCGCTGCCGACGGCCTCGGCGAACCCGGCGATCGTCGGCCGGCCGAACAGCTCCCTGACGGGAACCTCCACGTCGAGCAGCGCCGCGATCCGCGCGGTGACCTTGACCGCGAGCAGCGAGTGCCCGCCCAGGCCGAAGAAGTCGTCGTCGGCGCCGAGCCGGTCGGCGGCCACGCCCAGCACCTCGGCGAAGATCCCGGCCACCCGCCGTTCCAGGGGGGTCTCCGGCGGGCGGCCGTGCCCGGCGGACGGCCTGCCGGGCGCGGGGAGCGCCTTGCGGTCGACCTTGCCGTTCGGGGTGAGGGGCAGCGCGGGCAGCGGCACCACGACCGCGGGCACCATGATCGCTGGCAGCGACCGCGCGACGTGCTCCCGGAGCCTCGCGAGGTCTACCTCACCGGTGACCGCGACGCCTCCGGCCGCGCCTCCGACCGCGCCTCCGGTCCCCGTTCCGGTTCCCGCTCCGGTTTCGGCCTGGGTTCCTGTTCCGGCTTCGGCTTCGGTTTCGGCCTGGATTCCTGTTCCGCCTTCTGCGGCACGGTCCTCTCCGGCGACGGGTGAGACCCCGACCACGTACGCCACCAGGGTGTCGTCGACGATCGCGGCGACCGCGCGGGAGACCTCGGGGTGGGTCTCCAGGACGGCCTCGACCTCGCCCAGCTCGATACGGTGGCCCCGCAGCTTCACCTGGCCGTCGGCCCGGCCGAGGAACTCCAGCCGCCCGTCCGCCAGCCATCTCACCCGGTCGCCGGTTCGATACAGACGCGACCCCGGCGGGCCGAACGGGTCGGGCAGGAAGCGCTCCGCGGTCAGGCCCGGCCGCTTCAGGTAGCCCCGTGCCAGACCCGTCCCCGCGATGAACAGCTCGCCGACCACCCCGACGGGTACCGGGTCGAGCCTCTCGTCGAGCACGTGAACACGGGTGTTGGCCAGCGGCCTGCCGATCGCCACCGTCCCGGGCTCGGCGGGCACCTGCTCGTAGGTGGACCAGATCGTCGTCTCGGTGGGCCCGTACACGTTCCACATCGCTCGCACGCGCCCTCGCAGCGCGCGGGCGAGGGCGGGCGGCAGCGCCTCGCCCCCGGCCAGGGCTGTCACCCCCGGCCCGTCGAATCCCGCGTCGAGGAGCGCCCGCCAGCCCGACGGCGTGGCCTGGACGTGCGTCACGCCGTGCGCGGCGGCGAGCCTCACCAGCGCGAGCGCGTCCGACGCCTCCGCACCGCCCGCGACGACCACCCGGCCGCCGCTGACCAGCGGGAGGAAGAACTCCAGCACGGAGATGTCGAACGACAGGGAGGTGAGCGCCAGCCAGACGTGGCCGGGGCCGGCGCCGAGCAGGTCCCGCATGGCCAGCAGCAGGTTGACCACGGCGCGGTGCTCGATCGCGACCCCCTTGGGGCGGCCCGTCGAGCCCGACGTGTAGATCACGTACGCGAGGTCGTCCGGCGCCGCGAGCGGCGCGGGGGGCGTGCCGGGTTCATCGGCGAACGCCAGGGGGTCCTCGATGAACAGGACCCGGGCCGTGTTCCCGCCGTTCCCGCCGCTCCCGCCGCTCCCGCCGTTCCCGCCGTTCCCGGCGTCCTCGGGAAGCCGTCCGCGCACGCGCTCCTCGGTGAGGAGAAGTTCCGCGCCCGAGTCGCGCAGGACGAAGGCGAGGCGCTCGGCGGGGTAGTCCGGGTCGAGGGGCAGGTAGGCGCCGCCCGCCCTCATCACGGCCAGCAGCGCGACCAGCGTCTCCAGCGAGCGGGTGGCGCACACGGCCACGACGGCGCCGGGCCGCACGCCCTCGCGCCGCAGCCGGTTGGCCAGCCGGTTGACGCTCGTCTCCAGTTCCGCGTACGTCAGGCTCCGCCCCCCGCACGTGGCCGCGACCGTCCCGGGCTCGCCCGTGACCAGGTCGTGGAGGGTGGCCTCCGGGCGCGGGGCGGCGGTGTCGTTCCACGCGGTGAGGGTCAGCTCGCGTTCGGCCTCCGGGGGAAGGCCCAGCTCCGACAGTCGCGCGCCGGGGTCCTCTACGGCCCTGCGCAGCATGGCCGCGACGTGCTCCGCCATGCGCTCGGCCGTGCCGTGGTCGAACAGGGCGGTGCTGTAGACCAGGGAGAGTTCGAGGTCGCCGTCCCGCCGCCCGAACTCCAGCGACAGGTCGAACTTCGCCGACCGCGCGTCGCCCAGGTCGAGCGCCTCGGCGGTGACGCCGGGCAGGGTGAGGGCGGTGTCCTGATAGTCGTGCAGGACGAGCTGGGCCTGGAAGAGGGGCGTGCGGCTGAGGTCCCTGGGGACGTTCAGCTCGCTCACCAGCCGGTCGAAGGGCAGGGCCGCGTTGGTGTACGCCTGCAGGGCCGCGCGGCGGACCCTGACGAGCAGCTCCCCGAAGGTCGGGTCGCCCGACAGGTCCCCGCGGATCACCAGCGTGTTGAGGAAGAGCCCGATGAGCGGCTCCAGCTCGTCCCTGTCCCGTCCGGCGATCGGCGTGCCGACGCAGATGTCCTCCTGGCCGGAGCGGCGCGACAGCAGGACCAGGTACACGGCAAGCAGCACCATGAACGGCGTGGTGCGGGTGCGCCGGGCGAGCCCGTCGACGCCGTCGGCCAGCTCGGCGGGGAGCCGGAGCAGGGCACAGCCGCCCTCGGAGGACCGGACCGGGGGACGCGGCCGGTCCGTCGGGAGCTCCAGCGTCGGCGGGTCGGCCAGCCTTCGCCGCCAGTGGCCGAGTCGCTCGTCCGCCAGGTCGTCCGGACGCTCGCGCTGCCACAGCGCGAAGTCCGCGTACTGGATCGGCAGCGGCTCCCACGACGGCCGCTCACCGGCCAGGAACACCCCGTACAGCGTGGCCAGCTCGCGCGCGAACACGCCGACCGACCAGCCGTCCACGGCGATGTGGTGGAACACGACGTAGATCCCGTGCTCCCGCTCGGACAGGCGCAACAGGCCCGCCCGGAGCGGCGGCTCGCCCGCCAGGTCGAACCGCCGCTCGATCTGCTCCCGGACGAGCCGCGCGGTCCGCGCCTCACGTTCCGCCTCGGGAAGATCCGACAGGTCCAGCAACCTCAGGTACGGCCGGTCACCGGCCAGGTGCGGCCCGTCGACGACCTGGACGGGAGCGCCGTCCCTGCTCGGAAAGCGGGTCCGCAGGATCTCGTGCCTCGCCACGATCTCGGCGAGCGCCCGCTCCAGGGCGTCCGGGTCGAGCGGTCCCCGGAGCCGTTCGGCGATGAAGACGTTGTGGGCGCCGCCGCCTCCGGCCCGTTCCAGCCGGTCGAGGAACCACATGCGCTCCTGGCCGTACGAGAGCGGCAGCTCGCGGATGCCGTCGGGCCGGGGCGTGATCCCGTCCCGCGCGTCCCCCCGCGCGAGCAGGTCCATCCCTAGACCTCCCGCCGGAGAGGCGCGGGAACCGTTCTCATGACGGCCTCCCTACTGGCAGATCGCGAGCCCGAAAGGAGATCCTTCATAATCACGACAAAAGACTGTCAGATAAAAATATAAATCCGCAAGGAGTAAACATTTAGCGCCGGATATCGGTGCCGCCTTCGAAGAAGGCGCTGACTTCGCTCCGGGCCGTCCGCGCCACCGCCGGGGGTACCGCTGACATCATGTTGCTTGACACTAGTTGCCGGTGCCCACGCCGTGAAGGCGGGGGCGGGAGGTCGACCGCGCCGCCGCCGGGAGTGTCCGGCCGCGCCGGTGCGGCACGGGCGGTCAGATCTCCTCCTTGAGCTTGGCCGCCGGGTCGAGCTGGCGCGGCTGCATCGCCACCCTCGGGTGGTGCAGGTCGAAGGCCGGTCGCTCCGAGCGGATGGCCGGGATCGAGGTGAAGTTGTGCCGGGGCGGCGGGCAGGAGGTGGCCCACTCCAGCGAGTTGCCGAAGCCCCACGGGTCGTCCACCGTCACGCGCGGAGCGCGGCGGGCGGTGCGCCAGAGGTTGTAGATGAACGGCAGCGTGGAGGCGCCCAGCAGGAACGCGCCGACCGAGGAGAGCAGGTTGAGCCCGGTGAAGCCGTCGAGCGCGCTGTAGTCGGCGTAGCGGCGCGGCATGCCCTGCGCGCCCAGCAGGTGCTGGACGAGGAAGGTGGTGTGGAAACCGATGAACAGCGTCCAGAAGTGCAGCTTGCCCAGCCCCTCGTGCAGCATCTTGCCGGTCATCTTCGGCCACCAGAAGTAGAAGCCCGCGAACATCGCGAACACCACGGTGCCGAAGACCACGTAGTGGAAGTGCGCGACCACGAAGTAGGAGTCGGTCACGTGGAAGTCCAGCGGCGGGGAGGCCAGGATGACGCCGGTCAGCCCGCCGAGCAGGAAGGTGACCAGGAACCCCACGGCGAACAGCATCGGTGTGGCGAGCACTATGTGCCCGCGCCACATGGTGCCGGTCCAGTTGAAGAACTTCACCCCGGTCGGGATCGCGATCAGGAAGGACATGAAGGAGAAGAACGGCAGCAGCACCTGGCCGGTGGCGAACATGTGGTGCGCCCACACCGTCATCGACAGGCCCGCGATGGCGATGGTCGCGCCGACCAGGCCGATGTAGCCGAAGATCGGCTTGCGGCTGAAGACCGGGATGACCTCGGTGATGATGCCGAAGAACGGCAGCGCGATGACGTAGACCTCCGGATGGCCGAAGAACCAGAACAGGTGCTGCCACAGGATCGGCCCGCCGGTCTGCGGGTCGTAGATGTGGGTGCCCAACCGGCGGTCGGCCAGCAGGGCGAGCAGCGCGGCGGCCAGCACCGGGAAGGCCATCAGCACGAGCACGCCGGTCAGCAGCGTGTTCCAGGTGAAGATCGGCATGCGGAACATCGTCATCCCGGGGGCCCGCATGCAGATGATCGTGGTGATGAAGTTCACCGAGCCCAGGATCGTCCCCAGACCGGACATCGTCAGGCCCGCGATCCACAGGTCGCCGCCGAGCTGCGGGGAGAAGGTGGCGCGGGAGAGCGGCGCGTACCCCGTCCAGCCGAAGTCGGCCGCGCCCCCGTCGGTGAAAAAACCGAAGCTCGCGATGAGACCGCCAAACAGGAAGAGCCAGAAGCTCACCATGTTGAGCCGGGGGAAGGCCACGTCGGGCGCCCCGATCTGCAGCGGCATGACCACGTTGGCGAACCCGGCGAACAGCGGGGTGGCGAACAGCAGCAGCATGAGGGTGCCGTGCATGGTGAACATCTGGTTGTACTGCGCCTGGCTCACCACCTGCATTCCGGGATGGGCGAGCTCCGCCCGGATGACCATGGCCATCAGCCCGGCGAACAGGAAGAAGACGAACGACGTTATCAGGTACATGTAGCCGATGACCTTGTGGTCCGTGCTCGTGAGCCAGCGTACGACGATCGAGCCCGGTGCCTTCCCGCGCGGTGCCAGCGGTGAGGTCAGCGGCTCCTCGCGCGACTGTTCGAAGGTCGTCACGACCCACCCCCTTCGAACCGGCTCGCCCCCGAACCGGCCCGTTCCCGCGAACCGGCCCGTCCGCGAACCGGACGTCCCCGGAGGCGGCCCGGCCACGAAGCGGCCCGGCCGCAGGGTCGGCCCGTCCACGAACCGGGCCGTTCCCGAACCGGCGCGGCATCCGATTCCCACCGCCTTCCCCCGGCCATCCCCAGGGAAAGCGGCTCCCACTCGCCCGCGCCGCCATCTTGCCCGCGCGATGACCTGGCGGTTAATCCTTCTTATCCGCCTTCTGGCAACCCCAGCCCCGCCGGTCGGCATCACGCGCCGTACGCGCCGTCCGGGCAACATGGGACGGCCCGTCGCGCTTGACCCGGGGGCAGACAGGGCACGCCGCTGGAAACGGAGTACGGAAAGGAGCGACGTCATGGTCCAGCGACAACGAGTCGTCGTGATCGGAGGAGGGTTCGCGGGTTTCACCGCGGTCCGCACCCTTTCCCGGATCGCGAAGGGCGCGGTCGAGATCGTCCTGATCAACCCGACCGACTACTTCCTCTACCTGCCGCTGCTGCCGGAGGTCGCGGCGGGCATCCTCGATCCGCGCAAGGTGGCGGTCTCGCTGGCGGGCGACCATCCCGGGGTGCGGCACCTGCTCGCCACGGTGGACACCGTCGACGTCGAGGCGCGCCGCGTGAAGTGCACCGACACCGAGGGCAACCACCGCGAGCTGGGCTACGACCGCCTGGTGATCGCGGTCGGCAGCGTCAACAAGCTGCTGCCCGTACCCGGCGTCGCCGAGTACGCCCACGGCTTCCGCAGCATCGCCGAGGCCCTCTACCTGCGCGATCACCTGATCCGCCAGGTCGAGCTCGCCGACGCGTCCGACGACCCCAAGGAGCGCAGGGCCAGGTGCACGTTCGTGGTCGTGGGGGCCGGGTACACCGGGACCGAGGTGGCGGCGCAGGGCCAGCTGCTCACCCGCGACATCCGCGGCCGGCGGCCGAGGCTGCGCGACCAGCCGGTGCGCTGGATCCTCGCCGACATCGCCCCGCGCATCCTCCCCGAGCTGGACGAGCGCCTGTCCCGGATCGCGCACCGGACGCTGTCCGAACGAGGCATGGAGATCCGCACCGGGACGAGCGTGGCCGAGGCGACGGCGGAGGGGGTCGAGCTCTCCGACGGGGAGTTCGTGGCGACCAGATCCCTGATCTGGTGCGTCGGGGTGCGCCCCGACCCGATGGTGGAGTCCCTGGGGCTGCCGACCGAGAAGGGGTGCCTGCTCGTCGACGAGTACCTGAGGGTGCCCGGCCACCCGGAGATCTTCGCCTGCGGCGACGCGGCCGCGGTTCCCGACCTCACCCGGCCGGGTGAGTACACGGCGATGACCGCCCAGCACGCCACCCGCCAGGGCAAGCGCGCCGCCCGCAACATCGCCGCCTCCTACGGTCACGGAGAGCTCCAGCCCTACAGGCACCACGACCTGGGGTTCGTCGTCGACCTCGGCGGGACCGGCGCCGCCGCGAACCCGCTGGGCGTGCCGCTGTCCGGTGTGGTGGCCAAGGCGGTCACCCGGGGTTACCACCTGCTGGCCATCCCCCGCAACCGGGCGCGCATCGCGGGAAGCTGGTTGCTGGACCTCGTGGCGCCCCGCCAGACCGTCCAGCTGGACCTGATCCGCGGCCCGGAGATCCCGCTCGCCCACGCCGCCCCCGAACACCCCCACGGCCCGGGCGGGGAACCGCCGGAGACGGACGCCTCACGGAAGGCGGACGTGGCGTCCAGGGCGGGGGTCTCGTCGCAGGCGGGCGATTCGTAGGGCACCGCGGCTCGTAAAGCACGACGGCTCGTAAAGCACGACGGCTCGTAAAGGACGACGGCTCGTAAAGGACCGCGAGATTTTCGGCTCCTCTGGCGATGCTTCCGGAGAGCCGGGTAAGGGGCGGGGTATGGCAAAGATCGGTTACACGATGATGTGCGAGCAGACGCCCGCCAGGCAGCTGGTCAAGGACGTCACCACCGCCGAGCAGGTCGGCTTCGACTACGCGGTCATCTCCGACCACTACTTCCCGTGGCTGGAGGAGATGGGCCACTCCCCGTACGCCTGGTCGGTGCTCGGCGCGGCGGCGCAGGCCACTCAGAGTCTGCCCCTGATGACGTACGTGACCTGCCCGATCATGCGCTACCACCCGGCGGTGGTGGCGCAGAAGGCGGCGACCATGGGCGTGCTGAGCGAGGGCCGTTTCACGCTGGGACTGGGCGCCGGGGAGAACCTCAACGAGCACGTGACAGGCCAGGGCTGGCCTTCGGCCGACACCCGGCACGGGATGTTCCGCGAGGCCGTGCAGATCATCAGGGAGCTGTTCGAGGGCGGGTACGTCACCTACCGCGGCGAGTTCTTCGACGTCGACTCGGCCAAGCTGTTCGACCTGCCGGACCGGCCCGTCCCGCTGGCGATCGCCGCCTCCGGCGGCCAGTCTGGGAAGATCGCCGCCGAGCACGGCGACGCGCTGGTCGCGACCGACCCCGACTCGGAACTGGTGCGCCTGTTCTCCGGGGAGGGCGGCACGGGCAAGCCCGTCTACGGCCAGCTCGCCATCTGCTACGACCCCGACGCGGAGGCCGCCAAGGAGCGGGCGCACCGGCTGTGGCGCTGGTCGGTGGCCGGGTGGAAGGTCATGGCCGAGCTTCCCGGGCCCGTCAACTTCGCCGCCGCCGCCGAGACCGTGCGGCCCGAGGACGTCGCGGCGAAGGTGCCGTGCGGCTCTGACATGGACGCCGTGGTGGAGGCGGTACGCGCCTACACCGATGCCGGTTTCACCCACGTCGCCCTGGTTCAGATCGGCCACGAGCACCAGGACGCGTTCTTCGACTGGTCGGAGAAGGAACTGCTCCCCGCCCTGAGCGGCCTCTAGCCACCGCCACCGCCGGGGATCCGCCTGCGACGGCGGTTCCCCCGGACGTACGGGGGAAGGCTCACCGGGGTGGATGACGTGTGGGATCTGGTGGTCGTCGGCGGCGGGCCCGCGGGGGCGGCCGCGGCCCTGCGCGCGAGACAACTCAGACCGGAGGCGCGGGTCCTGCTGCTCGACAGGGCCGACTTCCCGCGCGACAAGGCCTGCGGCGACGGCATCGCCGCCCACGGGCGCGACGAGCTCGCCCTGCTGGGCGTCCCCGACCTCATCGCCGACTACCGGCCGACGCGGCGCCTGGCGGTGGTCTCCCCCGGCGGCGCGCGCGTCTCGGCCACCTCCGCCCGGCCCAACCACGTCGTCCCCCGCAAGGTCTTCGACGCCCGCCTCGTCGACGCCGCCCGCGCCCGGGGCGTCGAGGTCCGCCGCCACCAGGTCCGCGCGCTCGCCGTCCTCGGCGATCGCGTGGTTCTCGACGGCACCGTCACCGCCCGCGCCGTCGTCGCCGCGGACGGGGCCAACTCGACCGTGCGGCGTCTCATCGGCGTCGCCCCCTCCCCCGAGAGGCACACCGCGATCGCCGTGCGCGGCTACGCCGACGTGGCCGACGACGACGACGTCCAGTCCATCTTCATGCAGCGGGACGGGTGGCCCGCGTACGCGTGGTCGTTCCCGATCGGTGACGGCACCGCCAACGTCGGCTACGGCATGCTGCTGCCCCGGCTGCACGCCACCGGCCTGCCGGGCCGCCAGGTGCTGCACGGACGGCTCGCCGAGCTGCTGCCCCACGTGAGCGCCCGTGACCTGCGCGCCCACCACCTGCCCCTGTCCCCCGGCCGTCCGAGGCCGGGTTCGGGGCGGGTGTTGCTCGCCGGTGACGCCGCCGGTCTCATCAACCCGCTCACGGGCGAGGGCATCTTCTACGCGCTGCTCTCCGGCCGGCTCGCCGGGGAGGCCGCCGTCCAGGCGGCGGGCGACCCGCTGCCCGCGTACCGGCGCGGGCTGGGGAAGGCCCTCGGGCGGCACCTGCGCACCACCGACGTGCTCGCCCTCGCCTCCCAGTCCCCCGGTTTCATCGACGCCGCGATCGACACCGCCGCCCGCCGCAAGGAGGTGTTCGACCTGCTGGTCGACGTGGGGCTCGGCGCGGGCACGGTGCCGGTGCCGCTGGCGCTGGCCGTGGTCCGCCGCTGGCTCCTGAACGCCGTCCGGCGACGTTGAACACGGGCCCCGGCGGGCTCCAGTAGGCCCCGGCGGGGCCGGGGGTCGGCACCGGAGGATCCGCCGGCGAAGGAGTCGCGGAGCGCCCCGGTGAATGCGACGTTCAGCGCGGTTCCGATGTTGATCTTCTTGAGCCGGCGGCGACGGCCCGGCGAGGTGTGGGAGGTGGCGTTCCGCGCGGCCGATCCCGGCGTGTGGATGAACCACTGCCACAACCTCGCGCACGCCGACCAGAGGATGGCCCTGCATCTGCGGTACGAGGGCGTGACATGCCCCTTCCACGGCGGGCACGGCGGCTAGCGCCGCGTGGAAGTTTCACGGCGGGGCGGGGCGTCCCGCCACCGGGCGGAAGTGGTCTTCGCAGGAGACGAGCGGGGACGGGCCGGCACGGAAGGATCATGCCGTGGGCAACCGGTTGCCCGGATTTTGCGGCTATATAAGGATTCTCGCGTGACTGATCGCGCGCCCGCCGGGCCGGTGGAGATAACGGAGCCGGAACCGGCCGACGCGGAACCCGGCGCACGTCCCGGCGAGACCACCGGCGAGACGACCGGCGAAACTTCCAGCAAGACGACCGCCGAGACTTCCGGCAAGACGACCGGCGAGTCAACCGGTGAGGTGGCCGGGCGGCGGTGGGTGCCCAGGTTCCTGACCGACCCCGGCGACCGGCTGGCCCTGCTCCTCTGGGCGCTGTCGCACGTCGGTGTGCTGATCTACGCCTACCTGGCCGGCCCTGGCCGGACCACCGACCCCTTCCTCAACCGGTTCACCCGCTGGGACGCCGAGAACTTCATCGCCATCGCCCAGTTCGGCTACGACGGCCCCCCGGGCATGCAGGACGCCGGGAAGCTGCCGGCGTTCTTCCCGGGCATGGCGATACTGATCAAGGTGATGCGGCCGGTCGTCGAGGACGGCCGGCTGGCCACGATGATCATCTCGCTGGTGGCCAGCGCGGTGCTCGCGGTGGCGCTGTCGCGGCTCGCCGAGACGTACGCGGCAGGCAGCGGCCGGTACACGGTGGCGGCGCTGTTCCTCAGCCCGTTCGCCGTGTTCCTGTACTCCGGCTACTCGGAGGCGCTGTTCCTCGCCCTGGCCGTCTCGGCGTGGCTGCTCGCCAGGAACGGCCGCTGGGAGGACGCCGCGCTGTGCGCCACCGGAGCCGCCACGGTGCGCATCTCCGGCCTGTTCCTGGCCTTCGGGCTGCTCGTCATGTTCCTGGTGGCGGAGAACGGCCGCAAACGCCCGGGCGGGTGGCGCCTGCTGCCCTGGCTCGCGCTCCCCGGTGTGCCGCTCGTGCTGTACAGCGTCTACCAGTGGACCCGCACCGGCGACTGGCTGGCCTACAACTCGGTGCAGGACCGGTTCTGGGGCCGGCACGCCGTCTGGCCGTGGGAGGCGCTCGCCAACACCTGGAGCATGTCCGACGACGTCGCCTCACTCACCACGTCCTACTACGAGGAGATCATCTCGGCCGCGGTGCTGCTGGTGCTGGCCGGCTGCCTCGCGGTACGGCGCAAGTGGCCGGAGCTCGCGTACATCACCCCCCAGGTGCTGTCCTTCCTCACCCTTTCGTCGTTCTACATGTCGATCGGCCGGGGGTCGCTGACCTGGTTCCCCCTGTGGATCGCCATCGGCGTCGCGGGGGTGCGAAGACCCTGGGTGTGGCTGGTGAGCATGGCCATCATGATCCCGGTCATGGCGATCAACACCGGGAACTTCACCACCGGCGCGTGGATCGGCTGACACCGCCCGCGCCCGGCACTCCGCCCGCGCCCGGCGGTCCACCGGCGGGCGTCAGGGCGGGCGCGGGGCGGCGGGTGCCGTCAGGGCCGGGAGGAGTCCTGCTCGGGGTCGCCACCGTCGGACAGTAGCCGGACGTCAGCCTCGACCGTCATGGCGACAAGCTCCTCATCCCGCGCGGCAGCGTCAAGACCGGCTGGGAGACGGCGTCGCAGTTCCAGCTGTCGTGGCGAGCGGCATTACGTCTCCTGGGACGGTGACGTCCAGCGCGGCGTTGAGGGTGACGGTGACGATCTCGCCCATGACTACTGGAGGATCACCGAGCGGGTCAGGTTGCGCGGGCTGTCCGGGTCGAGGCCGCGCGAGCGGGCCAGCTCCACCGCGAGCCGCTGGGCCCGGATCAGGTCGGCCAGCGGGTCGAGGGCGGTGGCCGTGGTCAGGGCGCCGGTGCGGGCGACGTCGTCGAGCAGCTCCTCCTGGCCGCCGAAGAACCACACCAGGCTGTTCTCGTCGGCGATGCTGATCGGCCCGTGCCGGTACTCCATCGCGGGGTACGCCTCCGACCAGGCCAGCGCGGCCTCCCTGAGCTTCAGGGCCGCCTCCTGGGCCAGGCCGTTGGTCCAGCCGCTGCCCAGGAAGGTGAACTGCCGCCGCGAGAGCGCCCCCTCCGGGAGCGGCGCGGTGAGCGCGGTCTCGGCCTGGGCCGCCAGGTCGGCGGGGGCCTCCCCGAGGTGCGCGCGGAGCAGGGCGAGCCCGCTGGTGGCGAACCGGGTCTGCACCACGGAGCGCTCGTCGGCGAACTCCAGCGCGATCACCGTCCCGGCCAGGCCGGTCACCGGGGTCGCGGGGTCGGCGGTGACGGCGACCGTCGGGACGTCGCCGGCCGCGCCGAGGGCGTGCAGCACCTCCGTCGTGGTCCCGGATCTGGTGATCGCCACCAGCCGGTCGTAGCGGCGCGCGGGCAGCTCGGAGGCGGGGAACGCGTCGGTCTCCCCCTGCCCCGACCGCTCGCGCAGGACCGCGTAGGCCTGCGCCATGTAGTACGAGGTGCCGCAGCCGATCACGGCGACGCGCTCACCCGCCTCCGGCAGGCCCGCCGGGTTCGCCGCGCCGAGATCCAGCGCCTGCCGCCAGCACGCGGGCTGGCTGGCGATCTCCCGCAGGACGTACGTCACGCGCGCCTCCTCATGGATGCTTATTTATGCTTGCACCATGCCACAACGGCCCGGCGCCTCACCGGCACCGGAGCCGCGGATGGACGGGCGGCAGGTCACGGCCGGACGGCCAGCACCCGGAAGCTGACACCGCGTGTCATGCGGGACACCGACTCGATCCGGAAACCGGCCTGCTCCAGGAACGGCCGGGGATCGCGGGTGAGGTAGTCGGCCTCGAACCGTACGAACACCGGTTCCACCAGCCGCATCCCGGCCCGGATGATCGGGTTGCTCGACGGCCCGTGCTCGGCCAGCACGAACCGCCCACCCGGCTTGAGCACGCGGTAGGCCTCGCGCGCCGCGGCCGCCGGGTCAGGGATGGTGCACATCGTGAACGTGGACAGCACGGTGTCCGCGAAGCCGTCGGGCAACTCCAGGCGCTGCACGTCGCCCTGCCGCAACTCCACCCGCTCGCCGAGACCCTCCCGCACCACCCGGCGCCGCGCCAGTTCCAGCATGCGCTCGGACAACTCGATCCCGACGACCGTGACGTCGGCGCCGTACAGCGGCAGGTTGAGCCCGGTGCCGACGGCGATCTCCACGGTGCGGCCGCGCGCCTGCCCGACGGCCCACTCCCGGCTCCCCGGAAACAGGCGCCGCTCCCAGACCCGCATCTGGTCGTCGTACCGATCCGCCATCCGGTCGAACACCCGCCGCACATCGGCATCCGTGGTAGCACGCATCGAGCAACCTTTCCGGAACGGGAACTCCGCGAAATCATTCACCGCCGTGAGACGGCGAAAGATCGTCCTTAACGAGACGACGACCGCGCCTCCGCCGTCATCCTGCTGAGACTCTGTCCGCCTGTCGTCACGCCCTGCCGCATCGGCCGGATGTCTGGTCTCCCTGTAACGAACCGGCCCCCGGCACCGTTCCGGCGGCCCGGCATCCACCTGCCCGACCTGTCGAGCGTCGACATACGACGGCCGAAAACGGGATGAACAGGGAGATCGCAGCGCGTATCCTTCTCCCGTGCCGTTGCGGTTGGAAACACGCGTGTCCGACTCATCGTGGGTCGACACCGTGTGGACCTGCACGAGCGAGCGGGTCACGGAGATGACCTCCGTCGCGGCGGTGTGCTGGGGCCTGGTGTTCTGGCAGCGCGAGGGCACGGCGTACGCGAGCATTTCCGGCCCCGAGACCAGCACCGGCACCGCACCGGTGCCGGAGGACGCGACCTTCGTCGGTATCGAATTCGCCGTGGGCACGTCGCTCCGGGCCGTGCCCACGCCGACCCTGGTCGACGGGGGCACCGAACTCCCCGACACCACGCGCAGGACCTTCCGGCTGGACGGCGTCCGCTGGGAGACGCCCGGCCCTGACGACGCCGAGGCCCTGGTCGACCGTCTTGTCCGCTCCGGAGTCGTGATCCGTGACCCGCTCGTCACCGAAGTGCGCCGAGGTCACCGCCCGGCGGTCTCGGAACGCACCGTCGAACGCCGGTTCCGTGCGGCAACCGGCCTCACCCAGGGCGCCGTACGGCAGATCGAACGCGCACGCGAGGGCTCGGCGCTCCTGGCCGCCGGCGCCCCGATCGTCGATGTCGTCTCCGGGCTCGAGTACTTCGACGAGCCGCACCTGGCCCGCGCGCTACGCCGGTACGTCGGCCGGACGACGCGACAACTCCGCGAGGGCGCCGGCGGTGCGATCGCCCTGAACCTGGATCAGCCGACGACGTCGTAGATCAGCTTCACGATGCCGTTCGGGTAGGCCGCGGACTCCCGGAGGGTCAGTGCCCGCTTGGCCTTGTCCTCCCTGCTGAACAGGCTCTTCCCGGCTCCGAGCAGCACGGGGAAGACGAGCAGGTTGTACCGGTCGATCAGGCCCGCGTCCGACAGCCGCCGGGCAAGCTCCGCACTCCCATGAATGAAGATCGCACCACCCTCACTCTTCTTGAGCGCGGCGATGTCATCGACCGAGCGCAGGATCGTCGTCTGGCCCCATCCCTCGACGAGGGCGTCGCCGGACAGCGTGGTCGAGACCACGTACTTGGGCAGTTCCTTGTAGGCGGCGTGGTCATCCGAGTCGCGCCAGACCGGCGCGAACACCTCGTAGCTCCGGCGGCCGAACATCAGTGCCGTCGTATCCTCAAGCTCCTCACCCTTGAGCGAGAAGGCCTCGGGCAGGAACTCGACGTCCATCACCCAGCCACCGCCGCGGTGCTCCTCGTTCGGCCCACCGCCCGGAGAGTCCACAACGCCGTCGAGCGAAACGAACCCGGTATAGACCAGATCACGCATGTACTTGTTCTCCCCATGGTCAGGCGACGAGATCGCCAGATAAATCGATAGGCGGGCCGCGGCGCCATGCCGACGCACTGCGGCGGAGCGCCCATGCCCATGCATGCTAGGAAGCGGCCACCGCGGCTGTCTTGTACAGAAACGACGGCAGTACGGCTCTGTTCCGCCTCCGTTCCGCCGGAACATGCAAGATTTCCGATCAAGCGCCACGCCAGGTGCCCGGATGCAGGGCCGAAGCGTTCTCATGTGGTGAAACCGAGTAGCTGAAGGCCGTCGGCTGGGTGGCTGCGGTAGTGGTCGGTGGCGGCGGCGATGTTGGTCCAGCCGATCAGGCGGGCCAGGCCGGTGAGCGAGGTGCGGTGTGGGGATGCGCTGGTGGCGGGCGGGTCGGTGGTGGGCGGGCTGACGGGCGGGTCGGCGGGGGTGAGGCGCTCGAAGTGGCGGGCGAGCATGTTGATCGGGGATGATGGCACGCGAACGCGGCCCCTGTTCTTGATCGACTGGCGTAGACAACCAACGATCATCGGGGGTCGCGTTCGTCGTTTCCACCCCGGGGATGCCTCCGTCACCGCGCTACGTCATCCCTGCGATGCCCTCATCAGCGGAGAACGCTTCGGCCCTGCGGCGCACGGGGGGCCGCCACTGGACGGAAGAAGCCGTCGCCCGGAATGAAAGGGCTCCTCGTCACGAGAAACCACGCGTTGCCCTGCAATATGTGTCATCGCTTATCCGGCACTGGCCAGGCATCCTCCCGTGAAGTAGCGTTCCAGGCATGGACGACATTCACCCCGTCAAAAAAATTATTCTCCTGTGCTCCGTGACTGTGTTCGTGTCGGCCTGTGCCGGCTGGGGGGCGGGCGGCGATCCTGCCGTGGCAGCGGATCAATGGCGCGATTTTCCGTACGCGCGCGATCCACGTCCGATAGTCATCGTCGATGATCTCCCGAAAGCCACGGGAAACGCCAAGCCGGGAACGCGGTTCACTTTGCGGGAGAAACTGTCCGATGATCCGCCGGAAAGCCGGGAGGTCCTCCTCCACGGAGGCAGGGTGAATCTTACTCAGATATCAGCCGCAAATGCTTTTGCCCGCCTTTCGGAACAGCTTCGGCAGTTGCCCGGCGAGACCATGACCGTCGTCGAGGCACGCCTGGATCAATTGGAATGGATGACGGACAGGGGCTCGTTGTCACTTCCCTCATGGAGCTTCCGTACGGACAGGGGAGGATCGGTAAGCTGGCCGGCGGTGACACCCGACGCGTTCTGGCGCCTGGGGCAGACAAGGCGGTCGACGGCAATCGACCGTGTCTCTCTGGACCCGTCGAAAACCTCACTTTCCTTCGAAATGATCGCCGCCCCGGACCCCTGCGACGGCTCAACGGGGGGCGATCATTTAGAAGCCGGTCAACTCCGGTCAGCCGTGGTGATCTTTACCGGTGAATCGAGTACCGCGCGGTCCGACTGCGACGGGCCGGCCTTCGCGATACAGAAAAAAGCAACCGTACGAATCGATCAGCCACTGGGGGGAAGGGTCGTTGTCGATCAGCACGGTAATCCCGTGCCGGTTGAAATGCCATGAGATCACCGCTTCCGGCGGAGTTTCACTCCCAGTCGTACCTGCTCGCGGATCGTCAGTACGTTCGCATCTGTATCGGGAAATCCATCAGCGCAGTGAATATGTCCTGGAATATCAGGCTGCCCGAACTAGACCCGGATGTCACGCCGACCGGGTGAACCTGCCCGCCCGTGTTCGGATAGAAAACCGGCCCTCCGCTGTCGCCGCCGCGTGCCCCCTGCCCGTTTAACTGGTTGGCACGGAACAGGTCGTAGTAGCACTCGTAGTTGCCGTATGCGTCACTACCGCAGTAAGCATAATCCCCGCTGGTCACGACCTCGAAGCTGCAGACCGCGCCACTCGTCTGCCCGGACTGGCAGAGCCACTGTCCTTCGTACACGTGGTCCCAGCCTGCGATTTGCTTCGAGAACTCGCCCGACGTGTTCCATCCTCCCGGCACTCCGCCGTCCCACATATACCTTCCCGTGCCGCTTGGAGCTTGAATCAGCGCCAGGTCGTGGTCGGCTCTTTCGAGGAGCGTCTGGCCGACGTACGTGGAGCGATCACCGTTTCGCCAGTGTGTGTACATGCCGGTGCAGTGTCCTGCGGTGAGCAGGTAATGAAAG
Source organism: Streptosporangium sp. H16 (assembly GCF_051918855.1). NCBI lineage: Bacteria > Bacillati > Actinomycetota > Actinomycetes > Streptosporangiales > Streptosporangiaceae > Streptosporangium > Streptosporangium sp. H16. Next base: position 236,007 of record NZ_JBPXMD010000003.1, read on the forward strand.
GCGGCGTTGTTCGTCGCCGCCACCGGCCACCCCGAGGTACAGGTCGCACCGTCGTCACTTCGAATACTCATCCCTCCGTAGAACGGCGCGGTGTCGTTCATACGCCCGGCGGTAACCGCTCGCTCGGCGATCTTGACGACAATGGGCACGGAAGAATCAAGCGAGTCGTATGTATTACTGAGATCCTTCCTGGCCTGGGAGGCTTCGGTCTCGACGTAGACCCCGCTGCCGTCGGACTCTATGCCGACAGCATGAAGTGGCCCGCGAGGGTTGACGGCCAGGTCTTTCCTTATCGCCGTCGCGGTTTCCCTGAGTTCCTCCCGGGAGAACCGGGCCGGCTCCACCTTTACCTGAGCGTTCAGCCGCGCCTTGGCAAGAACCGTCTGCAGGTGAGCGGGAACGTCTCCCTTCCACCAGACCTGGACGAAGCCGTCTTCCAGCCTGAGCCCGGCGAATCCCAGGTCCTCCTTGCTGGAAAGAACAGCGTCCATGATCGGCCTGGCCGCCCGCCGAAGCGGCTCCTGCGCGTCCATTCTTTTCTTTGTCTCGGGCGAGAGGTAGCCGAAGGGCTCCTTCTCGACCTGTTCACCGGGCTTCGGCGGATCGTCCGAGGAGAGCGTGAGCGCATGCGCCGAGGTGGTCGTACCGCTGACCGCGAGCGTGAGGACGAGCAGCAGCATCGGGAGTTTTGGTAATCGCACCGGAAGCCTCGTTTCATTGGGGGCCGAACGCCGAGTCGATCACATTTCACAGGGATGATCAACAGCTCGGCCTTATTGCTTCCGGTAATGGCCAGGATGATTTTTCGCTTCACTTTAAAAGAACGACCGAGTGTCGCGAAGATGTCGAAAAGATTACAAAATTCTAGATTTTTTCTTAAGGACTGGACTGTGATGTCCCTGGAAAGGGTGAGCGGCGACGCGTGGACGATCCGGTGGTCCTCGCGGCGATCGTGACATCTTTCCAAGCAGGGCCGAAGCGTTCTCATGTGGTGAAACCGAGTAGCTGAAGGCCGTCGGCTGGGTGGCTGCGGTAGTGGTCGGTGGCGGCGGCGATGTTGGTCCAGCCGATCAGGCGGGCCAGGCCGGTGAGCGAGGCGCGGTGTGGGGATGCGCTGGTGGCGGGCGGGTCGGTGGTGGGCGGGCTGACGGTGAGGGCGGTCAGGTAGCCGTAGACGGCGGTGTCGAAGGTGTCGCCGTCCAGGCGGGTGAGCAGGCGTCCCAGGGTGCTGGCGGCCAGGCGGATGGGGCCGGGCAGGCCGGCTCGGGCGCGCAGGGCGGGGTCGTATCCGGTGATGATGCGGGTGATCTGTTTGAGGGAGGTTGCTCCGCCGAGGACGGCGAGCAGGGATAACGCGAGCAGGGGCCGAGCCGGTAGCGGCGTCCACGGCGGCTGCGCGGGTCGGGGATCGTGTCCAGGATCTCGGTCAGGGTGGGCAGATCGAGCAGGTCAGCGGGCGGGCTGACGGGCGGGTCGGCGGGGGTGAGGCGCTCGAAGTGGCGGGCGAGCATGTTGATCGGGGATGATGGCACGCGAACGCGGCCCCTGTTCTTGATCGACTGGCGTAGACAACCAACGATCATCGGGGGTCGCGTTCGTCGTTTCCACCCCGGGGATGCCTCCGTCACCGCGCTACGTCATCCCTGCGATGCCCTCATCAGCGGAGAACGCTTCGGCCCTGTGCCCGGATGGCCGTCAAGATCAGAACAACCGCCGTACAGGGGCCGTGCCAACCCCGTGAGATCCGGTCCACAGCCGGTCCACAGCCAATGAGCGCAAATGAGGACGGGCGGGACTCCGTGAGACTGGAGACCCGCCCGTTTCTCTGTCGTTCACCCTGGTCAGCGACTGGATCCGCCGACTAGGGCTTGGTGCCCCCTGCAAGATTCGAACTTGCGCTCCCGGCTCCGGAGGCCGGTGCTCTATCCCCTGAGCTAAGGGGGCCAACGCGTGATTACATTACCAGCATCCTGAGGGAAACCGACACTCGGTTAGGGAGGCGAGTGATCTCCGGAGCATGTCCGGGGACGGCGAGAGAGCCGAGGGTGAGAGGTCATTGAGACGGCCGGGCGTTGGCGGGGCGTCACAGGCCCGCGCCGCGCGGGACGGGACGCCGCCGGACGGGGTCGAGACGGCGCCAGGCGAGGCGGGCCAGCCGGGCAAGGCGAGTACGCGGGGTGGGGCGAGTCAGCGCGGGGTGGGGCGGACGGCGCCTCGGTAGCGGGAGAGGTAGTAGGGCGAGGCGGCGAAGTCGGCGGTCCTGACGACGTCGCCGGTCTTGGGGGCGTGGACCATGACACCGTCTTTGACGTAGACGCCCACGTGGGTGGGGTCGCCGCTGCCTCCGCCGAAGAAGACGAGATCTCCCGGACGCAGCCGGGAGAAGGGCACCCGGCCGCCCTGCCTGAACTGGGTGCCGGTGTAGTGGGTGAGCCTGGCCCCGGCCTTGGCCCAGGCGTGCAGGGCGAGCCCCGAGCAGTCGAAGCCCCCACCGGTCGGGCCCGCGCTCGAACCGCCGCCCCATACGTATGGCCTGCCGACCTGGCGGAGCGCCGTGGCGGCCGCGATCCGGCCCCGCAGGGCCAAGGCGCCTTCGCGCGAGGACCCCGCCTTCCCTCGCGAAGGTGCCGCCCGCCCGCCGGAGAGGGCCTTCCCCTGGGAAGGGACCGCCCGCCCGCCGGGGAAGGCCTTCCCCCGGGAGGAGGCTCTCCCCCGGGAAGAGACCGATCCTCGACCGGAGGGCGCTTTCCACCCCTCAGAGGGGCGCTGCGACCGCTTGGCACCCGCCTGTGAGGACTCCGGCACGGAGAGGGCCCGGGGATCCCTCCGCTCCGCCATAGAGGACGAGCCGGCCCACACGTCCGAGGTGCCTGAGGGCTCCACCGGCCCTACCGTCTCCGGACCAGAAGAGTCGAACACCCATTCGTCGTCCGCTTTCGAGGGTTTGGGCGGCCATTCGCCGACCAGAGCCAGGGGCGGGGGCGGGGCCAGGAATGCGGCCGTGGCCGGGGCCGGGAAGGAGCCCCATGAGGACGTCGATCGGCCGCCGCCCGCGTCCGGCGAGAACGGGGACCGTGGCTCGCAGGCGGCGAAGAGGGCGGCGCGGATCTCCTCCGGCAGCCAGTGAGGGGTGCCGTCCGGCGGGGCTGCCGGGGAGAGGGAGAGGAGGCGGCCCCAGGCGTCGCAGGCTTCCGGGGACAGGCGGGGCGCGGGAAACGGGGAGCTTCCCGCGATGGCCGCCGAGAGGATGGTGACGGTGACGAGTGCCGTGATCACGCACGCCCTCCTTGGGCTCGATGAAGGATCGAGGCCCCAGGATCGGCGGGATGGGGTGATCGCCAACGAGCCGAACGCGATTCTGTGGATAACGCGTGGACCATCCAGCTAAAACGCCACCTATCCAGACATGGCCTGAAGCAGCCCCTCATGTGGCGACACAGACCGATGAGCTGGGGTACTTACGCCCAGGTGAGCACCTATTTCAAAGCGACATAATTATCGATTATGCCTATTTCAACGAATATCTTTACGAGATAGACAGATTGAAATTAATATATTCGCTGGAGCTGTCACCTTCACGGACCGAGCTGGAGTCCAGCGTCCTCATGACCCATCCGTATCCCGCGCCTTCGCCCTCCCCCCAGGCTGCCCCTGACCCGCGACCCTCCGCCCCACCGACCGGCACCGCTCAGCCGACCCCCGCCGTGCCCTCCCCCGCGCCGCAGAGCTCTCCGGCGGCTCCGGCGCGGAGCGTGAACGGCGAGTATTCGGGGATCGACCCCGAGCGGATGAACGACTTCGAGCGAGGGCTCGGCCGGGCACAGGACGCGCTCGGCCGCAACGAACCGCAGATCCGCCGTACCCTGCAACGGTTCGATCTGGACGTTTCGGGGCTGAGCGCGCTGCGCGAGATGCAAAGCTGGATCGAGACCAGCCGCCCCGACCTGCGACGCCGCAACGAGACGATCAGCACCAAGCTCACCGAGTGGGGCGCCGCCACCAAGACGCCCAGCGGGCTGGCCGCCTTCGACGAGACGCTGTACGGCAAGGCCGGCCAGGACCCGAACGTCTACGCGGCGACCCTCGGCCTCGGCAAGACCGCCGAAGACGGCGAGATCGACGAGAAGCTCCTGAAAGGGCTGGAGAAGCGGACGGGGGACGCGACGTTCGCCGCCACGTTGATGAACACGCTGGGCACGGCGAGATTTCGCGAACTGATGGTCAAAACCGCGAACCTCAGGGACGACAAGAAGGCGGAGCGCCTGCAGGCCGCCCTCGGAAAAGCCCTCGGCACGGCGACCCCCCGACTGGGCGACGCCTGGCACAAGGAGCTTCTGTCCGACCTCGAAGTCGGCCGGACGACCGGCTACATCGGCTGGGAGAAGGGCTACGCCACGGCGGCGGCCCTCAAGCACGGCACCTTCAGCACCGCCTTCCTCCTCGCCACCGCCAGGAAGATCGAGGCCGCCGATCGCGAAGGGTGATGTTGGATCCGCGTGTCATGACGGCCCTGTTGGAAGGGCTCAGCCGTGATCCGGTGGCCGCCCAGGACTTCTTCGCGGGTGACCCGACCATGCTGAAACGCTTCCTGACCGAACGGCGCCTCGGCGACGACGCGTGGCCCTGGGCAAGGCGCTGGAGGCCGCCACGCTCACCTTCCGCGACCACGACGGCTCACCGCAGAACCCCTCACGCGGCTTCCTCTCGGCCAAGCTCGCCTCGGAGACCGTCCACCTGGAAGCCGTACGGATCAAGGACGGCAAGCTCCCCGGCTCCTCCGTGAGCGCCACATCGATGGGGCGCATCCTGGCCAGCTACATCAGTGACATCAACCACATCGCTCAACGAGGCCGCGACCCCGAGTCGTTCGGCGTGCGAAGTGCCGACAACCTCGCCACACCGGGACCTGACCCCTGGGGCGCCGAGTTCAACACGGGAGAACTACGCCAGGTGATGAAAGAGGCGTTCACAGACACCAAGGCATTCGCTCCTGTTCTGGCCGCTCAGACGGCGTTCACGGGCTTACTCCTTAATCACGGTGCTGCTGAGATGGCCGCTGGGCGGGGCAGCGAAACATTCCTGACCAATGCAAAAGTGGTCGGGGCAGGCTTCGGAATGATCACCGATGCGGCGGGCCTGGCGAAGATCGAAGAAGGCAAGGATCTGGACGAGGCGCAGAAGCGCAACATGAAGATGCTCATAGCGGGGGTCAATACCGGTCTCGCCTTGCCCCAGTCGGGGACATGGCCGATTACCACCGGTGTCATCGGAGCCTGGACCGGGATGGCGGAAGAGATAGCCAAAGGGAGGGAGGAGAACAACGCCCGCGTTGACGCCAATGCCGCCGTCGAAAAGACCCGAGGGCTCGTGCACGATCTTGCCGCTCAGGCCATGCTCAAAAACGGGCTCTTCGGCTCCGCCGAGCCCGCCGCCCGAAACCATCCCTGGGCCACCCTGGAGGGTCTGGGTAAGGGGGACGACCCCCGCGACAGCCCCAACAACTTCCTCAAGGACGACGGCCGCACCCTCATGACCATGGACGAGATGATCGACAAAACGGCTACCAACAGCACCGACAAGTATCGGCGGGTCGAGGCCTACGACCGCTGGCTCTATGGAGGCCCGGCAGGAAAACCCTGGCTGGATGTGGAGAGTCGTCTGCATCAGGGATTTACCAACGGCTTCGCTCAGTACGGCTCGTGATGCGAAGAGTGTTCACCGTAGCCACTGTGCTGACCTGCGTCCTAGTCACGTTAACGGCCTGTCAGAACGATGAGGTGCCGGTCGATCGCAGTCCGATGCCGACGGTGGCCGCACCTCCGTACCTCTGTGAGCACATCCCGTTGAGGGCGGTGGAGTTGATGACCGGGGTACGCGATCCACTGGTACGTGGCTTCTTCGACCTTACGAGTGCGGGAGGTCTGGGGGACGGGAGTTGCGCGATCTATCAGAGAGAGGGCGAGCGGCTGAAGGTGCTGTTGATCAACCTTACTCCGGGAGGATACTCAGGGGTGGTTGAGGAGCAGATCGAAGATGGCGCCTTGCCGCTACCAGAGATACTTCCTGGGGTTATCGGCTCTTATTTCAAGCCCTCGGACAGCGAAACCAACGACGCGTACGCGCTGCTTGTACGTGGCAAAGCTGAGATAAGCATCCAGATGGAGATCGGAGCCAAGGGACGGGACAACGCCGCCGATGTGCTGGCGCTTATGAAGCTGATCGCGCCGAAGCTGCTCACCGATGCCAGCGCGCCGTCCCCAACACCGAAGACCCCCACCCCCAAGAAGGACTGACCCCATGGCCGAGCTGGTGCCCAATCCGCTCCACGCGGCGTTGGGAGAGGCCCTCCGAACGGTCGAGCCGCTGGTCCAGGAGATCGAGAGCGGTATCGAGACCCCGTTTCGGGACTTCCACGAGGGCACGGTGTGGACGAGACCAGCCGCCAAGAAATTCGACGCCCAGCTCGTCCAGCACCGCACCCGGGTCCGGGGCGCGGGCGAGAAGATCATCTCCGACCTGCGAAGGACCCTGGCCATCACCCCTCGCCAGGTGAGCGAGGAGGAGGCCAGAACAATCAAGCAGCGGTACGGCCTCCCCTGACGAGGCCCAGAAAACTCCGGGAACGGTTCCGCGACCGAGGCGCAACCCGCTGACTCGCCACCGCGGAACCAGATCGGGTGCGCGGGCTCGACATGGGCCGTAACCGCGCCTGGTGAGAGGACTGGTTCTGAGTCCCTCAAGATCTAGCCGCCTGCCGCGGGCAATGCGTACACGTTGCCGTTCGTGCTGCCGACGTACACGAAGCCACCTGTCACGACAGGTCTGGTTTCGATGGTGCCGCCGGTTTGAAAGCTCCATCGCACCGCGCCGGTGGCGGCGTCGAGCGCGTGAAGCGTTCCCCCGTCGTGTCCGACGTAAATGGTCCCGCCTTCGGCCACGGGGCCGGAGGTGAAGCCCTTGCCCAACGAGAAACTCCATCGCACCGTGCCGGTGGCGGCGTCGAGCGCGTACAGCCTGCTGTCGTCGCCGGCGTATACGAGTCCCTGGGCCACCGCGATGTCCCACCGGAAGCCGGGCCTGTCGCCCTCGGTCTGGAAGCTCCACAGTTGCGTACCGGAGCCGGCGTCCAGTGCGTATGTCGTGCCGTCCTTGTTGTCGAGATACACGGCCCCGCCGGCCACCACCAGACGGAAATCGACAGGACCGTCGATCCCTGAGCTCCATCGGACTTTCCCTGAGGATCCTTCCAGCGCATGCACCTTGCCACCGGGGCTCGCGGCATAGACGACCCCCTTGGCTCGCGCCAGATGAGTGTGGTCTCGTCCTCCGCCAACCCGGAAGCGCCACTTCTGGGCTCCCGAACCGGCGTCCAGCGCGTACACCATGCCATGGTCGCTGCCGACATGGACGACTTCGCCGACCAGCACGGGGTCGGGGTTGACGACATAGCCCTGCGGCTGGAAGCTCCACAGCCTCTTGCCGGAGGCACCGTTCAGTGCGACGACCTCGGCGTTCATCGAAAAGGGGGACTTCCTGGTCCAGACGTAGAGGCGGCCGGCTGCGACCACGAGGCCGCTGATCACATCGATCCTGCGGCTCCACCTCATGCGGCCGGTGGCGGCGTCCAGCGCGACCAGCCTGCCGGAGGCGTTCGCCGCGAACACGGTGCCATCCACCACCACGTGATCGAGCAGCAGGGGACCGCCCGTCTGGAAACGCCACCGCATCGCGCCACTGACGGCGTCCAGCGCGGACACCGTGCCATCGCGACTTGTGGCGTAGACGACACCGTCGACCACCACCGGCTCGGCGTAGACGACCGCGTCGGTCGGATGGTTCCAGCCGCTCTCTCGCGCGGGGCGGGGAGCGCGGACGCCTGGCTGATACCGTGCGAGCAGATTGCCCTGCAGCGATGGGGAGATGAGTCGCACCGCCTGTCGGGAGAGCGAGCTCAGCCGGACGACGACGGGGCCCACGTTGATGATCGTCGCGCCGTAGAACCCGTTCGTCTCGGCCACGGTATAGGAGAGGAAGCCCGGGCTCTCAGTGGTGGGATCGAAGGCGTTGGTCTCTTTGATGGCGCCGACCTCGGCGGTGAACAGCTTTCGCGCGCCCGCGTTCGACGAGGACACCCATTCCACGGAGAGCGAGACGACGGCGCCGTCGTCCGTGGGCGGTATCCAGTCGCATTTCGCCGACTTCGGCGGCGCCGTTCCCGCAGGGTCGTCCGCTCTGGGAACCGCGCGGTAGCCGTCCGCGAGGACGGACAGATCATGGCCGGTGAGCAGGGCGCAGGCATCCGGCCAGGCGCTCGCCGGGACACCGCCGAAGCGGGCAGGCTCGCGCGAAAGTCCGTAGATCAGCTTGTACGCGGTGATCCGGCCGTCACCGGGGACATCGCTGTGCACGAAGGCCATACCCCGGATCGACCCGACAAGGGACACCCGAGGGTGGGGCATGTCGAGCGGCAATCCGCCGAGCTGTCCGGTGCCGGGGTCAACGGAGAACAGGTAGGCGGGCAACGGCCATTCGTTTCCCGGGAGGCCCCCGCCAGGGTCGGCTGCCGCGGAGTACGAGCCGACGAACAAGGGCGGGCTCCAACTGCTCGGGTTCACGACCCCCACAGCTTCCGGACCGGTGGACAGCAGGCGGCCGTCCGCCCCGTAGAAGAAATCATCGTTCCCCACCGAGGCGTGAACGTATCCTTCCGCATTGGCCGTAACGCGAATCGCAGCGTCTTCGCCCGGTGGCGAGGGGGATGACGACAGCGGACGCGTCCAACCGTGCCGCAGTGTGCGCGGGTCCATCGAGGTGAGCCGCTGCTCATCTCCCGCGCAAGAGCTGAGCAGCACCACCGATCGGGCGGTTGCCGCGCCTCGCAGGTGGCAGCCTCGCGGATACGTCATCCGTGCCGTGGTCGCCCCGGTCCGGAGGTCAAGGGCATGGATGTCGAAGGGCTCGGCCGGTCGCTCGAACACCACGATGCCGCGCTCGGTCACCATGATCTGCGGGCCCCGGTACACACCGATACCTTCCGTCCCGGAGCGATCACTGGAGGCGGCGATCGTGCGCCGCCACAGCGCGGCGCCTGTGGTCAGGTCATGGCCGTTCAGGGCGTGGTCGACGATGTCCGGCGTTCCTCTCGACACGACCAGCGTGTCCGCCGCGATCCACACGCCGGTGATGGGCGCGGTGAGAATCGGGTCGGCCGGGACGGTGCGCCGGAGCTCACCTGTGCGCGGATCGTGGATCCGCACGGTGTCCTGGCGTGTCGCTACGGCGACTGCGTGGTCGGACACGGCGTAGCGCGGAGTCTCGAAGAACGGCTCGCCGGTGTCGGCGTCCGCAGGCACCGACCACACCGCACGCCACTCGACGGGCACGAGCGGGAGCCGCGGAGCGTCCGCCACCGCGGTCGAGCAGGCCGTCAGGACCACCGCGAACAGGACCGCGACCGAGCGGCGCCCGTGCACGATCAGCACTCCTTGCTCTTTTGGATCTTCCGCTCGATCAAGCACGCCTGGCCACGAGAGATCGTCTGCCAGCCACGGAGCGGCGAGACGGCGTAATAGGTGCGGTAGGCGTCGGCAGTGCCGGTTACCCGGAACGGGTTCTTGTCCGGGCCCTCGATCGTAATTTGCTCGGTTCGGTCCTCCGCGAGCACGGTGACCAGGAGATCGAACTCGTAGTACGCCGCCGTGCCCTTGACCGACATGGAGAGCGTGACCCGCTCACCCCGTTTCAGGTCTATCTGCTTCTTCCTGAAATACGAGGTGTCCGGGTCCTTGGCGGCAGCAAAGCGGGGAGCCGGCTCATCGAGATCGGCGGAGAGTTCGACGGTGCCGACCTCTCCGGCGGAGGTGTAGACCAGCAGCGCGCCGTCCGAGACCGGCTTGCGGTCGAGGACGCGCGGCTTGATGTCGACAATGCGCAGGCTGCTGCGGTTCCCGATGAGGACGACGGTGACGTCCGTCTTTTCGAGGGGGGCCCGGTGATGGCGTGCCATGACGGCGTCATGGCGCGAGCCGGACGTGCTGCTCAGCAGAACCGCTCGTTCTCCAGGATCGGTCACCGGCTCCCTCAGGGCGGTGTCCTGCGTGGAGTAGTCGACGGCCACGTGGCCGACCTTGATCGGAGGCTCCCCGCTGATCCGGTCGACCGCGTCGGATCCGCGTGCGTTGAACCAAGCGGTGAACACGACACCGATTACTGCGATGATCACGGCGCTGAGGATTCCCGCCAGCCACGTCCACATGGCTTTCCATCGCCCGGCCCCGGTCGGCTCGGCCTCCTCGGCCCGGGGGGCGGGAGCCGCATTGGCCCGACTGGGTTTGGCACGCCTGTTCTGGCGCGCTTTGGCCATGAGACGCCCCCTATGAACGGCGAACGGCAGCTGACTCCCCTGCGCTACACAGCTATATAGGGCTGGACGGCCACAGTGTTGAGTTATCGAGGGATTTCCTGTGCGACGGGCAAGTTCTTGTTCCGCACGGCTTCCACACGGCGATGTTTCGCCTTCGCGCGGTACGTCTTGGATGGCACGGCGGCCCTGGACCGGGGAAGGGATGGGGCCGCCGTGCCCGCTCATCAGACGCTCATCAGAAGTGGCCGATGCTGGCCGAGCCGGAGGTGAGCACCCAGCGGTGCAGGAGCGCGGTCATCTCGGCCTCGCGCATCTGGGTCTTCAACCCGTCGACGGTCCGGTCACAAATGATCAGCGGTTCGGGGGTGGGCCAGGTGGCGATGGCGTGGAAGAGACGGCTGCCGGTGCCGTACAGCACCGACCAGCCCGGCCAGGTGATCTCCAGCATCGCGGCCTCGGCCCGCGCCTCGTGGTCCCAGGTGTAGCGCGGGACCTGGGCGACGGCCTGGCCGTCGCGGTGACGGCCCCGGGCGGCGGCCAGACAGCGGCGGATCATGAGATCACCTGCCCGCTCTGCTCCCGCTCCGGCGTCTCCCGCTCTCGCGTCTTCCGTTCCCGCTCTTCCGGGGCAGGGGCCTCCCGCGTCTCCTGTTCGCGGGCCGCCTGCTCGTCCGCCTCGCGGGCGAAGGTCTCCTGCCGGTCGGTCTCGGCCCGCAACGCCTCCAGGTTGTCGGCGTCGACGGTCCGTTCGGCCCCGGCCTGAGTGGCCACCGGGGAGAAGGGCCTCTCCCGGCTGGCCCACAGCCGTCCGGCGTCGCTGAGGATCAACCGCCAGCCGGGAATCGTCGTGTTGGGGCTGGTGGGCTCTGGGTGGGTGGAACTACCATCTCTCACTGATTGGACCTCGATCCGATCAAGGGCCCGTCCGGTCGTTTCCAGCGTGGGACGGGCCCGCTCTGTTGAGCAGGGAAAAATCTGGAGGGGTACGCCGTACCGGTCGGGTGACCGGCACGAAGATGGGGTGACCGCTGAGCGGTTCGGTGCGCAGGTGGTTCTTCGCCCGGAGCGGGACACGAGGTGGCGTCCGCCTCCGAGCCGGGGCGGCCTGGTGAGAGCGGACCCCGGCGGCGACGCCGGGCGCGGGCGACAGGGCATCCGCCGAAGCGACAACGCCGGTACGGGCGGCCCGACGGCCACGCACCGCTCGGGACGACGCTGCCCGGTCATCGCCGGAATCCCCTCGGCCGGAGCCGACCCAGCACACCGCTGACCGGATACCGGCGCGACCACCTCGGCGGACCGCTGCGCGGGGATCGCACCGGCCGGGGCCACGTCGGCGGACTCGAAGCACGACAGGGAACGGTCTCCGGTACGACGGGCCCGCAGCCGGATGTCCAGCAGGTCGCCGGAGGGCTGGACGTACTCGTGATCGGCGGGCCGATCGGGACAGCCGTGCGCGTAGGGGGCATGCCCGCAGGTGGCACACCCCATCGGCATGGGCGGCACCTCGGCGAAACAGCCGCAGCCACCGACCGCCTGTCTGTCAAGAACGGGAGCACTAGGGTTGCTCACGGATCAGGACTCACTTCCTGGTCAAGGACCCGTCCAGACGCTTGCATCGTCGGACGGGTCCGTTTGTTAGCGGGCAGTTAAAGCGGACATCCCATGGATAGGGCATGTCCATGCGTGTCCATGCACGCCTAGGCACGTCTAGGCGTGCCCGATATCGCCCAGGCATGCTGGTAACAAATATGGTCGCTAACATGATCGATTTCGAGCCTGGCCGACCTAAGTGGGAGCAGATCGCCGAGACGTTTGAGCAGCACATCCACAGCGGCAAGTGGCCGCCTGGCCACAAGGTCCCGAGCATCGTGGCGATCATGGGCGACTACCACGTCGGAAACAACACTGCTCGCCACGTCCTCCGATACTTGCACGACCTGGGGCTCGTGAAGCTCGTCCCCAGCCTCGGAACCTTCGTGTTGCCCCCGGAGCACAGCAGGAAAGAGTCTCCTCGAGGCACGCGAACCGCGAAGTCCTAACAGAGACTCAACGACCATGGTCGACTCCGCTCACGGAGCGGCGGTCTAGCGCCACGACACCCCATTCAAAGTAGCGATGCTGTCGAGCCATCATGTAGTTACACTGCGCGAGCGCGCAAGCGCTGTGCGTATAGATTTTTTACCGGATCCCTAGCACACTGAGCGGCATGACGAAGAGCCCCACAGTCCGGCAGCGTCGTCTGGGCCGTGAACTACGACGACTTCGGGAGCAAGCCGAGCTCACGCCCGAGGCGGCAGCTCGCCCGCTTGGGTGGAGCCGATCCAAGCTCAACAGGGTTGAGAACGCACGGATCACAGTGACCCCCTCGGACGTCGCCAACGCCTGTGACCTGTACCGCGCGGACTTCGCGACGAAGACCGAGCTGATCCAGCTCTGCAAGGACGCCGCCATACGTGGCTGGTGGACCGCCTACTCGGATGTCTTCACCGGCTATTACATCGCGCTCGAAACCGAGGCGGCGACTATCCGCAAGTGGGAGCCGATCCTGATCCCGGGCCTGCTCCAGAGCGAAGAGTACGCCTATGAGGTCATCCGTGCAGCGAGGCCCGAGCTGACCGAAACCCAGCTCGACCGGCACGTCAGCGCCCGCATGACCCGGAAAATCAACCTGCTCGGACCAGGTGCGCCAACGCTGCACGCCCTCATAGACGAGGCCGCGCTACGTCGTCCGGTCGGATCGCCTAGCCTCATGGCCCGCCAGCTCAACAACATCCTCCAGGTCTCCGATTGGCCCAGCATCACGATCCAGGTCCTCCCCACTGCGGTCGGCGCACACAGTGGCCTGGAAGGCGCCTTCTCCGTGCTGGGTTTCAGCGACGAGGACCCGGAAGTGGGCTATACCGAATGCTCCAGCGGAGACGTTTACGTCGAAGCGGCCGACCAGGTGCTCCGACTTACCCTAAAGTTTGAGCGCCTTCGCGACGTCTGCCTGTCCCCCGAGGATTCTGCGGCATTCATAGCCGCGGTGAGGAGCAGCCATGATCTCCCCTGACCTGTCCGGTGCCGAGTTCCGCAAGTCCAGCCTCAGCGGCGGCGGCAACGACTGCGTAGAGGTAGCCACCAACCTGCTTGACCTCGTCGCCGTCCGCGACAGCAAGGACCCAGCCGGCCCCGCGCTGACCTTCTCCCCCACGGCCTGGAACACCTTCCTGACAGGCCTCCGCAACGGAGAAATCTGACCCCGGCCACGGGTGCCGCGCGGCCAGACCGCTGCGAAGCGGTCTGGCCGCGCGACAACACGAGCCGAGGATCAGCGGACAGAGAGCCTGGACCGCGTCGTGACCGTTCATCGGCCCCGTGAGGAGACTGGCGTCCCAGACGGCTGCGGAATGTCATGGCCTCGCGTCTTGATCAAGCCTGCCAGGAGGCTCTGATCTGGTCTTTCTCGTTACCTGGGGCTGGTGGCACCGGCCCGGGCGGAGGGACTTGATCCAGAGGTTCGGCATCTTGGGCGAGAAGGACCCCGGGCTTGCGCGCGCCGAACACGGCAGGATCACATGAAGGTTCCCTACGCTCTCTTCCGTCTTACGGTGAACGGGTGCCTCGCATCGGTTTTGTCCGCCGTCAACCCAGGTGATCCAGGGCTCGCGGTAGGGAGGTATGGAGTTGGTGGGATTGATGGAGCCGCCAGGGGAGCGGATCGTGGGTCGGGCCACGGACATCGCGGTGATCGAGGAGCTCATTGAGGCTTCGGCCGATGGCCGTGGTGCGGCCGTGATGATCGTCGGTGAGGCGGGCATCGGCAAATCGCGGTTGCTGGCGGAGGCGTCGGCCCGGGCGTCGGCGGCGGGCATGGAGGTGCTGGCGGGCCGGGCGGTGCTGGCGGGGGGCACGTACCGGGCGCTGGCCACCGCGTTGGTCGGGCGGTTGCGGGATGCCGTGCTCGCGGGGGACGCCGAGCTGCGGCCGTATCGGGCGGCGCTGGGGCGGATCATTCCCGATTTCGGGTCGGCCGGCGATGCCGAGAAGGCCGACACGATGGTGGACCCCGCCGTGGTGGTGGGGGAGGGCGTGCTGCGGCTGCTGCGCGTGGTCGGCGCCGGACGCGGCTGCCTGCTGGTTCTGGATGACCTGCACTGGGCAGACCTCGACACGCTCGCGGTCCTGGAATACCTGGTCGATCAGGTAGTCGACCAGCGGATCATGATCTGTGTGGCGGCACGTGAGGAGCCGCGTACCGCCGATCAGATCGAGCGGATCGGCCGGCGGCCGGGCGTGCGGATGCTGCGTCCGGCTCGGTTGGACGCGGCCCAGGTGGCCGAGCTGGCCGGCGATCGGGCCGGTGTGCCGCTCGCGGCGGCGACCGCCTCGTTCGTGGTGGAGCGCTGCGACGGGCTGCCGCTGCTGGTGGAGGAGCTGACGGCGGGGCTGCGCGAGACGGGCGTGGATCTGGCCGCCCCGCGGGAGGCGTTGAACGACATCGCGGTGCCGCCGACGTTGCGGGCGCTCGTCGGTGAGCGGATGGCGGCCCTGGCCGGTGAGCACCGCCGGTTGCTGCACGTAGCCGCGGTGGTGGGGGTCGACCTGGGCTGGGACGTGGTGGCCTCGGTGGCGCAAGTGGACGAGGCGGTGTTGCTGGCGGGTCTGCGCGCCGCCACCCATGCGCATCTGCTGCGGGCCGAGGCCGATGAGCTGACCTGGCGGCACGCGCTCACCCGGGAGGCGGTGCTGGCGGGATTGCTGCCGCCGGAACGGGCCGCGATAGCACGGCGCGCCGCGGATCTGCTTGACGGCGGTGGCGTTGGCGAGGCTGACGTACGGGCCGCAGAACTGCTGGCTGCGGTGGGAGAGCGTGAACGGGCCGGCCGGATCCTGCTCCGGCTGGCCCGCCACGATCTCGCCCGAGGGGCGTTACGCAGCGCGCGGGCGCTGCTGGCCCGGGTGGAAGCCGCCGGTGCGATCCGCACCGCGTTGGCCATCGAGCAGGTCCGGCTGCTGACGCTGGCCGGCGAGGTGGAAGCGGCGTTGCGTACTGGGGAACAGGCCATCGGCACCGCGACCGGGGACGAGTACGTCGAGCTGTGCCTGCAGCTGGCCCGTGGCTGCGTGGTGGGCGGACGCCGGGCGGCGGCGATCGAGTACGCCGAGCGAGCCGGCCGGCCGCACGATCCGCGTTTCGCCATCGTGCGGGCCGACGCCGCCTACGGGGAGGGGGATCCGCACCGCGCCGGCTCCCTCGCCGCCGACGCGGTCCGCGAGGCCGAGCGCGCGGGTGATGGCGAGTCTCTGGCGGGGGCACTGCTGGTGCAGGGGCGCTGCCTGGCCCATCGTGATGCGGCTGCGGCGCGGGTGGCGTTCGGGCGGGCGGTGCAGGTGGCCGCCGAGCGTGGCCTGACCCCACTGCGCGTGTCCGCCCTTTTCCACCTGGCCGCCGTTCAGCGTGGCCAGCCGGACCCGCCCGCGCTGGCCGAGGCCCGCGAGATCGCTGAGTCCGCCGGGCTGCTGGGGCAGCTGGCGTCGATCGACCTGCTGGTGGCCGACCTGGCGCTGGTGGCGCACGGTCCCCGCGTGGGTGAGCCGGTGGCCCGCAGCTGTGCCGAGCTGTCAGCACGGCTGCGGCTGACGAGCGTCCAGGCGGTCGCCGAGCTGTTCGTCGCCGCCGCCCGCGCAGGCGCCGGAGACCGCGACGGCGCGGAGCGATGGCTGCGCCGGGCCGGAGCCCGACCCAACGCGCCGCGGGAGGTGCGAGCAGGTCTTGACCTGGTACGCGCGATCTGCTCAGTGGTGACCGGAGACCTGCCGGGCGCGGCCACGCAGGCGGATGACGGTGCCGCGATCCTGGCCGGTCACGCCTCGGCGGCCCCCACCCACTGGTGGGGGCTGTGGTTGCTGTTGCGCGAAGTGACCGGTCACGAGCCGCAGGACGCCCGCGCGGTGTTCCACCGCGCCCGGGCGGGCCGCCGGCAGGTCAACCGGGGCGCGCTGCTCTATGCCGACGCCGTCGCCGCGGGGCGCGAGGGCAGGGCGGAGGAGTCGATGCAGGTGCTGGCCCGCGGGGACGCGGCGCTCGAGGAGCATCCGTGGTGGCATCGACTGCTGCGGCTGCCGGTGTGGACTGCGGCGGTGAGCGAGGGATGGGGAGATCCCGTACCCGGACTGCGCGCCGACCTGGCCTGGCACGAGCTCAACGGTGACGAAGCACCGGCACGGCAGTGCCGGGACCTGCTGAGGCAGGCAGGTGCGCCGTCCCGCCGCAGCAGGGGCGCGACCGTGCCGCCCTGGCTACGCGCCGCCGGGGTCACCGGCAGGGAGGCCGAGGTGCTCGCCCTGGTGGCCGAGGGGCTGGGCAACACGCAGATCGCAGCCCGGCTGCACCTGTCCGTACGCACGGTCGAAACCCACGTCAGCCGGCTTCTGGCCAAGACCGGCGCGGCCGACCGGACCCAGTTGCGTACGTACGCGCCCGGCCAACATCAGTAGTCGGCACGGACGCGTAACCGGCCCTGACCCGGCGACCCTGGAGGACATGACCACAACACCCGACGACACCGCACAACCAGCCAAGGAAGGCAAGGGCGCCCACGTGCGCAACATTGCCACTGCTACCGCACTCCTCATCTCGGCCATCACCGGCTTCGCCGGTGCGGCCTCGCCGGCCTCAGCCGGAACCACCGCCGACCAGATCGTGAAGATCAGGCCACTGCACACCACCAACAAGTGTCTGGACGTCCAAGACGGCAGCCACGCCAACAGCGCCAACCTGATCCAGTACGACTGCACCGGCGCCACGAACCAGAGATTCCGCCTGATCCGCGTGAGCGGCAATGATTTCGAGATCCGGCCAACCCACGTCACCGGGAAGTGCCTGGACATCCAAGGCGGCAGCCCGGCCCTGGGAGCGCGAGTGATCCAGTTCGACTGCACCGGCGCGTCGAACCAGCGCTTCGCGCTCGACAACGGCGGGTCATCGCTGAACAGCATCAGGCCGCGGCACGTCTTCAACATGTGCTTCGACGTTCCGAGCGCCGGCACCGCGAACAGCGTGAACATCATCCAGTTCACCTGCAAGGGCGGGGCCCGCAACCAGCTGTTCGAGTTCCTGCCGACGCTGTGACAGCGATCGCGGGCGAGCACCGCGTCCACCCCCAGGCCTATCTCGGGCGGCGGGGAGCGGGCGGTGTGGCACGGCGCGACCATCCCTCCCGGCCATGAGGAGAACGACACCCATGCCACAAGACCCCTTGGCGAGCCCGCTGTTCCCGCGAACCTCGCGGTACCACCCCGACTGGATCCGCTCCAGCGTCAGCGGCGGAGCCAACTCACTCTGGCTGACCGAATGGCTCACCCATGCGATGACGCTGGAGCCCGGGATGCGGGTGCTGGATCTGGGCTGCGGCCGCGGCGCGTCATCGATCTTCCTGCACCGCGAGTTCGACGTCCAGGTCTGGGCAACGGACCTGTGGTTCGGTGCGGACGAGCGACTGCACCGCATCCGCGACGCCGGCGCCGGCCACGCGGTGTTCCCGATCCACGCCGACGCCCGATCCCTGCCGTTCGCGGCGGGCTTCTTCGACGCCGTCATCAGCATCGACTCCTTCGTCTACTACGGCACCGACGACCTGTACCTCAACTACCTGGCCCGGTTCGTCCGGCCGGGCGGCCAGATCGGCATCGCGGGCGCGGGACTGACCCAGGAGATCGACGGGCCGGTTCCCGAGCATCTGCGGGGCTGGTGGGAGCCGAGCATGGCCTGCCTGCACTCGGCCCGCTGGTGGCACCGCCACTGGGAACGCAGCGGCATCGCCTCCGTGGACCTCACCGACACCATGACGGACGGCTGGAAGCACTGGCTGGAATGGCAACGGGCGGTAGCACCTGACAACGAGCCGGAAATCAACGCCATCACCGCCGACCGCGGCCGCCATCTCGGGTACGTACGCGCGGTCGCCCGGCGTCGAGCGGACACCGCACTCGACGAACCCATCTCCTCCATCCCCGTGACCTATGCGAAGCAGCCCCTGTATCGCGCCTGAACGGCGAGGGCGGAGGAGAGCTGAAGACGTACCGCCGGTCCCGGCGTACTTCGAGCGGGTCGGCCCACCGCCGGACCGTAACGCCACCTACTCACTCGCACCACACGCTCACGCGCGTACAAACCTCAACGATCAGACGGGATATCACCATGTCGCTTATCCATCGCTCCCTCACCGCTCTGGCGTTGGCGGGGACCAGCTTGATCACTATCGCCGCCGCCGCCTCGCCCGTGCAGGCCGCGGCCGTCACCACCGTCCATGTCAGCAGCCGCACGGTGTTCATCACGGGCACGTCCGGCGCTGACACCATCAAGATCGACATCCTTGAGGGCAAGGTCACCGTGGACAGCACATCAGGGATGAGCGCCGGCGCCGGATGCATCACGTCAGGTACCAACGTGGTGCAGTGCGCCGGGACCGGCAGCACGATCCAGTTCATCGACGCGGCCACCCTCGGCGGTAAGGACAGCGTGACCAACAACACCTCGTTGCAGTCGTCGATCTTGGGCGGGAGTGACAATGACACCCTGACCGGCGGTTCAGGCCGCGACGGGCTCAACGGCGGCGGTGGAGACGACACACTGAACGGCAAAGGCGGCATCGATGTCGCCAACGGCGTCAGCGGCTTCGACACCTGCACCGCCGAAACCGAGAACTCCTGCGAGGCCTGATCCGGACACACTCTCGCCGCGGCATGGATCAACGACCCGGACAACCGCAAGAGTGAGGCCCCCCGCAGGCACAGAACAGCTGAAGCAACCATGTCTCACCGAGCTTGACGAGTTCCGGCCAAGGTTGCCGCCGATATGTACGTCAACTATGGTTGACGCATGGACGACAGGCGGCCAACAGATTCCTACGGTGACGAAGAACTCGCGGCGCGGCTCCGTGAGCTCGTGGGCGACCGGCATCCTGTGATCGCGGTCGCGACGGTCTCGCCCAAGGGGACGACGGTGGCGAGTGTAGGCGCACCCCTGAGCGCGGATTTCGAGATCGGCTCGATCTCGAAGGGAGTCACGGGCCTGCTCTACGCCGACGCGCTCGCACGCGGAGAGATCCGTACGACGTCGACCCTCGGCGAGTTCCTGCGGCTCGACGGGACGGCGGTGGCGGGGGTGACGCTGGCGTCGGTCAGCACGCACCGTTCGGGGCTGCCGAGCCTGCCCGGGTCGGCGGAACCGTGGCGACGGACCCTCGCGCTGTGGCGGCACGGGACGAATCCCTACGGTGAGAGCCTTGACCAGCTCCTCGCCCAGGCGCAGGGGGTGAAGATCGGGAAACCGCGGGCCCGATACTCCAACTTCGGGTTCGAATTGCTCGGCCACGCGATCGCGCACGCGGCCGGGACGAGCTACCGCGATCTCGTCCGCACGCGGGTCGCCGAGCCCTTGGGGCTCGGCGTGTTCTACACGCCCGCCAACCCGGACGAGTTGCTGCCCGGCGCGGTCATCGGCAGGAGCAGGTCGGGACGGGTGCGGCAGCCGTGGACGGGTGAGGCGATTGGACCGGCGGGTGGCATCCGGGCGTCGATCGAGGACATGGCGCGCCTGACGTCCGCCCTGCTCGACGGCACGGCCCCCGGCATCGCGGCCCTCGACCCCGTGGCGAACCTCTCCGGGCCTGCGGTGCGCGTCGGCGCCGCGTGGATCACCGTCGAAGCGAAGAAGCGTCCCATCACCTGGCACAACGGCGGCACCGGCGGGTTCCGTACGTGGCTCGGAATCGACCGCGCGGCCGGCACCGGTGTGGTCGTCATGTCCGCGACCTCGGTCTCGGTGGACCGCCACGGGTTCGCCCTGCTGGCACGGCTCACCGGGGAGGAAGGCCGATGATCACCGGGCACCGCCCGCCCTGGCCGCCGCGCCCGGAGTTCTCGGGGAAAAACGGGAAACACCTGCCGCCTGTGGATAACCGTACGTACACATCTTCGGAAACCCGCGCGGGCGCGGGAGAGAGGAGTTAGCCTCACGCCGTGGGAGAGGTTCTGGGCAGGGTCTTGGTAGTGGATGACGACGACGTCATCCGGCAGCTCATCGCGGTCAACCTGACCCTGGAGGGGTTCCAGGTGGATACGGCCTCCGACGGGCAGGATTGCCTGGACCGGGTGCTGGACGTGATGCCCGACGTCATCACGCTGGACGTCATGATGCCCAGGCTGGACGGCTGGATGACCGCCACCAGGCTGCGCAACGACGAGGGGACCCGCCATATCAAGGTGGTCCTGATCACCGCGCGGGCGCAGGAGGACGACAAGCGGCGGGGCCTCGGAATCGGGGTCGACGCCTACCTCACGAAACCCTTCGACCCGGCGGAGCTGATCCAGGTCGTGCGCGAGCTGGCCCTGACCGCGCGCAGCGGCCACGGCAAGGTGTGACCTCGCGCAGTCGATCAGGACAGGCCTCAGGGGCCGATCAGGGCGACGCCTGACCCGCGCGAAGCCGATCGGCGCCTGACCCGCGAAGCCGATCACGACCGCTTGGTGGGCAGGATCTCGACGAACACCTCCTGCGGGCGGAATCCGTTTGCGTGATGACCGATGGGTTCAAGTAGTGTTCGTGGCATGTCGAGCCCTGAGGCATCCAAGGTGGGGGCTTTCGGTCACGCCGTCAGCCCCCTGAACCACTGAGTTCGTAGTCCACTCCCCCGGCAGCTTCGCTGAGCGGGGCAGGTGCGCGCACCCCTGGGTGCTGGCCGCGGTGACGAGACGTCTTTCCTCTCGTTCTCTCACCTCGGAGTTCTCGATGCCTCTCCCGCTCTACCTGCTCGCCGTGGCGGTCTTCGCCATGGGCACCTCGGAGTTCATGCTCTCCGGCCTGGTGCCGGACATCGCCGCCGGCCTGGAGGTGTCAGTCGGAAATGCCGGACTTCTGACCTCGGCATTCGCAGTCGGAATGGTCCTCGGGGCGCCACTGATGGCGGTGCTCGCACGCCGGTGGCCCACCCGTGCCAGTCTGCTGGGCTTCGTGCTGGTGTTCGCCGCCGCCCATGTCGTGGGTGCCCTCACGTCGAGCTTCCCGGTTCTTCTGTCCACTCGCGTGATCGCCGCCCTGGCCAACGCGGGCTTTCTGGCAGTCGCGCTGAGTACGGCGATCACGCTCGTCACAGCCGCCCAGAAGGGACGTGCGCTGGCGGTACTGCTCTCCGGCACGACGGTGGCCACCATCGCCGGAGTTCCGGGCGGCGCGGTGCTCGGAACGCTGCTCGGCTGGCGGGCAACCTTCTGGGCGATCGCACTGCTCTGCCTTCCCGCCGCCTTCGGCATCGTGAGAGGCATCCCGGACCACGCCGCAGGGAGCACCCGGGACGCTCCGACCGGCCCCTCTCTACGAACCGAGATCGCCCAGCTCGCGATGCCCAGGCTGGTCCTGGCCATGTTGCTGGGCGCCCTGGTCAATGCCGCCACATTCGCCACCTTCACCTTCCTGGCACCGATCGTGACCGACACCGCGAGCCTGAATGAGCTCTGGGTCCCGGTGGCACTGGTGCTCTTCGGTGTGGGGTCCTTCGTCGGCGTCACTCTCGCGGGCCGGCTCTCGGATCAGCGCCCCGGTATCGTGATCGGAATCGGTAGCCCCATGTTGTTGCTCGGCTGGGCCACGTTGGCGACCGTCGCCGCCCAGCCGGTGGCGCTTCTGATCCTCGTGTTCGTACAGGGCGCGCTGTCCTTCGCCGTGGGCAGCACCTTGATCGCCAGGGTGCTCCATGAGTCGGCGGGCGCCCCCACCATGGGTGGGTCATACGCGACCGCGGCACTCAACATCGGCGCAGCGGGTGGCCCCGCCGTCGCGGCAGCGACCCTCGGAACCGATGCTGGTGATCTTGGCCCGATATGGGTGAGCGCCCTCCTTGTCGCGCTCGCGGTGCTCACCGCACTGCCTCTGCTTCGAGTGATCGCACCCCAGGTCGGCCCTGTGCGAGAGGTCCCTGACGGCCTCGACGTTCACTAGGTCTGCGACGACTACGCCACGCAAGAACCCTGGCGTCTTCCGCGGCCGTCATCCTCTCCCGTTGGAACTCCGGCCGCCCGCCGTGTCGACCACGGCCTCGATCTCCTCGGCCAGCAGGAGACCGGCGTCCATGCCCATGCTGTCGAAGGCGCCGGCGATTTCGAGCGAGACGAGTCCGTGGACGCGTGACCAGCAGAGCACGCCGAGCCGCAGCGCCGCCGGCGTGACGTCCGCGGGTGCGCCGATCGCCTGCCCCCACCGCAGCAACGCCTCGTCGAGCGGGGTGCCGTCGGCGGAGGAGTGCGACGCGATCTCCTGCAGGGCGATGACCAGCGGGAGCATGCCCTGGTTGACCGCGGCGACCCCCTCTGGGGGATCCTGCGCGGCGGGCGAGCGGTCGGAGAAGAGCATCGCGTACCGGCGCGGGAGTGCCAGTGCCCAGCGCCGCCAGGCCTGGACCATGAGGGCGACCCTGGACCGGGCGTCCTGCCCCGCCCCGCCCCGCGCGGCCGCCGCGACGGTGGACCCGAGGTCGGTGTAGGCGTCGACGACGAGCGCTTCCAGCAGCGCTTCGCGTGAGGGGAAGTAGCGGTAGAGCGCGGGCGGGCTCATGCCCATGGCCTTGCCGACCGATGCGATCGACACGTCGTTCGTCCCGCCGGTGTCGAGGAGTTCGAAGGCGCGCTGCTTGATCTCGTCGATGGTCTGCCGGCGCAGCCGTTCACGGCGGGTCGGGCCTCCGGTACCGGTACTCATGGACATGCCCAAAGTGTAGCCCCGTTGCAATCAATACGAACCAGCGCTAGAGTTAATGATCGTAACAGAAGTTATTGTTCATAGCAGATATATCCGTCGGCGTCGGGTTCAGGTCCGCGACGGCGACACGGCCGGTCGGTGCTCGTGGAACGCGGTAGCCGTCCGGCGGCCTCGACGCGACCGGACGCGCCTCCCCCGGCAGCCGGCCGCGCCTGGATGTCGTGCACTCACGGTGTGCCGATGGCACCCGCCCCAGAGCACCCCCTCGATACAAGGAGTTCTCATGAACGTTGGAACCGCTGTCCCCACCGCCGTCAGGCACCCGACCCCCTGGGCGGATCGGATCGGGCGCACGCTGATGGCCCTCAACGCCGTCGCGACCCTCGTCGCGTTCGCGGGCGGAGTCATGATCATGACCAGCGTGTCCGACGACCGCGTCATCACCGAGGCGTGGCGGACGTTCGCCTACATCGTCTTCGCGGGACTGTGGGCCATCCTCGCCGTCGCACCACGCCGGCAGTGGGGCCTGTGGGAGCTCCTGCTCCTCCAGAAAAGCGCGATCACCGTGTACTCCTTCGCGATGTGGGACATGCCCGACGCGTCGAGTACCGCCCTCATCGACCTCGCCGTGACGGTGACGACCGCGGCGGCCTACGTGCTGTGCCGCGGCTGGTACGCATGGCGAACCGATGCCCCGAGCCGGTGAGCGGCGGACGGCCCGCCCACCCGGCTACGCGGCCCGCCCACCCGGTCACGCGAACGGCCCACCCGGTCACGCGGCCCACCCGTCCGGCCGCGACGGGGCGCGGTGGTCAGAGCAGGCCGTCCCGGTGGGCCACGGCGGCCGCCTGGGTGCGGGAGGAGACGCCCAGCTTGCCCAGGATGTTGGAGACGTGCACGCTCACCGTCTTCTGCGCGATGAACAGCCGCTCGCCGATCTCGCGGTTGGGCAGGCCCTCGGCCACCAGGGCGAGCACCTCCCGCTCACGGGAGGTGAGCACGGTCGGCGGCGCGGAGGTGAAGCGCGCCCTGCGTCCCAGCTCCGCCAGGGCCGCGCCGAGCGGCTGGGCGCCCAGTGACTCGGCGGCCTCGACGGCGAGCTTCCATTCCTTCAGGGCGGCGGCACGGTCGCCCTCGACGAGCAGCGCCTCCGCCAGCCGCCACCGCGAGCGCGCGACCTCGTAGACGAATCCGAAGTCGAAGGCCTTGACCACCGCGCGCCACGCCACGACGTCGAGACGGCCGTGCGCGCGGTGCCATTCGGCCTCGGCCCTGGCCAGCCAGGCCAGTCCCTCGGGGCCGAGCGGGCCGCGCCGCACGGAGCCGGGGCCGACGGCGGCGGGCACCCTGGCCCGCTCCAGGAAGGCGTCGGCCTCCTCCGTGCGTCCCAGGTCCGTCAGCGCCCACAGGGCGGTGCTGCTGAGCCGGATCACGGCGGGGTCGTTGGGAAGGACGACGTCGAGCCCCGCGCGGGCGTGTTCGAGTGCCGCCTCCGGGTCGCCGCGCCACAGGGCGTGCTCGGCGGCCAGGCCGCGGCTCATGGCGGTGACCGTCACCTCGTCGGGCCAGAAGGACTCCAGCCACGACAGGCGGTCCTCGACGACGGGAAGGCCCCTGGCCACCTCGACGAAGAGCGCGAAGGACGACAGGAGCGCCTCCTGCGGGGTGCCGACGCGGACGGCGAACCCGGAGGCGACCTTCTCCGCCAGGTCCCACTCCCCCGCGACGTAGTGGATCAGAAGGCGCAGGAAGCGCAGGTCGGTGCCGTAGGTGCTCCAGTTGAGGCCGCTCTCGCGTGCGAGCCGCAGCCCCCGGTCGGTGGTGGTCGCCGCCTCGGCGAGGTCGCCGCTCTCGTACTGGACCCGGGCGTAGGTGAACATGGCCCGCAGGTCGATGGCGAGGTTGCCCGAGCTCTCGGCGCTCGCGCAGGCGAGCAGCTCCTTGGCCCGGGAGATGTCGTCGGCGAGCGCGGCGAGGGCGGCGAGGGTGATCAGCGCGCTGGTCTCCGCGTCGGCGGCGCCGCTCGCGCGGGCCGTCTCCAGGGCGCGGCGGGCCAGGGCCTCGACCTCGTCGTGTCGCTCGGTCCAGTAGAGCGAGCGGGCGTAGGTCGCGAGCGCGCGGGCGAGCACCGGCCCCTCCGGCGCCGCCTCGACGGCCGCGTACGCGGCGGCGATCGCGCCCTCGACATCATCGGTGTCGATGAGGTAGTACGACAGCCGCTCGTTGATCTCGGCGGAGGGCGGGAGGCGCCGGAGCTGGGAGATCGCCCGGTGGTTGTCGCCGCTGTCGGCCGCCGCGGCGGCGCTGCGCGCGGCGAGGGCGACGTGGCCGATCCCGGCCAGCCGCTCGGCGTCGGGAACCCGGTCCCAGAGCCCGAGCGCCCGGTCGAAGTGGCGGTGCGCCTCGGCGGGAGCCCCCAGCCGCTCGGCCCTCCGCCCGGCCTCCACGGACGCGGCCAGCGCCCCCGGCAGGTCGTGACCGGCCAGGTAGTGGTGGGCGAGCTCGGCCGCCGACCCCCCTCGGGCGGTCAGCAGGCGGGCGAACTCGGCGTGCATCCTGGTCCGCTCGCCGGGCAGCAGGTCGTTGTAGACGACCTCCTGGAGAAGCGCGTGCCGGAAGGCGTAGCCGTACTCCCCGTCGGGGCGGAGCAGGCCGCGCGAGACGATCTCCCGCATGCCCTCCTCGAAGGCCAGGTCGTCGAGGCCGGAGGCCTGCTGGAGCAGGTCGTGGTCGGCTCGGCGGCCCGCGACGGCCGCGCCGCCGAGCACTCGCTGCGCGGGGTCGGAGAGCAGCTCCGCCCGGGAGAGCAGCAGGCCGGCCAGGCCGTCGGGCATCGAGGAGCCCTTGGAGGCGGCCTCCAGCAGCTCCTGCGCGTAGAAGGGATTGCCCTCGGCCCGGTCGACGACCTTCCGCATCACCCCGGCGTCGGTGCCGCCGAGCGCGGCCAGGTAGTCGGTCATCTCGTGGCGGTCGAGAGGCTCCAGCTCCACCGGCGTCACCGAGGGGAGGCGCTTGAGCTCGGCGAGGACCCGGCGCAGCGGGTGGCGGCGGTGGAGGTCGTCGGTGCGGTAGGTGCCGACGAGGCAGACGCGCTCGGTCTGCAGCATCCGGCTGAGGAAGACCAGCAGGTCGCGGGTGGACTGGTCGGCCCAGTGCAGGTCCTCGAGGACGAGCAGCACGGGCCGCGTGGCCAGGAAGCCGAGCACCGAGCCGAAGAGCTGCTGCTGCGTCAGGCCCGACGTGCTCTCCCTGCCGGGGTCGGTGCCGCCGGGCAACAGCCTGCCGAGGACCGGCCTCGCGTCGAGCGCCGCGCGCAGCTCCCCGCGTGCCGAACGCAGGGCGTCGGCGAGCGGGAGGTAGGGGAGGGCGTCGCCGAGTTCGGCGCACTGGCCGATGAGCACGGCGAATCCGGCGGCCTCGGCACGATCGGCCAGCTCGGTGATCAGACGGGTCTTGCCGATGCCCGCGTCACCTCCCACGAGGGCCACCCCCGCCTGCCCCGTGGCCGCGGTGTCGAGCACGGCGGTGAGGTGATCGAGCTCGACCGACCGCCCGATCAGAACACCCCGCGTGCTTTGCCACCCCACGTCGGCGAGTATCGCACGCGGTACCGACGGAATCGACATTCCGGCTGGGTGGACCCATCGGCCCCGTCAGGGGACGAACATGGACCGATTGGTACACCAAAGGGTCCGGGCATTGGCCCTGACGGCGAGGACCGGGACGACCTTAGGGTCGGGGCATGATCTCGCCGTCCACATTGCTGATCTTCTCGCTCGCCTCGCTGGCCCTGGTCCTGGTACCGGGCCCGAACCACATCTACATCATCACCCGCGCCGTCTCGCAGGGCCGGGCCGCCGGTGTGGCGAGCGCGTTCGGCGTCGAGGTGGGCACGCTGGTGCACATCGCCGCGGCGGCGGCCGGTCTCTCGTACGTGATCGCGCGGTCGGCGACCCTGTTCAACGTGATCAAGTGGGCGGGCGTGGCCTATCTGGTCTACCTGGGCATCCGGGCGCTGACGAGCAGGCAGGAGTTCGCGAGCCGGGAGGCCGCACCCCAGCCGCTTCGGGCGATCTTCCTTGAGGGGGTGGTCGTCAACGTGCTCAACCCCAAGGTGATCCTCTTCTTCCTCGCGTTCCTGCCCCAGTTCGTGGAGCCCGAGGCAGGCGCGGTGCCGCTGCAGATCGCCGTCCTGGGAGGAACCCTGCTGCTCCTGGGCCTGCTCTCCGACATGATCTACGCCATGGCGGCGGGCGCCGTCGGCACGCGGCTGAGGACCAGGGCACCGCTGATCGGCCAGTTCAGCGGGGTCGTCTACCTGGGTCTCGGCGTCGCGACCGCGCTCTCCGGCCGCTCCGTCTGAACACCGGGACGGCGTCAGGCGGAGAGCGCGCCCGGGATGCGGTCCAGGATCGGGTAGGGCATGAGCCCGTACGCGTAGAAGTCGACCGCGTCTGCTCCCGAGGCCCGCACGGCGCGGACCTTGGCGGCGAGGCGGTCGGCCGAGTCGGTGTCCGGCAGGCCCGGCCGAAGGACGACCCGCAGCTCCTTGTCCTTGCCCGTCGAGCGGCGATAGGCGACCACGTCGTCGGCCACCCTGGCCGCGTCGCGGGCGTAGGCGAGCACGCCGAGCGAGGGCACCAGGTCACCGAGGGCGACCAGGTCGACGCCGAGCTGCCAGGAGTCGTGCGCGGCGAGCCCGGGTGAGGGCAGGCCGTCGGTGTAGCCCTTGACGGCGCCGGTGGCGTCGAGGAAGACGAGGCGCGAGCCCTCCGCGGTGACGGCGGTGGAGACCTCGGAGACCAGCGAGGTCACCACCTCGGAGCGGGCCCGCGCGTAGGCGACCACCTCGGGCCCCGCGTACGCGGTCAGCGCGGCGCGGGTCACCTCGCCCTGGGCGGGAGGGTCGCCGTCGAGCACGGCGCCCACGATCCTGGAGCACTCCTCGCGCGCCACCTCCGCGTTGACGCCCAGGTCGGCGGCGCGGCGCATGCAGAAGCCGCAGAAGCACAGGCCCAGCAGGAACGCGTCCATCGGCCCGAGCGGGACGAAGCTGCGCTCGTGGTGGTAGCCGTGGCCGAAGGTGCCGAAGTGCAGCGCCTCCGCCACCACGCTGTCGACACCCTGCCTGGCCACCGCCCGCCCCAGCGCGACCGCGTACAGGCGCACGTCGGGGTGGGAGGGGCACAGGTCGGCGGGCGAGCCGCGGTCGCCGAAGCAGTTGCGTACGGTCACGTCCGGGTCGGCCAGGCCGAGCGTGGTGTTCTGCAGGAAGACGGTCCAGCCGTGCAGCGCGAGCCCGCGCTCGGCGGTGGCCCGGCGCAGGGCGGCCAGCGGCTCGTCCCCGGCACCGTCCTGGACGGGCGGGACCAGCCGCAGCCCGCCGAACAGGTCGGCGGGCGGCGTGAAGTGCGCGCCGTCCCTGCGGAGCGTCACCCGGGAGCGGCCGTGCGGGGTGACGTCACGGGCACGGTGGTAGGCCGCGGCCACGGTCACGCCCGTCACGCCGTATCCGGTGATCCGGTCGAGGACCGCGTCGAGGCCCTCCCCGCGCACGTCCTCGACGTAGACGTATAGCGAGCTGTCCAAGCCACCGCCCTCCCACGAAGTCGGTCAGACTCTAACGCGGCTTGTAGGCCACGAAGTCGATCTCGACGAGGATGTCCATCAGGTCGGAGCCGACGGTCGTGCGGACCGGGTACGGGCGGGTGAAATACGACTTGTACGCCTCGTTGTAGGCGGCGAAGTCACGCTTGAGGTGCTCCAGGTGCACGGTCGACTTCACCACGTCGTCGAAGCCGAGCCCGTGCGCCGCGAGGATCGCGCCGAGGTTGCGCATCACCTGGTGGGTCTGCTCGGCCACGTCGGTCCCGACGACCTCGCCGGTCTCGGGGCTGAGGGGCCCCATGCCCGAGGTGTAGACGAAGTCGCCGACCACGAGGCCCTGCGAATACGCCCCGACGGGCGCCGCGCCCTCGTCGGTCCTCAGCTCCTGCTTGCCGCTCATCTCAGCATTCCTCACAACGGAAAAACACGACATTAGAAAAAGGTGTTTATCAGATCGACGACGACATACTCCTCGTCGACCACCGGCATGGTCCGCCACTTGTCGAAGGCGGTGCACGGGTGGGAGATGCCGAACGACACCAGGTCCCCCGGCTTCACCGGCGAGCCCGGCGCCAGCCTCAGGACGGTGTGCTGGTCCTGGACCTTGAGCACCGTCGCGTCCGCGACGGCTCCGCGCGGGATCGGCGGCCCCTCGTCGAAGGGGGCGTCGCGCTTGCCGAACCCGACCACGGCCAGACCGGGCTCGGGGACGCTCAGCACGTGCGCCCAGATCTCCAGCGCCGCGCGCAGCTCCCCGTCGATCCGGGTGTACGGGGTGCGCTCGCGGTAGTAGCCGTCGTCGTGGGAGACGTAGGCGCCGCTGCGCAGCATCACCCTGGCCTGGCAGGCGGCGAGCTCGCGACCGATCACGTCGAACCACTGGCTGCCGCCCACCGACAGGATCGGGTCGCGCACCCGCAGGTGCTCCAGCGCCTCCAGCAGCCGGCGCAGGTAGGCCCGCACCTCCTCCGCCGACCCCAGCGACCCCTCGTATCCCGCGACACCCGCCAATTCCACGCCCTCGGCCGCCTGCGCCGCCGAGACGACCTCCAGCAGCTGGGCGAGGGTACGGCTGCCGCCCCGCCCGCCCTCGTGGCCGAGCTCGGCCAGCACGCGGAACGGCCTGGCCCCGGCGTGCCGGGAGAGCGCCTCGACCCCGGCCACCGAGTCGACGAAGCAGAGGAACTCGAACGCGGGATCTGAGGCCAGCTGGGCGGCGAGGGCGGACAGCCCGGCCGGGTCGAAGACCTGGTTGGCGAGGACGATCCGGGAGACGCCGAACTCGCGCAGGGTGAGCGCCTGGCTGGGGGTGGCGACCGTGAGCCCCCACGCGCCCGCGTCGAGCTGCGCCCTGACCAGTTCGGGCGACATGGTGGTCTTGGCGTGCGGGGCGAAGGTGAGCCCGTACTCCCGGGTGAAGGCCGCGAGGGTCGCGATGTTGTGCTCCAGCGCGGCGCGGTGGGCCACCATCACGGGGAAGGTGAACGCCCCGCCGAACAGCGAGGCCCCCAGCGCCGCCCCGGGATCCACGATCCCCTTCACGTCCCGTCCCCCTCTGGTCGCCTCGGCGGGTCCGCCGGCTCGCCGGCCGCCGGATCCGGGCGTGGGAGATCGCGTCCCCGCCGGCTGCCCTGAGGACCCTATCCTCACGATCCTCACGGCGCCCTCTCCAGGGCCGTGCCCTCGTGGCCCTGGTGGCCCTCGTGGCCCTCGCGGCTTCCTGAGGGCTCAGGGGCGCAGCGCCCTGCCGGGGGTGGCGCCGGTGAGCTCTCCTCCGGCGAGGACCGGGACCCCGGAGACGAGGACGTCGCCGATCCCGGTGGCCGGGGTGCGCGGGACGGCGTACGTGGCCAGGTCGGCGACCGCGGTGGCGTCGAGGACGACCAGGTCGGCGACCTGCCCGGGGCGGACGAGGCCCCGCCCTTCGAGGCCGAAGCGGCGGGCCGGGTGCGAGGCGAGGTGGACGACGGCCTGCTCCAGGGTCCAGTCGCCGGTCTCGCGGACGTGGTGGCCGAGCATCCTGGCGAACGCCCCGTAGCCCCGGGGGTGGGGGTGGCCGCCCACGTAGATGCCGTCGGAGCCGCCGGTGTGGGCCGGGTGGCGCAGGATCGCGCGGACCGACGCCTCGCCCTCGGGGCCCTCGTCGGGGCGGGCCGACACGCATCCGGCCTCCAGCCGGGTGTCGACCAGGATCCTGCGGCAGAACTCCCCCGGCTCCAGTCCCGCCTCGGCGGCGGCGTCGGGCAGCGTCATCCCCTCGGCCCACTCGGCGCCGGGCACGTGGGAGAAGGTGATCCTCGGCCAGAGCGTCTCGTCCCACTCGATCGGCTCGGACTCCAGGATCTCCAGCGCGCGGCCGGTGTCGGCGGCCGGGACCCACGCGGGCAGCGCGAGCATCGCGAGGATCGTGCTGCCCCGCAGGTAGGGGTAGGTGTCGAAGGTGATGTCGATCCCCATGAGCCGGGCCTCGTCGACCAGCGGCAGGAGCGTGGCGGCCGGGCCGTGGTAGTGCGAGACGTGCACGGCGGCGCCCGAGCGCCGGGCGATGTCCGTCACCTCGGCCATCCCCGCGGGGGCCGCGGCGCCGTACCCGCGCATGTGCGTCACGTACGGCAGGTGGTCCAGCGGCGCGCAGAGCGCGGCGATCTCGGCGGCGTCGGCGTAGCGGCCCGGGGCGTACTCGAGGCCGGTGGAGAGACCGCAGGCCCCCTCCGACAGGCCGCGCTCGACGCGGGCCAGCATCGCGGCCAGCTCGCCGGCGGTGGCGGCCCGCTCGGCGGCGCCCATCACGTCGTGGCGGATCGTGCCGTGCGGCAGCAGGTACGCGGTGTTCAGGGCGGTCGCCCGGTCGTAGCCCGCGAGCAGTTCCCCGACGCCGACCGGCCCGTCGGCCGAGGGGTGGACGCCGTTGACGGCCGCGAAGTAGCGGGTGGCGTAGGCGAAGGTCTCCGGGGTGGTGGAGGGGGCGAAGGAGAGCCCGTCCTGGCCGAGGACGAACGTGGTCACGCCCTGCCGGAGCGCGGCGAGCTGCACCTCCTTGTCTAGGACGAGGGCGTCGCCATGGGCGTGGCAGTCGACGAGGCCGGGCATGACGTGGCGCCCCGCGGCCTCGACGACGGTCGTGGCGTCCGCGCCGTCGAGCCGGCCCACGGCGGTGATCCGGTCACCGTCGACACCGACGTCGGCGCGGCAGGCGGGGGCTCCGGTGCCGTCGAGCACCCAGCCATCCCTGATCAATACATCGAACGACATGCGGGGATTCAATCACCCGGAAGGTGTTCGCCACATCCAGCGCTCGCCTTCGTTCTCCCTGCCCATGTCCTGGATTTCCCCTCGATCACGGAGTGGGGGAATTTGGGCCCCCCACCCCCCTTGACCGTAGCGCGTCAGGGATGGTGCCATCTTTCCCTAGTTAGGAACCTTTCCTAACTAGATAATCGCAGAGAGGGCACCCCCTGTGCATGCGAGATTGCGCCTCCAACGCCTCCAGCGCCCCCCACGCCCCTCGACCGTCCTCGTCCTGGCACTGGCGTCGGCACTGATCGCATCGGTGTTCGTGCTGGCGGCGCCGCCCGGCTTCGCCGTGGACTCTCTGCTCTCCCAGGGCCGCCCGGCCACCTCGTCCTCCGACGAGGACGCCACGCTGCTCCCCGGCGCCGCCTTCGACGGCGACACCGCCACCCGCTGGGCCTCCGCCGAGGGCCACGACCCCGAGTGGATCCGCGTCGACCTCGGCGCCTCCGCCACCATCTCCCGGGTCAGGCTGACCTGGGAGGTGGCGTACGGGAAGTCGTACCGCGTCGAGGTCTCGCCCGACGGCTCCACCTGGACCACCGCCTACTCGACCACCACCGGCGACGGCGGCGTCGACGACCTGGCCCTGTCGGGCACCGGCCGCTACGTGCGGATGTACGGGACCGCGCGAGGCACCTCCTACGGCTACTCGCTGTACGAGATGGAGATCTACGGCAGCACGGGGGGCACGACCCCGACGCCCACTCCGACGATCACCCCGTCCCCCGACGGCCCCGGCGTGCCGTTCGGCTCCCACAAGATCCCCTACGCGGCCGGGATGCTGCGCCCGACCGGCGCCCAGGCCACGCTCGACCAGAAGGTGGTCGACTACTACCAGCGCTGGAAGGCCGCGTTCGTCAAGCAGAACTGCGGCAACGGCTGGTACCAGATCATCTCCCCCGACGCCGACCACCCGTACGTGGCCGAGGCGCAGGGCTACGGCATGGTCATCACCGCCACGATGGCCGGGGCCGACCCCGACGCGAAGAAGATCTTCGACGGCCTGGTGAAGTACGTCCTGGCCCACCCGTCGTCGATCACCCCCGGACTGCTCGCCGCCGAGCAGAACACCTCCTGCCAGAGCGTCAACGGCGGCGACTCCGCCACCGACGGCGACCTGGACGTGGCCTACGGGCTGCTGCTCGCCGACCGGCAGTGGGGCAGCTCGGGCACCTACAACTACCGGCAGCTCGCGATCAACCACATCAACGCCATCAAGGCCGGTGAGGTCAACGCGACCACCAAGCTCATGAAGCTCGGCGACTGGAGCAGCGCGGGCGACCAGTACTACTGGATCAGCCGCTCCTCCGACTGGATGATCGACCACTTCAGGGCGTTCCGTAAGGCCACCGGCGACACGACCTGGGACACCGTCCGCACCAACCACCAGAACCTGATCGCCTCCCAGCAGTCCACCTACGCCCCGAACACGGGCCTGCTCGCCGACTTCGTGGTCAACACCAACACCACCCCGAAGCCCGCACCGAACCAGGTGCTGGAGGACGCCAACGACGGCAAATTCTGGTGGAACGCCTGCCGCGACCCGTGGCGGATCGGCAACGACGCGGTGACCAGCGGCGACACCAGGTCGCTCGCCGCCGCGCGCAAGCTCAACACCTGGATCAAGGGCAAGACCGGCGGCAACCCGAACAACATCGCGGTCGGCTACTCCCTCAACGGCACCCAGATCTCCGGCGGCAGCGAACCGGCCTACTTCGCCCCGTTCGCGGTGGCGGCGATGACCGACTCCGGCAGCCAGGCCTGGCTGGACGCCCTGTGGAACAAGATGCTCAGCACCCCGTTCACGGCGAGCGACTACTACTCCACCAGCATCCAGCTCCAGGTCATGATCACCGTGACCGGCAACCACTGGGTCCCCTGATACCCGCCCGAACCAACGCGACCCCCGTCTTCGGACGGGGGTCGCGCTTTTCATTTCTTCCCGGCCTCGGATTCCGGCCTCAATGCTCACGCGTTGACAGCATGCCGGTTTCATGTAATTTTAGGTCAGCGCTGACGTCCGTCCTTGCGTCGATCCCCATGCAGGAGAACGACGTATCACAGATTTCAGCGACGAGCACCGCTCCCCCGAGAGGTAGTTTGTCGTGCCCGCTTTTCTGGCTGCTCTCCTGGCAGCGATTCCCTGGCTCACCTGTGCCCTCGTCTGCTGTCTGGTGGGAACGTACGCGGCAGCCGTTCTAATGGCGCTTCTGCATTCCGATCCGAAACGCCGGGCTGACGCGAGAGCGGTCCTTGACCGGCACGCTCTCACGGTGCCGCACAGGAGAAAGAATTGACGACCGTGCGACCTCGAACATTTCTCACCCGGCCGATCCTCCCGTCATCGTGTTTCAGTCGGCGTGACCGCGACCTTGATGCCCTTGATGCCTTTGATTAAGAATCCGGCGGGGATCCGCACGCGCCGCCAGTGAAAGTGCCGCGGGCTTCGAAACCGTTCGGCCCGTCCTTCTTCCCGGCCCGCTCACCACCCCGGTGCGGCCTCGGTCCGCGGGGCTCACCGACTTCGGCCTCGCCTCTCACCCGGGCGATCACTTCGGCGCGGAGCCGACGCCGCGATCGCGTACGTCGGCTCCGCTGCCTGCCGGAATGTTGGGATCAGTCCTGGTCGGGGATCTCCAGGCGGGAGAGCGTCTGCGGGCATGAGGCGCCCCTGTCGACCGGGCGCCGTTCCAGCAGTTCCCTCGCCTCGCGACGGGCCAGGTTCCAGCCGTTCCACGGGTCGGGCCCGGCGAGCTCGTTGGCCGCGATCACGTCTCGCAGGACGCAGCTGCGGGCCGGCTCCGGCAGCCTGTCCAGGGCGGGCACGGCCTCCGCGCCGAGGTCGCCGAGGTATTCGAGGTCGACCCGCTCCACGCCCCGTACCGCGATCTGGGTCTCCGCGACCCGCAGGTCGGGGTTCCAGACCGCGAACGCCAGCAGGGAGGCGCTCGTCATGATGACGACGGTCCTGGGCAGCCAGCGCGCGTGCCCGCGTCCGGTGAGCCGGGCCGCGCCCGCGACGAGGACCAGCGCGAAGATCCCGCCCAGCCACAGCACCGTCGCCGACACCGAGGCCCGCAGCCGGGACAGGCCGTAGGCGTCGGCGTACAGGTCCAGGCGGTGCAGCGCGGAGAACAGGATCACCAGGGTCAGCACGCAGAGCACGCCGAGCAGCCCGGCCATCAGCCAGCGGTCGGCTCCCTTGAGCTCCAGCGTCCCCGAGGCGACCGCCACGATGGCCAGCACGAACACGCTGACGACGACGAGCTGGAAGAACCCGGAGCGCGCGTACTCGGCGTAGGTCAGCCCGGTGGCCTCCACCACCCATCGGGTACTGCCGAACAGCACGGTCAACTGCATCCCCACGAACGTGGCGAACAGCAGGTTGAGCGCCGTCAGCGGGGTCACCCAGAGACCGCGCCCGACCGTGACCTTCAGGTCGGGGGCCTTCGGCTCGGCCACGGGCCGCAGCCCCACCAGCACGGCGGAGGCGACCACGACCGCGAAGACGACGAAGAGGAGGATCCGCAGCGGCATCGACTCCGCCCACTCCTGCGCGCTGAACACCCGCTCGACGGCCTCGGCGAAGACCGCGTCCGCCGAGGCGAACAGCGCCCCGAACACCACCAGCAGCACGACGGTGAGCCCGCCCCCCAGCAGCAGCGGCATCACGCGGCGGCGGGACGCGAGGCCCTTCAACCTCGCGCCGAGGAACCACGGCACCGGCAGCAGGCCCAGGACCACCGACGCGGCGCCCCTGATCACCCCGAGCCAGCCGCGCCCGGCCCCCGACAGAGCGAGCGCGGCCGTCAGGAACCCGGCCAGCAGAAGGATCCCGACCAGCCAGTCCGCGTCCCTGAACATCACCGTCGCGACCAGCCCGTAGGCGATCGCCCCCATCCCGGCCGACCAGGGGTTGATCCTCCTGCGCGCCGCGGGGATCGCCGCCACCCCCATCGCCGCGGCCACCAGCACGAGCCCCAGCCCCGCCCTGCTGTACGGCACCGCGACCGCGGCGAGCGCCCCGACGGCGGCCGAGACCGGCAGCACCCAGCGGGGCGTGTCCGGCAGCTCGGGCCGGGGGAAGATCGGCGGTGCCTCGTATCCGCCGGGATCCCCCGGGCCCCGTCCCCCGCCCGGCCGGGAGACCACCGACGAGCCCGTCGCCCCTTCCCGGACGCCTACCGGCGGTGCCCCGCCTTCCCGCCGCGGAGCTTCCGGACCCGCCACGGTGACGCGCTGCGCGACGGGTCCCCGCGCCGGGGAACTGGGCGGGGGCTGATCGGCGGGGGCCAGGATGTCGTCGGTGGGCGTGGTGGCGCCGATGACCGTGCCGACGAACGCGCCGACGGTCAAGATGGCGGCCCCGGCGAACGCGGCCAGCAGCGGGGCGATGCTCGAGAGGCCGATGCCCACGATCACGGCGCACACCAGCCCGCCGACGCCGCCGACGAACACCCCGATGACCGCCCCCGCCCAGTTCCGCATCACGACCGGCTTCTGACGCGCGCTCCCCCTCTGGGCGAGAACGGGCCTCGGGGGGTACGGCTGCGGGGAGGGCCGTACGGGAGGAGAGGATGTGGCGGCGACGTCGGGGACGGCGGCTCCGGGGGCCGTTCCGGGGGTGGCTCCGGGGGCCGGAGCGGCGGGCACCGGCCCGGACGTCACGCCGTGCCCGGGTTCGCCCGTGGCCGTGACCGGGCCGGAGGTACCGGGCGCCTCGCCGGTCTCCCGAGGTTCGGGCACCCAAACGGGTCCGGCGGCCTGAACGGCTCCGCCCGGTTCGCCGGGGCCGGACCCCGAACCGGTCACCGAGTCGGTCGCCGGGCCGTCCGGCGAACCGGTCACCGGACCGGCCGCCGGGTCGGCCACGGAAGCGGCCACCGGACCGGTCACCGACTCGGACGGCGCACCGGCCGCGGACGGGACGAAGGGCGCGGAAGCCGCCGGCCCCGTGGGGGCTTCGCCGGGAGGAGCCTGGCCCGGGGCGACGGCGTCCGCCTCCGCGGGGAGGGAGCCCTTGGCGGGGAGAGACGGGGGGTTCATCTCGGTCCTTTCCGGAAGGTCGGCCACGACGTGGCAGCCGGCACCGTCGTCGAAGTGAATGGAACCGCCGTGGAGCTCGACGATCTCCTTGGTGATGGCCAGGCCCAGCCCGGCGCCGCCGTCGTCGGCGGCCCGGCCCGCGTCCAGGCGCGAGAAGCGCTCGAACGCCCGCGCCCGGTCCTCGGCCGCGATCCCCGGCCCCTGGTCGCTCACCCTCAGCCGGACGCCCTCTCCCCTGGCCGTGGCCGTCAGCACCACCAGCCCTCCGGCGGGGCTGTGCCGCACCGCGTTGTCCAGCAGGTTGGCGAGGACCTGCGCGAGCAGGTCGGGATCGGCGCGCACGCTCAGCCCCTCCGGGACCTCGCAGCGCGCCACCACCCCCTCCCTGGCCATGACGGCCTCCCGCAGTGCCTGCTCGCACAGCTGGCGCAGCTCGACGTCCTCACGCTCGATCAGCCGGGCTCCGGACTCCAGGCGGGACAGGTCGAGCAGCTGCGCGACCAGCCGGCCCAGCCGCTCGGTCTGGGCGAGCGCGGTGCCGAGGGTGACGGGATCGGGGTCTGAGACCCCGTCGACCACGTTCTCCAGCACCGCCCGGAGCGCGGTGATCGGCGTACGGAGCTCGTGGCTGACGTTGGCCACCAGCTCCCGGCGCTGCCGGTCCACCTCGCCCAGGTCAGCGGCCATCGCGTTGAAGGCGCGGGCGAGCTCGCCGACCTCGTCACGGGAGGACGCGGTGACCCGCAGGCCGTACCGGCCCTTGGCGATGGTCTGCGCGGCGGCGGCCATCTCGCGCAGCGGTTTGGTCATCCCCCGCGCGAGCAGTTGCACCATGATCAGTGCGAACACCGCGGCCACCGCGACGCGCACGTCGCGCGAGTATCCGGCGTTGATGCCGACCTCGTTGACGACGAACGCCGCCACCACGGCCAGCAGGATCACCATGCCGAGCTTTATCTTGATCCGGCCCAGGAAGTCGAGAGGTCTCAATGGTCGGCGCGTCCCGGTGTTGGAGGTGAAGGGCACATGAGTGTCTGAGTGACGGAGAGGGCGATCGGTTCTCGTCCGGACGCGAGCGCCGTTTCCGGGGCGTGCCGGCACGCCTCCTCGCGGCCGTATCCGAGCACGTGTCCACCGGCCGCGCCGGAATGCCCGCTCACGGTTTGACGAGGGCGTAACCGACGCCGTGGACGGTACGGACGACGCCGGGGCCGAGCTTGCGGCGCAGGGCCCGCACGTGGCTGTCGACCGTGCGGGTGGCCGCGGCCTCGGAGAAGCCCCAGATGTCGGCGAGCAGCCGCTCGCGCTCGAAGACCTGGCCGGGGCGCTCGGCGAGGCGGCAGAGCAGGTCGAACTCGGTCCTGGTGAGCTGGGCCTCGGTGCCCCGCACGTAGACGCGGCGCTCCGCGGTGTCGATCTCGACGTCGGCGAGGCGGATGACCGTGTCGGCCACGGCCAGCTGGGAGGCCCGCTCGACCCTGCGCAGCAGGGCGTGCACCCGGGCGACCAGTTCGCGCATGCTGAACGGCTTGGCCATGTAGTCGTCGGCCCCGACCCCAAGTCCCACGAGCAGGTCGGTCTCCTCGCCCAGCGCGGTGAGCATGAGGACCGGCACCGGCCTGGCCGCCTGCATGCGCCGGCACACCTCCAGCCCGTCGAGGCCGGGCAGCAGCCGGTCGAGCACCACCACGTCGGGCCCCGTCCTCGCGTAGGCGGCCAGCGCCGCCTGCCCGTCCCCGACGACCTGCACGTCGAAACCCTCGGCGGCCAGCCTGTGGCGTACGGCCCGCGCGATCGTCTCGTCGTCCTCGACCACGAGGACACGTCGTTGTTGAGGGGTTGCCATGCCCGGCAGCGTAGACCGGAGCCGTGCAGAAGACATGTGGTGAATTGTGAAGGTTCTGCGCACTCGGTGGCGGAGGCGGCCCACCGAGCAGGGCTCTCGCGCGGACGAGGGCCCTGCCCGGCCGGGCCGGAGAGGCCGGGATCAGACGGGAATCAGGCCGGGATCAGGCCGGGATCAGACGGGAATCAGGTGAGGATCAGGCGGCGGCCGGTGATCCGGTAGCCGATCCGGGCGAACGAGGCCGCCATGGGCACGTTGCCCACGTCGGTGTTGTCCTTCACCTCGGGCTCGCCCTCGGCGACGAAGATGTGCAGCGCCTCGGTGACCAGGTCGTCGGCGTAACCGTGGCCCCGGTGGGCCGGGTCGACCCCGAGGTAGCCGATCGTGGCGTTCCTGGAGTTGCGCGTCGCCATCACGATGCCGACGAGCTCCCCCGACGCGTCGCGGGCGAGCCGCCACCGCCGGCGCCCGCCGGGCATGTCCGCGACCTCGGCCACGGTCTTCTCGGCCGTCGCCCTCGCGCCGCTGTCGGCGAGGTTGCGCCGGTCCCAGTCGTCGAGGCTGCCCTCGGCGACGCGGGCCAGCAGGTTCACCACCACCTCGTCGTCGTCGGCCGGGGCGAAGGTGAGCCGGGCCGACCTGGGCGGCAGGCCGTACTCGGGGAGCCAGTGCAGGTTGAGCCGCTCGACGGACCGCCGCAGCCCGGCCTTCTCGACGGCGGCGATCCGGTCGGAGGCGTCCGCGAACGCGTCGGGGCGCTCTCGCCAGTCGGCGGGCAGGAACAGGTGGTAGTCGGGCCGCGTCCCGGACGGCGTGGCGTACCCGGGCGTGACCAGGGTGGCGTACGCGGCCCGCAGCAGGGCGGCCCCCACCTCGATCCGGTCGGGGCCGGACCCGGGGTCGAGCCAGTCGAGGCTGAAGGGGTGCTCGGAGCCCGGCGGACCCCAGAAGGCGGCCCTGGCGACGACCTCGTCGCCGCGCAGCGCGACCCAGACCCATTCGGGCCGGTAGCCGAGCTCGTCGAAGGGCAGGTGGCGGGCGCCGACGCCGGAGGCGGGGAGCGGGCCGTAGCGGTGGAACAGGTCGAACTCGCCCGCTTCGAGCGGACGGAACCGCAGATCGGACATCGAACGGTCGGACAGGGACAGCTCAGACAAGCGAAACTCCAGAAAGCGGGTGCGCTTCCCGAGCTCAGGCGGCCTGTCGCCCGAGGCGGGAGCGCGTGACCAGGCTGGCGAACATCTGCTCCTCACCTCCTCACACTCGAAGGGACGGTCAGGCTACCGGCGTGTCCGGCTCGGGCTCAACCGAATAAACCGGACCTCCGCTCGCCGCGCGGGTGAACCGTTCGCCGGTCGCGCGCAGGTAGTCCCGGAACTCGGCCGGCCGGACCACCTCGACGTCGGCGCCCAGCGCGGCGAGGACCAGGACCGGCCACTCCATCCCGTCGGCGTTCATCAGCAGCCGGCACGACCGGTCGTCGACGGCCTCGACCACCCCGCCCAGGGGTGTCGCGACCCGCTCGACGTCGGCGGCCGCCGCCTGTATGACGACCACGATCTGATACTGCGCCGGCATCGACGTGATGCTGTCGCGGACGAACGCCCCGGCGTCGCCGCCGGGCAGCTCGCGCGGGCGGAACCGGGCACCGGTCGGCTCCGCGGCGGCCAGCCGGTCGACGCGGAAGGTGCGCCAGCCGTGGCGCTCGACGTCCCAGGCGACGAGATACCAGCGGCGTCCCAGCGACACGAGCCGGTGCGGCTCGACCAGCCGGGTCGTCCGGTCTCCGTCGCGCGCCGTGTACTCGAACCGCAGCCGCTCGTCGTCCCGGCACGCCTGGGCGATCACCGTCAGGGCGAGAGAGTCGACCGTGGGCCCCCCGCCGACGACGGCGGGCACGGTGTAGGCCCGCAGCGCGTCGACCCTCCGCCGCAACCGGGGCGGCATCACCTGGATGACCTTGGTCAGCGCCCGTACCGACGTCTCCTCGATACCGGCCACGGCGCCGCCGGCCGCCGTCCGCAACCCGACGGCGATGGCCACCGCCTCCTCGTCGTCGAGCAGCAGGGGCGGCATGGTCGCGCCGGTCTGGAGCTGGTAGCCGCCCGCGACACCCCGGTTGGCGTCGACCGGGTAACCCAGCTCGCGCAGCCTGTCGACGTCGCGCCGCAGCGTCCGCTCGCTCACGTCCAGCCGGTCGGCGAGCTCTCCGCCCGGCCAGTACCGATGGGTCTGCAGCAGGGACAGCAACCTCAGCATCCGCGCACTCGTGTTCGCCATGAGTCCAGTTTCCCGCTGATTCCGGTCAGAAAGTGACCTGAACGAATCTGACGTGACTCCCATGGACAGCCGCTGTTCTTCGTGGCGCTGTTCGCGGCCGTTCCCGGGAAAGCGCATGTCCGACGCCGGGCCGCGCCCACCTCGGCGTTACCGTGACGGAGTGATCGATGTGATCGATGTCACCGCGTACCTGCGCAGGATCGGTGTGAAGGTCGACGGACCTCCGAGCGCGGAGTCGCTGCACGCGCTGCACCGGGCACACGTGGAACGTGTGCCCTACGAATGCCTGGAGATCTGGCTGGGCCGCCCGACGACCGTCGACCCGGTGGAGTCGGCCGCGCGGATCGTGCGGGGCCGGGGCGGCTACTGCTACCACCTGAACGGGGCCTTCTCCCTGCTGCTGAAGGCGCTCGGCTACCGGGTGACCCGGCACCTCGGCGGGGTGCAGGGCCGCGCCGGGGGTCCGGCGAACGTGGACGGCGGCCACCTCGTGCTCACGGTCTCGGGACTTCCCGCTCCGGGCAATCCCGGCGGGGAGTGGCTGGTCGACCAGGGCCTGGGCGACGCGATCCACGACCCGCTCCCGCTCGTCGAGGGCACGTACCGGCAGGGACCCTTCACCTACGGCCTGCGTCCCTCCGAGGTGGCACCCGGCGGGTGGCGGTTCGACCACGACCCGCGCGGCGACTTCCTCGGCATGGACTTCCGTGCCGGGCCCGCCGGGATGCCGGAGTTCGCCGCGATGCACCGGTTCCTCTCCACCTCACCCGAGTCGGGCTTCGTCCGCGTGGCCACGGTCCAGCGGCGCGACGCGAACGGTGTCGACATCATGCGGGGTCTGGTCCTGACCCGTCTCGGCGACCGCGAGCACACCCTGACCGCGCGGAGCGAACGCGAGTACTTCGAGATCCTGGCCGACGTCTTCGGCCTGTCCCTGCCCGACGTCACCCCCGCCGAACGCGCCAAACTGTGGCAGCGCCTGTGGACCGCCCACGAGGAGTGGTCCGACTCGTACTGACTCCTCGGACACGGCACGGCCCCGGCTCCGGACGGCCCGCGCGGGCCGGTCCTCCCGGCGGCCCGGCCGCGGAGGACCACGGCCGCCGGGGTGGGGGTCGCGGGATTCAGCCGTTCGCCGCCAGCGACTCCTTCAGCTCCCGCTTGAGGATCTTGCCCAGCGGGTTGCGGGGCAGCGCCTCGACGATCTCCAGGCGTTCGGGGAGCTTGTACGAGGCGATGCCCTTGCCCCGCAGGTGCTCCACGACCGAGGCGAGGTCCACGGTCTGATCGGGCTTGGGGACGAGCACGACGCAGACCCGCTCGCCGAGGACCTCGTCGGCGTAGCCGACCACCGCCACCTCGGCCACCGCCGGGTGCCCGGAGACCAGCGCCTCCAGCTCGGCCGGGGCGATGTTCATGCCGCCCCGGATGACCAGGTCCTTGGCCCGGTCGACGTAGCGCAGGTACTGCCCCTGGTCGCCGGCGATCTCGAACACGTCGCCGGTCATCAGGTAGCCGTCCTTGTCGAACGGGTCGGCGGCGGCCGTGCCCGGCAGGTAGCCGGAGAAGACGGTCGGCCCCGACAGACGGAGCTCACCGGGGACCCCGGCCTCGACGATCTCCTCGCCGAGGGGGTCGACCAGCTTGGTCCTGGTCGCGCCGAGGGTGCCGGGCCGGCTGGTACCCGGGGCGTCGGGCCGGGGGAAGAAGCGGGCCCTGT
Organism: Streptosporangium sp. H16; assembly: GCF_051918855.1. Taxonomy (NCBI): domain Bacteria; kingdom Bacillati; phylum Actinomycetota; class Actinomycetes; order Streptosporangiales; family Streptosporangiaceae; genus Streptosporangium; species Streptosporangium sp. H16. The sequence goes on from NZ_JBPXMD010000003.1 coordinate 278,902, forward strand.
CCTCGGGGTCGGGCATGTGCACCGGGTCCGAGAGGAGCGCGACGCCCTCGTTGGAACCGAAGAAATTGATGATCGCGATGCCGTACCTGTCCTGCCAGCCCTTCACCATCGGCGGTGGCAGCGGCGCCGAGCCCGAACCGATCCGGGTCAGCGTGGTGAGGTCGGTCCTGGCGAGGATCGCCTCCTGCTGGAGCAGCATCGTCAGCAGCGCGGGCGGGGCCAGGGTGTAGGTGACGCCCTCGGCCGCGATCTGCCCGAGGTAGGTCGGCAGGTCGAACGGGTGGTGCTGGACGAGCACGGCACCGGTCTTCAGCCAGGGCAGGAAGACCCCGCCGATCCCCGCCATGTTGACCATGGGGAAGGGGTTGAGGATGACGTCGTCCTCGGTGAGCCCGGGAGCCGCGGCGCAGGTGGACGCGACCGCGAGCCAGTCGTAGTGGCACCTCGGCACACCTTTGGGAGTGGCCTCGGTACCGGAGGTCCAGCAGATCGTGACGGGGTCGGCGGGGTGGGCCTCGTACGGGATGCCCGGCCCCTCGTGCGACTGCGACTCCGGCTCGTGCGGGGAGGGGGCGCCCGGAGGGGAGGCGGCGTCGAGGTCGGCGCCCCAGGTGAGGGTCGGGACGATCGTAGGCACGCGGGCGGCGGCGGTCGTCGAGGTGACGAAGATCATGGCCCCGGCGAGGGCGCAGAGCTGGTTCAGCTCGTACTCGCGGTACTGCACGGGGAACGGGGTGACCACCGCGCCCACCCTGATCGCGGCCAGGAAGGTGACCGCGAGCTCCACGCTGTTGGGCAGCTGGACGGCGACCACGTCCCCGGGTCCGGCGCCCCGGCCGCGCAGCACCCCCACCACCCGGTCGACCTCGGCGTCCAGCTCGGACCAGGTGAGCCTCTTGACCCCGCCGGGCAGCAGGTCGGCCTTGTTGGGCGGGTCGGCGATCGCGAGAGCGCCGGGGCGGGCGCTCACCTGGGCACGGAGCAGCTGGTCGATCGTGTCTCCGGTCCACCAGCCGCCGGCGGTGTAGTGGTCGATCCGCTCTTGGGTGTGCAGGCGCTTCATCGCGGCTCCAGGGGCGTCGTGAGGATGCTCGTGACACTACGAAAACAGAAGCCAGGGGTCAATGGATGAGGCGGAATCATCGTTCATTGGTTCATGTGCCGGTAAGTGACTATGTTGCTGTCCGCGATGGGATAAGCGAACGGGGTGAGCGGGATCGACACTCGAGTGCTGGCAGGCCGTTACCGGCTCCTCAACCCTCTCGCCGAGGGTGGGGCGGGCACGGTCTGGCTCGCCACCGACGAGACGCTCGGCCGCGACGTGGCGGTGAAAGAGGTACGGCTCCCGCCTGACCTCGACCCCGTCAGACGGCAGGAGGTCTTCGCCTCGGCGATCCGCGAGGCCAACCTCGCCGCCCGGCTCAAACACCCCTCGATCGTGACCGTCCACGACGTGGTCATCGACCAGGAACGGCCCTGGCTCGTCATGGAGCTGCTGTCGGGCTCGTCCCTGGAGCAGACCGTCCGCGACCGGAGCCCGCTTCCCGCGCACCAGGCGGCCAGGATCGGCGTGGGCGTCCTCAGCGCGCTCGGCGCCGCCCACGCCGCCGGGGTGGTCCACCGCGACGTCAAGCCGGGCAACGTCTTCCTCACCAGGACCGGCAAGGCCGTCCTCACCGACTTCGGCTTCGCGGTCGCCGACGGTGAGGCCACCTCGGGCCGGACCGGCCACCTGGTCGGCTCGCCCAACTACATCGCGCCCGAACGGCTGCGCGGCGAGCGCGGCGGCCCCGCCTCCGACCTGTGGTCCCTCGGCGCCACGCTCTACTTCGCCGTCGAGGGGGTGCCCCCGCACCCGGCGGAGACCCCCATCGCGGCGATCAGCCGGGTGCTCACCGAGCCGCCGAGGCCGCCGGAGCGCGCCGGCGAGCTGGGCCCGCTGCTGACGCGCATGCTCGACCCGGTCCCCGAGGCCCGGCCGTCCTTCGAGGCCGTCGCCCGCTCGCTGGGAGAGCTGGCCGCCGGTCGTACGGTCACCGGGATCCCGGCCGCGCCTCCCTCCCCCTCGCCGTCCCCGGCCCCCGTCCCCGCCCGGCCCCCCGAGCCGCGCCGGAGCCGCACGGCGCTGTGGGCCGCCGCCGAGACGGCCGGGATCGCGGTGGTCATCGGGGTCACCTTCGGGGTGACGTTCCTGCTGACCTCGGACCCCACGGCCGCCGAGAAGCGGGTCAGGCTCAGCGAGAGTCCCGGCGCCTTCGCCACGCCGGTGGACGTGTGCAAGCTCATCCCCGGCGCCATGGCCAGACAGCTGCTGCCCGCGCTGGCGGGCGAGGGCAAGCCGACCAACGACGGCGGCTGCCAGTGGCCGGCACCGGGCATGGGGCTGGAGGTGCGTCTCTCCGGCCCCGACCAGTGGGGCAAGAGCCCCCGGCAGGCCCACGAGCTGTTCGTGAACCGGCGCCAGAGCGTCATACCGAGCGGGGAGAACGCCTGGAGCTGGCCGGAGATCCAGGCAGGTATCCGCTCCTCCCGCTCCACGGCGCCGACGACGGTGAAACCCGTCGGGGACGAGGCGTTCGGCTACGACGTCTACGAGAACCGCAAGACCGGCAGGCTGGAGCAGAGCTACGTGGTCGTACGCGTGGACAACCTCGTCCTCGACGTCGGTTACACCGTGGTGGACGGCAGCAAGGACGGCCCGGCGATCCAGGCGGGCGCCCACACCACCGCGACGTGGATCGCGAACGCGTTGAACAAGCAGAAAGCGAGCGGATGAACCATCCAGACGTCCCTCGATCGCAGGGCAGGCACGCGGGCGGGCACACCGCTCCCCCCGCGCCGGGGCCCGGGATCGCCGGAGCCGAGGGCCCGCCGATGCTTGAGCAGAGCCCCCTGGAACAGGTGATCGCCCGGTTCGGGCCGATGTCCCCGCAGCAGGCCGCGGTGGTCGGGGTGGCCGTGCTGGACCAGCTCGTGGCGATGCACAGGCAGGGCATGCTGCACGGCGACGTGCGACCGGGTTCGGTGCTGCTCGGCCCGTACGAGCAGATCGTCCTCGCCGCGCCGTCCCTGCCCTCCTCGCTCTTCACCTCTCCCGAGGGGGTGACCAGCCCGGCCGCCGACCTGTGGTCGCTGGGCGCGACCCTCTACACCGCCGTCGAGGGCCGTCCGCCGTCGCCCGGCGGATCCCTGGACAACGCGGGCCCGATCGCGCCCGTCCTGTTCCACCTGCTCGCGGGCGACCCCGCCCAGCGGCCCGACCCGGGCGTCCTGCGCGGCGCCCTGATCGACGTCTCCCAGTACCGTCCCGAACCTCCGGCCGCGCCACCCCTCTCGGGCGCGTTCCCGCCGCCCCCGGGGGGTTCGCTCCCCCCGGTTCCGGGAGCCCCCGATCCGGGAGCGTCCGTCCCCTCCGTTCCCTTTCCTCCCTCCGCGCCCGGAGCCTCTGCCCCCGGAGGCCCGGCCGCCTTCGGGCAGGGGCCCCTCCAGGGTCCCGGAGCACCCGGGGCGCCGGGGCCGTACACCGCGACGGGACCCGGGACGACCGGGCCGGGCGCGGCCGGACCCCAGGGGCTCGACACGACCGCACCGCCCGGGAGTCCCGGAGCATCCGGGGCCCTCGGATCCCTCGGAGGACGGGAGGGGGGCGACACTCCGGTCGCCGAGGGCGAGGTGACCACGCCCTTCAGGAAGAACCTGACCGAGCAGATGTCCGCCATCACGGCGAAGCTCCCCCCTCAGGACGTCCCCGTCCCCTCGCAGGTCGCGCTCTCCTCCTCCCCGGGAACGCCGATCGTCTGGCAGGCCCCGCCCTCGAGCCCGCCGCAGCAGGACACCGTCCACCAGGGCCCGCCCCACCCCGGCGCTCCCCGACAGGAATCGCCCCAGCAAGGACAGCCCCCGCCCGGCACGCCCTTCCCTCCCGGCTCCACGCCGCCTCGTCCGAACCCGCAGGACGCCCCCACCTCACACGAACTGGCCCCCCTCCCCTCCCCGGCGCCGGAGGGCGCGTCCGCCGGACCTCCGACGCGGACGACGGGGGTGCTCGTACCCCGGCCCGTCGTGGCGCTGACCGGTGTACTGCTCTTCGGCATGGCGGTCACCATCGGCGTCCTTCTCACCTCGGTGGTCGCGAACTCGGACGACGGCCTCTCCGCCGCCGAGCCTTCCGGCGCCAAGGGCCGCTTCGCCACGGCCCCCCGGGCCTGCAGCCTGCTCGACGAGAAGCAGGTGAACGAGGTCGTGCCGGGCTTCAAGAGCTCGGAGGTCGAGCGCTCCGCGTGCGACTGGCTGAACCGGCACGACTGGCGCAAGCCCAACGTGGAGAAGTACGACCTGCGGGTCCGGCTGATCGCCCAGAAGCAGGACGGGGCAGAAGTGACCAGGGCGCGGGAGTACCTGGCAGGTAAGAAGAAGGAGATCGCCGACAAGGGCCAGTTCTCCACCCCCAAGCCCGCACCCCCCGTGGACCTGCGGGGCATCGGCGAGGAGGCGTTCAGCTACGGCACGTCCAACTCCATCAACCTGTACGGCGGCTCCTACAAGACGACCGTGATCTTCCGGATCAGCAACCTGATCGCCGAGGTCCAGTACGAGCGGGGCAGCGTCAAGGAGGACCCCGACGGCAAGATCTCCGAAGGCGCGCTGAAGGTGGCCCGCTGGCTCTCCGAGTCCCTGAAGACCGATGACTGATCGGATGGCGGGCCCGCTGCCCGTGCTGGCGGGCCGCTACCGGGCGCTCACGAGGCTGGGCGCGGGAGGGATGGGCGTGGTGTGGCGGGCTCGCGACGAGCTGCTCCACCGCGAAGTGGCGATCAAGGAGGTCAGGCTCGACCCGAACCTGCCCGAGGCGCAGCGCGCCGAGGCGCGGGAACGCACCCTGCGCGAGGCGCGCGCCGCGGCCAGGCTGGGGCACCCGTCCATCGTGGCCGTGCACGACGTCGTGGCGCAGGACGGCCGGCCGTGGATCGTGATGGACCTGGTCGACGGCCGTTCGCTGGAACAGGCGGTCCAGGCCGAGGGACCGCTGCCGCCCCGGCGGGTGGCCATGATCGGCCTGGCCGTCCTGGACGCGCTGGCCCTCGCGCACAGCAGGGGCATCGTGCACCGCGACGTGAAGCCGGCCAACATCATGCTCGACAGGAACGGCGGGGTGCTGCTGACCGACTTCGGCATCGCCACCCTGGAGGGGGACGTCCAGCTCACCTCCCCGGACGCCCTGGTCGGCTCCCCCGCGTACATGGCCCCCGAACGGCTGCGCGGCGGCGACGGCCCGGCCACCGACCTGTGGTCCCTGGGGGCGACCCTGTACACGGCTGTCGAGGGCCGCAGCCCCTTCCGCCGCGACACCTCGGCCGCGACCATCGGCGCGATCCTCACCCAGGAGGCGCCCCCGCCCCGCCGGGCGGGGGACCTGGCTCCGGTGCTCGTCGCGGCGCTGGCCAAGGATCCCCGGCAGCGCCCGGGAGAGGCCGGGCTGCGCGCCGCCCTGCGGCAGGTCTCCCAGGGACTGCCCGCGCAGCCGCTCTCCCAGCTCGCGCCCGCCCTGCCCGGCTCGCCCCTCTCCGCGCAGGAGACCGTGCCCGGGAGGCGGGTGGCCTCGCGCCGTCGTACCGGCCTGATCGCCGGGGCCGCGCTGGCCGCGGTGGCGGTGCTGGCGACCGGGGCGGTACTGCTGACGACGACCGCGAGCGACCCCGAGGCGTCCGGTTCCCAGTCCCCGGCGCCGCCTGCGGCCGGCGCCGGGCGGTTCGCCACCGTGCCCGACGCCTGCTCGCTGCTGTCCGCCGCCCAGAGCCGGGCCGTGGCGCCCGGCTCCACTCCGGAACCCGCGGAAGGGCTGAAGGAAGGGGAGGCCCGCTGCACCTGGGGCGGCCCGACGGAGGCGCGCTGGTTACGGCTCTCGCTGACCCGCAAGGAACCCGTGAGGGCGAAGGCCGCCCCTGAGGTGGCCCACGAGTTCTTCGCCTCCGAACGCACCAGGATCGTCGCCGATCGGGGGGAAGGCCTCCTCGGCGAGACCGGCGCCCTCCGGAACGTCGGCCGGCTGGGCGCGGAGGCCTTCGCCTACGACGTGATCGTGCTGGACCGGGTCAACTCCACGGTTCGTTTCCGGATCAGCAACCTGCTGGTCGAGGTCGACGTGTCGCGGGAGGGCGAGCGTCCGGACGCCGGGCTGCGCGGGCAGGCCCTCCGCGTCGCCCGCCAGGTCGCCGAGAGGCTGAACAGCCGTGACTGAGCACCCCCGGCCCGCGCTCGGCGCCGCCGCACCCGCACGACCCCCACGGCTCGGTACCGCACCCGCACGACCCCCACGCTTCGGCACCGCACCCGCACGACCCCCACGCTTCGGCACCGCACCCGCACGACCCCCACGGCTCAGCCCCGCCGCGCCCGCACGACAGGCACGGTTCGCTCCCACCTCCCCCGGACGACCGACATGACCGATCCGAACCTGCTGGCCGGTCGCTACCGGCTGCTGGAGCGCCGCGACCGGGCCGGGACCAGCTGGCGCTCCCGCGACGAGCTGCTCCAGCGCGACGTCACGATCACCGGGATATCGCTCCCGCCGCCCGGCCCGCACCGCGACCGGCTTCTCGGCCGCATCCGCGCCGCGGCCGACTTCAGGCATCCGAACGTCATCACCCTGCACGACGTCGTCTCCTTCCCCGACCGGGTGTGGCTGATCCTGGAGTCGGTCGAAGGCCGCTCGGTGCTGCGGACCGTCCGGGCCGAAGGACCGCTCACCTCCGAGCGGGCGGCCGAGGTCGGGCTGCGCGTACTGGACGCGCAGACCGCCGCCCACGGGCGAGGCGTTCATCTTCTGGCCGGCCCGGAGAGCGTGCTTCTCACCCCGGACGACAGGGTCGTGGTCACCGACTTCGCCATCTTCGACGCCACCGACGAGCTGCGCGACCTGGGCGCCGTCCTGTTCACCGCCGTCGAGGGACAGGCCCCGGGCACCGGCCCGCACACTGGCCCGCACACCGGCCCGCGCCCGGCGGACGGCACCGCCCCCGCCTTCGGGGACGTCGGCGGGCCCGGCCCCGCCGCGGGGGACACCGGCGCGACGGACTCCGGCCCGCTGGCTCCGCTGCTGGAGGGCCTGCTGGCGGCCGACCCCGCCCACCGCCCGGACGCCACCACGACCCGCACGGTCCTGCTGGGACTCACCTCCCGTCCCGCGAGGTCCCGTCCCGCGAGGTCCCGCCCCGGCCGCCTGCTTCTCGTGGCCGCCGCGCTCGCCCTCCTGGCCGTCGGCGGTACGGCGTTCTGGCTCTGGCCCCGCCCCGCGGCCCAGCCGCGGAGCGCGGTTCCGGCGCCGCTGCCCACCTTCTTCGCGAAGGCTCCCGACCCGTGCTCCCTGATCTCGGGGGAACACGCCGGACGTCTCTACCTCGCGCCTTCCCCGTCGAGAAAGGGAGCGGCGTGCCACTGGACGGCGGCGGACCCGACCGCGCCCGACAGCCTCCGGAACACGCTGGAGATCACCGTCGTCCGCGAACCGAAAGCGGCGCTCGCGCACGCCACCTACCTTCGCCTCCGCTCAAGGGACGTGAAGGACACGCGGATCGTGAGCGCTCCGGCCGACGTGCCCGGTCTCGGTGACGAGGCCTACGTCTACCAGCTCAGCAACGGCCATTCGAGCGTCAACTCGGTGGTCGTCCTCCGGGCGGGAAACGTCGTGACGGCCCTGCAGTATCACCGGTTCACCGTTCCGGACGCCGGCGGCAGGGGATACGCCGGAGCGCTCCAGGCGGCCCGCTGGGCGGTCGAGTCGCTGCGCGGCCGGAGATGAGCGCGGCCGGGGACGACCCCCGGACCGCCGTCACCCCGGTAGGACGAAACGGACCTCGCGCCGCTGGAGCGGCCGGCCGCACGCCCGGCACAGCAGGACCGGCTGGAAGGTGGCGCCGCAGAGCGCGTGGGTGATCGACAGGGCCGAGCCCTCGGGGGCGGGGAACTCGCGCTGGGCCCAGTCGACCAGGAAGGCGAAGACCTCGAAGAAGGCCAGCCCCTTGTCGGTGAGCCGGTACGAGCCGTCGGGCCGGGCGTCGAAGACGCGCAGCTCGACGAAGCGGCGCAGCCGGTCGGTGAGCACCGAGGGCGCGATGCCGAGACCGGACTGGAAGTCGACGAAGCGGCGGATGCCCAGGAACGCCCCGGCCAGCACGCTGGTGCTCCACCGGTCGCCGAGGATCTCCATCGACGCCGGGCAGTAGCCGATCAGGTCGGCCGGGGCGTCGGAGCGGACCGTGCGGCGGTGCCGCCGCGGCGGGCCGATCCTGGAGAACGTGGCCAGCGGGCCGGGCTCGGTCCGGGTGTCGCGCGCGCTCATCGGCTCCAGGCAGGAACCGCACCCCAGGTACGGTTTGGCGTCCTGGCCGCACTGCTCGTGCAGCAGCGGCGGGAGCCGCCCCGGATCGACCCAGTCGCGCTCCCACGCCTGGATGGCCACCAGCAGGGCCCACAGCTGGAGCCCGCGCTCCGTCAGCCGGTACTCGTAGCGGGTGCGCCCGTCGCGGTACGCCGACAGCTCGAAGATGCCGTGGTCGACCAGCTCCCTGAGCCTGGCGGCGAGAACCGACTCGGAGATGCCCAGCGCGTCGCGCCAGCCGGCGAAGGTCCTGATCCGCAGCAGGAACGCCCGCTGCAGGATCAGCAGCACCCACCGGTCTCCCAGGATCACCAGCGCCTGCCCGATCGCACTGAGCTCGGCTCGCGGCTCCCGCCCAGTGCCGTTCACAGCCTGTCCTCCCGATGGTCGCGTGGTCGTGCTCATCACCGGCGGGCGGGGCCGTACCCGTTTTCGACGAACACGGCGATGTTCGTCGTCATCAACATGATCGCGCCCGTTTCCGGCGAGCACGGTCGTTCCCACTTCCGGCGAAACCGCCAAACTACCAACCCGGCACCGCCCGGACGGCTCGGCGCCCCTCCTGGCCACGCGTCGGCGGAGGACGGTCATTGACGAGCTGACTTCTTTTATCATAGCGTCAAAGCATGGCGGAACCTGTGATGGTCATGGACGAGTCGGGCGAGCCGAATCCGTACCTGCTGGGCGTCTACGCGCCGGTCCAGGACGAGATCACGGCCGAGAACCTCAAGGTCATCGGCGAGATCCCGAAGGATCTCAACGGCGTCTACCTGCGCAACGGGCCCAACGCGCGGTTCCCGATGAAGGGGCGCTACCACTGGTTCGACGGCGACGGCATGGTGCACGCGATGCACTTCGAGAACGGCAGGGCCCGTTACCGCAACCGCTACGTCAGGACCAGGGCGTTCGAGGCCGAGTCGGCGGCCGGGCGGTCCCTGTGGACCGGCGTGATGGAGAACCCGAAGGGCAACCCGTTCGGCAACACCCGCGGGCTCGGCCTGAAGGACTCCGCCAACACCGACGTGATCTTCCATCGCGGCCAGGTCCTCACCACCTGGTACCTGTGCGGCTCCCCGTACGGCATGGACCCCCTCAGCCTGGAGACGCTCGGCGTCGAGACCTTCCTCGACACGCTGACCGGCGACTTCATGGCCCACCCCAAGGTCGACGAGCGGACCGGGGAGCTGTTCTGGTTCGACTACGGGCCCCGCAGGCCCTACCTGCGCTACGGGGTGGTCGGCGCGGGCGGGCAGGTCGAGCACTGCGTGGAGCTGGAGCTGCCGGGGGCGCGGCTGCCGCACGACATGGCGATCACCGAGAACCACGCGATCCTCATGGACCTGCCGCTCTACCAGGACATGGACGCCGCCCGCCAGGGCCGCTACAAGCTGACGTTCAACCGGGAGCTGCCCTCGCGCTTCGGCGTCATCCCCCGGCGCGGGCAGGCGCACGAGATCCGCTGGTTCGACGCGAAACCCTGCTACATCTACCACGTCGTCAACTCCTGGGAGGAGGACGGGGAGATCGTCCTGGACGTCTGCCGGGTGAGCCGGCCCGCGCCCGCCGGGGGCGGCAGCCCGCTGGCCCGCATGATCTCCTACCTCAAGCTCGACGCGCGGATGTACCGCTACCGCTTCGACCTGCGCACCGGCCGCACCTCCGAGGGGTTCGTGGACCCGGACCACAACACCGAGTTCCCCTCGGTGGACGCCAGGCTGACGGGTCTGCGGTCGCGCTACGCCTACAACGTGTCGGTCAAGGACGCCGCGACCAACCTCTTCGACGGCCTGGTCCGCTACGACAACGTGAGCGGTGCCAAGGAGACGTACTACTACGGCGAGCACCGCTACGGCAGCGAGGCCCCGTTCGCGCCGCGCGACGGCGCGACGGACGAGGAGGACGGCTACCTCGTCAGCTTCGTCACCGACGAGCGCGAGGGCACCTCCGAGGTGCAGGTCCTGCACGCGGCGAACCTGGGCGCCGGGCCGATCGCCCGGATCGTCCTGCCCCAGCGGGTGCCGCTCGGCTTCCACGCCACCTGGGTACGCGCCGACCAGCTGAGGGGCTCGACCACGTGAGACCCGCGTACGACCTCCGACGGGAGCCGGAACAGATGACGACATACATCTACGAGACCGTCAGAACCCCCCGGGGCAAGGCGAGGCCCGGCGGGGGGCTGGCGGACGTGACGCCGCTGACCATGCTGGAGAGGCTCCTGGACGCCCTGCGCGAGCGGACCGGCGTCGAACGGGCGGACGACATGATCGTCGGCTGTGCCTCGCAGAACGCCGACCAGGGCGGCAACCTGGCCAGGACCGCGGCGCTGACCTCGGGCTTCGACGCGCCCGGCATGACCGTCAACCGCTACTGCACCTCGGGCATCGACGCGGTCCGCACGGCCTTCGCGCTCGTGCAGTCCGGGCAGAGCCGCACCGTGGTCGCCGGAGGGGTCGAGTCGGTCTCCCGAGTGCCGATGTTCTCCGACGGCGGGCCGCTGTGGAGCGACCCCGCGGTGGTGGACCGGGTCGGGTCGATCCACATGGGCACCGCGGCGGACCTGGTCGCGACGATCGAGGGCTTCGAACGCGAGGAACTCGACGCGTACGGCCTGCGCACCCAGACCCTGGCCGCCGAGGCGTGGGCCGCCGGACGCCACGACCGCTCCCTGGTGCCGGTCAACGACCTGCGGCGCGACGAGCACGTGCGGCCGGGCGTGACCCTGGAGGCGCTCGCCGCGATGGAACCCGCCTTCGCCGGCCAGGACGACCAGGACGCCCTCGTCCGCAGGCACCGCCCCGAGGTCGGCGAGCTGCGCCACCTGCACACCCGGGGCACCTCCCCCGGCCTGTGCGACGCGGCGGGCCTGCTCCTGATCGGCTCCGGGACGGCCGGCGCGCAGCTCGGCCTGCGGCCCAGGGCCAGGATCGTGGGCACCGCGACCTCCTCCGTCGACCCGGTCACCATGCTCACCGCGGGCCAGCTCGCGGTCGAGCGGGTCATCGCCAGGGCCGGGCTCACCCCCGACGACGTCGAGGTCTACGAGTTCGCCGAGGCGTTCGCCGCGCTGTGCCTGAAGTTCCAGCGGGACCTGAAGGTCGGCGAGGACCGCTTCAACGTCAACGGCGGCACCATCGCGATGGGCCACGCCTTCGGCGCCACCGGGGCCATCCTCGTCGCCGCCTGCGCGGACGAGCTCGAACGCCGCGGGGCCCGGTACGGCGTCGCCGCGGTCAGCGGGGCCGCGGGCAGCGGTTCCGCCGTGCTGCTGGAGCGTGTCGCGTGAGGCTGGGCGTCTCCCTGGGACTCTGGCAGGACCGGCCGGCCGAGGAGGCCCTGCTGACCGCGAGGGCCGCCGACGAGCTGGGCTACGACGAGCTGTGGGTGGGCGAGATGGCCACCTACGACGCCTTCGCGCTGGCCACCGCGATCGGGCTGTCCACCGGCCGGATCGGGCTCACCGTCGGGCCGCTGGCGGTGGCCGTACGGGACCCCATGATGATCGCGATGGGGGTGGCGTCGGTGGCGGGCCTCGTCGGGAGGCCGGTGAACGTGGCGGTCGGCACGTCGAGCCCGCTCGTCGTCGAGGAGTGGCACGGCAGGTCACGGGCGCGGTCGGCCGCCGTGCTGCGGGAGGCGGTGCGGGCGCTCAGGCCACTGCTCGATGGCGACAAATCCGATTTTTCAGGTGAATGCGTGAAGAGTCGCGGCTATCGGCTCCGGCTCCCGGCGCCCCGCGCCGAGCTGACCGTGGCCGCCTTCGGCGCCTCCGCCGTGCGGACCGCCGCGACGGCCGACCGGATGGTGCTCAACCTGATCACCCCCGCCTCCGCCGCCCGCCTGACCGCCGACCTCCGCGCGGCGGCGCGGGAGGGGACGGCACGGACACCGGCGCAGGCGCAGGGTGCGGCACCGGCACCGAGGGTGGCGGCCTGGGTGACCGCCGCGGTCGACCCCGGGCGCGAGGCGGTCGACCGGATACGGCGCGCCGTCGTGGGATATCTCGCCGCGCCCGGGTACGGCGAGATGTTCGCCGAGGCCGGATTCGGGGACGTGGTCGCGTTCGCCAGGACCCGCCCGCACCCCCGCGAGCTGCTGGCCGCCGTCCCCGACGGCCTGCTGGAGGCGGTCGCCCTGATCGGCGACATGGACGCGGCCCGCGAGCGCCTGCGCGCGTACGCCGACGCGGGCGTGGACGAGGTGGCCCTGGTCCCGGTCGGCACGGACGCCGACCCCGGCGGCGTGGCGACGCTCAAGGCGCTCAAGACGCTTGAGGCCCTGACTCGATAGCGAAACCCGAAGGCAAAATCACGATATATCTCGGTTGGAACCACCTCGGTAGCTCCACACGTTGGACCGGCGACGCAGAATGAACTACAGACGGGGCGTCCGCCCCGCGTTCGGAGGATGTTGAGGATGTCGCCCGTCCAGAAGTACGCGATCGGCGCCGGAGCAGTGGTGTTCCTGTCGTGGCTGTTCCTGCCAGGTTTCGTGACGCTGCTGATCTTCCTGGGCGTCGTCGCCGCCCCGGTCGTCGGCTACCTGATGCTCGACCCGTCACAGCGCGAGCGTCTCAAGCGCTCGCGTCGCCGGGGTCTCGGCCGCTGACCCGGCATGTGACCGCCCACCGCGCCACCCACCGCGCCACGGCACGGCCCGGCCACGCGAACCCGCGTCTCCGGGCCGGGCCGGGCCGGGCCGGTCAGGCGGCGGCGGTCGCGAGCTCCGATTCCACCCGGCGGGTGACCCTGCGCTCGAACACGAACGAGAGCAGCGGCACGGTGCCCGCGAGCATCACCCCGAGGATGTACGGCCACGTCCAGCGCGCCTTCATGCCCAGGTTCATCGTGGCCACGAGATAGAGCATGTAGAGGAAGCCGTGGATCGGAGAGACGATCTTCGAGGGCTCCTCGATGCCGAAGCCGTACCTGAGCACGATGCAGGTGACCAGGACGAGCAGCATCACACCGACGACGTAGGCCAGGATGCGAAAGGGCTTGAGAGCGGATTCCACGGTCGGTTACCTCGGTCTTGGGGTTCGGTTCACGGGGCGGTGCGGGCTGGTAGGGCGGGGGTTTCCGGCTCGGCCCCCGGATCGGGCGCGGCCTCGGCGCCGGTCCCGGGACCGGCGTCCCCGGGAGCGGCTCCGGGACCGGGGTCAGGGCCGGGGTCAGTGCCGCGGTCAGGGCCGGAACCGGAGGCGGAAGGGATGCCGGAGTCGCGCTCCCGGGTGCGGCCGCGCAGCGCGTCGCGGACGAAGTGCCACCACATGAAGACCGCGAACAGCCCGAAGATCCACCACTGGGCGGCGTAGGCGAGGTTGCGCCAGGTGAGCCCGCCCCGCTCGGTCGGCGGGGGAACGCTCACCGGCCTGGCCGCGACCTCGGGGGGCGGTGACTGGGTGGCGGCGACCAGGAACCCGTCGCGCAGCTTCGTACCCCGCCAGACGTTGATCAGTTCGGCCGACGAGACGGTCAGCACCTGTCCCGGCGGCAGCTGCCGAACCCTGCGCTGGACGCTGTCGGTGGCCTCCGAGGGCCGCAGGCGCCCGCTGACGGTCACCCTGCCCCCGGAGGGAGCCGTGACGGCGGGGTCCCCGGCCGTGGCCACCCAGCCGCGCACGACCGGGATGGAGGTGCCGTCGCCGAGGTCGAGCGGCGCGAGCAGCCACAGGCCTCCGTCGCGCTCGGCCACCAGGAGCTGCTTCGAGGCGTCGAAGGTGCCCTGGGCGGTCACCCGGCGGCTGACCTTGTCGGCCGTCAGGTGCTCTCCGGGCGCGGTGAGCGTGGCCACCGCCACGGGGGCGGGGTCGAGCAGCGACTGGGGCCTGCCGGACTCCTCGAAGACACCGAGCTGCCACCTGCCCAGCAGACCGCACACGACGAGGGCTCCGACCGCGAGCAGGTGGAGCGCCACCACGCGGGCGGAGAACAGGATGCGGAGCATGGCACCACGCTATCCGCCCCGGTCGGCGGTCCGGCCCCCAGCACCCGCCCTTGGCCGGGCGCCGGGACATCCTTCCCGTGAAAGTGGACAAATCCGTGTTGGAGGGTATCCCGTATCGCTAAAGTCATCCCCATGTCTGATCCTCAGCCGATTGACCCCGCGGGCAACACCCAGGCGTTCCGTGCGTTCGCCCAGCGCAAGGACCCGGAGGCCGCTCCCGAGAAGCGGTCGCTCGCCCTGCCGATCACGGCGGCGGTGGTGGTGGCGGTGCTGGTCGTCGTCGCCGTGGCCGCGTACCTGCTGCTCTGACGACCGGGGGTCCACAGCGCCGACGGCATAGCCCTCGGCGCTTTTCGCGTTACCGAACGGCCAGGCGCTCCCGGGGATGGGAACATGAGGGGAGCGGAGGAGGCCCGATGAGCACGCGCCCCGGGATCACGATCATCGGCTCCGGCTTCGCCGGGCTGGGCATGGCGATCAAGCTCAAGGAAGCCGGATACCACGACTTCGTCATCCTGGAGAAGGCCGGCGACCTGGGCGGGACCTGGCGTGACAACACCTACCCCGGCTGTGCCTGCGACGTCCCCTCGCCCCTGTACTCCTTCTCGTACGAGCCCGGCCCCGGCTGGTCGCGGATGTTCTCCCCCCAGGCCGAGATCCGCGACTACCTGCGGGCCTGCGTCGAGAAGTACGGCCTCGGCCCCCACCTGCGGTTCGGCGCGGAGGTCGCCGGGCTGGAGTACGACGACGCGGCGCGCCGCTGGCGGGTGGACGTCGCCGGGGGCGAGACCTTCACCACCAACGCGGTGGTCTCGGGCACCGGCGCGCTGCACGTGCCGTCGCTGCCCGCGATCCCCGGCCGCGAGAGCTTCGCGGGCCCGTCCTTCCACTCGGCCGAATGGGACCACTCGGTGGACCTGACCGGGAAGCGGGTCGCGGTCATCGGCACCGGGGCGTCGGCGGTCCAATTCGTCCCGCGGATCGCCGGGCGGGTCTCCCGCCTGCACGTCTTCCAGCGCACGCCCCCCTGGATCCACCCCAAGCCCGACTTCCCCTTCTCCCCCCGGGCGAGACGGCTCCTCGGCCTGCCCGGCACCACCCGCGCGCTGCGCGCCGCGATCTACTGGGCGCTGGAGAGCCGGGCGCTGGGCTTCGCCGTCGACCCGCGCCTGATGGGGGCCCACCGGAAGCTGGCCCTGCGCCACCTGGCCGACCAGGTCCCCGACCCGGCGCTGCGCGCCAGGCTCACCCCCGGCTACACGATCGGCTGCAAGCGCGTCCTGATCTCCAGCGACTACTACCCGGCGCTGGGCAGGGACAACGTCGAAGTGATCACCGACGAGGTGCGGGAGATCAGGGAGGGCTCGATCGTCGACTCCACCGGCAGGGAGACCGAGATCGACGTGCTCGTCTACGGCACCGGTTTCAAGGTCACCTCCGCGCTGAACGAGCGGCGGATCGTCGGCAGGAACGGCAGGAAGATCCAGGACGCCTGGCAGGACGGCGTGCAGGCCTACTACGGCATCACCGTCGCCGGGTTCCCGAACCTGTTCCTCCTGCTCGGCCCCAACACCGGCCTGGGCCACAACTCGGTCGTCTTCATGATCGAATCGCAGGTCCGGTACGTCCTGGGCTGCCTGCGCCTGCTGTCCAGGACGAAGGCCAGGGCCCTCGACGTCCGCCCCGAGGCGCAGCGCGCCCACAACGACCGCCTCCAGGATCGCCTGAACCGCCGCGTCTGGAACAGGGGCGGCTGCGACAGCTGGTATCTCGACGAGCACGGCGTCAACAGGACCCTCTGGCCGGGCTTCACCTTCGAGTACTGGGCACGCACCCGGACGCCGAGACGCGAGGCCTACGAGCTGATCCCCTGACCGCCTCCCCTGCTCCCCGCCGCCACCGGCGTTCCCACCGTCGACGTTCGCACCGGCCCCGCCGACGCCCCGGCGGCGCGGTCAGGACCGCGCCGCCGGGGTCGGCATCCGTTCGTACCGTCATCACGCCTGCCGCCGCGCCTGCCGCGGCGGACGGGAACCCTACCTGCGCTCGCTCACCACCAGCGCGCTGCCGCCGCCGCGACGGGTCGGCTCCGCCACCGCCTGGAGCTTCCCGTTCCGCAGGAACTCGACCGCCGTGGCCGCGCCGATCTCGGGGTTCAGCACGAGGCTGTGGCCCCGGCCGGTGAGCTCGGCGCCGTAGCGGTCGATGAAGCCCTGCTCGGCCTGGGTCTGGGCGGTGTTGCGCTGGGTGGCCCGGGGCGCCGCGAGCGCCTCGGGGAGCGACATGCCGAAGTCCCAGCGGTTGACCAGGATCTGCAGCACGGTGGTGATGATCGTCGAGCCACCGGGGGAACCCAGCGCGATCAGCGGCCGGCCGTCCTTCAGGACGATCGTCGGCGCCATCGAGGAACGGGGCCGCTTGCCCGGGGCGGGCAGGTTCGGGTCGCCCGGGGCCGGCCCGAAGGTGAAGTCGGTCAGCTCGTTGTTGAGCAGGAAGCCCCGGCCGGGGACGACGATGCCGTTGCCGCCGGTCGACTCGATGGTGATGTTGTAGGCGACCACGTTGCCCCACCGGTCCGTGACCACCAGGTGCGTGGTCTCCGGCCCCTCGGGGGCCGACGGGGTGGCCTCCGCGGAGGGCGCGGGCGCGCACGGCCCGTACGTCCCGTCGGGGTTGCCCGGCGCGGCCGGGCTCGTCAGGGCCCGCTCGCCGATCAGGCAGGCGCGCTCCTTGGCGAACCCGTCGGACAGCAGCTCATCAAGCGGGACGCCCGGGATGTCGCCGACGTACCTGCCCCGGTCGGCGAAGGAGAGCCTGGAGGCCTCCAGGTACTCGTGCTCGCCGACCTCCGGCAGGGCCTCGAGGATGTTGAGCGCCTCGCCGACCGTCGAGCCCCCCGAGGACGGCGGCGCCATGCCGTACACGTCCATGCCCTTGTACGTCACCTTCGTGGGCGGCCGTTCGAGCGCCCGGTAGGCCTTCAGGTCGGACAGCTCCATCAGCCCCGGCCGCACGTTGCGGGTGGAGCCCGGGGTGACCGGCGGCTTCTTGACGGTGGCCACGACCTCGGCGCCCAGGGAGCCGCCGTACAGCCACTCGCCGCCCTGCCTGCCGAGCCTGCGGTAGGTGTCGGCCAGCTCGGGGTTGCGGAAGGTGGAGCCGACCGGCGGCGGGGCACCGCCCGGCAGGTAGAGCTTGGCGGTGGAGGTGAAGTCCTTGAAACGGGCCGCGTTGGCGGCGGTCTGGTCGTAGAAGGTCTGGTCGACCTTGAAACCCTTGGACGCGACCTCGATCGCGGGCTTCAGGGCCTGGCGCAGCGAGAGCGTGCCGAACCTGCGCAGCGCCAGCTCCCACTGGGCGACGCTGCCGGGCACCCCCGCGGACAGCCCGCTGGTCACGGCCTCGTCGAACGGGATGCCCTCCAGAGAGGCCGGCCCCATCGCCTTCGGCGCGGTCTCCCGGCCGTCGATCGTGTGGATCTTCTTGCGGCGCGCGTCGTAGTAGACGATGAACCCGCCCCCGGCCAGTCCGGCCGAGTAGGGCTCGGTCACGCCCAGGGCGGCCGCCGCGGCGACCGCCGCGTCCATGGCGTTGCCGCCCCCGCGCAGCACGCCCAGCGCGACCTTGCTGGCGTCGAGGTCGACGGTCGAGACCGCGCCTCCGTACCCCTCCGCGACGGGTTTCTTCTCCGCCTGCGGCCACACCGGCGACGCCTGTGGAGCGGCGGCGGCGGGTTGGACGAGCAGTAAGGAACTTCCCACCAGGATCCCCGCCAGGGGGATGGCGAATCGACGATTGATCATGAGACCTCCCGCAGACAGCTTGACTCAGCCCGTGAGCCTTGTCAGCCCCTTCCCTACCGCGGGGGATGTAGTACCTCATGCCTCACGAGGTGGACGCGAGCTTCGGGCGGGCGCACGTACAGTGCTGAGCGTGCACGCCAAACCCCGCTGGACCGAGTTCCTGCTCCCGCTGTTCGCGGGGGTCTTCCAGGGCATGGTCACCCGCGGCGTGCAGTGGTGGCAGGTCCACGACCCCGGCATGCTCAGGGTCCCGCTCGACCCGCTGGGCTGGGCGCTCGTGCTGGCCGGACCCCTGGCCCTGATCGTACGCCGCCGCCACCCGGTGGCCTGCCTGGCGGTCGCGGTGGGATCGACCGCGATCTTCATCGGCCTCGGCCACCCCTACGGCCCGGTCTTCCTCAGCCCGATCATCGCGCTGCACACCGCCGTGGCGCGCGGCCACCGCCGGGCGGCCTGGTCGATGTGGGGCCTGGCCTACGTGTTCCTCGTGGTCTACACGTCCTGGCTCGCCCCCGTCCGCCCGGCCGGCTGGTTCCACGACCTCACGGTGGGCGCGCTGATGGGCCTGGTCCTGGTGGTGGCGGAGTTCTCGCGGGCCAGGAGGGAACGGCAGGCCGAGCGCGAGCGGGTGGAGGAGGAGGAGCTGCGGCGGCGGGCCAGCGAGGAGCGGCTGACCATGGCGCAGGAGCTGCACGACGTGCTCGCGCACAACATCTCCCTCATCCACGTCCAGGCGTCCACCGCCCTGCACCTCATCGAGGAGCATCCCGAGCAGGCCCGGACCGCGCTCACCACGATCAAGCAGGCGTCCAAGGACGTGCTGGCCGAGATGCGGTCGGTGCTCAACGTCCTGCGCGACGGCGCGCCCCGCTCCCCCACCGCCGGGCTGGACCGGCTCGACGAGCTCATCGAGCGCAGCGGGCTGCCGGTCACCAAGAAGATCGTCGGCGTGGCCGGGCCGCTGCCTCCCGGCGTCGACCGGGCCGGGTACCGCATCGTGCAGGAGGCCCTCACCAACGTCACCCGGCACGCCCCCGGCGCGTCGGTCACGGTCGTGCTCGGCTACGACCCCCGCGCGCTGACCGTCCAGGTCACCGACTCGGGCGGCGGCACCCCCGGGGAGAGCCTGGGCAGCGGGAACGGCGTTCCCGGCATGCGGGAGCGGGCCTCGGCCCTGGGGGGAACGCTGACCGCCACGCACCACGGCCGGGGCTTCCGCGTCGAGGCCCGGCTGCCTATCCCGGAGGAACCCCGATGATCAGAATCGTGCTCGCCGACGACCAGGCCCTCGTCAGGGCCGGGTTCCGTGCCCTGCTGGACGCGCAGCCGGGGATGACCGTGGTGGCCGAGGCCTCCGACGGGGCGGAGGCCCTGCGGCTGGTCGCCGAGCACGAGCCGGACGTGGTCCTGATGGACATCCGCATGCCCGGCATGGACGGGCTGACCGCCACCCGCGAGATGCCCGCCGGGCCGAGGATCATCATCCTGACGACCTTCGAGCTGGACGAGTACGTCTTCGAGGCCCTCCGCGGCGGCGCCAGCGGCTTCCTGGTCAAGGACACCGAACCGGCCGAGCTCATCCAGGCCGTCCGGGTGGTGGCCGGAGGCGACGCCCTGCTCTCCCCCGGCGTGACCCGCCGCCTCATCGCCGAGTACGCGAGCCGCGCCAAGGAGCCGCACCACGCCCGTGACCTCGGCCTGCTCACCGACCGCGAGCGCGAGGTCCTCGCCCTGGTCGGCACCGGCAGGACCAACGACGAGATCGCGGGTGAGCTCTTCATGAGCCCCGCCACCGCCAAGACCCACGTCAGCCGGACCATGATGAAACTCCACGCCCGCGACCGCGCCCAGCTGGTCGTCATCGCCTACGAATCCGGCCTCGTCCGCCCCGGCTGGGTCTGACGCCCCGTATCCCGGTAAAGGCTCGCACCCACCCGCCCCACTTGCGATACTCAACGTGTTCACCAGAACACGAAGGGACATATCGTCATGGTCATGACATCGCGACGGAGCCACGCCAATCTGCGCCCCTCCCCCGAGACCTCGTCCCAGCCTCTGCCAGGAACGGCGCGCGAGCTCTTCGACGCGCTTCCGCAGCTTCCAGGGCTGCGGACAGAGATCATCGACGGGAGACTGATAGTGAGCCCGGTGGGCACCCCCGAACACGCCAGGATCGCGATGCGCCTGTATCGCGCGCTCCTTCCGCTCATCGAGGAGAAGGAGTGGGACGGTTTCAGCGGGAACGTCGACGTCTGCATAGAAGGACCGCGTGATCCGGTTGAGCCCGACTTCGTCCTGGCGCCCGCCGACTGCCCGCGCTGGGGCGCCCGCGAGTTGCTCTCCTCCGGGCTTCTCATGGTCGCCGAAATCGTGTCTCCGGGGAGCGCCGTCGACGACCGCGACCGCAAGCCCGCCGTCTACGCCTCCGGTGGCGTCCCCGTGATGCTCCTCGTCGACCCCGTGGCCGCGCCCGCCACCGTGACGGTCCTCAGCGACCCCAAGGAGGGCGAGTACCGGACCTCCACCCGGGTCGAGATGGGTTCGCGTCTCCACCTCCCCGAGCCGGTCGGCTTCACCCTCGACACCTCGATCTTCGCGGACACCCGGACCACGCCGTAAGCAGGAGGCCGGGCGGCGGGCCGGTCCGCGCGTCCCCTGCGGTCGACGCCCCCTCCCGGCGGCCCCGGCCGGTCGGGCGGGCGCGCGAACACTCATGCCCGTCCCAAGCAGCGAATCGTGGCCGGTGCGCGTTCTTAGGGCATGAACGGTGAGATAGTCGCTCTCCCCGCCACGCCACCCGACGCCGAGGCGGTACTGGCCGGCTTCTACCGCGAGCACCGGCTCGCCCTGGTGCGCCTGGCCGTGCTGCTCGTCGGGGACCGGGAGTGCGCGGAGGACGTCGTACAGGACGTCTTCTCCAGGCTGCACGGCAAGGGTCCCGGGACGCTCACCCTGACATACGTCCGCGTCTGCGTGCTGAACGCCTCGCGCTCGGTCCTGCGCAGGCGCGGCGTCGCCGCCAGGGCGGTGCTGGGACGGCCGGAAGAGCCGGTGGACTCCGCGGAGACGGCCGCGCTGCTGGGCGAGTCGCGGCAGGAGATGCTGGCCGCGCTCGGCCGGCTGCCCAGACGGCAGCGCGAGGTCCTCGTCCTGCGCTACTACCTGGACATGTCCAACGCCGACATCGCCCAGGCGACGCGCCTCAGGGAGAGCACCGTGCGGTCCACCGCCTTCAGGGCCCTGGAGCGGCTCGAACGCGAACTGGGAGGCAAGGCATGACCGAGATCGAGGACCGGCTCAGGGACGCGCTGGCCGCCAAGGCCGGGAGCGTGCGGGACGACGGGCGGCCCCGGGCCCTGCCCGTGGCACGCGGGACGTCGTCCGGCGCCAGGTGGTGGGCCCCGATCGCGGTGGCGGCCGCCATCGTGACCGTGGTGGCCGCGACCGTCGTGGGAACGCGTACGGTCACGCCGCCCTCCCCTGCGGTCCCGGCGGTCCCGACGGTGCGGCCGACGCCCCGCGCCGGCTCCCTCGCACCGCCGATCAGGCAGGTGTGGCCGGGCGCGGTGCACGAGATCCCGGCGAAGGGGCCCGGCGGCCGGGTGTTCACCCCGGACGTGTTCGTCACCGACCGGGTCGTGGTGGGGCGGGGGCTCACCAGGAACCGGCTCGACGGGATCTGGTCGTACGACATCGGCAGGCGGAGGTTCACCCGGATCGCGCCGCTCAAGAACCCGAACGTGATGAACGCACCGCTGGTCTTCGGCGACGGTCACCTGGCGTGGTCCACGCTCCGCGGCCGTCTGACGGAGATATGGGCGGTGCCGGTCACGGGCGGCGTCCCGCGGCGGATCGCCTCGGTCACGGCCGTGCTCGTCGACAACACCTACAGCGGGATCGGCCTGGCCATCGCCGACGGCATGGCCGTGTGGTCGCCGCTCGACGGCGGCGGCGCCCACCGGGCTCCGCTGACGGGCGGGAAGGCGTCCCTGGTCGACGGCACGAGAGGCTTCCACCTGGTCGACTGGCCGTGGGCCGGGCGGCCCGAGCGGGACATGATGGCGGAGCGTCCCAGCGTTCGCCCGATGGAGTTCCTGAAGAACGTGCTCACCGGCGAGACCAGGGACGCGGCCCCTCCGGCGGGGCTGACGTCCTGGAGCGACTGCGGGGTGACGTGGTGCCTCAACGGCGCAGAGGCGTGGCGACGCGACGGCACGGACCGGCACGGGCTGCCGGGGACGGCCCGCGGGACTCTCTACTCGGGCCGCTTCGTCCTGCTCCACCAGAGGGGCCGCGACGGCAGGGGGGCGAGCTCCCTGCACGACGTCGCCACGGGACGTACCGGCCTGCTGTTCCCGGTTCCGACGCGCCAGGGGGACAAGCCGGCTCCCACCCTGTACGTGCACGAGGGCATGTTCCGGTTCCGGTCGGGACCGGGCAGGCAGGTTCTCGTCAACCTGAACGCCGCCGGCCGATGAGCCCGGCCGCCGCCGGCGGAATTCGTCGCGCGAAGCGGCGCGCGCCCTGGGGGAACGCCCCGGGATGCGCCCCCGGCCGCCGGAAAGCCGGATGCCCGGTGAGGAGTCCGGAAACCGGGACCTCCGGTAAGAAGGCCGGAAACCTGGACGCCCGGTGAGGACAGCGTGCGCGCTCGGTAAGAAAATGTCACCCTCGGTCACCTTCGGTCGCCCTCCGGCGAGATTACGTTTGGTCCGTGGGGATCTGGATGGTCATCGGGGATGTCCGCTGAGCGCGGGGCCGGCCGCGCTGTTCGCCGGGGGGCTCGCCGCGGGACTGGTCGCGGGTACGGCCTCGTGCGCGGCCGTGCAGGGCGGCCTGCTCACCGGGCTCACCTCCCGCCGCCCGGCCGGCTCCGGAGGGCTCACCTCCCGCGGCCGCCCGGCCGGCTCCGGAGGGCGCGGCGGGACCGGGGCGGGCCCCTCGGATCCCACGGGCCCCACAGTCGTCGCACTGTTCCTCGCCGGGCGCCTCGGCTCCCACACGGCGGCCGGAGCCCTGCTCGGGCTCGCCGGGTCCGCGGTGCGGCTGGGTCCTCAGGTCAGGGCCGCGCTGCTCGTCGCGGCCGGGATCGCGGTCGTGTTCTTCGGAATCCGCATGTTCGGCCGCGAACCGGAGGACGGATGCCGCCCGGACGCCCCGCCGGGCGGGCGTGCGTCCCGGCGCGGCGGCGTGTCCGGGATCGCCGCCCCCGCGCCCAGGGCGCTGGCGCTCGGTGCCGCGACGATCCTGCTGCCGTGCGGGGTGACGCTCAGCACCGAGATGGTGGCGGTCTCCAGCGGGTCGGCGCTGGGCGGGGCCGCGGTGATGGCGGGCTTCGTGACGGGGACGGCTCCCGCGTTCGCCCTGCTCGGGCTGGTCCTGCGGCGGGCCGCGACGACCAGGCTGGCGGCGCTGGCGGGGGTCGTCGCGCTGGCGGCGGGCCTGTGGACGATCTCCTCGGGGCTGAGTCTCGGGGGGTGGCTCCCCGGGTCCGGCGGCCCGGCGACGGCGGCGGACGGCCCGGCACGGCCGATGGGCGCCCCGGCGGGGAGGACGGGGACGGCGGCGGACGATCAGGGGGGCGATACCGCGGCCGTCCCGGCGGGAACGGCCGTCCGCGCCGGCGGCGTCCAGCGGGTCGAGGTCCGGGCCACCGGCCACGGCTACCGGCCGGGCGTGGTGACCGCCCACGCGGGAGTTCCCACCGACCTCGTCTTCCGTCTCGAGGGCGTCCCCGGCTGCACCCGGACGCTCACGATCGACGGCCGCGACGTGGCACTGCCCGCCACGGTACGGCTGGGCGCGCGAGAGCCGGGTTCCCTGCGCTACGTCTGCTCGATGGGCATGTACGTGGGGTTCGTGCGCTTCGTCTGAGCATCGGGATCCGGGCGACGGGACACCGGGCCGGGCACGACGATCGGATCGGCGGGCGGATCGACGGCGGACCGGCGGACGGAAGTCGCGATTACCCTCCGCCACCGGGCGGTTACGTGTCACCCTGTGACCTGTCGGCTGCGCGACGTCGGCGAGGAGGGTGACATGGGGTGGTGGCCTGACGACCCGGAGGCGACCGCGGGGCTGATACCCACCCCCCGGAGCACCGAGCACGAGAACGACACGGACGGCGAGACGGCGCTGCTGCTCGCCGCGCACGGCGGTGACGTGCAGGCCGCCCACCAGCTGGGCCGCCACTTCGCGCAGCGGGGCGACCGCTCGGCGGCACGGCACTGGTGGGAGCGCGCGGCGGCCGCGGGAAACCTCGACAGCGCCTACAACCTGGGGATCTGGCACGAGAAGCACGGCACTCCCGCGGAGGCCGCGCGATGGTACGAGCTGGCGGCGAACGCCGGAGACGTCGAGGCCGCGGTGAACCTGGCGACCCTCCTGCTGGACCAGCACGGCGACGTCCCCGCCGCCCGGCGGTGGTTCGAGACGGCGGCCGGGGCGGGTTCCCGCGCGGCGACCAGGCGGCTCGCGCTGCTCTGCGAGGACGGCGGCGAGGTGAAGGCAGCCGGGGAGTGGCACCGCAGGGCCGCGATGGACGGCGACCTGGCCTCGGCCCACGACCTCGGATTCCTCGCCTACGCCTCCGGCGAGGAGGACGAGACGCTGCGCTGGTGGGAGCTGGCCGCCCGGAGCGGCCATGCCGACGCGGCCTACCACCTCGGGCTGTTCCTGCAGGCCAACCGCGACCCCGAGGGGGCGGAGACGTTCTTCCGGCTGGCCGCCAGGAACGAGCACCCCGGCGCCGCGTCCCAGCTCGGCGGGATCGCGCTGTCCCTCGGAGACCTGCGCACCGCGCGCGCCTGGTTCGAGCGGGCGGCCTGCACCGGCAGGATCGACGACCAGCGGACGGCCGGGTTCGTGTGCGTGGAGATGAGCGACGCGCGGGGGGCCGGCCACTGGTTCAGCCGGGCCGCGGCGGGGGGCGACCCGGAGGCGGCCTTCAATTTCGGCCTGCTGCTCATCGCCGAGCACAGCGACCTGCAGGGCGGGCAGCACTGGTTCCGCCAGGCGGCACAGGCGGGACACCACCGGGCCGCGGTCGAGCTGGCCGCGCTGCTGTCGGCCGCGGGCTTCTCCCGCGAGGCGGAGCGGTGGCTGTCCGATCCGCCTTCTCCCCCGTGGAGCCGGACCACCGAACCCGAGCTCGTCGCCCGCGCCGAGCTGGCCGCGGCCGCCGTCGCCCGGCGGGGCGGCGCCCCCCTGAGGGTCGCCGACCTGACCGAGATCCTCGGCACCTGGGATCTCGTCACCCGGCCGCTGCGCGACCACACCGACGTCACGGCGTGGCTGACCGAGCGGAGCGGGCTGCCGTCGGGCGCGATCGAGCACCTGGCGTCCGTACGGGCCACGCTGTTGCGCCCCGGCGGCGCCCCCTGGCCGACCCCGGTGGAGATCGAGCACGTCCTGGTCACCGCACGCGCCCTGCGTTCCGGATCGTCGCCGTGAACGAGGCGTGGACGAGGCGCGGGTGAGGCGCGGGCAAGGAGGGAGCGAGACCGTGACCGGCGCCGCGCCCCTCGCGAACCGGCCCCCGCGTCCCGGCAGGGCCGCGCGTCCCGCGCCCGGCCGGCGCGGGACGTACGGACCCCGGCCTCAGGCGGCGATGACCTCGGAGACCGGCACGTGCGGCAGGCCGAGGGCGATGGCGACCTGCTCGTTGGTGAGCCGTCCCGCGTGGGTGTTGAGGCCCAGCGCGAGGGAGGCGTCCCGCTGGAGCGCGGTCTTCCAGCCGAGACCGGCCAGCTTGACCGCGTAGGGCAGCGTGGCGTTGGTCAGCGCGTAGGTGGAGGTGTTGGCGACGGACCCCGGCATGTTGGCCACGCAGTAGAAGATCGAGTTGTGGACCTGGTAGGTCGGCTCGGCGTGCGTGGTCGGGCGGGAGTCCTCGAAGCAGCCGCCCTGGTCGATGGCGATGTCGACGAGCACGGAGCCCGGCTTCATGCGGGAGACCAGCTCGTTGGAGACGAGGGTCGGGGCCTTGGCCCCGGGGATCAGCACGGCGCCGATGACCAGGTCGGCCTCCAAGACCTCCTTCTCGATCGCGTACGAGGTCGAGACGAGGGTCTTGAGACGGCCCTGGTAGATGGCGTCGACGAAGCGCAGGCGGTCGATGTTGAGGTCGAGGACGGTGACGTCCGCGCCCATGCCGACCGCGATCTGCGCGGCGTTGAGCCCGGAGACGCCCGCGCCGATGACGACGACCTTGGCGGGGGCCACGCCGGGCACGCCGCCGGGCAGCACGCCGCGCCCGCCGTTGAAGCGCATCAGGTTGTAGGCGCCGACCTGCGGGGCCAGCCGGCCCGCGACCTCGGACATCGGGGCGAGCAGCGGCAGGGTGTTGCCGACCTGGACGGTCTCGTACGCGATGCCGGTGACCTGGCGGTCGAGGAGGGCGTCGGTGCACTCGCGGCCGGCCGCGAGGTGCAGGTAGGTGAAGAGCACCTGGCCGGGGCGCATGCGGTGGTACTCCTCCGCGATGGGCTCCTTCACCTTGAGGATCATCTCGGCCTGGTCCCACACCTCGTCGGCGCTGTCGAGGATCTTGGCCCCGGCGAAGAGGTACTCCTCGTCGGTGAGGTGCGAGCCGAGGCCCGCGCCGCGCTGGATGTAGACGTCGTGGCCGTGACGGACGAGCTCGTGCACGCCCGCCGGGGTCGCGGCGACGCGGTACTCGTGGTTCTTGACCTCGGCAGGCACGCCGATCTTCATGGGATTTCCTTTCGTTGTTTCGACGGAGTGGCACAGCGAGGCTTCCGCGGGTGCGGTGCGGTCTCACTCCGGCGGGCATGGCGCCGGACGGCGAGCGCCGGCGAGGGCGCGGCGGGCCGGGAAGACCCGGACGGCGCGACCGCCGGCGGGTGCGGCGCGTCTCTCCGGGCCGCGCGTGGCGGTCCGGAGGGGGCGCGGCCGTGCGCGCTCAGAGGCGGCTCCATGCCTCCGTCAGCACCGAGCGGAGGATGGACTCGATCTCGTCGAACTCCTTGGGGCCGCAGATGAGCGGCGGGGCGAGCTGGATGACCGGGTCGCCCCGGTCGTCGGCGCGGCAGTACAGGCCCGCCTCGTACAGGGCGGGGGTGAGGAAGCCCCTGATGAGGCGCTCGGACTCCTCGGTGTCGAAGGTCTCCTTGGTGACCTTGTCCTTGACGAGCTCGATGCCCCAGAAGTAGCCGGAGCCGCGCACGTCACCGACGATCGGCAGGTCGCGGAGCCTCTCCAGGGTGGAGCGGAAGACCGGCTCGTTGCGGGTGACGTGGCCGAGCAGGTCCTCCCGCTCGAACAGGTCGAGGTTGGCCAGCGCGACGGCCGAGGAGACCGGGTGGCCGCCGAAGGTGTAGCCGTGGGCGAACATCTCGGTGCCGTTCTTGAACGGCTCGAAGAGGCGATCGGAGGCGATCATGGCGCCGATCGGCGAGTAGCCGCTGGTCATGCCCTTGGCGCAGGTGATGATGTCGGGGACGTAGTCGAACTTCTGCCCGCCGAACATGGTGCCGAGGCGGCCGAAGGCGCAGATGACCTCGTCCGAGACGAGCAGGACGTCGTACTCGTCGCAGATCTCGCGCAGGCGCTTGAAGTATCCGGGGGGCGGCGGGAAGCAGCCGCCCGCGTTCTGCACCGGCTCGACGAAGACGGCGGCCACGGTGTCGGGCCCCTCCATCTCGATGGCGCGGGCGACGCGCTCGGCGGCCCAGTAGCCGTACTGCTCGGGCGTCATGCCCGGCACGCCGGTGATCTCGTCGGCGCGGTAGTGGTTGGTGTTGGGCACCCTGACGGAACCCGGGACCAGCGGCTCGAACATCTGCTTGAAGGCCGGGATGCCGGTGATCGACAGGGCGCCCTGCGGGGTGCCGTGGTAGGCGATCTGGCGGCTGATGACCTTGTGCTTGAGCGGCCTGCCAGTGATCTTGAAGTACTGCTTGGCGAGCTTCCACGCGCTCTCGACGGCCTCGCCGCCGCCGGTGGTGAAGAAGACACGGTTGAGGTCGCCGGGGGTCTCGGCGGCGAGACGCTGGGCCAGCTCGACGGCCTTGGGGTGCGCGTACGACCAGAGCGGGAAGAACGCCAGCTCCTGGGCCTGCTTGGCGGCGGCCTCGGCCAGCTCGCTGC
Source organism: Streptosporangium sp. H16 (assembly GCF_051918855.1). Classification (NCBI taxonomy): domain Bacteria; kingdom Bacillati; phylum Actinomycetota; class Actinomycetes; order Streptosporangiales; family Streptosporangiaceae; genus Streptosporangium; species Streptosporangium sp. H16. The sequence continues at coordinate 307,135 of NZ_JBPXMD010000003.1, forward strand.
GGCCGTGACCCGCCTGGACCACGAAGAGACCCGCGAGGCCGTCGAGGTAGCGCTTGCCGTGCACGTCGTAGATGTAGGAGCCCTCACCGCGCACGATCATCGGCACCTCGGCGCCCTCGTACGAGCTGTGCCGGGTGAAGTGCATCCACAGGTTGTCCTGCGCGGCCTTCATGAGCGAGGTCACGTCGGTGTTTTCAGGGTGCGTCATCACGATCTTCCCTCGTTGAGCTGAGCTTCCAACAGTCTGCCTGCCAGAACAGCTCTTGCCAAGTGAAAACGTGGTATTAAAGTGCGAGAACCTCGGAATCCGCAAAACACCCATGTAACAACGACGAAATCCGCGATCAGGCAAGAAGGTCGCCAGACCATTGCCCAAACCCCGGTTCCACTTGGCGGAACCCTGGTGTGCTGGAATCGTGCACGAGAGCGGCCGTACCTGCGGCTGTGATCCAATAGGACGCACCAGATATTGAGATGCGGGGGAAAGTCGTGACTCCTGACGAGATCGAGAACGCCGTCACCGCCGGCATGCCCCAGGCGATAGCGGACCTCAGAAGGCTCGTCGCCATCCCCTCGGTGGCCTTCCCCGGCCATCCCGAGGAGCCCGTGCACGCGGCCGCCGCGGTGACCGAGGAACTGCTGCGGAGCACCGGCCTGCCGCGTGTCCAGCAGATCCCCGTCGAGGGCAGTTTTCCCGCCGTCTACGCGGAGGCCCCTGCCCCGCCCGGCGCGCCGACCGTGCTGCTGTACGCGCACTACGACGTGCAGCCCACCGGAGACCTCGCGCTCTGGCGCACCCCGCCGTTCGAGCCGACCGAGATCGACGGCGCGATCCACGGTCGCGGCGCGGCCGACGACAAGTCGGGCGTCATCTCCCACGTCGCGGCGCTCCGCGCCTTCCGGGGGCGTTTCCCGGTCGGCGTCAAGGTCATCGTCGAGGGTCAGGAGGAGTACGCGGGCGAGCGCCTGGAATCCTTCGTCGAGCACAACCCCGAGCTGTTCCGCGCCGACGCGATCGTGGTCGCCGACACCGGCAACCCCCGGGTGGGCGACCCCGCGGTGACGACCTCGCTGCGCGGCATGGGCGCCTTCACCATCGAGGTGCGCACCCTCAAGGAGTCGCTGCACAGCGGCTCGTTCGGCGGCGCCGCCCCCGACGCCCTCGCGGCGCTGATCCGGATGCTGGCCGCCCTGCACGACGACCACGGCGACATCCGCGTCCCCGGCCTGCCGCGCGGCAGCTTCCTCGGCTCCGGCCCGTCCGAGGAGGACTTCCGTGCCACCGCGGGCGTGCTCGACGGCGTCTCCACGGTCGGCTCCGGCTCGCTGGCCGACCGCCTGTGGGCCTCGTACGCGATCACGGTCACCGGTCTGGACGTGCCGACGGTCTCCGGCGCGATCAACGCCGTCCAGGCCGTCGCCAGGGCCCGGGTGACCGTGCGGGTGCCCCCGGCCGGCGACCCGAAGACCACCGTCGAGGCCGTCGTCGACTTCCTGCGGCAGGTCGCCCCCTGGGGCGTCCAGGTCGACGTCGGCGACTACACCATGGGCTCCGGCTACCTGGCCGACACCGGCGGCGCGGCCCGCTCCGCGCTGAACCGGGCGATGGAACGGGCCTTCGGCCGTCCCCCGCGCGACGTCGGCGCCGGTGGCTCGATCCCGCTCGTCTCCACCTTCGTCAGGCAGTTCCCCGCCGCCACGATCCTGCTCTTCGGCGCCGAGGACGACGACGCGGCGATCCACGCCCCCAACGAGCGCGTGAACATCGAGGAGCTCCGCCGCACCGCCACCGCCGAGGCGCTCTTCCTGCAGGAGTACGGCTCCACGGCGGTCTGACACCCGAGGTCTGACGATCGGGCCCTCCCGGCGATCGCCGGGAGGGCCCTTGGCGTGCGCTCACCCGTGACGCTCACCCGACCGCGGGGGCGCCTCGGAGCACGCCGGTTCCGGCACCCGCGACGAACCCCGGTCGCGGAGAACTCTCGGGGCGGGTCGTTCGTCGGACAGGTACAGACATCTCCCCGGGAGGCAGGGTTGTACCAGCAACCGCAGCGACGGCGGAGGAACTTCGCCCCGTTCATCGTCGCGATCATTCTCGCCGGAGCCCTGATCGTCGCCCTGCGGATCTTCGTCGACGCGAACGCGCCCGGAGCCGAAGCGGCACGCGGGGCGCCCGAACAGCCCAAGGCCTGCGAGGGGGGCGTCACCCTGACCGTCGCCGCCTCGTCGGAGAAGGCCGAACTGCTGCGGACGATCGCCTCCGGCTACAACGGCAGGCGGGTGGGCGGGCGGTGCGCCGACGTCGTCGTCGAGACCAAGGCGAGCGGCGGCGCCATGCAGGCGCTGGCCAGGGGCTGGGACGAGCGCCGGGACGGCCCCCGCCCCGACGTGTGGTCGCCCGCCGGCAGCGGCTGGATCACCCTGCTCCAGCAGCGCGCCTCGGCGAACGACTCCGCCTCCCTGGTCGCCGCCGACAACCCGTCGATCGCCACGACGCCGCTGGTCGTCGCGATGCCCCTGCCGATGGCCGAGGCGCTGGGCTGGCCGGGCAAGAAGCTCGGCTGGTCCGACCTGCTCGCCGTGTCCGCCGGGTCGTGGGCGAAGTACGGCCACCCCGAATGGGGACGGTTCAAGCTGGGCAAGACCAACCCCAACTTCTCCACCAGCGGCCTGAACGCCACCGTCGGCGCCTACTTCGCGGCGACCGGCCTGTCCGGCGACCTGACGGAGAAGAACGTGGCCGACGCGAAGGTCAGGGACTTCGTGCGCGGCGTGGAACGTTCGATCGTGCACTACGGCGACACGACGCTGACGTTCCTGTCGAACCTCCAGCGGGCCGACGACGCGGGCGCGGGCCTGAGCTACATCTCCGCGGTGGCCGTGGAGGAGAAGTCGGTCTGGGACTACAACCAGGGCAACCCGACCGGTGACCCCGCGACGCTGGGCAGGCACGCCAAGCCCAAGGTGCCGCTGGCGGCGATCTACCCCAAGGAGGGCACGCTCATGTCCGACAACCCGTACGCGGTGCTGGCCGCCCCGTGGGTCGACGACGCCAAGCGGGCGGTGGCGGCCGACTTCCTCGCGTACCTCCGGGCTCCCGAGCAGCAGGCCCGCTTCGCCGAGTTCGCCTTCCGCTCGCACGACGGCAAGGCGGGCAAGCTGATCACCCAGGCGAACGGGCTGCTGCCCGCCGAGCCGAGGACCACGCTGAACCCGCCCGCCCCGAACGTGCTCGACAAGATGCTCACCGGCTGGGCCGACCTGCGCAAACCCGCGAACGTCCTCCTGGTCCTCGACGTCTCCGGCTCGATGGGCGCCCCCGTGCCCGGCACCGGCAAGAGCAAGCTCGACCTGGCCAGGCAGGCCGCGATCAACGCGCTGCCCCAGTTCGGCCCGCACGACAGGGTCGGGCTGTGGATGTTCTCCACCGAGCGCGACGGCGCGAAGGACCACCTGGAACTGGCCCCGCTGGCCGCCGTCGACGCCGCCCAGCGCGGGAGGCTGCGCGCCAGGCTCGACGGCCTCACCCCCGACGGCGGCACCGGCCTGTACGACACCGCGCTCGCGGCCCACGAGCAGGTGCGCGAGCTGCGGAACGGTGACGCGATCAATGCGGTGGTCTTCCTGACTGACGGCAGGAACGAGGACCCCGACAGCCTCTCCCTGGAGAAGCTGCTGCCCGGCCTGCGTACCGAACCGGGCCAGGAGACGGTGCGGATGTTCACGATCGCCTACGGCCAGGACGCCGACCTCGGCGTGCTGAAGCAGATCTCCGAGGCGACCGCCGCCGCCGCGTACGACTCTCGCGAATCCGGAAGCATCGACCAGGTGTTCACCGCGGTGGTGTCCAACTTCTGATGGCACGCCTCGTCGGCGGGTTCGGCGCGGCTCGACGGCCACGCCGCGGCGGGTGGTTGGGGGTGGGCCCGGCTCGATCTCGATGGGGAAGCCGGACCCGTGGTCCCCGCCTCACCGGACGGGCGGGGCGCGGAACGACCCGTTCAGCGAACGGGCAGCTCGTAGACGCGGCGGACGCTGGTGGGGGCGGCGCTGAGGTCGGCCCCGTAGATGTGGAGCGAGATGGCCGTCTCGTCGCCCGTGTTGTGGACGCGGTGGATGTCACCGGGCGGGGCGAAACCGCTCACGTCACCGGTCTGGTTGGCGGCCCTGCCGATCTCGGTCAGGTGGTCGCCGTGGTCGCGGTAGAGGGTCTCGTACTCCACGCCCTGCAGCACGCCGAACACGCACCACGCGATGTGGTCGTGGATCACGGTCTTCTGTCCGGGCCGCCAGACCACGGCCACGATCGAGAAGTTCTCCTCGGCGTGGAGGGTGTGGCCGACATAGCGGTCGGGGTCGCCGAGGCGCTCCTCCTCGGTGAGGATCTCGGGGGACGGCAGCCTCTCACGCAGCAGCCCGGCCACGGCGAAGGCCGTGGTCCGAGCGTCGGCGGACGGGTCGACGAGGTCTCGGACCCCCGCGACCAGTTCGGCCAGGCCCGGGCGGGTGAGCGTCAAGGTTGTCATGCCTCAAGGATGCGGCGAGGAGATACATAGCGTCCAATGCCTATCTTCCCGCTCAACCATAGATAAAGTTAATACATGCTCGATATCGTGCGACTTCGCGTCCTCGCCTCGGTGTCCCGGCACGGCTCGGTGACCGCGGCGGCGAGGGAGCTGCACTACTCCCAGCCCTCGGTGAGCCACCACCTCGCGAAGCTCGAGGCCGAGACCGGGGCCAAGCTGATCCAGCGGGTCGGCCGGGGCATCCGGCTGACCGAGGCCGGCCGACTGCTCGCCGAGCGGGCCGTCGAGATCATCGGCCGCCTCGACTCCGCGTCCGCGGAGCTGTCGGCGCACGTGGGCCTGCGTGCCGGCCGGGTCAGGCTGGCCTCCTTCCCCTCCGCCCTGGGGACGTTCGTGCCGGAGGCCGCCGCCGTACTCGCCGGGGGGCACCCCGGCCTGGAGCTGCGGCTGACCGAGACGGAGCCGCCCGACGCGCTGCGGATGCTCAAGGCCGGCTACGTGGACGTGGCGGTCATCTTCCGCTACGACGACACCGCCCCCGAGGCCGACGGGATCCGGCTGCTCCACCTGCTGGACGACCCCAGCTACCTGATCACCTCCGGCCCGGTCGGCGAGCTGACCGCCTACCGCGACTCCCGGTGGATCGGTGGCTGCGACCGGTGCCGCACCCACCTGCTGGAGCTGTGCGCCAGGGCCGGCTTCGAGCCGGAGATCGCCTTCACCACCGACGACATCGTCGCCGTCCAGGCCCTGGTCGCCGCCGGGATCGGGGTGAGCGCCCTGCCGGGGCTCGCCCTGCACGCCCACCGGCACCCGAGGATCAACACGATCGAGCTTCCCCGCTCGACCCGCCACGTCTACGCCGCCACCTACGGCGAGCCCCCCGACCCCCCGGCCACCACCGCCCTGCTGACCGCCCTGACCTCGGCGACGGCTCTGCGGACCACGGCGGAACGCCCGGCCGGGCCCTGAGCGGCACGGACGCGGCACGGCCGCCGCACGGACGCCGCACGCGCCGCACGGAAGCGGCACGGAAGCGGCACAGACGCCCTGCCGCGGGCGGGAGCCGTCCGGCGGCGAAAATGCGAGGCGCCGGGGAAACCGGTGACCCTATGATCCGGACATGCCAGACCTGCCCGCTCTCGCGCTCTTCGCCGCGGCGACTCTCACCCTGCTGCTCGTCCCGGGGCCCGCGGTGCTCTACATCGTGACCCGCAGCGTCGCCCAGGGCCGGTCCGCCGGGCTGGTGTCGGTGCTCGGCATCCACCTCGGCTCGCTGGTCCACGTGGCCGCCGCCGCCCTGGGCATCAGCGCCCTGCTCGCCGCCTCGTCGACCGGGTTCACGATCGTGAAGTATCTCGGCGCCGCCTACCTGATCTGGCTGGGCGTGCGCAAGCTCATGACCCGCTCGAACGGGGAGGAGTCCTTCGAACCGCGGACCGCGACCAGATCCCGGATGTTCTGGGAGGGCTTCGTGGTCAACGTGCTCAACCCGAAGACCGCGATCTTCTTCCTCGCCTTCCTGCCGCAGTTCGCCGATCCGGAGGCCGGGCCGATCGCCCCGCAGATCGTGCTGCTCGGCCTGATCTGGACGGTGCTCGGCATGGCCAGCGACGGCGCCTTCGCCCTGCTCGCCTCGGCCATGGCCGGCCGCCTGCGCCGCTCGGCCCGCGCCCGCCGCCGCCTGGACGCCACCAGCGGTGTCGTCTATCTCGGCCTGGGGGCCGTCGCGGCCCTCGGCGGCGAGCACGCCACGGCCAAGGCCTGAGCGGCCTGAGCGCGGGTCACGCCCCGGCGCCCTCCCCCGGGGTCGTCAGGTGAAGCGGTAGGTGGTGGTGGAGGCGAACCGCTCGCCGGGGCGCAGGACCGTCGAGGGGAAGTCGGGCCGGTTCGGCGAGTCGGGGAAGTGCTGGGTCTCCAGGCACAGGCCCGCGTGCTTCTCGTACGCGGTGGCGACGCCGTCCAGGAAGTTGCCCGTGTAGAACTGCACGCCCGGCTCGGTGGTGGTGACCTCCATGGTGAGCCCTCCGACCGGCTCGCGGACCTCGATGCCGCCGCGCAGGACGTAGCAGTGGTCGTAGCCGCCCCCCAGCCGGGAGTCGGCGATCCGCTCGCCGATCTCGTACGGCGAGGTGAAGTCGAACGGGGTGCCGGTGACCGGGGCGAGCTCCCCGGTCGGGATCTGCGTGGCGTCGACCGGCAGGTAGTGGTCGGCGTCGATGCGGACCACGTGCTTGAGGATGTCACCGCCCCCGGCGAGGTTGAAGTAGGAGTGGTTGGTGAGGTTCAGCACGGTCGGCGCGTCGGTGACCGCGTGGTAGTCGAGCCGGATCGCGTCGCCGGTCAGCGTGTAGGTGACCGACGCAGTGAGCGTGCCGGGGTAGCCCTGCTCGCCGTCCCGGCTCACGTACTCCAGGGTGACGGCGGTGTCGGAGGCGCCGGTGATCCGCCAGACCCGGGTGTCGAAGCCCTGCGGCCCGCCGTGCAGGCTGTTGGGGCCGTTGTTGACCGGCAGCTCGTGGGCGCGCCCGTCGAGGGTGAACCGCCCGCCCGCGATGCGGTTGCCGTACCGGCCGACCACGGCGCCGAAGTAGCGGCTGCGCGTCAGGTAGTCGCCGAGGTTGTCGTAGCCGAGGACGACGTCGACGCCGGAGACCTCCAGCGACTGCAGGATCGCCCCGTAGCTGAGGATCGCGGCGCGCATCCGCCCGTTCGACAGCACGTGCCGCTCGACCTGCTCGCCCGACGGGGTGGTTCCGAAGCTCATGTGCGCACCTCTCCGGTGGATTCACGGACGACCAGGCTGGTGTCCAGGGTGGCCAGGGTAGTGGTGGCGCCGTCGCCGAACGACTGCAGCAGCAGGTCCACCGCCATCCGCCCGGCGGCGGCGGTGGGCATGGCCACGGTGGTCAGCTTGGGCCGGTTCAGCCGCCCTGACACGATGTCGTCGACGCCGACCACGCTGATGTCGTCGGGGACGCGCACACCGCGCTCGTACAGGCCCTCGATGAGCCCGATGGCCACCAGGTCGTTGTAGGCGAGCACGCCCGTCACCCCGGAGGCGACCACCTCTCCGGCGACGGCGAGGCCGCCCTGCTCAGTGGGCGCGTTCGGGCCGAGGATGACCAGCTCGACGTCGTCCATCGCGGTCGCGGCGGCGCGCATCTCGCCGCTGGTCCACGAGCCGCTCGGCCCGGAGAGCAGGGCGATCCTGCGGTGGCCGAGGCCGGTCAGGTGCTCGATCGCGAGGCGGGCGCCCTGGCCGACGTCCATCAGTATCGTCGGCAGGCCCTTCATCCGCCGGTTGACCACCACGAACGGCACGTCGGCATGGAGGCGCTCGATGGCCCGGTTGGACAGCCGGGGGCTGCAGAGCAGGACCCCGTCGACCTGCTTGGCGAGGGTCTGGATCAGCTCCTCCTCGACCTGCGGGTCCTCGTCGGTGTCGGCCACGAACACGTGGTAGTCGCGGGCCCTGGCGTGCGCCTGGGCGGCCTTGATCAGCGGTGGGAAGAACGGGTTGGAGATGTCGGCGACGATGAGGCCGATGTTGTGGGTCCTGCCGGTGGTGAGGGCCCGCGCGGCACGGTTGGGGCGGTAGCCGAGATCCTCGGCGACCGCGAGCACGCGGTTGCGGGTCTCGGTGTTCACCAGATGCGGCGCCGAGAAGGTGCGGGACACCGTCGAGACGTGCACTCCCGACGCCCGCGCCACGTCCCTGATCGTCGCTGCCACCATGCTCCTTCGCCCTGACCCGGCACCGGGGCCCTGAAGCACATTAGTGCAAGCGGTTGCGTGACTGTCAACGCCGGAATCAGATGCTTTGCGAAGCGGTACGGGATCGGTTGCACACCCCTGGCTATCAGAAATATCGAAAAATCCGCAGATGAGGAGCGATTTACAAAATTGGGCCCTTGACGTTGCCGGAAGATGTCCTCAATGTTTCTTGCAACCGGTTGCAGAACACCGGAGTCCGGGACCGCGATGGGAGGTGGCGTGATGGAACCGGTTCGCGTGGTGCTCGCCGGGGCGCACGGGCACGGCTGGTGGCACCTGTCGAACGTCCGGCGGCTGGCCGAGGCCGGGCTGGTGGACCTGGCCGGGGTGTGCGACGTGCGGCCCGTCGGCGACCTGCCCGAGGGGGCGGAGTTCTCCGGCGACCTGGCCGGGCTGATCGGGCGCACCGGCGCCGAGGTGACCATCCTGTGCACGCCCGTCCACACCCACGCCGAGCTGGCGGAGAAGGCGCTGCGCGCCGGCTCGCACGTGCTGCTGGAGAAGCCGCCCGCCGCCACGTACGCGGACTACCTCCGGATCGTCGCGGTGGCCGGAGAGACCGGGCTCGCCTGCCAGGTGGGGTTCCAGAGCCTGGGCTCGGAGGCGATCCCGGCCGTCCGGCGGATGGTCGCGGAAGGGGCGATCGGCCAGGTCACCGGGATCGGCGCGGCGGGCGCCTGGGAGCGCCCCTACTCCTACTACGGCCGGACGCCGTGGGCCGGGAGGCGCGAGGCCGGCGGCGTTCCCGTGATGGACGGCGTCCTCACCAACCCGCTCGCACACGCGACCGCGACCGCGCTGGCCGTCTCCGGCGCGGAGGTCGAGGACGTCGAGGTCGAGCTCTACCGGGCCAATGTGATCGAGGCGGACGACACCTCGTGCGCGCGGATGCGGATGGATGACGGGACGGTCGTGACGGTCGCGGTCTCACTGTGCGCGGACCGGCGGCACGAGCCGTACCTGATCGTGCACGGCGAGAGCGGGCGGATCCGGCTGACCTACACCGAGGACCGGGTCGAGTTCGACGGGACCTCGGTCGTCCACCCCAGGGCCGACCTGCTGGAGAACCTCGTCGCGCACATCCGCGACGGCACCGGCCTGCTCGTACCGCTGGAGAGGACGGCCGGTTTCATGCGCGTCCTCGACGCGGTGCGGCGGGCGCCCGAGCCCCTGGCCATACCTGACGTGTTCCAGGAGATCGGCGACGAGCGCCGGGTGCTGCCCAGGATCGCCGAGGTGACGGCGACGAGCGCGGAACGGCTGGCGCTCTACTCGGAACTCCGGGTGCCCTGGAGCGGGCGCCGTCCCGGGACGGGGCGGCCGCCCTCCGGCGGCGGCCCGGCCCCCGGAACCTCCTGGACACGTTCGCGGCCAGGCTGACCGAAGCGCAGGCGTCGTACACGCGGCGCGACGGCGGCCGAGCCGTCACAGCGAGGCGGGCGCGTCCATCCCTGACCTGGGCGCGCCCGCCTCCACCATCCGGAAGGCTCTCGGGGGCCGTACGGAGCCTCCCTCCCACCTGACCCGCGGAGGAATTCCCGTGAAACGAGCCGTCGCGCTCACCGCCCTGCTGTCCCTGGCGATCCTCGCCGCCCCGCCCGCGTCCGCCGCCGCCCTGAGGGCCGGGGCCCGCACCCCGGAGACCACCTCGCCGAAACCCGCCGGGCACAGGCCGGACCTGGGCCGCCGGACCCTGCCCGCGAACGACGGCTGGGCCGCCGAGGGCCCCGGCACCACCGGTGGCGTCGCCGCGCCCGCGTCGAACGTGCACACCGTCTCCACCCGCACCGAGCTGGCCACCGCGCTCGCCGCCCCCTCACCGAAGATCATCTATGTGAAGGGGACGGTCGACACCGACAGGACCTGCGCCGACTACGCGACCGGCGGCTACACCCTGGAGGCCTACCTCGCCACGTACGACCCCGCGGTGTGGGGCAGGGAGACCGACCCCTCCGGCCCGCTGGAGGACGCGCGCGTCGCCTCGGCCGCCAGGCAGACCGCCCACATCAGGCTCAAGGTCGGCTCCGACACCACCATCGTCGGCCTCGGCGGGAACGCGCGGATCCGCGGCGTCAACCTGCACGTCGACAAGGTCGACAACGTCATCATCCGCAACATCCTCTTCGAGGACACCGCCGACTGCTTCCCGAAGTGGACCCCGACCGACGGCGCCGAGGGCAACTGGAACTCCCTCTACGACAACATCTCGGTGACCGGCTCGACGCACGTGTGGGTGGACCACAACACCTTCACCGACGGCGACAACCCGGACTCGGAGCAGCCGCGGTACTTCGGCAGGCCCTACCAGGTGCACGACGGGCAGCTCGACATCACCCACGCCGCCAACTTCGTCACGGCCTCCTGGAACCGGTTCTCCGGCCACGACAAGACGATGCTGATCGGCTCCACCAACAACCCGGCGAACGACACGGGCAAGCTGAACGTCACCGTCCACCACAACCACTTCGACAACGTGCTGCAGCGGCTCCCGCGCGTGCGCTTCGGCCAGGTGCACGTCTACAACAACTACTACGAGATCCCCGACGCCTCCGCCTTCCAGTACGCCCTCGGCGTGGGCGTGCAGTCGCAGATCTTCGCCGAGAACAACTTCTTCCGGCTGGGCCGGGCGGTCGACCCGGCGGACCTCCTCTACAACTGGGGCGGTACCGCCCTCACCGCGCGGGGGAACCTGCTCCGCGTCGGCGGCCGGGTCGCCCCCGTCGACCTCGTCGCCGTCCACAACGCCGACAACGACCCCGACCTCGGCGCGGACGCGGGCTGGACCCCGACCCTGCACACCGGGATCGACCCGGCCCAGGCGGTGGACCGTTCGGTCTCCCGGCACGCGGGCGTGGGCGAGATCCGCTGAGGACACGCGGCGGGACACGGCGGCCCCGGACGGCTCGTCGTTCACGAGCCGTCCGGGGCCGCCGTGCCGAGCCTGGCCCTCAGGTCCTCCCGCGTGTCAGACGGGCACCGTGACGGTGTGCGGGCCGAAGGACGGTCGCCTTCTCGCGGCCCGTGGGCTCCCTGCCTCCGGGAACGTCAGGCACGTCCCTCGGCGAGGACCCCGTCGACCCGGCGCGGGATGCCAAGCGGGTTGTCGTCGCGCAGCTCGGGCGGCAGGAGCTCGGCCGGCCAGTCCTGGTAGGCGGTCGGCACCAGCCACCTGCGAATCGCGGCGGCGCCGACCGAGGTGTGGGCGGCGGCCGTGCTGGCGGGCCAGGGACCGCCGTGGTGCATGGCCCAGCGGACCGCCACCCCGGTCGGCCAGCCGTTCCAGATCAGCCGCCCCGCCTTCTTGAGCAGCACTTCCGCGCTCCCGCGCGCCTCGGCGGGGTCGGTCGCGTGGATCGTCGCGGTCAGCGAGCCGTCCAGCCTCTCCAGTACGGGAGGCAGGTCCGCGGGGTCGTTGTAGACGACCACGAGGGCGGCCGGGCCGAAGCACTCCTCCACGAGATCGGGCAGGTCCGCGGCGAACGTCGCCAGGTCGGTGACGAACACCTGCGGGGTCACCGCGAACGCCCCCTCGCCCGGCTGCCCCTCGGCGAGGGGGGTGAGCTTGCCGAGCCTGGCCAGCCCGCGCAGGTAGCCGCCCTGCATCCGCTCGGTGAGCATCGGCCCGCCCACGGTCTCGGAGACCGCCTCGGAGACGGAGACCAGGAGTTCGGCGTCGTCGGGGACGAACACCAGCCCGGGGTTGGTGCAGAACTGGCCGGTGCCGAGGGTGAGCGATGCGGCGAAGCCCTGGGCGAGGCCGTCGCGGGCGGCCGAGGGCAGCACGACGACGGGGTTGACGCTGCCCAGCTCGCCGTAGAACGGGATGGGGTCGGGACGCTCGGCGATGAGCGCCTGGATGGCCTTGCCCCCGGGGATGGAGCCGGTGAACCCGACGGCCGCCACGGACGGGTGCGTGGCCAGCCGCTTCCCCGCGTCGAGCCCGCGGACCAGGCCGAGCAGGTCCGGGTCGGGCAGGGCGCGCCGGATGATCTGCCACGACAGCTCCGACGTGGCCGGATGCCCGTCGTGAGCCTTGACCACCACCGGGCATCCGGCGGCCAGCGCCGAGGCCGTGTCGCCGCCCGCGACCGAGAAGGCGAACGGGAAGTTGCTCGCCGCGAAGACCCCGGCCACGCCGGGCAGCGGGTGGTTCATCCGCCGCAGGTCGGGGACCGGCGGCTGGGCCGTCGCGTGGTCGATCACCGCCTCCACGTGCCCGCCGTCGCGCAGCACCTGGGCGAAGAGCCGGAACTGCCCGGCGGCCCGCCCCACCTCCCCGCGCAGCCGGGTCTCCCCGAGCGCGGTCTCCGCGTCGGCCGCCCGCCAGAGCTCCTCGACGTTCGCCTCCAGCGCCGCCGCGACCGCCTCCAGCGCCGCCGCCCGGTCCGCCGTACGCCAGGCGGTGCCGGCCGCGAGAGCCGCCCCGACGATCGCGTCCACCTCGTCGTCCGAGGTCAGCGGGAAGGGATTCCCGACGGACTCGCCGGTCCTGGGGTCGATTGAGTGGATCAAAACGAAAGCCTTTCCTCAACGGATCCTGCCACGCCGGACCATCCTCCTAAGGTAAGCGCTTTCCTAGCCAGAGACCAACCGACCGGGGCAGGCACGACACAGCCGTCTCCCACCTCTGCCCTGGCCGATCCGCTACGTGCATGCCCCGCCGATCCCGCTCAGAACGCCGCCGCGACCGTGGGAGAGTCGTGGCAGTACTACGACCTGGGACACGGGTTCTGCGGCTACGCCTTCTTCGAGCAGTGCCCGCACCGGATGACCTGCGCCAAGTGCAACCTCTACACCCCGAAGGACTCCTCCAAGGATCTAATGCTGGGGGCCGACAATCTGCAGTGCATGCTCGCCGCCATTCCACCCGCCGACGACGAGCGGGCCGCGATCGACGGCCATCCTTGACCAGCTTCTGGAACGTCTCACCGACGCCCCCACGCCATCCGGTGCGACCCCGCGACAGATCGACATTCCGGCCCAGGCGACGCTGCTTCCGGTCATCGCTGTCAACTAGAAGCCGACGTAATCAAGCTGCGGCAAGCTCCGCGACCAGGCAGCATGACGGTATGACGGATCTCCGATGGGAAGAGGTCAGGGAATTCTTCGATCCCGACTTGATGGGCGCATTGCCGGACCTCCTTGTCCCGAACGCCACCATCGAGGACTGGCAGACCGTCCTGGACCTACTTAGAACGCGTGGATGGCAGTGGCAGTACTCGCAAGGCGACACGGTGCTGCCGCTGCCTATCGCAGCCGAAGTGCTTGCGCGTCCACCCGAGGCTGAGACGGTGTCGCTGCGAGTCTGGCCTGTTCCGGGCGTGCTCGCGATCTTCCGGCTCATCTCGGAGACCGAGATTGACTTCGATATCGACCTTCGTGAACTGCAAGGTCAAGAAGGGGTCGACACACTCTGCGACTTCCTGCGGGCGATCGGGAGCGAACTCGGCAAGCCGGTGCTGATGACCTCGGAAGGCGGAAGCCAAGAACAACCGGTCCTCGGCTTCGATCCCATTGTCAGCAAGGTCGTCCTGTTCGGAGATCCGGCACCCGACTGACCGCGACGATCGGCGCGGCCTGACGAAACAGACTCCACATAATGGTGTGGTTGACTCGGCCTTCGACAGGGGCAGAGTTCCATGAGTCGGTCAGCCTCTGGATGACGGCAGGTGCGCCTGGGCGAGTCCGGCTTGATCCAGGGCGAGGCTGCGCAGGCTGGTCTGTCGGCGTAGTTCCAGCGCTCGGCCGATGTGAATCACAGCGACGGCCGTGTGCTGACCCCTGAGGCGTCGCCCAGCCTCGTACCCGCTGGAAGAAGTAACGCTTCGTCCAGCAGGTGGTGGACGAAGCGTTGCACTCCGGCGGCCCGAAACTACGTCGCGGCCTCGATGGCCGGCACTTCACGAAGCTCGCCGATGGCCAGGCGGTGCTGCTGATCGAGCGGGATGGCGCGCAGCAGCATTCGCGCGGTCTCGATGATGTGGTTGCTGCGGTAGGCGACCGGGAGAGGGTCTATCACCGCCGCCGCCCGACGAACTCCCTCATCAACGGCGCCTTGGACGACCGTACAGAGCGCTTCATGCAGAGCGACATTGACCTGGTACTGGTAGTCATTGGTCAGTCTGAGCACGTTCTCCCGGGCCACGCCCGCCCTGGTCTCATCTCCCGCGCCGGCATAAATCCAGCTCTGCGCGAAGTAGATCTGATCCTCTTTCCAGAAGCCGAGCGAATCCCCGCGGCCTCCCTTCTCCGTCAGGCCGACAAGCGCATCCAACGTCTGATATGCCTCCGTGTGTTTGCCAAGCAGGGAGAGGGCTTTCGCCCGGGTGGTCAGCAAGTCGACGGAGGTGCCGCCGGCGACCTGCTCCGCGTTGCCGACGAGGCGCATGACCGTCTCCGGAGCACGCTGCCCGTAGAGCCCGTGCCCCGCCTCCTCAGAGCGGACCAGGAGGCGCACCTCCCGGTCCCCGGAGGCGTCGGCCGCGCTCCGTCCGGTACGCCACCAGCGGACGGCGGCCCCATGGTCACCCAGGCGGGTCAACGCGTTGGCGTGGATGCCGGCCAGCATGGCCAGGGTCCGCTGCAGTTCGGTCACCTCGGCTGGAGACGACGCCTCCATCTGCCGCCGTACCGTGAGCAGATCGATGACGAGATCGGCCGCCACCTGCGCGGGGGGCCGGGTGCGAAGCGCGTACAAGTGGTCGGCGGCGGACATCTCCCACTCCTCGCCGCTTCGGAAGCCATGGTCGATGGACAGGTCGAGAAGCTGGCGAACCGGCTCACCTGAAGCACCGAATATCCCGATCCCGGCACTGGCGGCGGCAAGCCGCAAAAGTCGTCGGCGTTCCATGTCGTCGTCGCCTCCATCTGACGCCTTCCACATGAGGTTACCCTCGGACGCTTTCGCCAATTCGGCGACATTCGGCAGATCGGCGAACAACTCCCCCTCGGCGACCTCGAAGATCTGGGCGAGCAGCAGAGGATAGGGCTCACTCGGTCGATGCTTACCGGTCTCCCATGCGCGAACCATTCGGGTCAACGATTCACAGGTCGGCATATGTGCCCGAATACGACCGCTCGCCGTATCAATCAACTGCCGAGCCACGTCCTTCAAGGACCAGTTACGCGACTGTCGCTCGTTGCGCAACCGAACGGCCCACACAGGAAGATCATTCATGTGCGCACCTCAAGGGCACAGGGGATACGAGGGGGATATCCGCCCTCATCCAAAGTATCCCCTGTTGTAAAGCGACCACGCAGCGTTCTCATGGGGTCACCGTGAAAAGACGGAGCCCGCCCACGGCATTGCGCGCCAGGACGGGCTCCTTGATCAGGAAATGGTGTCCTGACCCGTGAACAACCTTAATGCTCCGGTTCTTGACCGAACTACAGCGAGACCCTGTGGCTGCTTCGCTGAGACCCCGCCCCTGCCGATGGGGTGCGCCGACTGCGGGCACGCTCCCTACGCCCACGGCTGCCCCGGCCAACGCGTCGACCACGAGTACGCGCAGCCGTCCGGCGCGCTGATGGCCGAGCGCCTCGACGCACGCCGCCGACTCGGCCTCGGCCGTACCCTGCCGGCCTTCGAGCCCGCGCAACCGACGCTGGTGCCCGCGCCCCGCCAGGCCGCCCCCGAGGCGACGCCGACGCGTGCCCGGCCCACCGGACGCACCGACACTCGCCGCCCGACAATGCCCACTGCCCGCCCGCCCCGGCCGGTCGAGACGCGGGAGAGTCGCGCGGTCCGCCTGGCGCTCGCTCGCGACTCTCTCGCCCGCCGCCGGGCCCGCGTCGCGGCTCGCACGCGCGAGCGCAGCGCCCCACCTCTGAACACGGGCCGGGAACCAACCACCCTGCCGCTGCTCACCTTGCTGCCGGACCCTCCCGACCACCAGCACCAGATCCTTCGGCCGGAATTCGCCGTCGCCCTTGGCAGGAACCACTCCCCGGATACCCCTCCACTCCGACAGCACCAGCCCTATCGGTGGGAGGCAGCGGCATGAACGCGACCCCGCAGGGCGACCCCGCGAGCAGGCGCGGCGGTGTGTCCCCTTCCCAGGCGTACGCCGCCGCGCAACCCGTCACCGAACCGTCGCCCGCCCTGCGGCGTGCCGAGGACTTGGCCGCCATCCTGGACGACGTCTACGGCATCAAGGCCGATATCCACGAGCTGCGCTCCGGCAACGCCATCGTGTCCGTCTTCCTCGGACTCCTGGCCTACACCGACGGCGAGAAGTTCTGGTGGACCGGCCCCGAGCTCAGCGACTCCGGCGCACCCTTGCTCAGTTCCGAGCTGACGCTGCCCGCCGCCGCCGAGCAGCTCGCCGAGCACTACGCGATCCTGCGCGCCCGCCCCGCCGCCGGCGTGCTGGGAAGCGAGCTGCCGCTGCTCGCCGACATCCTTACGGCCGACCATGTTGTCCCGCGCTGACGCCGACGCGGCACGCGCCGCCAAGCAGGTGCAGCGATACGCACCCACCTGGTGGGTCAGCTGGAGCTTGCGTTTTCGCCGGTTCGAGGCATGGGAGTGCACCGACCCGGCCCAGTGCCGCATCGTCTGCGCGGACAGCGCCGCCGACCTGTGGGACGACATGCAGCAGGTAGACCTCCTGATCGGCACCAGGCTGACCGGGTGGACCGACCATAAGGGCGAGTTCTTCACGTGGGGCGCCGTACATGTGAAGGAGCCCGCCGAGCACGCTCGGGTCGACGACGTGCCGCAGGTCACACGCCAGATCGCCGAACAGCTCGGCGAGCACTGCACTGAGCCGACCGCGGCTCCATGAGCGGCGCGGCGGCACGGCGACCAGCCTCCCGTGCCGTCGCGCTCACACTCCCCGCAGGCGGTGGTGCGTGACCAGGGGCCGCCCCCCGGGTGTCCGGCACCTGTTCGCCCGTTAATACAACTCATGCAATCGAACGACCCGTCGCGTTACGAGGACGATGCTCGGGTTTCACGTGAAATCACGGGAGCACCGCCACCCAGCGGGCGATCAGGGTCTTGCCCCCGGCGACCACCGTCACGTTGTCCCCCGCCTTGCCCAGGGCGGCGCGCAGTGTCGTCGCCTCGCCTCCCCGGTAGGTCCGGGTGCCGAAGTTGCCGCCGGTCCCGGCCTCGATCGGCGTGGTGACGCCCTCGGGCCAGGTCGCCTGCCGCCTGGGCCGGGCGCTCGGGTCCTCGTACATCGTCACCGTGATCGGCGCGGTGACATCGGGCGCGCCGGTGGAGCGGATCCTGGCGGTCAGCTTCGAGAGGCGCTCGGTCGCGGCGACGATCGGCGCGTCCTCCGCCAGCGGCGTCCCCTCCAGCCTGGTCTCGTGGGTCTTCCCGCCGGAGTCGACCACGGTGACGACGGCGAAGGGCTGGTCGGTGGCCCCTCCCGTACGGTCGAGCGTGCCCTCCCGCCCGGCCAGGGATTCGACGAGCCCGGCCCGCAGATCGCGCAGTTCGGCCTCCGGGAGCGGGACGACGACGAGTTCCGCGTCGCGCAGCGAGACGGCCCGCCCGTCGGCGGTGACGCTCATGCTGTCCCCGCCCTCGCACGTCATTCCGCCGCAGCTGACGTACCGGACGACGACGGCACCCGGCCGTTCCACAGCGGGCGCGGTGGTCTCGACGGTGGCGGTGGTGCCGTTCCCTGAGCAGCCGATCACGAGGAGGAGCGGGAGCAGGACGGCGGTCCGCAGAAAACGCATCACACCTCAGGAACGGATCGACCACCCGGGCGGTTCACACCTCACCGGACCACGCGACCTCCCCCGCCGGGCCCTTCCGGACCGTACGCCGGAGGTGTTCAGCTCGCCAGGAGCATGACCCCGGTGACGACCAGGGCGACGACCTTGACCACCTCCAGGGCGACGTAGGCGTGGTGGCCCTTCGAGCGCGGCGCGTCCCGCCCGGCGAGGACGCGGTCGGATCGGCGCGCCAGTCGTGGCCGTACCACCGCCAGTTGCACGACCAGGGTCACGACCGCGACCGCCGCCGGGGTGACGGCGCCGGCCGGTGGGAGGCCGGAGGCGACGGTCTCGACGGCCATCACGCTCAGGAGCACGGTGGCGAGGACGGCCTCGACCATGTTGAGGGCGCGGAAGACCAGCCGCCCGATGCCGAGCCCGATCTTCGTGGTCACGCCGGGAGCACGGAACTTCAGCGGTGCCTCCAGGAAGGAGATCGCCAGCACCATGCCGAGCCAGACGAACGTCACGGCGGCACCGATGGCGAGCGCCTGCGTCGCGGTCACGAGCTCTGCCGCGGGAGTGCCGCGACGAGGGGCGTGTCGACTCCGAGCGGGCCGATTTTGGCCGCGCCTCCGGGGGACGACAACGGCTCGGGCCGGCCCGGCAGCGGTTCGGCGAAGAACCTCGCGTTGTCCGCCAGGTAGGGCCGCAGCACCCCGGGCAGGTCATCCTCGTAGTAGATCGCCTCCACCGGGCACACGGGTTCGCACGCGCCGCAGTCGACGCATTCGTCGGGATGAATGTAGAGGCTGCGCGCGCCCTCGTAGATGCAGTCCACCGGGCACTCCTCCACGCAGGCCCGGTCCATCACGTCCACACACGGCTCTCCGATCACGTAGGTCATGGGCTTGAGTTTATACAAAACACAGTTGTATAAATAGGGGGGACGAGAGGAAACCCATGAACGACCAGGAACTTGACGTACGCCCCCTACGCAAGCCCGACAAGCATCCGACGATCTTCGCGACCTACGAGGCCCTCGCCGTCGGCGACTCCTTAGTGCTGGTCAACAACCACGATCCCCGGCACCTGCGCGACGAGTTCGACGCCGAGCACCCTGGCGGCTACGGCTGGGACTATCTCGACAAGGGCCCCGAGGCCTGGCGGATCCGGATCACCAAACTGGCCTCCACCCCGCCGCCCCGCGTCCCGGACGGCACCGGCCCGCACCTGCCCCTGGTGTGACCCCCGGCGGGCCGGATCGGCCCGCCGGACGACACCGGCAAGAACCAGGAAGGGCGTTCAGGAACGGGCGGCCTCGGCGGTCGTCCTGGCCCAGCGGTAGTCGGCCTTGCCCGCCGGGGAGCGGACCATCTGGTCGACGAAGGCGAAGGTCCTGGGCACCTTGTAGCCGGAGATCCTCCCCCGGCAGTGGGCCTCCAGTTCCTCGGCCGTCGGTGCCGTGCCGGGGCGCGGCTCGATCACCGCCGCCACCCGGTTGCCCCAGCGCTCGTCCGGGATGCCGGTCACGACCGCGTCGAAGACCGCCGGGTGGCCCTTGAGCACCGCCTCGACCTCCTCGGGGAAGACCTTCTCCCCGCCGGTGTTGATGCAGGCGGAACCCCGGCCGAAGATCGCGATGGTGCCGTCCTCCTCGACCTTGGCCATGTCGCCGGTGAGCAGCCAGCGGACCCCGTCCTTGTCCGTCACGAAGGTACGGGCCGTCTTGGCCTCGTCCTTGTAGTAGCCGGAGGCGATGCGCCCGCTCCTGGCCACGGTGCCCAGCTCGTCCGAGCCGGGCTTGACCGGTTCGAGGGCCTCGTTGAGCACGGCCATGGTGGCCTGGGGGTTCGCCTGGTAGCGCAGCCCGGACTCCGGAGAGGAGCCGGGCACCGCCGAGGCGGTGTAGCCGGACTCGGTGGAGCCGAAGCTGTCGATGATCATCTTGCCGGGCAGCAGTTCCTCCAGGCGCGCGCGCACGGAACCGCTGAGAATCGCGCCGGTGGAGCTCAGCACGAACAGCGAGGACAGGTCGTAGGCGCCGGTGGCGATCTCCTCGACCAGCGGGCGGGCCATCGCGTCCCCGGTGATGTTGAGCGTCAGGACCTTCTCCCGCTCGATCGTCCGCAGCACGTCGGCCGCGTCGAACTTGCGGACGTACGCGATCGTGCCGCCCATGCACCAGGTGATGAAGGTGCCCATCTGGGCGGCGCCGTGCATCAGCGGGGCCGCGGCCATCATGGTCATCTCGCCTGCCGCGACGGCCGCCTCGACCACCTCGCCCGGGGTGGCGCGCGGCTCGCCGTAGGGGTTGCCGCCGCCGAAGGCGAAGAACAGGTCCTCGGTGCGCCACATCACGCCCTTGGGCATGCCGGTCGTGCCGCCGGTGTAGATGATGTAGAGGTCGTCGCCCGACCGCTCGGGGAACCCGCGCGTCTCCGGCTGCCCGGCCAGCGCCTCCTCGTACGGCACCGCGCCCTCGACCTGGGACGGTCCCCCCACCGCGATCAGGTGTTCCAGAGCGGGGGCGTCCGGGGCGGTGGCCGCCACCCGGGCGTCGAACTCCACGTCGAACAGCAGGGCCACGATGTCGGAGTCCCGGTAGAGGTAGAGCAGCTCCGCCTCGACGTAGCGGTAGTTCACGTTGACCGGCACCGCCCGGATCTTGAGGGCGGCCAGCAGCCCTGCCACGTACTCGATGCCGTTGTACAGGTGGATCCCGACGTGCTGCCCGGGGCGCACGCCCCTGCCCTGGAGGAAGTGGGCGAGCCGGTTGGCGTGCGCGTCCAGCTCGGCGTAGGTCATGCGGCGGTCGCCGCAGATGACGGCCGTGCGGTGCCCGACCGCGTCGGCGACCCCTTCGAAAAGATCCGCGTGGTTGAACTCCATTCGCACCCCTCCTGGGGGATCAGGGTTTGTCGCTGCCGACCATCCACATCGCGAAGAACTGCGCGCCTCCCCCGTACGCGTGCCCGAGGGCCCGCCTGGCGCCGTCCACCTGGTGCTCCCCCGCCATCCCCCGCACCTGGAGCGCCGCCTCGGCGAACCGGATCAGCCCGGAGGCGCCGATCGGGTTGCTCGACAGCACGCCGCCCGAGGCGTTCCACGGGATGTCGCCGTCCAGGGCGGTGGCCCCGGACTCGGTGAGCTTCCAGCCCTCCCCCTCGGCGGCGAAGCCGAGGTTCTCCAGCCACATCGGCTCGTACCAGGAGAAGGGCACGTACACCTCCGCCACGTCGATCTCCCGGCGCGGGTCGGTGATCCCTGCCTGCCGGTAGACGTCGGCCGCGCAGTCCTTGCCGCCCTGCGGGTTCACGGTGTCGCGGCCCGCGCGGAAGATCGGCTCGGAGCGCATCGCGGTGCCGAGGACCCAGGCGGGGGTGCCGCCGGTGAGCTTGTCCTCCGCGGCCAGCACCATCGCGCAGGCGCCGTCGGAGGACGGGCAGGTGTCGAGGTAGCGGATCGGCTCCCAGAGCATCGGGGTCGACTCGACCATCTTCCGGTCGATTCCGGGGATCTTGAGGTGCGCGTACGGATTCTTCAGCGCGTTGAGCCGGTCCTTGACGGCCACCAGGTGGCCGACATGCTCAGGGGCGCCGGAGCGGCGGATGTACTCGCGGATGTGCGGGGCGAAGTAGCCGCCCGCGCCGACGACCAGCGAGGCGCTGAACGGCAGGTGGGTGGACAGGGCCCAGGTCGCGTTGGACTCCGACTGCTTCTCGAACGCCACCACCAGCACCCGGTCGTGCACGCCGCCCTGGATCAGCGAGGCGCCGACGAGCGCGGTGGACCCGCCGACCGAGCCCGCGGTGTGCACCCGCATCATCGGCTTGCCCGCGGCGCCCAGCGCGTCGGCGAGGTAGGCCTCGGGCATCATCACGCCCTCGAACAGGTCGGGCGCCTTGCCGATGACGACCGCGTCGATGTCCTTCCAGGTCAGGCCCGCGTCCTCCAGCGCGCGCAGGGCCGCCTCGCGGACCAGCCCGGCGAGGGAGACGTCGCGCCGCTTGGTCGTGTAATGAGTCTGGCCGACACCGATGACAGCGCAGGGGTTACCCATGGTCGCTCACCGCTCCTCGCTCACTACGCGGACCGCTTGCTCCGCCGCGCGATCCACTCCGCTCGCTGCGTCGGGTTCGCTCCATTGCCTATGGTCGCTCACCGCTCCTCGCTCACTACGCGGACCGCTTGCTCCGCCGCGCGATCCACTCCGCTCGCTGCGTCGGGTTCGCTCCATTGCCTATGGTCGCTCACCGCTCCTCGCTCACTACGCGGACCGCTTGCTCCGCCGCGCGATCCACTCCGCTCGCTGCGTCGGGTTCGCTCCATCTCTATGCCTCCATCACGGTGACGAGGTTGTGCTGGAGGCAGGGGCCGCTCGTGGCGTGCCCGAGGGCGCGGCCCGCGGTGCCGTTCATGACGCGCCCGGCCGCCTCGCCGATCCTGATGAGGCCGGTGGCCATGACCGGGTTCGCGGCGAGGGGGCCGCCGCTCGGGTTGACGCGCATGCCCTCGCCGAGCTCCAGCGCCTCGCGCAGGACGATCTCCTCGTGGCTGAACTGGACGTGCAGCTCTGCCACGTCGACGTCACCCTTGCCGGCCCCCGCCGCGCGTGCGGCGTCGGCGGCGGAGGCCGACCGGGCGAGGTCCCTCATGCCCAGGTAGTGCGGCTCTATCCGGTGGGCGATCCCCGTTATCCACGCGGGGCGTTCGCACAGCTCCCTGGCCAGGTCACCGGCCGCCAGCACCACCGCGGCGGCGCCGTCGGTGATCGGGGCGATGTCGTACGGCCGCAGCGGCGCGACCTCCGCGTCCTCCGCAGTGGGATCCGGGGTGGGGTCCGGCAGGTCGAGGGCGTAGGGGTTGGCCCGGCCGTCGGCGCGGCTGCGCCGCACGATCTCGTCCAGCTCGGCCCGGTCCGCCCCGGTGGCCGACGCCTGCAGCGCGGCGAAGGAGACCTGGTCCAGGCCGAGGGGCGCCAGGTAGTACGGGTCCAGCTGGAGCGTCATGATCTCCCGCAGGTCTCCCTGGGACGACTTGCCGAAGCCGTAGACCAGGGCCGAGTCGACGTCGCCGTGCTGGAGCCTGACCCAGGCCTCGTACAGCGCCCAGGCCGCGTCCATCTCGACGTGGCTCTCCGAGATCGGCGGCCAGGCGCCGAGCGCATCGAGCGCGGAGACGAACGAGAACGGCGCGCCCGCCAGGTAGTCGCACGACCCCGAGCAGGTGAAGTCGAATTTCCGCAGCCCGGTGGCGGCCCTCACCTCCTCCAGCGGGGGCAGGATGAGCTCGGCCTCGCTCTGTCCCTCGTCGACGGCGCTGTGCCGGGTCTGCGCGAACGCGACGACCGCTATCTCCCGCATCTACAGCTCCGCGTCCGGCTCGCCGGTGGGGGCGAACCACTTGATGTTCGACATGGACATCGTCCGCTCCTCCTCGGGCACCCACACGGCCCGCACCCGCATGCCCTGGCGCACCTCGTGGGCCGGGATCCCGCCGACCAGGGCGATCATCGGGATGTCGGTGCCGTCGAGCTGGATGTACGCCGAGACGAACGGCACCTCGGGGGCCCGCGGGTCGGGCAGGTTGTTGATGGCGAAGGTGGTGATCGTGCCAGTGTCCGGGACGACCACCTCCTCGGTGATCGACACCCCGCACTCGGGGCAGGACAGCCGGTAGGGCACGTAGACCTTGTGGCAGGTGCCGCACCTGCAGCCGATGAGGACGCCCTCGGCGACCCCCTCCAGGAAGCGGGTCAGCGCCCGGCCGGGCGTCACGGTGTACTCGACGGCGACCTCGGAGACGATCCTGGTGACCTCGGGGACGAAGCTCTCGATGTCGGTGATGTGCCCGGTGCGCCCGGCCCGCCAGCGCGGGCGCACCCGCAGCCCGGGACGCATCGCCCTGACGTCGCCGGCGTCCACCGCGTGCACCAGCGAGGTGTCGGCGCCGTCCAGCCGGATCAGGGCCCAGGCGAACGGCCGGTCCAGCGGGTGGTTCTTCCTCGGGGTGGTCACCCACGCCCAGCTCTCCACGGTGCCGGCCGGGCCGACCTCGACGAACTCGCCGGTCACGGCGTCGCCGGTCTCCGGGTCGTACTCCAGCGGCGGCACCAGCGTGCGCCCGCCCGCCGTGCGGACCCCGACGAGCCGCCCGTCCCGCAGCTCGGTGAGGAAGCGCCCGATCACCGGTCCCGTCGTGCGCGTGTATCCGCCGGGGAACTCCAGCACGTGCCGCGCCCGCAGCGGCGAACGGGTGTCTTCGCTAGATGGCACGTTCGTGTCCCTCCCAGTACGGGTCACGCAGCTTGCGTTTGAGGAGCTTGCCGTTGGGCTCGCGGGGCATCTCCGCGATGAAGTCGACGGATTTCGGCCACTTCATCCTCGACAGGCGGCCCCGCAGCGACTCGACGAGCTCGGCCGCCAGCTCAGGCGAGGGGACGACACCGGCCGCGGGCTCGACCACGGCCTTGATCTGCTCGCCCCACTCCTCGTCGGGGATGCCGAACACGGCCACATCGGCGATCTTGGGGTGAACCATCAGCTCGTTCTCGATCTCGGCCGGGTAGATGTTGGTCCCGCCGGAGATGATCATGTCGGCCTTGCGGTCGCAGAGGAAGAGGTAGCCCTCCTCGTCCAGGTAGCCGATGTCGCCGACGGTGAAGTGGTCGCGCAGCCGGTTGGCCGCGGTCTTCGCCGGGTCGCCCTTGTACTCGAACTGGACACCCATCATCTTCATGTAGATGGTGCCGGGAGTCCCCGTCGGGACGGGCTCCAGGTTCTCGTCCACGATGAGCAGCTCGCTGATCGGCCAGGCGGTGCCGACGGTGCCGGGGTGGCTCCGCCAGCCCTCCGGGGTGGCGAGGGTGCCGCCGCCCTCGGTAGCCGCGTAGTACTCGTAGATGCAGTCGCCCCACCACTCCAACATGGCCCACTTGACGGGGACCGGACAGGGGGCGGCGGCGTGGATCATCCACCTAAGCGAGGAGAGGTCGTACTTGGACCGCACGTCGGCGGGGAGCGCGAGCAGGCGCTTGAAGTGGGTGGGGACCATGTGCGAGTTGGTGACCCGGTACCTCTCGCAGAGCCGGAGCGTCTCCTCGGCGTCCCACCTGTCCATGTAGACGAGCGTGTGCCCCATCTGCAGGGCCGTCCCCCCGAACTGGGTGACGGCGGTGTGGTAGTTCGGCGAGGTGACCAGGTGGACGTTCTCCTTGCCCGGGGTGATGCCGAACAGGGTGAGCAGGAACGACATCAGCTCGGCGGCGTCGTCCGGGTCCAGGCCGCTGAGCGGGCGGCGCACACCCTTGGGCTTGCCGGTGGTGCCGGAGGTGTAGTGCATGGTGGCGCCCGCCGTACGGTCGGCGGGGGCGGTGTCCGACTGCCCTTCAGTCAGCTCGGAGACGGGCCGCGCACCTTCCACCCGCCCGAACGCGAAGACGCGCTCGGCGGGAATGCCCGACTCGGCGGCGCCGCGCAGGCCCTCCTCGGCGTAGCGCTCGTGGACGAAGAAGGCGCGCGCCTCGCTGTCGGCGACGATGTAGCCGATCTCGGGTCCGGTGAGGTGCCAGTTGATCGGCGTGTAGTACCAGCCGGCCTGCAGGGCGGCGAGGTAGAGGGTGAGCCCGTCGGAGCCGTTGGGCACGAGCCCGCAGATGCCGTCGCCCGCCTTGAGGCCGAGTTCCCTCAGGCCGTGGACGAGGCGGTTGGCACGGGCGAGCAGGTCGCCGGCGCGGTGTTCGGTGCCGTCCGGGTCGACGGCGGCCACCCACTCGGGGTCCGCCTGTGCCAATCTCCAGAAACCGAGCGTACCCATCGGAAATCCTCTCGGTGGAAAGGCCCCGGCACGCCGGAGTGAATCACGTTCTCTTTATCGCGACAAGCCCTGGCGGAACGGGGTATTTAGAACAAGAATCTGTTCTTGTACGCATGGGCAGACTAACCCTGCGAGGTACGCCTAGCAAGCGCTTGACTGAGCACGGGCCCCGCCCTTTCGATACGGGACCGGCGTCCCCGGGAGGCGTCTCGCCCGGCGGTGCCGGAACCCCGGTCCCACCCCGGGCGGTGCCCCGCCCGAGGTTGCCGGAACCCCGGTCCCACCCCCGGGCGGCCAGAGGCCGCGCGGGAACGATACGCATCCAGAATTTCCCATCAGCACCTGGTGAATCAACGGAGGTCGTCCCGTGGAACTCCTGCCGATCAGCACGCCGCACTGCCGGGTCGAGCGCGACGGTCACGTCGTGGTCGTCACCATGGACCGGCCCGAGGCGAGGAACGCGCTCTCCACCGACATGCTGGTCGGCCTGGCCGACGCCTGGGCGTACGTCTCGGAGGAGCCCGAGGTCCGCGTCGCCGTGCTGACCGGCGCGCACGGGACGTTCTGCGCGGGCGCCGACCTGAAGGCCATGGGCAGCCCGTCACAGGACGCCCGGGTCAGGGAGCGGGCCGCGGCCATCCCCGACTTCCACTGGAAGGGCCTGCTCCGCGACTCCGGCGCGCTGCCGACGAAGCCGATCGTCTGCGCGGTCGAGGGGTACGCCGTGGCCGGGGGCACCGAGCTGCTCGTCGGCACCGACATGCGGGTGGTCGCCGAGTCCGCCACCCTCGGCCTGTTCGAGGCCCGCCGCGCCCTCTTCCCCATGGGCGGCTCCGCGATCCGCCTGCCCCGCCAGATCCCGTACGCCTTCGCCATGGACATCCTGCTCACCGGCCGCGCCGTCACCGCGCGGGAGGCGCTGTCCATGGGCCTGGTCAACCGGGTCGTCCCCGACGGCCAGGCGCTGACGACCGCCCTGGAGATCGCCGCCCAGATCGCCGAGTGCGGCCCCCTCGCCATCCAGGCCATCCTCCGCGCCTACCGCGAGACCCTGGGCCTGCCCGAGGCCGAGGCGCTGAAGGTCTCCGACGCCATCGGCTGGCCGGTCATCGGCTCCGAGGACGCCAAGGAGGGCTCCCGCGCCTTCCGCGAGAAGCGCCCGGCCGCCTACCGGGGCGAATGATGTGACGTGCCCGGTTTCCGTGCCCCGCTTCGGCGGAGAACGGGACGCATCCGTAGGGTCGAGAGTGACCTGGGAGGTTTCATGGCATACGACGTGGCGGCTGTACGGGCGCACTTTCCCGCGTTGCACGAGGGTGCGGCGCACTTCGACGGGCCGGGGGGCTCGCAGGTGCCCGAGCCGGTCGCGGAGGCCGTGGCCGGCGCGCTGCGGTCCGCCGTCTCCAACCGGGGGGTCGAGACCGCCGCCGAGCGTCGCGCCGACGGGATCGTGACCGGGGCGCGCCGGGCGATGGCCGACCTGCTCGGCGGTACGCCGGGCGGCATCGTGTTCGGCCGCAGCATGACGCAGCTCACCTACGACATGGCCCGCGCGCTCGCCAGGGAGTGGCACCCCGGTGACGAGGTCGTGGTCACCACCCTGGACCACGACGCGAACATCCGGCCCTGGGTCCAGGCCGCCGAGGCGCGCGGGGTCACGGTGCGCCGGGCCGACTTCGACCCGGCGAGCGGCGAGCTGGCCGTCGACGCGATCGCGAGCCTGCTCACCGGGCGCACCCGGCTGGTGGCCGTCACGGCCGCGTCGAACCTGCTGGGCACCCGCCCGGACGTCCCGGCGATCGCCGAGCGGGTGCACGAGGCCGGGGCGCTGCTCTACGTCGACGGCGTGCACCTGACGCCGCACAGCCTGGTCGACGTCGGGCGGCTGGGCGCCGACTTCTACGCCTGCTCGCCGTACAAGTTCCTCGGCCCGCACCTGGGGGTGCTCGCCGCCGACCCCGGCCTGCTGGAGACCGTCCACCCCGACAAGCTGCTCCCCTCCAGCGACGCGGTGCCCGAGCGCTTCGAGCTGGGCACGCTGCCGTACGAGCTGCTCGCCGGCACGACGGCGGCGGTCGACTTCCTCTCCGCTCTCATGCCCGGCGAGGGGACCCGGCGCGAACGCCTGGCCCGCTCGATGGCCGCGCTGGAGGAGCACGAGCGGGCGATGCTCGACCGGCTCGACGCCGGTCTGGCCGAGATCGCCGGGGTGACCTTCCACGGCGCGGCGTCGCGCCGCCGTACCCCCACGACGCTGTTCTCCGTCGACCGCGTCAGGCCCGCCGACGCCTACCGCTTCCTGGCCGAGCGCGGCGTCAACGCTCCCGCGAGCAGCTTCTACGCGCTGGAGTGCTCCCGGCGCCTGGGCCTCGGCGACGCCGGCGCCCTCCGGGCCGGAATCGCGCCGTACACCGACGAGTCGGACGTGGACAGGCTGCTGAAAGGCGTCCGCGAGCTGGCCGGGACGTCCGGCCCGGGGGCGTAGGCGATCCTGTCACCCTGCCGCGTGCGAGCCGTCCCGATCGGCGACGGCCCGTCCCCGGCGGAGATGCGCGGGTCTCACTTCGCGGGAACGACGCCGCCGAGGGCGGCGAGGGTGACGCACAGCTCCGCGTCGGGGGACAGGATCTCGATCTGGATCGAGGGCGCGGCGGCGCTCACCGGCAGGAAGATCTTCCCCGCTCCCCTGCCGAAGACGACCTCGGTCTCCTCCGGGCCGACCCGCACGTAGGCCGCGGTCTCCTCCGCGCGGACGTAGGAGAGGCTGAGCGTCTCCGTCTCCGTCTCGGCCCGGTGCCGCAACGGGATCGTGACGACGCCACCGGCGCGGGGGAAGCACTCGCCGGACTCGGGCACGGCGTACCCGCCGAAGACTCCGGCGGGGGCCAGCGCGCCCCGGGGGTCGATGACCCGCGGGCTCGCGGCCGGCCTCGGGTGGCGCATGAGGGCGGCCAGGCCGGGCGGCGCCAGCGGGCTCAGCAGGTGCGAGCTGAGGTTCTCCTCGCCAAAGGAGAGCCACATCAGGTCCTCGGGGAGGAAGTGCGGGTAGAGGTCGGTCGTCTCGGGCGCCGAGGCGAGGGTGGCCCGTACGGACTCCAGATACCGCTCGGTCCTGGCGCGGTGGCCCTCCTGCCCGGCGACGAAGCCCTCGACCGACACGACGGAGAAGGCCAGGAAGGCACAGGCCGACGCGCCCACCGCCACGCGGACGGACCGGCCCCGGGGGACACGGCGGCGGTAGGGGCGCTTCTCGCCGAGCAGCGGAAGCGTCGCGAGGCCGAGCGCGAGCGTCACGACCAGGGCGCTGTCGGCCAGGTAGCGGGTGTCCTGCGCCGAGAAGAACAGGTGGCCGCGTCCCAGGAAGACCGGGACCATCAGCACCGCGGGGGTCAGGAACAGGATCGTCCAGGCCCGCCACGCCCCCCGCCGCCAGAGGAGGGTGATCACCATGGCGGCGACGATGACGGCCCAGGCGAGCGCGATCACCGCGACCGGGGGGTCGGAC
This sequence comes from Streptosporangium sp. H16, assembly GCF_051918855.1. Classification (NCBI taxonomy): domain Bacteria; kingdom Bacillati; phylum Actinomycetota; class Actinomycetes; order Streptosporangiales; family Streptosporangiaceae; genus Streptosporangium; species Streptosporangium sp. H16. Next base: position 336,436 of record NZ_JBPXMD010000003.1, read on the forward strand.
AGCTCTCCCCTCCACCAGCCGGGACCGCCGATGATGGAGGTCGGCATGGTGACGCCGAAGAACCGCGCGACGAACGTCGTCCCCTCGGCGGGCGTGGGGAGCCTGGCCGACTGCTGCAGCTCGCCGAGCTTGGTGAGCACGTAGACCGAGTAGACGGCGATCAGCCCGGCGTACACCCCCCAGGCCCGCGCGTGCCGGGTGAGGACCCGCGAGCGGGGCCGCTCGGGGAAGTAGAGGACCGTGACCAGCAGCAGCAGCAGCGGGATCGCGACGGTGGCCTTCAGCTGGAACGACAGGAGCCCGAGAAGGGTCCACCCGGCCGCCGCGAGGACGTGCGAGAACCTGCCGTCGCGCAGGTAGAGGACGTGGCTGCCCAGCGCCATCGCGACGGCGATCTGCAGCGGGAGCGCCTGCAGGCCCGCCGCCCACCACCACGAGGCGGTGAAGGCCATCGGCGTGATCAGGTAGAACGCCAGCGGGAGCAGGACGGCCGCGCGCTCGCCGAAGAGCACCCTGAGCATGCGGAACACGGCCAGCGACGCGCCGAGCTGCAGCAGGAGCAGCGAGGCGGCGGCCAGGCCCCAGCCGTAGGGGTGGACGGCCGTGACGATCCCGACGATCGCCATCGGGACCGGCATCAGATGGGCGCCGTAGATCTGGGTGAGGAACTCCCAGCCGAACCCCTGCCAGGCCGCCCTGCCGGTGAGCGTGAGGTCGTCGAGGAAGAAGTAGCCGCGGCCGAGGAGGACTCCGTGCCAGGCCAGCTGGGCGGCGATGAGCGCCAGGGCGACGGCCGGAACCCACCTCCGGCGGGGACGCGGCTCGATCGCCGTCTCCACGCCGGGGGCCTCGTCGACCTCGGGGTGCGCCATCTCTCTCCAACCTCGTCAACCACATCACCGCTGATGAGGTTCTAGCGCACATCCGAACGTCTGTGCCACTCAGTCACCCGTTATGCGATCCAACCGTTCCATAGCCGCCACATACTCTTCTACCAGGCTGAACACCACATCGCGGGTCGACCTGACCTGGTTCATCGCGCCGATGATCTGCCCGGCGGGGAAGGTCGCCAGCTCGGTCGCGTCGGAGCGGCCGATCCGGCGGAGCGCGTCGGAGATCAGCATGAACTGCAGCGGCATCGGGAGCGTGCCGGGCGACTCCTGGGACTCCCAGGCGTCGGTCCACTCGTTCTTGAGCAGCCGGGCGGGCTTGCCGGTCCAGGACCGCGAGCGCACGGTGTCGCGCGAGGTGGCGTCCAGGATGCGGCGCTTGACCACCTCGGAGGTGTCGGCCTCCTCCACGGCGAGCCAGATCGACCCCGTCCACACGCCCTCGGCGCCGAGCGCGAGCCCGGCCGCCATCTGGCGGCCGTCGCCGATGCCGCCCGCGGCCAGCACGGGGACGTCGACGGCGTCCACGACCTGCGGGATGAGGACCATCGTGGAGATCTCCCCGGTGTGCCCGCCCGCCTCGGTGCCTTGGGCCACCACGATGTCCACGCCGACCTCGACCTGCTTGATCGCGTGCCGGGGGGTGGAGGCGAGCGCGGCGACCTTCACCCCCTTGGCGTGGGCCTGGTCGACCACGTCGGCGGGGGGCGGGCCCAGCGCGTTGGCGAGCAGCGCGATCGGGTGTCTCAGCGCCACCTCGACCTGCGGCCGGGCGGTGGCGTCGGTCCAGCCGAGCAGCACCCTCCCCGCGTCCGCGTCGGCCGACAGCGGCGGCACGCCGTGGGCGGCGAGCAGGCCGTCGACGAACTCCCGGTGCCCCTGGGGGATCATCCCCTGGAGCCGTCCCACGAGGTCCTCGGGAGAGTCGACGCCGAGGTCGGAGCCCGCGTACGAGGCGGGCATGACCACGTCGACGCCGTACGGCTTGCCGTCGACGTGGTCGTCGATCCACTTGAGCTCCATCTCGAGCTCTTCGGGGGTGAAGTAGAGGGCGCCGAGCACGCCCATCCCACCGGCGCGGCTGACCTCGGCGACGACGTCACGGCAGTGGCTGAAGGCGAAGATCGGCAACTCTATCCCGAGCATGTCGGTGACACGTGTCCGCATGCGTCGACTGTACGACCGTCGGAAACTAACTGCAACGCGTTCTAGTCTAGAACCTTTCTTTCGGCCGGAACTCAAAGCTACTCGCGAGTAATCAACCGGGAAAATGAGTGAAACACGTTGCAGTAATGGCCCGGTGAACGCTTCGGCGGGAAAGGCGGCCTCCCGCGCCTTCCGGTCGGACCGCCCCCGCCGAGAACCTCAGCCGTGCGTGCGGCGCCTCAAAAGCACGGCGCCGACGACGACCAGGACCACTCCCAGCAGCAGGGACACCAGCGGGATCGTGGTCCTCAGCATGGTGATGGTGTTCCTGCCCTCGGTCGCGTTCTTGACCAGTTCGTTCTCGGTGTCCTGGGTCATCTTCGCGGTGGCGACGAAGGCCAGCGAGCGCTCGATTCCGTCCTGGGTCTTGAGCACCTCATGACGCTGCTGCTCCTGCCGGACCGGCGAGCCGGTGGCGGGCTCGATCCAGAAGGTGTTGACGCCGTCGTAGACGCGGTCCACCTGCACGTCGCCGGGGTCGTCCATGCCGAGGACGGAGGCCGGGGCGGTGATGGTGTCGGTCTTGGTCGGCGGGATGGCCTGCTCGAACCGGTAGACCTTCAGCCCTCCGACCTGCTCCTCGCCGACGAACTTGGCGTCGAACGCCTTGCCGGTGGTCGAGTTGAACACGCTGTAGGTCTTCTTCTCGACGTCGAAGGGCCACTTGTAGATCTGCCCCTGGAGCCGCACCGGGTTCTTGTCGATGTTGACGTCGCAGCAGTTGACGCCCTCGCCGGTGTACTTGTTGAACGCGCTGCGGCGCTCGACGAACGAGATGAGGGGGTTCTGGTTGGTGACGTCGTTGACCGCCATCGCCTCCTCCCAGACGACCCGGTCGCCCTCGGCCGCGGCGACGTCGCCCCTGGTGGTGACGGTGATGTCGAGGTCACCCGTCATCACCTTCAGGTCCCCGGGACTGAAGTACTGGGCGTCGACGGCCTCCAGCTTGCTGATGCCGTACTGGTCGGCGGGGGCGGCGATGAGGCCGGTCGCGACCTGGAACCGCACGAGTGGTGCGAGAACGATGAGAAACGCCCCGATACCGATCAATACCAAGCCGATGACGCGACGCATCGCTCCTCCAGGGGCCGTCCGCTGTTCAGGGATCCCGATCGCGCTATAACAAGTTCCATTTCGCGATATGTTAGTGCGGGCGATGACCTACGTCACGAGGGATGCCAAAAAGTGACCGAAGCAGGCTCTCCGCCGATATACCGACCGGTAACCCCCTCGGACGTGCGGGACCTTCCGGCGGTCGACGGCCACCTCGACGCGCTGGACGGAATCCGGGCGGTGGCGTCCTTCTCCGTGCTCTTTTATCATGTGGCGGCCCAGACGGGCGCGTCCCTGCGGGAGGGGTTCGTCAGCGGCCTGATCGCCCGCGGCGACATCGGGGTGCCCATCTTCTTCCTGCTGTCGGGGCTGCTGCTCTACCGCCCCTGGGCCCGGCAGGTCATCGAGGGCACGCCGACTCCCGGCACGCCGGGCTACCTGTGGAGACGCGCCCTGCGCATCCTGCCCGCCTACTGGCTCGTCGTGGTCGTGGCCATGGTGCTGTGGGCGCCGCAGGCGGCCGGCGACCCGCTGAAATGGCTCCCGCTGCTGCTCCTCGGGCAGAACTACGTCACCGGCCCCTGGTGGGAGGGGGCGAGCCCGGTGGGGCTCGGGCAGATGTGGAGCCTGTCGGTGGAGATGTCGTTCTACCTCGCCCTGCCGGTGATCGCCCTGGTGCTGCGGGCCGTCGCGGGACGGGGCGCGTCCCCGCGGGCGCGTGCCGTGCGACTCCTGTTCTGCGTCGGGGCGCTGGCCTCGGTCTCGTTCATCTGGACGATCCTCATGCACGTGCCGGTCCACCGGCCGGAGCTGGGACTGTGGCTGCCCCGGATGCTCGTCTACTTCTGCGCGGGCATGGCCCTGGCGATCGTCTCGCTGTGGGCCAACGCCGAACCCGACCCCGAGGCGCCGGTGCGGCGCCTGACACGCGGGATCCGCGAGTCGTGGTTCACCTGCTGGGTCATCGCCGCCTTCGTCCTCGCCATCGCCGCCACCCCGATCGCCGGGGGCCGCCTCTTCGAGCTGCAGGACCTGTGGACGGACGTCTTCGAGATCGTCCTCTACACCGCCTTCGTCCTCGCCTTCCTGTCCCCCGTCGCCCTGCTCACCGCCGACCCCTCGCCGCCGCGCTCGCTGCTCGGCAACCGCGTGATGCGCTATCTCGGCCGGATCTCCTACGGCGTCTTCCTGTGGCAGTTCGTGGTGATCGTGGCCTGGTACGAGCTGACCGGGCAAGCCGTCTTCAGCGGCGACCTGGTGACCACGCTGGTGGTGTGCACCGCGCTGACCGTCGCGATCGCCGACCTCACGCATCGGCTGGTAGAGGCTCCCGCCCAGCGGCTGTACCGGCTGATTCCCCGGGCTCTGGGCGGGGGTCGCCGGGCCTGAACTGCCGGCGCAGGCCCAGCAGCAGGGCGACCAGGCCCGGCAGGGCCAGGCTGAGCGGCACCACCGTGCCGACGACGACCGACCAGGAGCGGAAGTGCCCGGCCTCCCCGGCGTTCCACCGCTCGTCGCCCGAGGACGTCCGCAGGTCGGCGGAGAAGAGCACCAGGCTGCCCCGGCCGTCGTCCGTGCGCAGGGTCTTGACGAGGTTCTCCCTGACCCCGATCACCATGCCGCTCGCGGGTTCCACCCAGAAGGTGCGGGTGCCGTCCAGGTAGGCGGTGGCCGGCACCTCCCCGGGCTCCTCCAGGCCGAACACGGTGCCCGGCAGGTTCATCGCGGGCTGCCGGAGCCGCTCGTTGACCAGGCGCTGGGTGTAGCGCTGGACCCGCACGCCGTACAGGGTCTCGATGGCCTCGAACCTGGCGGTCACCGCGCGCCGGGCCAGCGGGTCGTAGACCGGGTGGGAGATCGGCCGCGTGTCCAGCGGCCAGCGGAAGACCAGCCCCCGGGGTCGCGGCCGGGGATCGGCGTCCTCGTAGCCGTCACAGCAGTCGACCGCCTGCCCGGTACGGCGGTCGAAGGCGGCCCGCCGCTCGTGGTAGTCGACGCGGTCGCCCGTGCGCGTCTGGACCGACACGAACTCGGTCCAGACGGCGACGTCCGCCGTCGACCTGACCAGGTCGCCGTACCGGGCGATGGCCACGTCGATCGGCACCCCCCGCCGCGTGCGCAGGGCCGCGGTGTCGAAGTAGGTGCCGGACTCGGAGCTCATCCTGGTGATCCGGTCGTGCTCGGCGGGCAGGAGCATGGCGCTCGGATAGACGTACAGGCGGACCAGCGCCGCGAGCGTGACGAGAAACGCTCCCACGGCGATCGCGACGACACCGTGCAGGCGACGGTCGATCATGGCTTCTCCGCGGGCTGGACGGGCCGGGGCACCGCCGGCGCGGGCAGCCACGACCGGGGAAGGGGACGGGCGCCGAGCGCGGCGAACAGCAGGCCGAGCACGGCCAGGCAGAGATACTGCGCCACGGTCTGCCCGGTGTCGCCGCCGTACCCCAGCGCGGCCCCGGCCGCCCCCAGGACGACCACCACGGGCAGGGGCGATCTCAGCACCCTGCCCGCCCGGTACGGCAGGCCGCCCGCGCTGTGCTCGGCGGCGGCGACCTCGCACAGCCAGAGGGCCAGGGCGGCGACCACCCCGACGAGCAGCGCGCCGGGCCAGCCCTGGACCCAGAAGCCGAGCAGCGGGGCGAGGGGCCAGAGCCGGGCGGCGCGCACCGTCGCGGGCCGCGCCTCGGGAAGCGGCCGCTGGGGACGGGGGCGGGAACGGAACAGCGCGAGCGCGGCGACCAGCGCGACGAGGATTCCCCCGGCGACGAGCGAGGCCCGGTACGGCCCGTCGGGCTCGTAGGTGATCACCACGACCCCGGTGGACGGCGGGAGCGACCAGGCCTGCCGCCAGCCGTCCAGCCGGGCGGGCTGGAGGCGGCGGCCGTCGATCGAGGCCTGCCAGCCCCGGTTGTGGTTCTCGTTGACCACCAGGTAGGAGGGCTCGGTCGTGCTGACCCTGACCCGCCGCTGCGAGGCGTTCCAGCTCTCGATCCCGACCGGCCGCATGACGGCCTCCGCGGCCTCCGCGGCCTCCACGGCCTGTCCGGTGCGGGCGGGCTCCCCGGTTCCCTCGCCGCCGGTCCTCGCGGGCCGTCCGCTCCGGCCGCTCCCCGCGTCCGCGACGACCAGCGAGTCGACCCGGTAGCCCTGCGAGGAGGGAGCGGTGAACCGCGCGACGCCCTCTCCCAGCGGGAGCGACGCGCAGCCCCGGTAGCCGAGCGGGCGGCCGTTCAGCAGGTCGGCGTAGGTCCCAGAAACGATCTCGGTGCTCACGGCGGTGCCGTTCACCCTCAGGGTCGGGCCGTAGCCGCAGGGGATCCGCAGCGGCCGGCCCGGCTGGTCGGGGTAGGAGGGCAGCGGCTTCACCCCGGGGATGGACACGCCGACCACCTCGGTCTTCCACGCGCCGAGCACGCCGAAGGCCAGCGTGATCCGGCTCGCGCTGAGCGGCTTGAAGTCGATCCAGCCGTCAGCGGAGGCCCACGCGTACCGGGTGCCGCCGTCGGTGGTGATCGTCACCCGCACGGGCGGCGCGCCCGCGCGGACGTCGGGGAAGTCGACGCGCAGGCGCGAGAGCTTGACGGTCCTGCCCAGGTCCGCGCTGAGGGAGGGGGCGAGGTCGTCGCCGTGGGCGTACCAGATCGTGCTCCGGTCGTCGTCGAACGCCGCCCAGGGGCCGGTCGCGGGAATGTCGCTCTTGGTGGAGGACGCGGTGACCTTCGGGTGGAGGGCCGGGGGCGTCAGCAGGCCGACCGCCAGGTTCCCGTCGGTCAGCGCCACCCTGCCGCTGATCACGCGCCTGCCGGGGTTCTCCAGCAGCACCGTGCGGTCGAAGCCGTAGCCGTCCTCGCCCACGATGCCCAGCCCATCGGCGCAGGTCCACGCGTAGGAGCCGCGCATGCAGGCCGAGGCCCGGTCGGTGCGGCTCGTCACGACCGTGGGCCCCGCCGCGCCCGGCCGCGCGTCCCGCGCCGAAAGCGACGCCGCACCCGGCGCGGCGTCCGACGCGGCATTCGGTGCGGCGTCCGACGCGGCGTCCGGTGCCGTGGGCACGGTGGGCACGAGGAGCGAGCGGCCGGGCTGGAGGCCGGGGATCGACAGGTCCAGGATCCCGACCTTGTTGCTCCGCTCCGAGGCCACCCCGGTGATCCGCACGCGGAGCCGGGAGGTCTTGCCCGGCCTGACGTTCAGTTTCTGCCAGAAGGCCGCCGGGTCCACCCGGGTGCGCACCGCACCCGCGTCCGTCTCCACCGACACCTCGGAGACCGGCGCGGTCTCGCCGGAGCGGTCGAAGGCCGCCTGGAGCGAGGGGACGGCCGTGGGCTCGGCGAACCGCACCTCCAGCCACTCCTCGGCCGGCGGCCGCCACCCCGTGGAGCGCCACCCGGTGCGCGCGTCGCCGTCCAGGGCGGCGTACGGCTGCCGTCCGGGATCCCGGACGTTCCACGGGGCGCCCAGCCGGGACTCCGAGGAGGAGGCGGTCACGCCGTCGGCACCGCTCAGGACGGCAACGGTCTTCGGCTCCTCCCACGCGGGGTCGGTGAGGTCGCTGACCGGCCTCTCCGTCTCGAAGGGCTCGTCGGCGGTGAGCGTCTCGGTCAGCGACCTGCGCAGGTCGCTGACCCCCAGCTCCCGCCGGCGCATGGTGTCGGTGAGCACGGTGTCGGCGGCGGGCACGGTCTCCGCCCCGGGGTCGTCCCCCAGGATGACGGGCCTGTCGTCGTCGAGCACGCCCTCCTCGGCCATCGTGAGCAGCGCCTCGGGGCCGCCGGACACTCGCAGCGGGCTCCGCGCGCTCACCGTGCCGACCGGCGGCCTCGCGCCCGTCACCTCGTAGATCTCCAGGGCGGTGTACGGCTGGTCCAGCCAGCCGGCCCCGGTCGCCGACTCCGAGAAGCCGACCGCCGGGCCGTACCCGCTCACCCGGACGAGACCGGGAGAGTTCTCCAGCGCCTGGTGCACCCGGGCGGGCCAGGCGCCGCCGAAGGTGACGCGGTCCAGGTCGTTGCGGATCACGAGATAGCGGATGCCGACGCGGCGCAGCGTCGCGGCGAGGCCGGCGGAGCCCTGGCCGTTGGCGAAGCGGTCGTCGATCGCGTCCACGAGGCGCGAGGAGCCGGCCGTACCCCAGGGCACGATGGTGTTGCTCACCCACCGGGCCTTCCTCAGCAGCGGCTGGAACGGCTCGTCGATGGGCCGTCCCCAGGTGTACTCGCCCCTGCGGGAGCCCGGCAGGATCAGCACCGTCCCCCGGTCGGCCCGCTGGTCCAGCCAGGCCGCCGCCTCCCGCCAGTACCCGGGGACGTCGGCGAAGGCCCCGCTCGGGGCGATGCCCGCGGTGGCGACCGGGACGAGGGTGAGCCCGACCAGCCCGGCGCACGCCGCGGCGGCGGGAACGCGGACCCTCGCGCGGCGCGCCCCCACGTAGGACACGAGCGCCGCGAACCCGAGGACGAGCGGCAGCCTGACGAGGGCGTTGAACTTGTGGAGGTTGCGGAACGGCGAGAGCGGCCCGTCGAGCAGTGCCCGCATCGGCTCGGCCAGCGGCCCGGCGTACCCCACGACGAGGACGGCCACGCCGACGAGCGCCGTGGCGACGAGGAAGAGTCGTTCGGGGGTGGAGGGGAGCGTGAGCCCGGCCAGCCCGAGCCCCGCGACCAGCGCGGTCACCAGCACCAGCCAGGGAACGGTCGCGTGCTCGTAGGCCGCGGGAAGGTACGGCCGCCCGTCGACGGGCAGGAAGGCCACCCAGTTGTTCACGCCGCGCAGCACGTTGGTCAGGGAACCGACCAGCGTGGTCGTCCTGGCGTTCTCGGTGAAGGGCATGAAGGAGAAGACGTACCTGCCCAGCATCACCAGGGGGACGATCCACCAGAACGACACCGCGGCGATCGCGCCGAGCCACCAGGCGATCAGCCGCCGCTTGCGCGGACCGCCCGCCCGGGTCAGCAGGTAGATCATCGGTACGACGAGCACGGCCAGCTCGGCGGCGGCGTTGATGCCGCCCGCGAACAGGAACGCCAGCGCCGACAGGCAGGCCGCCCTGCGCGGGGTCGTCTCCCCCCGCGCGCCCCTGACGAGGAAGAGCAACACCCAGGGCAGGGCGGCGCTGGGGGCGAACTCGACGGAGTTGAATCCCACGAGCGCCTGCGCGTGCGGGGCGAGCGCGTAGGCGAGACCGGCCAGCACCCCGGCGAGCTGCCCGCCGATCCGCAGCGCCCTCGCCACCTGGGCGACGCCGACGAAGGCCGCGCACAGGATGAGCGCCACCCAGAGCCGCTGCACCACCCACGGGGGCATGCCCGTGTTGATCAGGAGGGTGTAGAAGGGGCCCATCGGGAAGGCGTAGCCGTACGCCTGGTTCTGCAGGTGTCCCAGGTAGTCCTGGTCCCACATGTTCAGCGCCTGGGACAGGAAGCCGATCGGGTTGATCGGCATGTCCAGCTTCGTCTCGGCGATGAGCATGCCCGGCGCCATGTTGAAGGCGACGGCCGCGAGGAAGAGGCATCCGGCGAGCAACCTGAGCCGGAGGCGGAGCCCGGTGTCGGAGGCCCCGAACGTGGCGGGGGGCGCGGCCAGGCGGGTGATCCACGCCTGAGAGGTCACGGACACTTATGGCGGGTCGGTCTCACCCGTGGCGAGACAGGGATCGGATACATGGAGGTGGCGACCGTTTTTAGATAGTTCTGTGGTGATTAGTCCGGTCATCGTAGCGCCCGTTCTTCCCCAGGTGAACTCGGCGGCCCAGAGCCTGCACGCCTGCTGGATCTCCTCGCGCCTGGCCGGGTCCGACAGTTCCCGCAGCGCGCGGTCCACCACGTCGGCCAGCTCCTCACCCTCCCTGACCAGCCAGCCCGTGACACCGTCGCGTACCGAGTCGCGCAGTCCCGCGACGTCGAAGGCGACCGTCGGGACGCCGAGCGCGGCGGCCTCGATCACGGTCAGCCCCCAGCCCTCGAACTCCGAGGCGGTGACGTTGACCCGCGCCGCTCCCAGGATCGCGTTCTTGGCGGCCTCGGGCAGGAAGCCGTGCAGGTGGACCCGGCCCTCCAGCCCGCGGCGGGCGGCGTGGGCGGCGAGCCGCTCCCGCTCGCCGCCGCGCCCGATGACGTGCACGTGGATGCCGGGCCAGGCCTCTTCGAGGTCACCGGCGAGGTCCACCACCCGCTCGACGCGCTTGTGGCCCACGAGCCTGCCGAGGTAGACCACGACGGGATCCCCCGTCGTGTCCTCGACGCTCGCGACCGGGCGCGCCGCCGGGCTGCCGTTCGGGATGACCTGGATCGGCGCGAGCCAGCCGAGCCGCTCGCGCAGCTCGTTCCTGGAGGACTCCGAGACCGTGACGGTCGCGCGACGCCGGTAGACGAGCCGGGCGACCGGCCCTTCGATGAAGCAGCCGATCCTGGCCAGCCAGCGCGGGAAGAAGGCGTGGAACTGGCGGTCGTGCACGTGGTGCACCAGGGAGACGACCGCCGTGCGCCGCCTCACGACCAGGGGGGCGAAGAAGGGGATGCCGTTCATGCAGTCGATGACGGCGTCGAAGCGCCGGCGCCGCCACAGCAGCCAGAGCGGGACCAGGAGATAGACCAGGAACGGGTTGCCCATCCGCCGCAGCTCGATGCCGTCGCGCACCTCGGCCGCGGGCTGCCCGGCCTCCCTGGAGGTGACGAAGGTGACCGAGGCCCCCTGCCCGACCAGGTAGCGGCTGACCTGCCAGGCGTACTCCTCGGCGCCGCCCGCCACGGACTGCAGCGGCTCGCGGAAGTTCAGGACGGCGACGCGCACCCCGCGCATGGACGGCCACTGCCGCGCCGTCGCGGCCACCAGGCCCGCGGCGGGCTGCGGGCCCGAGGCCCGGGAGGTCGCCCTGGCGCCCTGTCCGGCCACGACCACTCCTATCTCCTGCATCTCCTGTGACGCCGTGCGGCATGTCCCCGCACGACGGGTGTCCACGTGAACTCGCCGTACGACAGCCGTACGGCACGCGAGAACGGCGCCGGGGGGAACCGGGGGGAACCGGGGAATTCGCGCATGCGGCGGCCAGGCCCTGTCGCGTCGACGTGACCCGGAACGGGTTTCCCTCGCGTCGGGGGTACCGGCGCTCAGGTGGCTGCCGGGGCCGGCCCGCGGCCCCGGGCCGTCACCTGGTGCCGTAGTTGTAGAGCGGTCTGTTGGGCGGCTCGGGGGTGGGCGCCGCGACGTTCGTGACGGCCACCGAGGCTCCGACCGCCAGCACCGCCCCTACCGCCAGAGCGGCAATCACTCGCAACACTCGAGTTCTCCCTCCAACGCGTGGTCGTGCGGTCTGCCCGACAGTAGAACCTGATACAGGTCTTCAGCTAGTCAATCGGTAAAAATGTGATAAATAATGTTACCAGCTGGTAAATCGCAACATAGTTGCATCTCAGCGGATCACAGGCGGAAGAGAAGCAGGTCCTGACCAGCGAAGATCAGCCGTGCGCCGGGGAGCCTGACACGGAACAGGTTCTCGTTCGATCTCTGGATCAGCACGTGGCCGATCCCCTCCGCGGCCAGCGGCCCGGTCAGCGGGCCGGCCCTCGCGAGGACCGCGCCGACCCTGCGCGCCAGCGGGTCCTCGGTGGCGAGGGTGAGCGTGCGGCCGTCTCCCAGCCCGACCGGCAGGCCGTCGTTCCAGACGACCCTGCGCTCGAAGAGCTTGACCGCCGGGTCGAGCACCACCCGGCCCCCGTTCCAGCCGAACGCCCGGTAGGCCCCCCACGGCAGCGTCAGCAGCGCCCCCGGCGCGGGATCCGCGTCCACGATCCGCTGCACCCTGGACCAGTCCGGGGGGTAGTCGACCGCGACCAGCCGGCCGAACGCCCCCAGCGCGAAGGTGGGCAGCACCAGCAGGGGCAGCACGAGCATGCCGGGGCGGACCGCCGGGGACAGCCGCGCGGTCACCGCGGCCAGGCCGACCGCCTGCAGCAGCGCGAAGGGGGCGAGGTAGAGCTGCCCGTCGCGGAGCGGCCCGAAGCCGGGCCACAGGCCGATCATCGCCTCCACCACCCCCGGCACGAAGGCGCCGGCACACCCCACCGCCAGCCCCGCGGCCGACGCGACCGCCAGCCCGCCCCAGTACGCGGGCCGCCCGCCTTCTCCCCCCTCGCCGGAGCCCCGGCCGCGCCACCCCCCTTCGAGCAGGACGTACCCCGCCACCGCCGCCACGGCCACCGCCAGCCGGACCAGGGCCGACCACCAGGTCTCCTGTCCCGGTACGGCGGCTCCGGAGTTCCACACGCCGCCGAGGGTGAGCAGGCTGCCGAGGGTGCCCAGCGGCCCGTCCGCGCGCGGCGCGAAGGCCCGCACCCCGGCGGGGTCGGTGACGGCGGCGCTGCCCAGCGCCGGGACCAGCCACGGCAGGCTCAGCACGGTGACGACCAGCAGGGTGCGCGGGGCCCGGCGGCCCGCCACGGGCAGCACGGTCATCGCCGAGACGAGCATCGCCTGGAAACCCCCGATCGCCGCGGGGAGCAGGGCGAGGACCGTGCGCCGGCTCCCCTCGCGGGTGACCGCGCGCACCGCCCACGGCAGGCCCGCGTACCCGAGCAGCAGCGCCCACTGGCCGAGCAGCAGCCGCTGGGCGAGGTAGACGTTCCAGGCGTAGAACGCCGCGGCGGCCAGCCGGGCGACCCGGCGCTCCCCGGGCACCAGGGCCGCGGCGCCCGTCGCGGCGAGCACGAAGATCCCCAGCAGGATCGCCTTCTGCGTGATCTGGTCGGGAAGGACCGACGAGAGCAGGGCCACCACGAGGTCGCTCGGCACCGCGCGGGGGAAGCCGCCGCCGTCCGGCGGGAGCGGCGGGTCGGGCACGAACACCATGTCGTAGCGGAGCACGAAACCGGGACCGAGCGCGGGCCAGAGCGCGAGCACCCCGAGGACCAGCCCCACCAGGGCGGGAGCCAGGAGCGGGGCGAGAGCCGGGCGCGGGGCGGGAGCGCGAAGGGGGCGCACTAGCGGGTCGCCGGGCGGAACAGCACCATGTTCACGTACTCGCCGCCGGGTCTGAGAAGGCGGGAGACGAAGCTCCGCTCCACCTCGCCGACCGCCGCCTTCTGGTGGGCGGCCAGGTCGAAGCCGTCCAGCGGCACCCAGGTTCCGCCGGTGAGCACGGAGCCGGTGTAGCCCCACTCGGCGAGCTGGTCGACGACCAGCTCGATGTCCTGGTGCCGGGTCTCCAGCTCGACGAGCAGGACGGGCCGGTCCCGGAGGACGGTCCGCTCGGCGCCGCGCAGGGCGGCGAGCTCGTGGCCCTCCACGTCGACCTTGACGAACCGGACGTCCCTCAGGTCCAGCTCGTCGATGGTGACGGTCGGGACGTCCACCGGGACGCCCTTCCCCTCCCCGTGGACGAGCGAGGCCGTGGCCTCCGCCCCCCGCCCGCCGCCGGGTATCCACAGCCGCGCCGTACCCGAGCGGTCAGAGGCACCCGCCGCGATCACCCGGACGTCGGGAAAGGTCCGCCCGAGCATGGCCGCCAGGCGGGGGTTGGCCTCGATCGAGACGACGTCACAGCCGAGCCGCCGCAGTTCCGCGGTCCACGGCCCGTACCAGACGCCCACGTCGACGGCGGTACCGCCGCGCGGCACGAACTCCTCGGCACGGGCCAGCTCGGCGTCCAGCCGGGGGTAGACCCGGCGGATCGCGGCGCCGAACCAGCGCAACGGGATCGCACCGGCGACGGCGCTCCGCACGACCACACCGGGCCGGAACCGCATCGACATGCGCGAAGCCTAACCGAAGGGTCAAAACCCCCCGTACCAGACGTAGCGGGCTCTGACCGGCGGCGCCCGCCCGCGGGATCACGGGCGGTCGGGGACGCGCCTCACGACGGCACGGGAGGACGGGCCGCTACGACGAGAACCGAGCCACCCGCCCGCCGGGGAGCCGGCGGGCGGGAACGGCCCTTCTCACGACGAGAGGCGGCTCACTTGCCCGGCTCGGGGTCACGGGGCAGCCCGAGCATGCGCTCGGCGATGATGTTGAGCTGCACCTCGGTGGTGCCACCGTAGATCGTCATGGCCCGGGTGGAGAGCACCGCGCGGTTCCAGTAGCCCGCGTCGCCGAGCTTCATGTCGGCGGCGATGACGGCCGAGGAACCGAGCAGCGAGACCGCACACTCCGAGACGTGCTGGGCGTGCGATGTGGACAACAGCTTGCGGACCGACGCGTCGGCACCGGGCTCCAGGCCGGTCAGCTGCTTCAGGGTCACCCGTAGCCCGAGCGCGGCGATCGAGTGGCCCTCGCAGACGACGCGCGCCAGCTCCTGACGCTCGGCGGGGGTGAGCTCCCGGCCGAGACGCCCGGCCAGGCCGAGCAGGTCGGGGACGGACGAGCCGGTGCCGCCGGAACCCGAGGAGAGCGAGACCCGCTCGTTGGACAGCGTGTTCCTGGCGACCTTCCAGCCCTGGCCCACCTCGCCGACGACCAGGTCGTCCGGGACGAACACGTCGTCGAGGAAGACCTCGTTGAACAGGTTCTCCCCGGTCATCTCGGTGAGCGGCCTGACCGTGACGCCGGGGCCCTTCATGTCGACCAGGAAGTAGGTGATGCCCTCGTGCTTGGACCCCTCCGAGGAGTTGCGGGCGATGCAGATGCCCCACTCGGCGAAGTGCGCCACGGAGGTCCAGATCTTCTGGCCGTTGAGCCGCCAGCCGCCCTCGACCTTCTCTGCCTTCATCTGCACGTTCGCCAGGTCGGAGCCCGCGCCGGGCTCGGAGAAGAGCTGGCACCAGATCATCTCGCCGCTCAGCGTGGGCGGCAGGAAGCGCTCCTGCTGCTCGGGGGTGCCGTACGAGACGAGCGAGGGCACCACCCAGGCACCGATGATCATCTGAGGCAGCTTGACCTTCGCGGCCTTGAGCTCCTGGAAGATGAGGACCTGCTCCAGCGGCTTGGCGTCGCGGCCCCAGGGCCTGGCCAGGTGCGGCATGACGTACCCGGCGCTCGCCAGCGCCCGCTTCTGCTCCTTGCCCTCCAGCGCGGCGAACCCGGCGATCTCGGCCCGGATGCCCTCGCGCAGCTCGGCGGCCTCCTCGGGCAGCTCGATCTCCAGCTCCCGGCTCACGCCGTTCAGGGCGAGCTCGGCGACCGACTCGGCCCACTCCCCCGAGGAACCGAGCAGGGCGCGCAGGGTGAGCGCGCGGCGGTAGTACAGGTGGGCGTCGTGCTCGTAGGTGTAGCCGATGCCGCCGAAGATCTGGATGGCGTCCTTGGCGCAGAGCACGGCCGCGTCGGGGGCGACCACGCCCGCGATCGCGGCGGCGTAGGCGAGCTCGTCGGCAGAGACCTCGGCGACCTCGGCGACCTCGGTATCGGTGCCGGTCCCGTCCGCGGCGCGGGCGGCGTCCCACACGGTCGCGCGGGCCTGCTCCAGGGCGACGAGCATCCGGGAGGCCTTGTGCTTGACGCCCTGGAACTGCCCGATCGGGCGGCCGAACTGCACGCGGACCTTGGCGTATCCGGCGGCCGCGGTCACGCACCACGACGCGAGGCCCGCGGCCTCCGCGCCGAGCAGGATCGCGGCCAGGTTGAGGACCCCGGGCCCCTGCAGCCCGTCGAGGACCCGTCCCGCCGGTACGGTGACCGCGTCCAGCTCGACCCTGGCCACCCCCCGGGTGAGGTCGAGCGCCCTGACCGGGGTGACGGTCGCCGCGGAGGCGTCCACCGCGACCCACTCCTCACCGCGGTCGGTGCTCACCGGGAGCACCAGGATGTCGGCCGACGCGCCGCCCAGGACCAGGTCGGCGGTGCCGCCGATCGTCAGGGCGCCGTCCTCGCCCCGGCTGCCGGTGATCGAGGCGCCCAGCGCGACCGCGCCGGTCAGCGTGCCGTCCGCGAGGCCGGGCAGGAGCTCGGCGTGGGCCTTGCCGTCGGAGGCGAGGATCACGGCGCTGGCGAGCACCGTGGGAACGTACGGGCCGGGGGCGACGCGCTCGCCGAGGGCCTCGACGGCGACGGCGGTCTCCAGCAGGCCGTAGCCGCTGCCGCCGTGCTCCTCGGGGACGTGCAGGCCGAGCAGCCCCTGGTCGGCCAGTGCCGCCCAGAAACCGGGGCGCTCCGCGCCCTCGGCCGCGACGGCGGCGCGCACGACCTCGGACGGGACGTTGCGCTCCGCCCACCTGGTCACCGACTCCCGGAGCGCCTCGTGCTCCTCGCTCAACCCGATCGCCATGACAGCCTCCAGACAGGATTCAATGCCAGAACCATATTCTAGAAGGTGCTTCCATCACAACGCGCGAGCCCTCATCACCGGGTACGCCGCCCCCTGCCGCCCCGCCCTACCCCGGCACGGCCCGGCCCGCTCCGTGGACGGCCGGGGAGAACCCGCTCGCCGGAAATCCCGGCCCCCGGCGAACCGGGCGGGCGCCGGAGAACGTCAGAGGGCGCGGACGCTCGCCATCAGGGGGGCGATGTCGGCCCAGAGCCGCTTGCGCGTGTCGGGCACGGTCACGAAGAGCACGGAGGGCTTGCGGCGGCCGACGTCGATCACCGCGAGCGCCGCCTGGGAGGTGTGCCTCACGCCCTTGACCTGGTAGGTGACCCGGTAGCCGAGCATCCACCCCTTGCCTCCCGCGGGCCGCTGTGAGGCGGTCCAGGTGACCTTTCCCCCCGCCGGGTGGTGGTTGCGGATCGTCCACCGCACCGCGTTCAGCGCCGCCCTGCGGTAGTCGGCGTCGCTCTTGAGCGCCTTGGCCGGGGTGGCGCCGGGAAGCGGCCCCGAGGCGATGACCGTGCGCGGCGACCTGGCCGTGCCGACCTGCTGGCCGACGGAGAACGACGGCACCGCCTTGGTCTCCCAGGGCGCGCCCAGACTGGCGTAGGTCAGCGCGGACCTGGTGTCGGTCACCGCGCCCAGCACCACGCTCGGCCTGCCCGGCAGAACCCGCAGGGCGGTCGCGCCCGGCAGGGCGGGCAGCGTGATCGGCGAGACGGTCGGCGAGGGCTTCGCGGTGGGCAGCACGGCCCGGCCGACCCCGGCCGGATCACCGGGCTCGTCACCGGAGAACAGCACGAAGATCAGGACCACGATGACACCGGTGAGGGCGGCGGCGCCCAGGCTGTAGGCGACCCGGATCGGGATGTCGCCGATCCGCATCAGCAGGCCGCCGGACCTCTTCGCCCCGCCCTTCGCCTCCGGGCCGCCCCGCACGCCGCCGGGCCGGCCCTGGAGACCGGGCTCCGCGAACACCTCGGGCCGCTGCGCCGCGCCGGGCCATCCCGCCGCCACGCCACCGTGTCCGTCGCCGCGCCCGTCACCGTCCCCGCCCCCATCGCCGTGCCCGTCACCGGCGCCCGCCAAGGCGCCGGTGCCCGGCCGGCCGGGCATCCCGGTCCTGTCGGGACTCCAGGGTCTCGCGGATCCGCCTACCTGCCTGACCGGGATCGTCCCGAGCCCACCCGGCTCGCGCGCCTGGCCGGCGTCCGCCTCCGGCTCGTCCCGCCGGTCGCCGGGCGCGGCCACGGGGCGAGGGAACGATCCAGGGGGCCTGGAGACCAGAGCGGTCTCCTCGCCGTCGCCGATGGGGAACCTCCGGGGCACCCGGGGGCTGATGATCGAACCGTCCTCGGCGGGAATGGCGGGTATGGGCGCCGTGGGCGCGTCATATGAGGGGATGTATCTCTCGTGAGAGCGCCCGGAGGAGTTGCCGCCGACGTCCGCCATACGCGCCAGGTTATGTCACCTCGGAAAGAATCGACGCATCGTCGTTTATTACGCTTCGGCCACGAGGTGTGCATCAGCCCAGGTAACCGCCTTTCCCCTTCCATGAACAGAATGTCGTTCTGTATGGTCGCGCCATGAGGGCTACGAGGGGCTTCTACGAGATCGCGGCGGTCGATCCCGGACGCGTCGCCGTCGTCGCGGACGCGACCACGACCACCGCCACGACCACCGGCGCGGGCGCGACCGGGGACGCCACCGCGACGGTGACCACGACCTACGGCGAGCTGTACGAGCGGGTCAACCAGGTCTCGCACGGCCTTCTGGCGCGTGGCACCCGGCCGGGGGACACCGTCGTGACGGTCTTGCCCAACGGGGTCGACGCGATCACGATGATGCTGGCGACGTACCAGATCGGCGCCTATCACGTCCCGGTCAACTGGCACTACACGGCCGACGAGGTCGGTTACATCGTCACCGACTGCGCGGCGCGGGTGACGGTGAGCTCCGAGCGGTACGGGCACGCGGTGCCGGGCGGGTTCGTGGAGACCGGCGCCCTCGCCGAGGGGCGGCCGGCCACACCCCCCGAAGGGCGCAGGGCCGGGTCGATGATGCTCTACACCTCGGGGACCACCGGCAGGCCCAAGGGCGTGCGGCGGCGGCTGATCGAGCTGAGCCCCGAGGACCTCTACCCGATCCTGATGCGCAAGGGCTGGCGGCACTTCGGGCTGCCGCCCGACGGGGTGCACCTGTTACTTTCGCAGCTCTACCACTCGGCGCCGTACGGGCAGGCGATGATGGCCCTGCAGTTCGGGCACACCCTCGTGGTGACCGAGCGGTTCGACGCCGGGGAGACGCTGGAGCTGGTCGAGCGGCACCGGGTGACCAACGCGTTCATGGTGCCGACCATGTTCCACCGGCTGCTGGCCCTGCCCACCTCCATCAGGACAAAGTACGATTTATCGTCATTGACGCACCTCTATCACGGCGCCGCCCCCTGCCCGCCCGCCACCAAGCAGGCGATGATCGAATGGCTCGGCCCCGTGCTGTGGGAGTACTACGGCTCGACCGAGGCCGCCGTGGCCACGATGGTCTCCTCGGCGGAGTGGCTGGAGCGGCCGGGCACCGTCGGCCGGGCGATCGACGGCATCACGTTCACGATCATCGGCGACGACGGCGCGGAGCTCCCGCCCGGCGAGCCCGGCATGGTCTACATCGGCGGAATCAACCGCTTCGAGTATCACCGCGACCCGTCCAAGACCGCCTCCACGATGCGCGGCCCCCTCTACACCCCCGGCGACATCGGCTACCTGGACGAGGACGGCTACCTGTTCCTCTGTGACCGGCGCACAGACCTGATCATCTCCGGCGGGGTCAACATCTACCCGGCCGAGATCGAGGCCGTGCTCCAGGAACACCCCTCGGTCGCGGACGTGGCGGTGATCGGCGTCCCCGACCCGGAGTGGGGCCAGCGCGTCGTCGCGCTGGTCCAGCCCGCGGCGGGCGTCACCCCCGGCGCGGAGCTCACCGGCGAGCTGCTGGCCCACTGCGACTCCCGGCTGGCCCGCCTCAAGCACCCCCGAGTGATCGAGTACCGCGACCCGCTGCCGCGTACTCCCACGGGCAAGCTCAGCCGGAGCAACCTGCGCAATACGTATCTTCCTTCCTGAGCTGGGCAAATACCCTTGCATGGGGGGATCAACGACAGGCGCCGCGCTACTGGCGGCCGCCGTCATGACGCTCGCGGGCTGCGGTCAGGGCCTGCAACTGCAAACACCCGGGACGGCCGGCTCGCCGGGCGCCCCCACACCCGGCGCGTCGGCGAGCACCTCCGCCGCGGCCTCCCCGAGGGGCTCACCCACCACCCCCGGCCCCGTCCCGGACGCCCTGGAGGCCGCGTACGAGCGGACCATCGCCAGGGTGCTGCCGTCCATCGTGCAGATCACCACGGGGGACGGTCTCGGCTCGGGGATCGTGTACGACACCGCCGGGCATGTCATCACCAACGCCCACGTGGTCGGGGGCGCCAGGACCTTCAAGGTCACGCTCGCCAACGGCGGCACCCCGCGCACCGCGAGGCTGGTCGACTCGTTCGAGCTGGGCGACCTGGCGGTGATCAAGGTGGACGACCCTGCCGGGCTGAAACCCGCCGTCTTCGGCGACTCCTCCAAGCTGAGGGTCGGCGAGATCGTGATGGCCATGGGAAACCCGCTGGGCCTGTCGGGCAGCGTCACCGAGGGGATCATCTCGGCGCTGGGCCGCACGGTCACCGAGCCCGGGGGCGAGGGCTCGCCGGGCGCGACGATCAGCGGGGCCATCCAGACCTCCGCGCCCATCAACCCGGGCAACAGCGGCGGCGCCCTGGTCAACCTCAGGGGCGAGGTCGTCGGCGTGCCGACCCTGACCGCCGTCAACCCCGAGCTCGGCAACGCCCAGGCCCCGGGCATCGGCTTCGCGATCCCGGCCAACACCGTCAAGGACGTCGCCACGCAGATCATCAGGGACGGCAGGGTCACCAACACCCGCAGGGCCGCGCTCGGCGTCGTCGTACGGACCGTGATCGACATGAACGGGCAGCCCGCGGGTGTCAGCGTCGTACGGGTGCAGCGCAACAGCGGTGCGGAGCGGGCGGGGCTCAAGGCCGGCAACCTGATCGTCTCGGTCGACGGCATGCCCACCCCGTCGACCCAGGAGCTGGCGGCGGTCCTCTCCCAGCTCAGGCCCGGCCAGGACGCGAAGGTCGAGGTCCTGCGCCCCGACGGCTCGACGACCACCGTGGTCGTCCCTCTCACGGAGCTCCCGGGCGGCTGACGCCGGCGCCCCGCCCGATCACGCCGGGACCACCGTGGCCGCCCGGCCGGCGTGATCGGGCGGCCGGGCCGGGCGGGCCGGGGCGGTCAGTAGGGCAGGACGCGGTCGGTGAAGGACTTGGCCACGAAGGGCGCCTTGAACTTGGGGAAGGCGACCGTCTTCACGTCGCCGTCGGAGGTGTAGCGCTCGTCGGCGTTCGCCTTCAGCCAGTCGAGCCAGGCCACGGAGCAGAACTTGGCGCAGTCGCCCTTCTTGTCCATCGAGCGGATGCGCGGGATGCCGAGCGGGTCGAACTTCTTGTTGAACGGGGACAGCGCCGGGGTGTAACCCGCGAGGAACACGCCGCCGTAGTCGTAGGAGACGTCCCCCGAGGAGCCCTTGCGACCCCACGCCTTGCCGTCGGGCTGGATGCCGTACGGCAGGGCCAGCGTGACCGGCGGCACCTTGATCAGGCCGGTGATGAGCCGGTGGCCCGCCGCCACCTCCGCGTTGACCGCCTTCCTCGGCTTGCCGCCCAGGCTGAGGTGGTCGCGGGTGTGGTTGCCGATGTCGAAGCCCTTGTCGGTGAGCCAGAGGAGCATCTGCGCTCCCTCCTCGGGCGTCGCCTTGCCGAACATGTCGCGCGTGACATAGAACGTTCCAACGCCGCGGAAGCCCGGATAGGTCTTGGCGACGTCCTGGAGGATCGCGACCGCGGTGTTCGGCTTGGGCAGCCCCATCCCGTCCAGCTCGAACTGCGAGGGTGAGGAGTCGTCGAAGGTGAGGACGACAGGATGCTTGCCCGCCGGGATGTCCATGCGCCCGGTGACGAACTCGGCCGCGGTGACCGCGACGTAGTCCTCCTTGGCCAGCCGCTCCAGCTCGGTGCGGAACTGCTTGGGGGTGCGGTCGTCCTGGGTGGAGGGCTTGTCGATCACCCGGTGGTACATGAGGACGGGCACCTGCCCGAGCTCGTTGGCCTTGACCTTGGCGGCGGCCTGCGTCTTGGCCTTGAGTTGGTTGGCCTGCGAGGCGGCGGCGGCCGACGCCTTCGCCGAGGCCGCCACCTTGGCCTTCTGTTCGTCGCCCTCGTTCGACCCCGTCGATCCGCATCCGGCCAGCACGGCTCCCGTCGCGACGACGGCGATACCGGCCCTGCCCACTCTGAGACGGCCCATCGAATTCCTCCAAAGCGCACTGACGATACGCTTCTCATCCCCCTCTGACCTGCGGATTGACCTCCACGCCCGGCAAAGGTTCCCGCCGGAGCGACTCTCGGCGGCACCGAGCGGCACCGAGCGGAGTCGCGCGACTCCACCCGCGACTCCACCGGGGATGGGGGCCTCCACACCTGGAGACGCCGGACGGTGACAGGGTTCTCACTCAGCGGAGACATCGCAAGTGCGGACATAGGACCACATTTCGGCCTCGTTACCGACACCTTAGATTGTTGACCAAAATTCAATAATTTCGTCACGTTACCGTTGACTGCCATGAAATTCCCGCTTACCGTCCGGGCATCCGAGCGGCATCGTGAGGGGGAAAGATGGCGGAACGCCTGAAGAACCGGGGGCTTGTCGGCGAGCTGGCGGCCGAGTTCGCGGGCACCATGATCCTGATTCTGTTCGGGGTGGCGGTGGTGGCCCAGGTCGTGGCGGCCGAGATCGGCGACCACGACAGCATCGCGTGGGCGTGGGGACTCGGAGTGACCCTGGGCATCTACGTCGCCGCCCGCACCAGCGGAGCCCACCTCAACCCCGCCGTCACCATCGCGCTCGCCGCCTTCAAGGGGTTCTCCTGGCGCAAGGTCCTGCCGTACTCCCTGGCGCAGACGGCGGGCGCGTTCGTGGCGGCGCTCATCGTCCGCTTCAACTACAGCGAGGTGCTGCAGAAGGCCGACCCCGGGCTCACGATCAAGACCCAGGGCGTCTTCTCGACCCTGCCCGGCAACGGGAGCCTGCCCATCGGCACCTGGGGCGCCTTCCGCGACCAGGTGATCGGCACCGCGATCCTGCTCCTGCTCGTCCTCGCCGTCTCCGACGCGCGCAACTCGGCGCCCATGGCCAACCTGGCCCCCTTCGTGATCGGCCTGATCGTGGTGGCCATCGGGATGGCCTGGGGCACCAACGCCGGGTACGCCATCAACCCCGCCCGCGACTTCGGGCCGCGACTCGCCTCGTACCTCACCGGATACGAGACCGCCTGGCAGGATCAGTACGGCCAGCTCTACTTCTGGGTGCCGATCGTGGCGCCCGTCATCGGGGCCCTAATCGGGGCGTTCCTGTACCAGGTCCTGATCGCCAGGTTCCTTCCCCCCGAGGACGCCGAGCCCGAGGTGGGACGGATGCCGTCCGGCGAGGGGGCCACCCCCGCCTGAACGAGGGTCTCGTCCAGGCGGGGCCGGGAACCGTTACGGGGAGAGCGGCAGATCTCCCGGAGAGTCTCACAGAGGAGGCACCATCCATGCCTGACTTCGTCGGAGCGATCGACCAGGGAACGACGAGCACCCGATTCATGATCTTCGATCATGGCGGTAACGAGATAGGCCGCCACCAGCTCGAACACGAGCAGATCCTGCCCCGGGCCGGATGGGTGGAGCACAACCCCACGGAGATCTGGGAGCGCACGAGGGCGGTGATCGAGACCGCGATGAACAGGGCGGGCCTCGCCGCCTCCGACCTGGCCGCGCTCGGCGTCACCAACCAGCGCGAGACCGCGGTGGTCTGGAACCGCAGGACCGGGCGCCCGTACCACAACGCGATCGTCTGGCAGGACACCCGCACCGACCGGATCGCCTCCGCCCTGGACCGCGACGGCAGGGGCGACGTCATCCGCCGCAAGGCGGGCCTGCCCCCGGCGACGTACTTCTCCGGCGGCAAGATCCAGTGGATCCTGGAGAACGTCGACGGCGTGCGCGAGGCCGCCGAGGCGGGAGATGCGATCTTCGGCAACACCGACACGTGGCTGCTGTGGAACCTGACCGGCGGCACCGACGGCGGCGTGCACGTCACCGACCCGACCAACGCCAGCCGCACGATGCTGATGGACCTGGAGACCCTCGACTGGGACGACGAGCTGCTGTCGTTCTTCGGCATCCCCCGTCAGATGCTGCCGTCCATCGCCCCCTCCTCCCACCCCGGCCTGTACGGCACCACCCGGGCGACCGGCCCGCTGGAAGGGGAGGTCCCGCTCTCCGGCGACCTCGGCGACCAGCAGGCCGCCACCGTCGGGCAGGTCTGCTTCGGCGTCGGCGAGGCCAAGAACACCTACGGCACCGGCAACTTCCTGCTGCTCAACACCGGCACCGAGCTCGTACGGTCCCAGAACGGCCTGCTCACCACCGTCTGCTACCGCTTCGGCGAGGAGCCACCGGTGTACGCGCTGGAGGGCTCCATCGCGGTGACCGGCTCCGCCGTGCAGTGGCTGCGCGACCAGCTCGGCATCATCTCGGGGGCGGCGCACAGCGAGGCGCTCGCCCGGCAGGTCGAGGACAACGGCGGCATCTACTTCGTCCCCGCCTTCTCCGGCCTCTTCGCCCCGTACTGGCGGTCCGACGCCCGGGGCGCCATCGTCGGCCTGTCGCGCTTCAACAACAACGCCCACCTCGCGCGGGCCACCCTGGAGTCCATCTGCTACCAGAGCCGCGACGTGGTCGAGGCGATGCGGCAGGACTCCGGCGTCGCCCTCGACGTGCTGCGCGTCGACGGCGGCGTCACCGCCAACGACCTGTGCATGCAGATCCAGGCCGACGTACTCGGCGTGCCCGTCTCCCGGCCCGTCGTGGCCGAGACGACCGCCCTGGGGGCCGCCTACGCGGCGGGACTGGCGGTCGGCTTCTGGAAGTCGACCGACGAGCTCAAGCAGAACTGGCAGGAGGGCCGCCGCTGGGAGCCCCAGTGGTCGGACGAGCAGCGGGCCACCGGCTACGCCGGCTGGAAGAAGGCGGTCGAACGCACCCTCGACTGGGTCGACGTGTCCTGACCCGCGGAAATCGTGGGACGGCTCATGAAATGTGCTACCCGGCGGCACCGGGTAGCACATGAGACGCACAGTCGTCACACGCCGGGGAGTGACACCATTTTTTGATACCACTGTTGGGTACCATCGTGTCATGGACCTTCGACTCCGCCTTCCCGACGAGACCCACCGGCGGCTGCGCGCCGTCGCCGACGAGAGCGACAACAGCCTCAACACCGAGATCCTGATCGCCATCGAGGAGCACCTGGAGCGCAGGCAGACCAGCGCGGTGCGGGCCATCGCCCGCAAGGTCGCCAAGCGTGACGCCGAACTCCTGGACAGGCTCTCCAAGTGACCGTCTACCTCACGAAGGCCGACGTTCTGGCCATCGCCGAGGAGATCCTGCCTTCGGTCGGCCTGCGGGACGGCGGCCAGTTGCACGCGGCGGTGCTCAGGCCACAGACCAGCGTGTTCGGGGACGACGCCTATCCCGACCCGTGGACCAAGGCGGCCGCGCTGATGCAGAGCCTGATCATCGGTCATCCTCTGGTCGACGGGAACAAGCGGCTCGGATGGACGTCGGCCGTCGTCTTCCTGGAACTGAACGGCGAGACGCTGAGCGGCACCGACACGGACGCGGCCGAAGCCCTCGTGATCGCCGTCACCACAGGAGAGCTGGACGACGTGACCGAGATCGCCAAGCGGCTCCGCGAGCTGGAGCCGTAGTTCGCGGCGGATTCGACCGCGGTCCACGTCCGCCAGGGAGCGCGGCCACAAAAAGACGCCACAAAAGACGAAGGGCGGCCGGGGCGGCACGGGGCCGCCCCGACCGCCCTTCGGCGATCTGTTCCGCACGGTTCGATGCGGAACGGGGGTGGAGGTGGCGGGAATCGAACCCGCGTCCTTCAACTCCAAGACAGGGCTTCTCCGGGTGGAGCCTGCTGTGCTTTTCTCAGCCCCGGCAATCACGCAGGCAAGTCGCCGACGGGCTCAGCCACTGTAAGATTTCCCGATCTTCCCCGTGGCCGGGTCGATCGGTTGAGCCTCCTAGCGATGCCGGATCCGGGCCGGAGGCGCTCCCGGGCCGGCAGAAGTCACTCGCTGCTTAGGCGGCGAGTGCCAGGTTGCCCTGGCTGACTTCGGAGTGCGTCTTATTGGCACTTGTTGGTCGCGGTCACAGTGTTAACGAGGTTATGTCCGCAGTCCTCGACCCGCTTCACCTGACTTGAAAAGCCAAAGTCGAAACCAGTCACCCCCTGTTGAGTTTTCAACGCGACCCCGAGGGGCCGAGCTATCCGAAGATACCTCTTACAACACGGCTGAAGCGAATCGAATTCCCGCTGGGCGCGCCACGGCGGGCCGGGGACGCCGGCACCCCGGGAACGCCGAAACCCCGGGGACACCCGCGAATCGCGAGCGTCCCCGGGGTCGACCGGCAGGGTCGAGCCGGTCCTGACGGCAGGGCTTCCCCCGAGATGAAGCCCTGATCTCATCACAGCGACCGGGTCCGCAACCCCCCAAGCGGAGCCCGGTCACTTAGAAGGACGCAAACAAGACACTCCATGGTTGCTCAGGGTGAAAAGAATATTCCGTAGCGTCACAGACCGGCGTGCAGCCCCTGGAAGAAGCGCCCGGCGACAGTCGCTCCCGCCGTGGCGTCCGAGCTCTGCGTCAGCACGGCGACGGCCACGTCCCCCTGCCACCCGACGAACCAGGAGAGCGGCTTGCGGTTCTGCGAGGCGGAGGCGGTGATGCCGTGGACGGGGTCGCCGGGGGCCGCGGCGGCCCGCGCGGAGCCCCCGGTCACTCCGCTGCGCATGAAGGCGCGGAGGGTCTCGACCGTCTTGTCGTCCAGCTGGACCGGGTCGGGCGCCTTGGAGGGCTTGGCGTCGATCGTGGGGTCGGCCGTCTGGGGCTCGGTGACCAGGACCGGCGGGCGCCAGGTGCCGGAGGCGACGGCCCCCGCGACCAGCGCCATGGACAGCGGGCTGACCAGGACGTTCTGCCCGGTGATGGCCTTGGCCGTGGCCGCGTCGTTCTTCAGCGGTTTCCTGGAGTTCACGGAACCGCTGAACGACTTCAGCGGGAGGCTCCAGGGCACCCCGATGCCGAACTTCGCGGCGTCGGCCGTCAGCTCCGCGCCGTTGATCCTGCGGGCCAGCGCGGCGAGCGCGGTCACGCAGCCGGTGGCGAAGTTGGCCTGGAGGGTCGGCGAGCCCCCTGCGGGCCCGCCCTCCTGGTGGAACGCGGCACCCCCGACGGACCTGTCGGCCGGGCAGGCCACCTTCTGCTTGGGGTCGATCTTCGCCCGGAGCATGCCCTCGACGGTCATGATCGAGAAAGCGGTCCCGGCGGGGAACCTCCCGGCGAGGGCGTGCCTCTCCTGGTTGTACTGCTCGGTGCTCGACACCGCCAGGATGTCACCGGTCGAGGCCTGGACCGCGACCAGCATGCCGGGAGTCCCGCCCAGCAGCGCGCTGTCGGCCGCCTTCTGGTGGGAGCGGTCGAGCGTGGTGCGGACCGGTGAGGTGGAGCGGTCGGGCCGCCACTTCTTGAGCTCGGTCACCTTGAGCGTCTTGAGGTCGACGGTGATCACCCGGGTGTCGGTCGAACCGGTCAGATGCTCCTGGTACGCCTTCTGCAGACCGGCCCTGCCGACCGTGTCCCCGGCCCGCTGCGGCCCGCCGAGCTGCTGCTCGCTCTCCGGGGTGACGGCGGTGACGGTGCCGACGATCTGGGTGGGCGAGGCGGGGGCCACCGCCTGCTCCTGCGCGGAGAGGGTGAGGCCGGGGATCGCCTCCAACTGCCCCTGCAGCTGCCGGAACTTCGTACGGCCGAAGGTGACCAGCGGCACCTGGAGGTTGGGCGGCGCGGAGCGGATCCGGCTCAGCAGGCGGTCCTGCGGGAAACCGGTGATCTTGGAGAGCTTCTCGCAGAGATCGTCCGCCTCGCCGCTCTTGAGGTTGGACGGGACCACGCTCGCCACGTGCAGGACGGCCTTCTCCTGCAGCGGGTCGCGGTTGCGGTCGAGGATCGGCTGGCGACCCTCGGGGGTGACCTTCACGGCGAACCGCTCACCCTCGCGCAGCTGGGGGTGCAGGACGCTGGGCGACCAGCGCACCCGCCACTGGCCGTCGACCAGGTGGAGCGGCAGCTTGCCCTCGTACTCCCACAGGGGGTTGTTCTCCCCCAGGTCGACCTCGGCGTCGAAGTCGGCCTCGACCTCGTCCGCCGCGCGCCGCATACTCTTGACGTCGAAGCGGAACGAGGCCGCGTCGAGCTGGAGCTTGGCGTTCTCCAGCGCCCGGCTGACCACCTTCTGGTCACCGTCCGTGCGTCTGGCCGCGGCGGCGTAGTCGCCCGTCTGCCAGCCGATCAGGAAGTCACGCACCGCCTCGTGGGCCGAGGGCTCCTCGAAGCAGGCGGACAGCATGGGAGCCGTCGCCACCAGCGCGAGCGCGGCGGCGGCGGCGGTTCGCCGGGCCCTGCCCCTCACGATCACCTGTTCCTGTGCCTGAGCGCGCGCGCCATCTCCCGCTTGGCCTGGTTCTCGGCCAGCGTCTGCCGCTTGTCCCAGTCTTTCTTTCCCTTGGCGAGGCCGATCTCTATCTTGGCCTTGCCGTCCTTGAAGTAGATGGCGAGCGGCACCAGGGTCAGGCCGCCCTCCTTGGTCTTGGAGACCAGCTTGTCGATCTCCTTGCGGTGAAGCAGGAGCTTGCGGGTTCGGCGCGCGGCGTGGTTGGTCCAGGTCCCCATGGTGTATTCGGGGATGTGGACGTTGATCAGCCAGGCCTCGCCGTCCTTGATGACGGCGTACCCGTCGAGGAGGGAGGCACGGCCGAGCCGCAGCGACTTGACCTCCGTGCCCTGGAGCACAAGACCAGCCTCGTAGGTGTCCTCGATGTGGTAGTCGTGCCAGGCACGCTTGTTCTGGGCGATTACCTTACGCCCGGTCTCACGTGGCATGCCTGGAGCCTACCGGTGACCGGAACCGCGCACCGCGCCCGCGAGCGCGGGCGAGACCTGGATCGGCGCACGGAGGCGCCACGCTCGCGGGACGGTCACAGCGGATGAGGGAGGCACGGGATCGTCACACACGCAGGTAGCGGCGGAGGGTGACGAAGGAGGCCAGCACACAGATGAGCACGCCGAAGACCATGGTGACACTGATCACCGAGGCGACCGTCTCCCAGGACAGCTGGCTGTTGGGAGAGAGGTAGAGCTGCACCCCGTCGAAGAGGAAGACCTTGCTGACGATCAGCAGCATCGCGGCCAGCACACCGCCGATCAGGCCGGCGATGACGCCCTCCATCACGAACGGGAGCTGGATGTAGAGGTTGGAGGCACCCACCAGCCGCATGATGCCGGTCTCCCGCCTGCGGTTGTACGCCGAGAGCCGGACGGTGTTGCCGATCAGGAGCGTGGCCGCGAAGACCAGGATGATCGCCACCACCAGGGCGGCCCAGCGGAGCTTCTCCAGCAGCCCGAAGAACTTCTCCAGGAGCTCCTTCTGGTTGACCACGTTGGAGACCCCCGGGGCGCCCTTGACCGCCTCGATCACCGGCCCGTACGCCTCGGGGTCCTTGAGCTTGACCCGCAGCGACTCGGGCATGTCCTCGACCTGGATGGCCGAGAGCAGCACGGTGTTGTTGGCGTTCTGGTCCCGGAAGTTCTTGTAGGCCTCGGTCGCGTTCTCCACGGTGACCGCCTCGACCTGGGACATGCCCTCGATGGTCGCCTTCAGCTCGGCCTGCTCCTGGGCGTTCACGCCGCCGCTGCCCTTGCACTGCGGGAAGGGATCGTTCTTCTTGCACAGGAAGACCGAGACCTCGACCTTGTCCGCCCAGAAGTCCTTCATGCTGTTGATCTGGGAGTTGATCATCAGACCGACCCCCAGCAACGCCATGCCGATCGCCACGGTCACGATGACCGCGATGGTCATCGTGAGGTTGCGGCGGAGGCCGATCCAGACCTCGGAGAAGATGAAGTTTGCCCGCATGCTCTTCCTGTCGCTCTATCCGGTCCTGGTGTCAGTACGCCTGGCCGTACACGCCTCGCGACTGGTCACGGACGATCTTTCCGTCCTCCAGTTCCACCACCCGCTTGCGCATGGAGTCGACGATGGCCGCGTCGTGCGTGGCCATGACGACCGTGGTGCCGGTCCGGTTGATCCGGTCGAGCACCTTCATGATGCCGATGCTCGTCGCGGGGTCGATGTTTCCGGTCGGCTCGTCGGCCAGCAGGATCATCGGCCGGTTGACGAACGCCCGGGCCATCGCGACCCGCTGCTGCTCGCCACCGGACAACTCGTCGGGCATCCGGTGTGCCTTGCCCTCGAGGCCGACCAGTTCGACGACCTCCGGGACCACCTTACGGATGAAACGCCGGGGCTTGCCGATGACCTCCAGAGCGAACGCGACGTTTTCGTACACGTTCTTGTTCGGGAGCAGCCGGAAGTCCTGGAAGACACATCCGATCCGGCGGCGCAGGTGCGGGATCTTGAAGTTGGACAGTCGGGCGAGGTCCTTGCCGGCCACGTGGATCGCACCCGAGTTGGGGCGCTCCTCCTTCAGGACCAGCCGGAGAAAGGTCGACTTCCCGGACCCCGAGGGGCCGACGAGGAACACGAACTCGCCCTTGTCGACGTCGACGCTGACGTGGTCCAGCGCGGGCCGGTTCTGGTTCGCGTAGACCTTGGTGACATTATCAAAATGGATCACGGGCGCATCACGGCATGCCAGTCTAGGGGTTAGGACGGTCGCAGGAGTGGCAGAGGGCCACTTCCGCCTCTCGCCGGCCGGGGGGCGCCGGTCTTTTACTCTCGATCGACGTTCCGGTTGGCCGGAGCCCAGTCTAGGGGGAAGACTGGCATGGAAAGCCCATAACGGAAACAAAACGATTCGGCGCCCGGTAACGACCGCATAAAGTAGTTCTGACCTCGAAGAGGGAGGACGTCATGAGCTGTGAAGACCTGGTCTGCGCGGGGTGCGCTCACCCCGTGGCGGAAGGCCGCTGCCCCCGCTGCCGCGCGTACCGCGACCGGATGCACCAGAACGGTTTCGGAGGCATGACCCCCGCGCTCCTGTCGCTGGTGCTGATCGCGCTCTTCTTCCTCACCCTGGCCCTGAAGCACCTCAGCGGCACCTGACCGCCCTCCCGGGGGCTCCCCGGGCTCGCGGGCGGAGATCGCGTCACGGGCGCTCAGGGGCGCCCGTGAGCGAGCTCTTCGGCAGGCCCGGGGAACAGGGACCCGGGGACGAGACGAAGGCGGCGGGAGAGGACGGTCTCCATCGCTCCCCTCCCCCGGTGCCGCGTGTTCCTCTCCCGGCTCCCGGGAGAGGACGCTCTACTCGTCGGCGCCCGACTCCTGGCGGCGGGTCCAGCGGATCTCGGCCTCGATGAAGCCGTCCAGGTCGCCGTCGAGCACCCCGCTCGGGTTGCCTTCCTCGGCGCCCGTCCGCAGGTCCTTGACGATCTGGTACGGGTGGAGGACGTAGTTGCGGATCTGGGTGCCCCACGACGTGGTCGACTCGCCCCGGATCTCGTTCAGCGCCGCCTTCTCCTCCTGGCGCTTGCGCTCCAGCAGCTTGGCCTGCAGGACCGCCATCGCGGTCGCCTTGTTCTGCAGCTGCGAGCGCTCGTTCTGGCAGGAGACCACGATGCCGGTGGGCAGGTGGGTCAGGCGGACCGCGGAGTCGGTCGTGTTGACGCCCTGGCCGCCGGGGCCCGAGGAGCGGTAGACGTCGACGCGCAGGTCGTCCTCGTTGATGTCGATGTGGTCGGTCGTCTCCACGACCGGCACCACGTCGACGCCCGCGAAGGAGGTCTGGCGGCGCCCCTGGTTGTCGAACGGGCTGATGCGGACCAGGCGGTGGGTGCCGTGCTCGCCGCGGAGCGTGCCGTAGGCGTAGGGGGCCTTGACCGTGAAGGTCGTCGACTTGATCCCGGCCTCCTCCGCGTAGGAGGTCTCGTAGACGTCGGTCGGGTAGCCCTTGCGCTCGGCCCACCGCAGGTACATCCGCTGGAGCATCTGGGCCCAGTCGGCGGCGTCCACGCCGCCCGCCTGGGACTGGATCGTGACGACCGCCTCGCGGGCGTCGTACTCGCCGGACAGGAGGGTGCGGACCTCCAGGGCGCCGATGTCGCTCTTCAGGGACTCCAGCTCGCGGTCGGCCTCCTCCCGCGTGTCGTCGTCCTCCTCGTCGGCGGCCAGCTCGTACAGGACGGAGAGGTCGTCCAGCCGCTGCCCCAGGGACTCGATCCTGTTGACCTCGCCCTGGAGGTAGGACAGCCTGCTGGTGACCTTCTGGGCGCGATCCTGGTCGTTCCACAGGTCTGGCGCGGCGGCCTGATCCTCCAGCTCCTCGATCTGCTTGCGCATCGCGCCGAGGTCGAGCACGTCCTGGATGCTGTTCAGCGTCCCGGTAAGCTCGTTGATCTGTTCTGCCGGATCGATGAGTGCCACGTCTGTAAAGGGTACGCGACCTCCGAACCCCATCGTGTACGGCGCGCTCCCCCACCATGGCTAGCATGGCCCGCATCGGGGGAGCATCGGGGAGCATCGGGAGGTGGACGTGCGCGAACACGGGCGACAGGGTGCGCTCGCACTCGCGCTGGTGTTGATCACCGTGACCGCCGCGACCGCGGCGTGCTCCGGTTCCGGCGACGCCCCGCCGGAGCGGAGCTCCCCGGCCGGCGGTGTCACGCCGGCCACCTCCGCCGCGTCCGTCCCCTCGCCGCCCCCGGTCACGCTCGCCGAGGCGGAGAAGGCGCTGGCGGGCGTCATGGGCGCCGACGGGGTGCTGGGGGCGGCGGTGCCGCACCTGGAGGCCGACCGCAGGCTCATGCGGGAGCAGACCCGCGACGGGCAGAGAGCCCTCACCTCGGCGGCGTTCGACGGTTCCGCCGAGGCCCTCCCCCCCTACACGTGGGGCCCCTCCCGGCTGCTGGTCCCGCGCGATCAGCGGGGCCCGCTCTGGTTCGCCGCGGTCGTGGACCGTAAGGAACCCTCGGGCCGGGTCCGCACCGCCGTGCTGACCCTGATGCGGGACGACGGCGAGGACTGGCAGGTCAGCTCGACCTCGCTGCTCGACGAGGGCGTCCGGCCCCCGGTGGTCGCCACGGACGCGGAGGGCTACGCGACGGCGCTGGGCGAGGAGGACGCGACGCTGGCCATCAGCCCGCGGCTGATGGCCCCGCTGCACGCGACCTCGGCCGAGGAGGGCGAGCGGGGGTTCGCGGCGGGGCTCATCGAGGCGGGCCCGCACACCACCGGCTTCGCCGACGAGATCACGAGGAGGCGGACGGACGGGAAGACGGACGACTGCCTGAGCTACGACTCGATCTTCGCCGCGAGCGACTACCCGGTGCACGCGCTGCGCACCGCCGACGGCGGCGCGCTCGTCCTCTACTCCCTGATCAGGACGACGACGCGGACGATCAAGATCACGCCGTGCGGGTCGGACATCCAGATCCCGCCCGAGGCCAGGAAGCTGACGAAGGAGCGGTTCATCCCCAAGGAACTGCGCACGGTGGAGACACAGCTGTACGTGAGCACGGTCCCGGCCAAGGGCAGCGGCCGATCGGCCAAGGTCATCGGCTATCTCGGCGGCCTCACCAAGGTCACCGTGGCGTAACCCGCGCGACCGGGCCCACCCGACCTGGCCCGCGCGACCGTCCTTCCCCGCCCCTTCACGCCCCTTCACGCCCCTTCACGCCCCTCCCGCGACCGGACCCCCGCACCGGGGACGTGCCGCGCGGCCGGGCCCCGGTGCGGGACCCGGCCGGGCGCCGGGCGGGTCAGGCGTCGGCGTGCGGGAGGTTGATGGTGGCCACCAGCGTGCGGATCGCGCGCAGCGCCACCGACAGCGTCGCGAGGTCGAAGTTGTCGCTCTCCCAGATCTCCGACAGGGTCTGCCGCGCCCGCGAGACCGCCGCCGAGTTGGCCTCGGTCCAGCGCGCCAGGCGCTCCTCGGGCGACAGCCCGGGCGTGCTGTGCGTCAGGACGTCGTGGGTGAGCGCGGCGTGCGCGGCGTAGAGGTCGTCGCGGAGCGCGGCCCGCGCCATGGAGTTCCAGCGGCTGTCCCTGGGCAGCGCGACGACGCGCTCGCGCAGCCTGGAGAGCTGGAGCCGGTCGGCGAGGTCGAAGTAGACCTCGGCGACGTCGTGCACGGGACGGCCGGTGCGCCAGGCCACCTCGACCAGGTCGAACGTGGAGTAGGCGGGCACCATGGCGGCGACGCGCTCGGCCAGCTCGGACGGGACGCCCCGGAAGACGAAGGCGTCGCGCCGCTCCTCGAACGCCGACAGGTCGGACCCGGTCAGCAGCTTGGGCAGGTGCGGCAGCAGGCCGTTCATGCCCTTGGCGAAGAAGCCGACGGTGGAGGCCAGGTCGAGCGGCGGGCGCCGGTTGCCCAGCAGCCAGCGGGTGCCCCGCTCGACGAGCTTGCGGGCCTCCAGCTCCATCGCGATCTGGGTGGAGGTGTCGACCTTGTTGTCCAGCTCCTCGATCTGGCGCCAGAGACTGGGCATGTCGAAGACCTCCCGCGTGACCAGGTAGGCGCGGGCGATGTCCGGGGTGGACGCGCCGCTCTCCTCGCCGAGGCGGAACATGAAGGTGGTCCCGCTGGAGTTGACCAGGTCGTTCACCACGCCGGTGGTGATGATCTCCTTGCGGAGCGGGTGGGTGCCCATGTAGGCGCGGAGCCCGGGGTCGCGCAGCGCCGACGGGAAGTACGACACCAGCCAGGACTCCAGGTAGGGGTCGTCGGGCAGGTCGGAGGCGAGGATCTCGGCGTCGGCCACCAGCTTGGTGTAGGCGAGCAGCACCGAGAACTCCGGCGCGGTCAGCCCGAGCCGTGCCTGGCGCCGCTCCGCGAGCATCTTGTCCGACGGCAGGAACTCCAGCTCCCGGTTGAGCAGCCCGGCCCGCTCCAGCCTGCGCAGCTGGCGCGAGTGGATGTGCAGCATCTCGGGAGCCTGCTCGCGGGCGGCGGCCAGCACCACGTTCTGGTCGTAGTTGTCGCGCAGGACCAGCCCGGCCACCTCGTCGGTCATGTCGAGGAAGAGCTGGTTGCGCTGCTTGTCGGTGAGCTCCCCGTCGCGGACGGCCCGGTCCAGCAGGATCTTGATGTTGACCTCGTGGTCGGAGGTGTCCACCCCGGCGGAGTTGTCGATGAAGTCGGTGTTGACCAGGCCGCCGTTGAGCGCGAACTCTATCCGGGCGAGCTGGGTGAAGCCCAGGTTGCCGCCCTCGCCGATCACCTTGCAGCGCAGCTCGGCGGCGGTGACCCGCAGGGCGTCGTTGGCCTTGTCGCCGACGTCGGCGTTGGACTCGCTCGACGCCCTGACGTAGGTGCCGATGCCGCCGTTCCACAGCAGGTCGACCGGGGCCCGCAGGATGGCGCTGATCAGGTCGTTGGGAGCCAGCGACGTCACGTCGCCGTCGATGCCGAGCGCGGCGCGCATCTGCGCGGAGACGGGGACCGACTTGGCCGTACGGGACCAGACCCCGCCCCCCTTCGAGATGAGCGAGGCGTCGTAGTCCTCCCAGGAGCTGCGGGGCAGCGCGAACAGCCTGGCGCGCTCGGCGTAGCTCCTGGCGACGTCCGGCTGGGGGTCGACGAAGATGTGCCGGTGGTCGAACGCCGCGACCAGCCGGATGTGCTGGGAGAGCAGCATGCCGTTACCGAAGACGTCACCGGACATGTCGCCGACTCCGACCACGGTGAAGTCGGTGCTCTGGATGTCGACGCCGGTCGTGCGGAAGTGGTACTTGACCGACTCCCAGGCGCCCCTGGCGGTGATGCCCATGGCCTTGTGGTCGTAGCCGATCGAGCCGCCGGAGGCGAAGGCGTCGCCCAGCCAGAAGCCGTACTCCTTGGCCACCGCGTTGGCGATGTCGGAGAACGTCGCAGTGCCCTTGTCGGCGGCGACCACCAGGTAGGTGTCGTCACCGTCGTGCCTGACGACGTCGGCGGGCGGGACCACCTCGCCGTCGACGAGGTTGTCGGTGAGGTCGAGCAGGCCGGAGATGAACATCCGGTAGCAGGCGATGCCCTCGACCAGGGTGTCCTCCCGCGACCCCGACTTTGGCGGATTTTTTACGACAAAGCCACCTTTGGAGCCAGTGGGAACGATGACGGTGTTTTTCACCATCTGCGCCTTCACCAGGCCGAGCACCTCCGTACGGAAGTCCTCCATCCGGTCCGACCAGCGCAGCCCGCCCCGCGCGACCTTGCCGAAGCGCAGGTGCACGCCCTCGACCCGGGGCGAGTAGACGAACACCTCGAACCTGGGCCGGGGCAGCGGCAGCACGCTGATCGACGGCGAGTCGAGCTTCAGGCTGACGTACGGCTTGCGCTCGCCGTCGGCCCGCTGGAAGTAGTTGGTCCGCAGGGTGGCGCGGATCATCTCCAGGTAGGCCCGCAGGATCCGGTCCTCGTCCAGCGAGGCCACGTCGTCCAGGGCGGCGAGGATCTCCTCGTGCAGCGCGTCGGACAGGTCGGAGCGGACCTCGGCCGGGCGCCGGGGGTTGAGCCTGGCCTCGAACAGGCGCACCAGCAGCCGGGCGAGCCGCACGTTGCCCATCAGCACCCGCTCGATGTACTCCTGGCTGAACGTGGTGCCCGCCTGGCGCAGATACCTGGCGTAGACGCGCAGGATCTCGGCCTGCTCCCAGGTCAGCCCGGCGGCCAGGACGAGCCCGTTGAACCCGTCACTCTCCACCCGCCCGGCCCACAGGGCGCCGAACGCGTCCTGGAAGAGCCGTTTGAACTCGTCCCTGTCGACCTCGGGCGAGGGCGTGTAGCGCAGGCCGAAGTCGTAGATCCAGGCGTCCTTGGTCGCCGGGTCGTTATCGCGGTCGATCTCGTACGGCCGCTCGTCGACCACCTCCACGCCCATCCGCTGGAGCAGCGGAAGCACGCGCGACAGGGAGACGGGCGCGCCGAGGCGGTAGAGCTTGAAGCGGCGCTCGCCCTCCGAGGCGTCGTACGGCTCGTAGAGGTTCATCCCGATCTCGTCGGTGGAGGAGGCCAGCACCTCCAGGCGGCGCAGGTCGGCGACCGCCATCCGGGCGGGGAAGTCGGCCTTGTAGCCCTCGGGGAACGCCGTGGCGTAGCGGCGGATGAGCGTGGGCGCCTCGTCCTCGGGGCTCAGCTCGGCGATCGCGGAGGCCAGGTCGTCCTCCCAGGACCTGGTGGCGGCGGCCAGCCTCGCCTCCAGCTCCTCGACGTTCACCGTGTCGGCGCGCAGCGGCCTGCCGCGCTCGCCGCGCACCACCACGTGCAGCCTGGCGAGGGCCGACTCGCCGATCATCGCGCTGTAGTCGAAGGAGGTGCCGCCGAGCGCCTTGAGCAGGATCTCCTGCATCTTGATGCGGATCTTGGTGGTGTAGCGGTCGCGCGGGAGGTAGACGAGGCACGAGACGTAGCGGCCGTAGTCGTCCGGGCGCAGGAAGAGCTTCACCTGCTTGCGCTCGCGGAGCCTGAGCACGCCGAGGGCGATCGGCAGCAGCTGGTCCACGGAGGTCTGGAAGAGCTCGTCGCGGGGGAAGGTCTCCAGGATCTCGATGAGGTCCCCGCCGTCGTGGCTGTCGGCGGTCAGCCCGGCGAGCGCCATCACCGCGGCCAGCTTCCGCCTGAGCACCGGGATACGAGAGATCGACTCGCTGTAGGCGACGTGGGTGAAGAGGCCGAGGAAACGCCGCTCGCCCACGACCTCGCCCGAGGCGTCGAAGAGCTTGACG
Source organism: Streptosporangium sp. H16 (assembly GCF_051918855.1). Taxonomy (NCBI): domain Bacteria; kingdom Bacillati; phylum Actinomycetota; class Actinomycetes; order Streptosporangiales; family Streptosporangiaceae; genus Streptosporangium; species Streptosporangium sp. H16. The sequence goes on from NZ_JBPXMD010000003.1 coordinate 373,763, forward strand.
CCCACGTAGTCGAGGTAGGCGGGGCGGTGGACGGTGGCCCGGGTGTTGGCCTTGGTGATGATCAGCATTTGCTGCTTCTCACGGGCCTTGGCGCGCAGCTCCGGGGGGAGCGCGGCGAAGCTGCCGGAGTCGGCGCTGTCGTTGCGGAGGATGCCCAGCCCGGTCCCGGGCATCGGGTGCAGCCTGTCGCCCTGCTCGCCCTCCTCCAGGCGGTACTCGCGGTAGCCGAGGAAGGTGAAGTGCCCGTCGGCCAGCCAGCGCAGCAGCTCCAGGCTGTCCTCCACCCCGGCGGGATCGAGGGGCGGCGGGTTGGCCGAGACGTCCTCGGCGGTCCGCAGGGCGAGGGCCCGCATCTTGACGAAGTCCTCGACGGCGCCGCGCACGTCCTCCAGGACGCGCTGCAGGTCGGTCTCGATCGCCTTGAGCGCGGTCTCGCCGGCCTGCCTGTCGATCTCGAAGTGCATCCAGGACTCGGCCAGCACCTGCCCGGTGACGTCCTCCTCGCCGGCCCCGAGCAGCTTGCCGGTCATGTCCCTGCGCACCCGCATCTGCGGGTGGACGACCAGGTGGGTGCCGATGCCGTGCCGGTCGAGCTCCATCGTCACCGAGTCGACGAGGAAGGGCATGTCGTCGGTGACGATCTCCACGACGGAGAACCCGGGATCCCAGTGGTGCTCCTCCGTGGTGGGGGTGTAGGCCCGCACCAGGGCGCGGCCCTGGGGACGGCTCCCGGCGAGCCGCCGCTGGGCCATCGCCGGGCCGTACACGTCCGTCAGGTCCCGGCCGAGCAGGTCCTCCGGGGCGACATGCCGGTAGTAGAGCCGCAGGAAGGCGAGCGCCTCCTCCACGCTCACGTGATCGCCGCCCGGTGTGCGCGCGTACGTCTCCGCGGCACTCCTCAGCAGCTCGTCCTTGGCCTCGTCGAGCGGCATGTCGCTCTCACTCCTTTGTGAGGGGTTTTGCATGGTTGGACGGGATTCCATGGCAAAAGTCATGATTCCCGGAGAAATGTTGCCCAGCGGAGCGGAAGTGATGTCGCGCGCGCCCGCCAGGATGCGGTGCCCCCGCCCGGCCACCGGCTCCGCTCCCGGGAGATCCGGGCCCGGAACGCCCGCCGCGGGGCGGTCGTCTCGTCACGGATGATCGGGATCTCGGCCAGGCGCCACGGCTCGTCATGGGAGCCACGGTCTCTCGCCGCTGCCGGCGGGGAACGGAAGGGCTCCTGGTCGGAGACGGCGGGTTCTCCCTGCGAGGTGGCGGTAGGGCAATCATCCCACAGGGTCGCCTCGGAACGGCTACGGCGCCGCCGGGCGAGTCTGACCTCGCTCCGGGCACCTCGCCCGGCGGGCTGGGCCGATCGGCCCGCACTCCGCCCATCGGGCATGGCCCGTGGCACGACACCTCCAGTGGCCGCCTGTCCCGATCCTCGTTGACCGGGACACACCACCGCTTCTGATATCACCCCAAAACCGACCAAACGTCAATGTGGCATCCGGTCGTCGTCCAGGGCATTGGAGCGGTCCCGCTTGACCCCGTCGAGGAGTCCGGGAACCTCACTGAGTTCCCGGAGCTCGACCTGGCACTCCTCGCACGTCATGAGGTGACGTTGGAACACCTCGTGGTCCTCTTCGTCGAGAACCCCGAGCGCGTACGCCGCCACGTCATGATGCGGGGAGGGGACCATCAGCTCGCGACACCTCTCTCCTTCAGGACCTTTCGGAGAGCCCGGATCCCGTAGTAGAGCCGGGACTTGACCGTACCCGGCGGTATCCCGAGGATTTCCGCCGCTTCGTTAATCGTACGGTCCCGTAGGTAAGTCTGCTCGATGACTTCGCGGTGTTCTGGGGACAGTTCTCGCAACGCCTCGGCGACGATCATCGCCTCCAGCGCGCGATCGGCCCCGTCGGGAACGGGCACGGCGTTCGCGTCGGCGGGCTCGACCTCCTGTGGTCTAGTCCCTCGCCTGCGACGACCGTCGATGACGATACGCCGGGCGACGGTCAGGAGCCAGGCCCACAAAAGGCCGGGCTCTCGTTGCAACCTTCCTGCATTGCGCCAGGCTCGAACGAGCGTCTCCTGGACGACGTCCTCCGCCCATTGCAGATCGTTACCGGTGGCCTTACGCACATGGCGGAGCAGGGGTACACCGAACTCCCGATACAGATCTTCTACCAAGAGGACATCGGTGTCCGCGCTCTCGAACCGACTGTCGAGTTGACGCACGGGCACATCTTTACACCTTCGTTATGAGTCCCGTCTGCAACTCTGGCAACTCCAGTCATTTCTAACTATCTCATCACTTCTTCTGAACCACCCCGGGCGGCACCGCGTACCTCCCACCAAGTGCGCCCGCACCGGCGGGCCTCGGGGAAAGGAAACGACATGGCAGTGCGGCACATTCCGTGGCCGGTCGGAGCTGTCCTCCTCCTCACGCACCCGGTCCCCCACGGGCCGGGCGGCACGTTCGACACCACGCCGGGCGCCGAGAAGGCCCCGGTAGCGGCCAGTCTCTGAGAGCGGAACCGGGCCATGTTCAGATCACTGTTCCGCCGCTTCAAGAACGGCGAACCCCTGCTGTTCGGGGCCTTCATCGCGATCGCCGCCGTGGCGGTCGTCCTGATCACCCCGCCCGGCGGCGGGGCGGCCGCGCAGGGCTGGGTCCAGACCCCGCAGGGGCCGCTGGGCGCGGCCGACCGCGACCTGCTGGTCAAGGTCCGGCTGGCCGGTCTCTGGGAGATTCCCAGCGGTCAGCAGGCCCAGCAGAAGGCCGCGAGCAAGCGGGTGAAGGAGGTCGGCATGCACCTGATGACCGACCACCTCAAGCTCGACGAGGAGGTTCGCGCCCTCGCGGCGAAGCTGAACGTGCCGCTGCCCGACCAGCCCAACGCCGACCAGCAGGGCTGGATGGCGCAGCTGGCGGCGGTGAAGCCGGGCGCCGAGTACGACCTCCTGTTCGCCCAGCTGCTGCGGGCGGCCCACGGAAAGGTCTTCGTGACGGTCGCCGGCGTACGGTCCGGCACCCGAAACGACCTGGTCAGGACATTCGCCCAGCGGGCGGTCGAGGTGGTCATGAAGCACATGACCCTGCTGGAGAGCACGGGGCTGGTCGACCACTCGGACCTGCCCGAGCCTCCGATGCCCTCCCCGGCGCCGCCCGTCTCCGCTCTCGACACACCTGTGAGGAGAGAAAACGCTTGAAAATCATGAAACGCTCGCTCGTCTCCCTGTCGGCGCTGGCGCTGGCCGCCAGCACGCTCACCACCGTCACGTTCACCGTGGCGGTCACGGCCCCCGCCTACGGTGACCACTGCGACCCCGCCGAGCAGGGCCAGAACCAGCAGAACCAGCAGAACCAGCGCAGCCAGCAGGACCAGCCCGCACAGGACCAGAACCAGCAGGGTCAGAACCAGGACCAGGCACCCCCCGCGCAGGACGCTCCCGCGCAGGACCAGCCCGCACAGGACCAGCCCGCGCAGGACCAGCCGGCCCAGGATCAGCCCGCCGACGCGCCTCTCGCGGGCGGAAGCCTCATCCAGGCGTCTCCCACGGAGCCGCCCGCCCCTGAGGAGTCGGCCGACCAGCAGCAGGCCCCTGAGCAGGAGAACGCCGACAACGGCAACGCCCGTCGCAGGCCCACCCAGGCGCCCTCGCAGAGCCCCACCCAGGCACCGCCGACCGACGCCCCGCCGAACGACCCGCCCGCGGAGACGCCGGCTCCCAGCGAGACCCCCGCTCCCCCGCAGGACGACGAGGACGACGAGGAGGCCGAGTGCGCCGACCTCGGGCCGTTCCCCGAGGACTTCATCGACATCCGGCAGGTCCCGCGGAACGTCCAGGAGATCCGGCCGCGGCGCAGCGGCTCCGCCGGCCTCTTCACCTCCCGGTGCGGCACGAACAGGAACGGCCACCGCAACTCCGACAACTTCATCGTGGCCCCCGGCGTGACCAACGGCGCCCACCACATCCACGACTACGTCGGCAACCTGTCGACCGACGCGTTCTCCACGGACCAGTCCCTGGCCGCCGCGGGCACCACGTGCGCGCTCAACGACCGCTCGACCTACTTCTGGCCGGTCCTTCGCGACCGTACGAGCGACGCCAACGCCAATGACCCGGACGGCAACGTCGGCACCATCATGCAGGCGCGCCAGGTGAGCCTGCAGTTCCGCGGGAACGCGATCTCCAGGGTGAGCCCGATGCCGCGCTTCATCAGGATGATCACCGGTGACGCCAAGGCCGCCACCAACGGCGGCGCGAACGCCCTCGCCAAGTGGAGCTGCACCGGCTTCACCAACCGGATCACCACCAAGTACCCGCTCTGCCCCCGCGGCAGCCAGCTCGTCCGGATCCTGGACTTCCCCAGCTGCTGGGACGGCCAGAACACCGACAGCGCCAACCACCGCACGCACGTGCTGTTCCCCGACGCGAACGGCGCCTGCCCGTCCGGCACCAGGGCCATCCCGCAGCTGCGGATGACCTTGGTCTACTCCACGCCGCGTACGCCGTCCTTCGCGCTGGACGCCTTCCCCGAGCAACGGCACAACCCCGTCACCGACCACGCCGACTTCGCCAACCTGATGCCCGACCGGCTCATGAGGCTCGTCGTCGACTGCATCAACAGGAACCGTCGCTGCTGACGGCTTCCTTCCGGGACCGCCGCCCCCCGTCTCCGCGCCTCTTCCACACCCCGCGGAGACGGGGGGCGGCATCTCGCGATATCAGAGTCCATCACCCTCGGACGCAGACGTCCGAGCCGCTTCGCAGACAGGAGCCATAGGTGGGTAACAGACGGACTCCGAGACACACCCGGTCGGAGGCCGGGATAAGTCTCGACCAGAGGCCCGCCAGGATCGGCCTCGGTGTCACGATCACGATCTCCGTGGTCGGCCTCCTCATGCTCGGGCGGACAGCGCCCGGCATGGAGGTGGCAGCCGCCGTTCGTGGCGTCTTCTCGTTCTTCTCGGGCGTGATCGCCCTCGTTTCGCTCACCGCGACCGTGGCACTCGGCCTGCTCTCCGCCGACCGGATCGTGCTGCCGGTCCTGGGCAGGATCCGGTCGCAGCTCGCCCACCGGGCCGCCGCCATGCTCGGCATGGGCTTCCTCGCCATCCACGTCATCATGAAGATCATCGAAAGCAGGACCTCTCTCGCGTCCGTCGTGGTCCCGCTGGGCGCGAGCGGCCAGAGCCTGTACGTCGGCTTCGGCGCCGTCGCCTCCGACCTGATGATCCTTGTCTTCCTCACCGGGGTCGCCCGGGCCAGGTTCGCGGAGAACCGCAGGCCGTGGCTCTGGCGCATGCTGCACGGCTCCGCCTACCTGGCGTGGCCGATGGCGGTCCTGCACGGGCTGACCGCGGGCCGCCCGCCCGCGGAGTGGGTGACCTGGAGTTATGTGGTCTGCCTGGTCGCGGTGGGAGCCGCCCTGCTGATCAGGGTGATCTCCGAACTGCAGGCCAAGCCGATCCTCGTGCGCGAGGAGGTGCCCGTGGAGGTGCCCGTCGCCGCGGAGCTGACGCCGCCCACGAGCCTGACGCCGCCCACGAGCATCGTCGGCCGCATCCCGCGCATCGTTCGTGAGGAGTCGCCGGAGCTTCGTCGCATCGGAGGCGTCGGATGATCCCCTACCGCGTCCCTCCCGTTCGCCAGTTAGGACCCGCCCGGCTGACCGCCGGGCTCGAGGACTGCCGCAGGATGGACCTCGCGGAACACCGCGACATGCACGGCACGGCGCCGAGCATGTCCGGCGAGGAGCTGGCCGCGCTCGCCGACGAGGTGGACATGCGCGGGCGGGGCGGGGCCGCGTTCCCCTTCGCCCGCAAGGTCCGCGCGGTGATGGACAAGAAGGCGGACAAGATCGTCCTGGTCAACGCGGCCGAGGGCGAGCCCGCGAGCAGCAAGGACACGATGCTGCTCACCAGGACCCCCCACCTCGTCATCGAGGGCGCGCTGCTCGCGGCGGGCGCGATCGGCGCCAAGCAGGTCGTGATCGCGACCGTCGAGGGCGGCATGGGCCAGGCGTCCGTGGCCGCCGCGGTCGAGGAACGGGGCATCAGCGGCCAGGTCCGGGTGGTCGGCATCGTCGAGAGGTTCATCTCCGGCGAGGGCGGCGCGCTGGTCCGTTCGGTGAACGGCCAGGTCGGGGAGCCGCCGGGCCGCAAGGTCAGGGCCGTGGAGAGCGGCGTGAACGGGCTGCCCACCCTGCTGTCCAACGCCGAGACGTACGCCCAGCTCGCGGTCCTCGCGACCCTGGGCGCGGAGCGGTACGCCGACGTCGGCACGGCGCGCGAGCCGGGGACGGTCCTGCTCACGGTGGGAGGCTCCGCCAAGGCCCCGGCCGTGGTCGAGGTCGCGACCGGCACCCCGCTGTACGCCGTCCTGGACGCCTGCCAGGCCTCCACCGGCGACGGGGTGCTGGTCGGCGGGTACCACGGCGCGTGGCTGCACGCGGACGCGGCGGCCGTGGCGACCGTCTCCCGCCAGGGCATCGCGGAGGCGGGCGGCCAGCTCGGCGCCGGGATCATCGTGCCGCTCGGCGGGGAGACTTGCCCGCTGGGCGAGACGGTCAGGGTCGCGAAGTACCTGGCCGCCCAGTCGTCGGGGCAGTGCGGTCCCTGCCGTCTCGGACTCCCGGACGTCGCGCAGTCGATGGCCGAGCTCGTGAATGGGTCGGCCTCCGCCCTGGACGAGCTGCGGAGCAGGGCCGCGAGCGTCAAGGGCAGGGGCGCGTGCTTCCACCCCGACGGAACGTCCAGGTTCGTGCTGTCGGCGCTGGACGCCTTCCCCGAGGACATCGAGGAGCACCTGCTGCGCGGCAGCTGCGGGCGCCCGGTGCTCGGAGTGCTCCCCCTGCCTCCGCAGGAGAACGAGCCCGAGGTGAAGCTCACCGTGGACTGGACCCGCTGCCAGGGCCACGGCCTGTGCGCCCAGCTCGCCCCCGACCTCGTCCACCTCGACGAGCACGGCTACCCGGTGTTCGGCCGTGACACCGTACCCGCCCAGTTCCGGCGGATGGCCCGCAGGGCCGTCGAGATGTGCCCGGCCCTCGCGCTGCGCGTGGCACAGGGAGCGTGAGCCGTCTCTCGCCGGGCCTTCACCGCTCCGGGGCTCCAGAGCTCCAGAGCTCCAGGAGTGATGTGAATGTGACCAACCGGAAGGGTGGCGCGGTCGTCCTATCGGGAAGGTGACACCGAACCTCGGGGAGTAGAGACATGCGGACCCCTCCGGACAGGCGGGCATTCCTTCGGACCGGCGGCCTGGCCGCCCTCGCACTGGGCGCTCAGGGCACACCCGCCCTGGGCGCCGCCGGCACGACCGGCCACGACGCCACCGGCGCGACCGGCGCGACCGGCCGGGGCACCGCGAGCGCGCCACGGCCCGCCGACTGGCGGGCCCTGGCCGGCGGGCTGGAGGGCAGGCTCGTCCGGCCGGGCGACGCCGCGTACGACGGCGCCAGGAAGCTGTTCAACCCCGCCTTCGACGCGGTCCGGCCCTCGGGGGTGGCCTACTGCGCCAACCCCTCCGACGTCGCCGAGTGCGTCGCCTTCGCGCGCCGGCTGAAGCTGCCGCTGGCCGTACGGTCCGGCGGCCACTCCTACGCGGGCTGGTCCACCGGGACCGGCCTGGTCCTGGACGTCTCCCGGATGAGCAAGGTGAGCCACACCTCGGGGCGGGCGACCGTCGGGGCGGGCGCCAAGCTGATCGACGTCTACGACAGGCTGGCCGCGAGCGGGGTCAGCATCCCCGCCGGGACCTGCGCCACGGTCGGGGTGAGCGGGCTCGCGCTGGGCGGCGGGATCGGCGTGGTCTCCAGGAAGTACGGCCTGACCTGCGACGTGATGGAGTCGGTCCAGATCGTCACGGCCGACGGGCGGCTGCTGACCTGCGACGCGAACCACAACGCCGACCTGTACTGGGCCTCGCGGGGCGGCGGCGGGGGCAACCTCGGCGTCGCGGTCTCCTTCGGGTTCCGCACCCACCCCACCCGCGAGGTCACGGTGTTCTTCCTGCACTGGCCGTGGTCGAGGGCGGTCAGGGCGCTGCGCGCCTGGCAGGCGTGGGGGCCCTCGGCTCCCGACGCCATGTGGTCGGGCATGCACCTGAGCCGCGCCGGCGGGACGGACGTGGAGGTCGTCGGGCTCTACCTCGGCGGCAGGGCCGGTTGCGAGCGGCTGCTCGACAGACTGGCCGACGCGGCCGGGTCGCCGTCGTCGAGCTCCGTCCGGCAGACCTCCTACCGCCAGGCCATGCTGACCATGGCGGGCTGCGGCTCGCTGTCGGTCACCCAGTGCCACCTGGGCGGCTCCCTGCCGGGGCAGACCCGGGGCGGGCGGCTGTCCAGGGACACCTTCAAGGCCAAGTCGCACATGGCCTACCGCCCGCTCTCCGAGGCCGGGGCCAGGGCCCTGATCGCCCAGGTCGCCCGGCCCGGCGAGCACACCGTGCTGCTGGACGCCCTCGGCGGCGCGGTCGCCAGGGTCCGCCCCGACGCCACGGCCTTCCCGCACCGGGCCGCCCTCTACAGCGTGCAGTACTACGCCCACCACTCCGGAGCGGCCGGCTGGGCCAGGACCGCGCACGCGGCGATGCGGCCCCACTTCGGCGACCACGCGTACGTCAACTACGTCGACCCGGAGCTCGGCGGCTGGCGCGCGGCCTACTACGGGGGCAACGCCACCAGGCTCGCCCAGATCAAGGCCGCCCGCGACCCCGGCCGCCTGTTCCGCCTCCCCCAGGGGATCTGACCCCGGATGCCGCGGGCCGCCGGGGTCGGAGAGGTCAGTGCCGCGTGACGTCGGCTCCCGGGGCGAAGTGGGGGAGGACCTCGGGATTGGCCATGGCGTCGAGGTTGGCGGCCTTTTCCGGGGCGACCCCGAGGAGGATCTTGCGGACGGGGACCTCCAGCTTCTTGCCGCTGAGGGTGCGGGGGATGCCGGGGACCTCGATGATCTCGTTCGGCACGTGGCGCGGGGAGAGACCTTCCCGCAGTTCCCGGCGCAGGCGCGCGACGAGGTCGTCGTCCAGGGTCGCCCCCTCGGCCATGGTGACGTACAGCAGCAGGCGACCCTCCTGCCCGAGCTGGCCGGTGTCGATCACCAGGCTGTCTGTGATCTCCTCGAAGCGCTCCACCACGCGGTAGAACTCGCTGGTGCCCATCCGGACACCTCCCCGGTTCAGGGTCGAGTCGGAGCGGCCGTAGATCACGCAGCCGCCGTCGGGAAGGATCTTGATCCAGTCGCCGTGCCGCCAGACGCCGGGATACTCGGAGAAGTAACTGTCGCGGTAGCGGGACCCGTCGGGGTCGTTCCAGAACATCACCGGCATCGACGGCATCGGCAGGGTCAGCACCAGCTCGCCCACCTCGCCGACCACCGGCACGCCCGACGGGTCGAAGGACTCGACCCTCGCGCCCAGGCAGCGGCACGGGATCACCCCCGCCCGGACCGGGAGCAGCGGTACGGCGCCCACGAAACCGGTGCACACGTCGGTGCCGCCGGAGAACGAGCCGAGCTGGACCTCCGGCAGCGCGTCGTGCACCCAGGCGAACCCCTCGGGCGGCAGCGGCGAGCCGGTGGACCCGAGCCCCCGCAGCCGTTCGAGGCCGGACGGCTCGAGGCCGGCCTTCATGGACGCGATCACGTACGGAGCCCCCGTGCCGAAGTAGGTGACGCCCTCCTCCGCGGCCAGCCGCCAGAGCGCGCCGGTCTCCGGGTAGGTCGCCGCCCCGTCGTGGAGCACCACCGTCGAGCCGACCAGCAGGCCGCCGACGAGGTAGTTCCACATCATCCAGCCGGTGGTGGTGTACCAGAAGAAGACGTCGTCCTCGCCCAGGTCCTGGTGGAAGGAGAGCGCCTTGAGGTGCTCCAGCACCACGCCGCCGTGACCGTGCACGATCGGCTTGGGCAGCCCGGTGGTGCCCGAGGAGTAGACGATCCAGAGCGGGTGCCCGAACGGCACCGGCTCGAAGGCGAGCGGTCCCGCGACGGCGCGCACCTCCGCCCAGCTCACCGTACGGACTCCGTCCCCGGTCACGGCCGCGTCCCGGGGCTCCGGGGCGTCCGCCGCACCGGGGGTGTCCGCGCCGGGCGCGGCCCGGGCCGGGATGCGGACCCGCGCCACCAGGGTCGGCAGCTTGGCGGCGATGTCCCGGACGACCTCGCTCCGGTCGAAGCGCCTGCCGTTGTAGCCGTAGCCGTCGACCGCGACGAGCACCTTCGGCTCGATCTGGGTGAAACGGTCGATCACGCTGGGCGCGCCGAAGTCGGGCGAGCAGGAGGACCAGATGGCGCCCAGGGACGCGGTCGCCAGGAAGGCGATCAGCGCCTCGGGGACGTTCGGCACGTAGGCCGCGACCCGGTCACCTCGCCCGACGCCCAGCGCGGCCAGCCCGGTGCGGACCCGCGCCACCTCCTCGGCCAGCTCTCCCAGGGTGAGCGTCCCGCGCCCGCCCGTCTCGTCGCGGGAGATCACCGCGAGCCGCCCGGGGTCGGCGACGGCCCGGCGCAGCGCGTTGGCCGCGTAGTTCAGCGTCGACCCGGCGAACCACTCGGTGCCGGGCATCTCCCCCGACATGACGGGCCCCTCACCGCGCTCTCCCACCACCTCGAAGTAGTCCCAGATCGACGTCCAGAACTCCTCCGGGGCATCGACCGACCACTGCCACAGGGACTCGTAGTCACCGGCCCGGCCCAGCCACTCCGCGTAACGGGTGACCTTGGCGTTCCTCACGATCTCCGGGGACGGCTCCCAGAGCGGCGCACCTTCCTCAACCATGGCCCCATCCTCTCGGCGCCCCACCCGAATGTCATCCCCCGTGGCCACACACCCTCCGGCCGCCCCGTGTGGGACGGCCACGTACGCGCCCCTCGCCGGGAACCGGTGGCGGCCGGGCACGAACATGAAACCCGGCCGGACATGTGGGATCGATCGGCGGCGACGGGCCCGGCTCGTCACGATCCACCTCACACTGTTCACCTCGTACGGCTCATCCCGTACGGCCGCCGAGGGCCGGGGGTCAGCGGCCCGCCGGGGAACGGCCGGCGCGCCGGGCCGGGGAGGTGAGGCCGGCGACGGCGGCGACGACCTCGGAGGGGTTGGAGAGGTCGGGCAGGACCACGTCGGCTCCCGCCTCGTGCAACTCGGCCGGGAGGGAGCGTCCCGAGGCGACCCCGATGATCGCGGCTCCGGCGATCCTGGCGGCCTGGACGTCCCTGGCCGAGTCGCCGATCAGCACGGTGTTGTGCCCGTCGAAGACCGCTCCGTACTTCCGCTTGGCGCGGCCCTGCGCGACCTGCAGGAGGGTGGCCTTGGGATAGACCTCCTCGCCGTAACCGCCGATCTCGAAGTCGATGTGCTTGTCGAGGCTGAACGCGGTCAGCTTGTGCACCGCGTTGCTCTTGATCGTGCCGGTGAGCACCGACTGGACCACGCCGTCGAGCCTCGCCACGGCCTTCAGCGCGTCGCGGGCACCGGGCATCATCCGGCCGTCCTTGGCCAGGCGTTTGCGCCGCGCCCCGAAGGCCCCGGCCAGCGCGTCGAGGAACCGGGGAAGGTGGTCGTCCCCGGCGACGATCCCGTTGATGGCGAGCATCTCGAAGACGATCTCCGAATCGGGACGCCCGTTGGCCTGGGTCAGTTTGACCAGGGGCCTTCCGGTGACAGCGCGGAAGGCCTCCGCGTATGCCTCGCGGGTGACGATCGACACGTCGACCAGCGTGAGGTCGATGTTCCAGAGGACGAGGCGATTGATCGGGGGCCTCCCGGAATGGGTGCGGATGCCCAGGGTAAGGCCCTGAGCGCACGGCGACCGCCTTCGATACCGAAAGGATCCGTTTGCCGGTTCTCCCGAGGTCGTGTGACGGGCCGTTCCCGCGAGAGCGCGTCAGGCCGTTCCCGTAGAGTCACATGACGGGTCGCGCTCACGGAATCGCGTGACGGGCCGTACTCACCACGTCGTGTGACGGGCCGTGCTCACGAAGTCGCGTGACGGGCCGTTCCCGCGAGGTCGCGTGACGTGCCGTCAGGCGTGGTCGAGCGCGTTCTCCAGAGTGTCGACGACGGGGACTCCGCAGGCCAGCAGATCGGCCCGGCTGGTCATGCCACCGGTGTAGAGGACCGCGCGCGCCCCGACGTGCTGGGCGGCGTGCGCGTCGTCCAGGCTGTCGCCGATCACCAGGACGTCGGCCGGGTCGACGCCGAGCGCGGCGAGGTGGGCCTCCATCGACTCGGCCTTGTGCCCGCCGGAGGCGCTGCGCAGGCCGTCGATCCGGGTGAAGTGGTGGTCGATGCCGAATTCCGCGATCTTGGGAACCAGCCGCTCGTGCGCCCACATGGACAGCAGTGACTGCCTGCCTCCCGCGCGCTCCCAGCTCTGCAGGGTGGAGAGGGCGTCGGCGGCCAGCCCGCACTCCAGCATCAGCCGGTGGTAGCTCTCGTGGAAACCGAGGTCGAGCCTCTCCCACTCGCCGTCCTCGAGGGCACGGCCGAGCATGCGCTCGTAGGCGGCCCAGATCGGGCGCGTGTAGACCGCGCGGAAGCGGTCGGCGTCATAGGAACCCAGCCCGTACGGCTCGAACACCGCGTTCGTCGCACCAACGACGGCGTCGATGTCGTGAAACAGCGTGCCGTTCCAATCCCAAACAATGTGTCTCATATTGCCGTCCAGAATAGCGAAAATCCCCGCCGGAGCGGCGCCGCGACAGGGGAACAGGCCCGCGCGGGGCGCTCGCGGCGCGGGGATCCCGCCCCAGGCCCAGGGGGTGAGGGCGCCGGGCTCAGGACACGGCGCGGAGGTCAGCCGACCAGGTCGGGGATCTCCTGGGTGGCGTACCACAGGAGCTCGTTGGCCTCGGCGCCGTCCACGGTGAAGCGGGCGTCGTCGTCGCCGCCGTCGGCCGCGGGCAGCGCGGCGAGAGCGGCCTCGACATCCTTCACCGCCGACGGGTCGTCCACGTGGACCGCGGCGATCAGCCCCAGCGGGACCGCCGCGGCGAGCCGCACCCGGGCGCGCTCCTCCAGGTCGGCGCTCGCGCTCACGTCACCCTCCGGTACGTCGACGGCGACGACCACCCGCCGCGCGGCGACCTCCACCCCGTCGGCGCGGTCCGCGGCCAGCATCCGCAGGGAGTCCCTGGCGGCCTCGGTCAGGGCGACGTACTCCAGTTCCTCGGTGTCACCCGAGACGTACCACTCGATCAACGCGGGGGTCACCGCGTAGCCGGTCAGCGGGGCCGGGCCGAGCTCCCCCACGGTGGCCACGCGGGCCAGCGCCGGGAGCGTACACGGCAGGTAGACGCGCATCCATGCCTCGATCTGTCTCTCCGACATCGGCGCCGCTCCGGCGCCGATTCACGCATCGAGTGTGCCAGTACCCGCGACCCCCGGTGATACCACCCGCGCGGAGCGACACGATCCGGGGCCCGGCCGCGCTCCCCACCGGGCGGCACCCGGTGGGGAGCGGGGAGACGAGCGGCCCCGTGGACGGAGCGAGGAAAGCGAGAAAGCGGGGAGACGGGCGGACGGGCCGGGGGTCAGCGGAGCGTGACCCGGAAGAGGGTCTCCAGTTCGGTGATGGTCAGCTCGGGGTCGCGGTGGTGCACGCCGACGATGCCGAGCCGCCGGGCGGCCTCGATGTTGGCCTCGATGTCGTCGACGAACACGCATTCCTCCCCGGCCAGGCCGATCCTGCCGAGCGCGTGCTCGAAGATCCTCGGCTCGGGCTTGCGCATGCCGATCTCTCCCGAGATGACGACCTCGTCGAAGAAGTCCTCCCAGCCGTCGCGGGGATACTCGTTCGCCCAGGAGTTGGAGAGCAGGCAGGTGCGCAGCCCCGCGGCACGTGCCTCACGGAGCATCGCGTACATCGGCTCGACCCGGTGGAAGCGGGAGAACATCCTGTTCAACAGCCCCTCGGCGACCGGCGGCACGCCGTCCGTCGTGATCAGCCTGGCCGCCAGGTCGCGTTCGAAGTCCAGGGCGGATATCTCTCCGCGCTCCAGGGCGTGAATCGTGTTCTCGCCGTTCGCAGCGTTCTCGCCGTTCTCGTACGCGTGCACGATGAGCTCGCGCATCACCTTCCGGTAGTGGGCCTCGTCGAGGCTCTCCGCGACGATCCACTCGGCGGTCGCCTCGGCAAGATCGACGGTGAGCACGCCACCCCAGTCGATCAGCACGCCCTTCAGCATCTGTCCTCCTTGATGGAACGGGTTCCAGGTTAGGTGCGGACCGATGGACGACCGAAGAAGGGGTGGTGCCAAACTGGCCGCCATGGACTTCGCGCTCAGCGACACGGCGCAGGAATACCTCGCCAATCTGACCGATTTTATGGCTACCCACGTCTATCCGGCGGAGCCGGTCTACCACGCGTGGCGCCGGACCAGAGGGCACGACGACCACGAGCTGCCGCCGGTGGTGGAGGAGCTCAAGTCCGAGGCACGCTCACGCGGCCTCTGGAACCTGTTCCTTCCCGCCGAATCGGGCATGTCGGTGCTCGACTACGCCAGCCTGGCCGAGGTCACCGGCCGCTCCATCGACCTCGCCCCCGAGGCACTGAACTGCGCGGCCCCCGACACCGGGAACATGGAGGTCCTGCACATGTTCGGCTCGCCCGAGCAGCGGGACCGGTGGCTCAAGCCCCTGCTCTCCGGCGAGATCCGTTCGGCGTTCGCGATGACCGAGCCCGCGGTGGCCTCCAGCGACGCCACCAACATCGCCACCTCCATCAGGCGCGACGGCTCCGAGTACGTCGTCGACGGCCGCAAGTGGTTCATCACCGGGGTGGCCGACCCGCGCTGCGAGATCCTGATCGTGATGGGCAAGACCGACCCCGAAGGACCCCCGCACCGCCAGCAGTCGATGATCCTGGTCCCGGTGGACACCCCGGGCGTCGAGGTCGTACGTCACCTACCGCTCTTCGGCTACCAGGAGCAGCACGGCCATTCGGAAATCGTCCTCACCGACGTCCGGGTGCCCGCGGCGAACCTCATCGCGGAGGAGGGGGACGGCTTCCGCATCGCCCAGGCCAGGCTCGGTCCGGGCCGCATCCATCACTGCATGCGCGCCATCGGGATGGCCGAGCGCGCTCTGGAACTGATGTGCACCCGCGCCGCCAACCGGGTGGCCTTCGGCCAGACGCTGGCGCAGCAGGGTGTGGTGCAGCAGCAGATCGCCGAATCGCGGCTCGCCATCGAGCAGGCCAGGCTGCTCACCCTGAAGGCCGCCTGGATGATCGACACGGTCGGCGTGAAGGCGGCCGCCTCGGAGATATCCGCCATCAAGGTGGTCGCCCCGAGGATGGCGTGCGACGTCATCGACCGCGCCATCCAGGTTCACGGCGGCATGGGACTGTCCGACGACGTCCCGCTCGCGACGATGTACGCGCAGGCCCGCGCGATGCGCATATTCGACGGCCCGGACGAGGTCCACATCCGTACCGTGGCGCGCCGCGAGCTCAAGCCGTACCTCTCCTAAAACATCCCCAAACGGACAGCGAGCGGTCCGGGCTGCCAGAGATTCATCCCCTAACATCCGATTCAACGGCCGTTACGCGTTTCGCGGCCACAATACGAGGAAGATTACGAGAATGGCACTCGGGCCATATAACCGCACGTAGAAGGCATGATCGACCTCCTGCGGGCTCCATTTGCACCTTCCCTCGGTTCCCATGAGGAGGGATCATGGCAGTAGCTCAGACGAGCCGGTCACGCGCCCGTACGGCGCAGAGACCGACCACACCCGCAACGTCCACCACGCATGCCCAGGCAAGCAGGAAACAGGACGGCACCTCGCTAACGCTCAAACTTCCGATGCTGACCGTGCAGCTGCGGCCTCCGCATGTTCACATGCCGCACGTCAGCAGGCAGGAGGCGGGACAGGCCGTTGACACGGCCAAGTCGTTCCTTCCTCCGGCTGAGCGCATCGTCTACTACGGGGGGCTCGGCGCGCTCGCGGTGGCGGGGTTGCTCGAATGGCCGGTAGCGGCGGCCATCGGGGTCGGGACGTTGATCGCGCAGCGTGCGCGCGGGAAGAACCGGTCGTCGAGTCCGGTCTCCAGGCCCGCGAGCTCCGCTTCCGGGTCTTCGACGGCCACCTCCGCGTCCCGGAGGACGGGTTCGACATCCAGGTCCCGGGCGGGAGGCACCACCTCCCGGACCACACCCGCGTCCCGTACGGCGGCGTCCGCGTCACGCACCGCCTCCAAGGCCGCGAGCACCGTGTCCCGGGCCGCGGGCACCGCCGCGTCACGCACCGCGGGTGCCGCGACCCGCGCGGCCGGCACCGCATCTCGCACCGTGGGCGCCGCGACCCGCGCGGCAGGCACCGCCGCCTCCCGGGCGACCGGCGCCACACCACGCACCAAGAGCTCCACATCCCGGACGACCGGCACGACGTCCCGGGCGAAGAGCCCCACCTCACGGACCCGGAGCACCACCTCCCGCACGGGAGGCACCACCTCACGGACCACGAGACCCGCGACACGCACCGCGGGTGCCGCGACCCGCGCGGCCGGCACCGCATCTCGCGCCGTAGGTGCCGCGACCCGCGCGGCGGGCACCGCCGCCTCCCGAGCGACCGGCGCCACACCACGCACCAAGAGCTCCACATCCCGGACGACCGGCACGACGTCCCGGGCGAAGAGCCCCACCTCACGGACCCGGAGCACCACCTCCCGCACGGGAGGCACCACCTCACGGACCACGAGACCCGCGACACGCACCGCGACCCGGGCGGCCGGGACCGCGACCCGCGCCGCGGGCACCGCGAACCGGGCCGCGGGCACCGCCACCCGCGCCGCAGGCACCGCGAACCGCGCCGCGAGCACCGCCACCCGCGCGGCGGGCACCGCCGCCTCCCGGGCGACCGGCGCCACACCACGCACCAAGAGCTCCACATCCCGGACGACCGGCACGACGTCCCGGGCGAAGAGCCCCACCTCACGGGCCGCGAGCACCGGCTCCCGGACCACCACGTCCACCTCACGTTCACGGGCCACGAAGCCCGCGTCCCGGGCCACGAAGCCCGCGCCGCGGACCGCGAGGCCCGCGTCCCGGGCCACGACGTCCGCGTCACGAACTTCGGCGTCCACTTCCCGTACCGCGGGCTCCGCCTCCCGGGCGAGGAGTTCGGCCCGCGGGAGATCGTCCAAGTAATCGCAGCGACGGGGCCGATCAGGCCGCGTAACCACGGCCTGATCGGCCCCGTCATCTTGCCTGCCGGAGATCTGAATGTTCGTGCCCCGCCTGCTGTCCGTGCCCGCGGAAACCCTCTGGAACGTCGTGCCCGGTGCGATCAAGGTCGTGCCCACCGCGGTCATGAACGCCCTGCCGCGTTCGCGCGGCAAACGGGTCTGTCCCGGAGGGCTCCATGTCGATCTGCGCGTGATCGGCTCGCCTGGCAGCGAGCCGAAGGCCCGGCGGCTGGAGAACGCCCTGCTGAAGCTCGAGGGGGTCGAGCGGGCGGAGGTCAACGGGATACTCAGCTCCGTCTTCGTGGGGTGTGACCCCGGGGCGATCGATCTGGAGAAGCTGCTGGCGATCGTCGACGCGCTCGACGGCGGGGACCTGGGGGACGACGACGATGACGACGATCTGACCGACGGCTACGACGACCTGGACGAGGACATGGAGGACGTAGAGGACGCCGAGGACGAGGACGAGGACGCCGAATCCGACGAGGCCTCGTCTCCGGAGCCGGGGTCCCTCGTTTCCATGCTGGTGCAGCACCACACCGCCAGGCTGGTGGAACGGCAGACCCGCGCCGGCATCCGGCTCGGCGCGAGCCTGATCGGGGCGGGCATGGCGTTCGCCGGGCGGGCGGTGCGCGCACCGTCGATCCCGCCGATCTTTCCCGCCCTGCTGGGCCTGGCCGAGTCCACCCCGAGAGTCCGCCACGAGGTGGAACGCCACCTCGGCGGCCCGGCCACCGTCACCCTGTTCACGACGGCGAGCATCATCACCCACACGCTGGCGCTGCGCCGGGCGGGAATGCTCATCCAGTCGGCCACCGCCGCCGGCCGCTACATCGAGGCGCGCGACACGCGGCGGGCCTGGGAGGCGCGCCAGCACGAACTGGCGTCGCGGAAGGGCTCCTACCGCCACATCCGCGCGGCCGGGAAACCACGTCCCGCGCCCCTGGCCCACAGCCCCGTGGACCGGATGGAGCGCATCGCGAGTCCGGTGGCGGCCGGCGCGTCCGGGCTGACGTACCTTCTCAGCGACGGCCACGCGCGTGCCGTCGCCATGCTCACCGCGACGACGCCCAGGGCCGCGAAACTGGGCCGCGAGTTCTTCGCCGCCGCGATCGGGCGTGCCATGGCGAAACGCGGCGCGATCGTTCTCGACGATCGCGCCCTGCGCCACATGGACGGCGTCGACACGGTCATCCTCGACGCCGACGTGCTCGGCACCGGTTCGTGGGAGATCGACCGCATCGTTCCCCTCGGCGACGCGGACTCCGCGAACGGCGAGGGCCTCGACGGGCTGCGCGCGCGGCTCCTCACCCTGATCGACGTCGACGACCCCGGCGCGCGGCGGGAACGCGACACGTGGAAGGCCGAGCCCCTCGCGGGCCCGGCCGGGCTCGTCACGGAGGACGCCGAGGATTGGGAGGCCCGGGGGATCCGGGCCGTCCGCGTGACGAGGAAGGGCGTTCCGGCCGCCCTGGTCGGCCTGGCGCCGCGCGTCGACCCGCTGGCCGACGCGATCGTCGCCGCGGCCAGGGGCGCGTGCGCCGTGGCGCTCGCGGGGGGCGATGCGGAACTCGGCCTGCGGCTCGGCATCGACGAGACCGTGCCGGGCGGTTCCCGGCTGGCCCGGTCGATCCGCACGCTCCAGGCCGCCGGCCACGGGGTCGCCGTGGTTTCTGCGCGCCGGATGGCCGCGCTGGCCCAGGCCGACCTGGGCATAGGCGTGCTGCGCGGCTCGGGCCGGGTGCCCTGGGACGCGGACGTGATCGCCGAGCTCGAGGAGGTCCACCTGCTCCTGAGCTGCCTGGGACCGGCGAGGAAGACGAGCGAGCGCTGCGTGTGGCTCACCGCCGCGGGAACCGCCGCCGGAGGCGTGTTGACGACCCTCGGCCCGGCGGAGGAGTCACAGCACAAGGCGCAGCTCGCGAGCAGCTGCACGTCGTTGGCCACCCTCGTCACGGGCGGGTGGGCGGGCTGGCACGCCGGGCGAGAGGCCCCGCCGACCCAGGTCGACCGGACCCCCTGGCACGCGATGCCCGCCAAGGAGGTCCTGGCCCTGCTGGGCTCGTCGGCCGGCGGGATCAGCGAGGCCGAGGCCGCGCGGCGCAGGTCCGCCACCGGATCGGGAGAACCGCAGGGCCCCGATTCGCTGCTCCACGTGTCCGTCGCGGAACTGGCCAACCCGCTGACCCCCGTCCTGGCGGCCGGAGCGGGCCTGTCGGCCCTGGTCGGCTCGGTGTCGGACTCGGTGATGATAGGCACGGTCGTCCTCGCCAACGCGCTCATCGGAGGGGGCCAGCGATACAGCGCCGACCGGGCGCTGCACCGTCTGACCGAGGCGGTGGCGGTTCCCGTGCGGCTGCGCCGCCCCCGGGAGAAGGCCGGCGCGAAGGAGAAGGCGAGCGCGACTCACTCTCCCGGGCGTGGTTCTCAGGAGAAGCCGGGCTCCCGCCCTCACGAGCAGGCGAACGCGACCGTCGAGGACCTCGTACCCGGCGACGTGGTCGAGCTGCGCGCGGGCGACACCGTGCCGGCCGACTGCCGCGTGCTCAAGGCCGTGGGCCTGGAGGTCGACGAGGCCGCCCTCACCGGCGAGTCGCAGCTCGTCACCAAGTCACCGGAGCCCGTCAACGCGCCCGCCATCGCCGACCGGACCTCGATGGTCTACGAGGGGACGACGGTGGCGGCCGGCAGCGGGCTGGCCGTGGTGGTCGCGGCGGGCGAGGCGACCGAGACGTCCAGGACCGCCAGGCTCGCCGCGGAGCAGCCTCCGGTCACGGGCGTGCGGCTGCGGCTGCGGGAGCTGAGCCGGCGGGTCCTCCCGGTCGCGGTCGGGTCCGGCGTCGTCCTGCTCGCCGCCGACCTGCTGCGCGGCAATTCGGCGCCGCAGGCGCTCGCGCCGGCGGTGAGCCTCGCCGTCGCCGCCGTACCCGAGGGACTGCCGTTCGTCGCCTCGGTCGCGGAGCTCGCCTCCGCGCGGCGGCTGTCGACCCGCAACACCCTGGTGCCCAACCCCTCCACGATCGAGGCCCTCGGCCGGGTCAACGTCCTGTGCTTCGACAAGACGGGAACCCTCACCGAGGGGCGTATCAGCCTGCGGTGCGTCTCGGACGTGCAGGACGAGCGCACCGTGGAGGACCTGACGCCCGAACTGCGGCACATCGTGACCGCCGGGATGCGCGCGTGCCCCCGGCACGACGAGGGGCGCCCCGTCCCGCATCCCACCGACCGCGCCGTGCTGAAGGGGGCCGAGCGGCTGGGAGTGACCGAGAAGGGGACCGGAAGCTGGGAACGGGTCGACGAGCTTCCCTTCGAGCCGGGACGCGGCTACCACGCCGTGCTCGGCAAGGGCGACTCCGGCCCGCTGCTGAGCGTCAAGGGCGCCCCCGAGATCGTGGTCACTCGTTGCACGTCCATCCTCCGTGACGGCCAGGTGGTCCCTCTCGCGGACCACCTCGTGGCGGAGGTCGAGAAGGAGCTCGACCAGCTCGCCCGGCAGGGCTACCGGGTGCTCGCGGTCGCGGAGCGCTCCGCCTCCGACCGCCGCGACCTCGACGAGTCCCGCATCCAGGACCTGTGCTTCCTCGGGTTCCTCGGCCTGGCCGACCCCGTGCGGCCCACGGCCGCGGAGAGCGTCGGCCGCCTCACGCGGGCGGGCGTGCGCATCGTCATGATCACCGGCGACCATCCGAGCACGGCGGAGGCGATCGGCGCCGAGCTGAACGTGCTGAACGGCGGGCGGATCATGACGGGGCCCGAGCTGGACGAGATGGACGACGACACCCTGGTGGAGGCGTTGCCGGATGTGACGGTCTTCGCCAGGACCACCCCGGCGCACAAGGCGCGGATCGTCGGCTGCCTGCGCCGGACCGGCAAGGTCGTCGCGGTCACCGGCGACGGCGCCAACGACGCCCCCGCGATCCGGGTCGCGGACGTGGGGATCGCCCTCGGGTCCCGCGCCACCCCGGCGGCGCGGGCGGCGGCCGACATCGTGGTGACCGACGACCGCATCGAGACGATCGTCGACGCGATCATCGAGGGCAGGGCGATGTGGGGCTCGGTCCGCGACGCCCTCAGCATCCTGCTCGGCGGCAACATCGGTGAGATCGTCTTCGCGGTCGGATCCAGCCTGATCAGCGGCGGGAACGTGCTGAACGCCCGGCAGCTGCTACTGGTCAACCTGCTCACCGACATGCTGCCCGCGATGGCGGTGGCCTCCCGGCCGCCCGCGGCCACCAGCCCGGAGAAGCTGCTGGACGAGGGCCCGGAGGCCTCGCTGGGCGCCTCCCTGACCCGGGACATCTACCTGCGCGCCGCGACCACGGCGAGCGCGGCGGGCCTGGCCTGGGCGATCGGCCGGGTGACCGGTACGCGCGGGCGGGCGGACTCCATGGGGCTGGTCGCGCTCGTGGCGTCGCAGTTGCTGCAGACCCTGGCCCTGGGCAGCCGGGATCGCCTGGTGGTGCTGGCCTCGCTTTTGTCCCTGGGCGTCCTGGGCATGGCCGTCTCGGTTCCGGGGCTCTGCCGGTTCTTCGGCTGTCACTTCCTGGGGCCCGTGGGGTGGACCGTCGCCCTGGGGAGCGCCGCCACCACGACGGTCGCGGGGGTGGCCTTCCAGGCGTCGGCGCGGGGAACGTCACCGAATGTTCACCAAACAGCAACCTCATGATTGGTGACTTAGACTCCTTTGGTATGAATTATCGCCTTAAGACCCCTTTCTCCCTGTGAGGTTGCTATGTCCGGATTCATCTCCACCGTGCTCGCGAAGGCCGCCGTCATGCTGATCGAGGCCCTGCTCACGCGTATCGTCCAGTCGCTCGTCGTCTCGCTGGCCAGGACCGGCAGCCTCCAGTTCGCCTGATCCGGCCTCACGACAGGGCCCCTGGATCCTCCTCCAACGGGCCCGTGAGGTGACTGCAGCGGACCCGTGAGGTGACTTCAGCGGGCCCGTGAGGTGACTTCAGCGGGCCCGTGAGGTAATGAGCCGGGCGACCTTGAGGTGCTCGGCCGAGCGCAGCACCCGCTCGGCTTCGGCCGGGTCGGCGACCGGCGCCCTGTCCAGCAGGCCGCGGGCGGCCTTCAGCGTCAGCAGTCGCCGGACGGACTGGTCGAGTCGCGCCTTGGAGATCTTCCCGGACGCCACGGCGGCCAGCAGCGCCCGATGGGCCTCGCGGTAGTCCGGCGGCATGAGCAGCAGGTCCACCCCGGCCTGGATCGCCCGTACCGCGACCTCCCCGTCCCCGTACTTCTTGCGTACCCCCGCCATGTCCAGCGCGTCGGTCGAGACGACCCCGTCGAAGCCGAGTTTCTCCCGGAGCAGCCCGGTCAGGATCGGCTTGGAGAGGGTGGCCGGGTCACCCGAGGGGTCGAGCTTCGGCATCACGACGTGCGCGCTCATGATCGCGTCGACGTCCTTGCCGATGGCGGCGGCGAACGGCGGGGCGTCCAGCCTGTTCCACTGGGAGCGGGAGTGCCTGATCACCGGCAGGCCGGTGTGGCTGTCGACGCCGGTGTCGCCGTGGCCGGGAAAGTGCTTGGCCGTGGCCCCGATCCCCGCGTCGTGGAAGCCCTGGACGGCGGCGGCGACCATCGGCGCGACCTTCTTCGGGTCCGAGCCGTACGCGCGCGGGCCGATCACCGGGTTGCGCGGGTTGAGGTTGACGTCGGCGACGGGCGCGAAGTCGAGGTTGACGCCCAGGGCGCGCAGTTCGGTGCCCGTCACCTCGGCGGCCCGGCGGGCCAGCGAGAGGTCGCGGGTCGAGCCGATGACCGACGCCCCGGGGAGGGGGGTGACCAGCGGGGCGAGGCGGGAGACCTTGCCGTTCTCCTGGTCGGTGCCGATCAGCAGCGGGATCTCGGGGGACGCCTTCTGCAGGCCGTTGGTGAGCGCCACGACCTGCCGGACGCTCTTGACGTTGCCCGCCCAGGGAAAGAGGATCACCCCGCCGGGGCGGTAACGGGCGATCATCTTCGCCGGGGTGTCCACGCCGAACCGCGCCTGGTTCTCCCCCGACGCCGTGTCGGCCGACGGGCCGTACAGCACGGGCATGAACAGCTGGCCGACCTTCTCCTCCACGCTCATCGAGGCGAGCACGCCCTCCACCCCCGCCACCTCCGCCGTCGCGGAGGCCGCGGGGGGAACGGCCGCCTCTGAGGATCCTGAGGATCCCGAGGACCCCGGGGTGACGGCCGTGGTGGCGCCGGGTGCCGCCGCGTCGGCGCTCGCGGAGGCCTCGCCCGCCCGCGTCGCGCCGGACGCGGGCGGAGCGGTCCTGCCCGCCTCCGCGCATCCGGCCACCATCGTCGCGATCACCGCGATACCCGTCACACGTCTCCACCCAGCCATGCCGCTTACGCTATCCGGGCCCGCGCCCCGGTGCCCGCCCATCCACCCGGTCACCATCGGCCACACGCCTCCCACCAACCGGTGCTTTCCGGTCCTTACGTCACCCATGAAGGAAGTCCGCCCACGTCACAGGGCCAGGTCGGCCAGGCCGGGCAGGTGCGAGCGCGCCTCGGCACGCGCCTCCTCCGGGGAGGCGGCGACCCGCGCGGCCGCGGCGGCGAGATGGCACTGCTGCCGCGTGTGGCGCGACAGCGCGGCCCGTACGGCGGGCAGCGCCGGGGCGGACATCGACAGTGAGGTGACCCCGAGCCCGACGAGCACGCAGGCCAGGGCCGGGTCGGCCGCGGCCTCACCGCAGGCCCCGCACTGCCTGCCGCGCTCGGCGGCGCCCGCCGCGGCCAGGGCGACCAGGTCGAGCAGGGCGGGTTGCCAGGCGTCCTGGAGCCCGGTCAGCGCGCCCAGCTGCCGGTCGGCGGCGAGGGCGTACTGGGCCAGGTCGTTGGTGCCGATGGAGAGGAAGCCCGCCCGTACGGCCAGGTCGGAGGCGCGCAGGGCCGCCGAGGGTATCTCGACCATCACTCCCGACGACGGCAGCCCGGCCGCGTCGCAGGCGTCGGCGAACCAGGCGGCCTCCTCGGCGGTGGCCACCATCGGCGCCATCACCTGGAGCCTCGCCGACGAGCGCGCGGCCGCCGCGGCCAGGGCGGCGAGCTGGGTGCCCATGATCTCCGGATGCGTCCTGAACAGCCGCACCCCCCGCTCCCCCAGCGCGGGATTGGGCTCGTACGCTCCCGGCGGCAGGAAGGCGAGGGGCTTGTCGGCTCCCGCGTCGAGGGTCCGCACGATCACCCTGCCGCCGGGGAAGGCGTCCAGCACCTCCAGGTAGGCGGCCTCCTGCTCCGCCGCGGAGGGCGCCTCCGCCCGGTCGAGGAAGAGGAACTCGGTCCGGTAGAGCCCGATCCCCTCGGCACCGTGCTCCAGCGCGGCGGCCACGTCGCGAGGCCCGCCGATGTTGGCGAGCAGCGGCACGGCGTACCCGTCGGCGGTCGTCCCCGGCCCCGTGGCGGAGGCCAGCACGGCCTCCCGCGCGGCGGCGGCGTTGCGCGCCCCGAGGACCTCGTCGCCGGAGGGCGCGGGCCGCACGAGACCGGAGGCCCCGTCGACCAGCACCGGCGTCCCCGGCGCGATCGAGGTCGCCCCCGGGCAGGCCACCACGGCCGGCACCCCCATGGCGCGGGCGAGGATCGCGGTGTGGCTGGTCGGGCCGCCCTGCTCGGTGACGAAGGCCGCCACCACGTCCGGGGACAGCAGCGCCGTGTCGGCGGGCGCCAGGTCGCGGGCGACGAGGACGTACGGCTGCCCGGTGTCCGTGGGAACGCCGGGCATGCTGGGCAGGGCCCGGCCCTCGATCACCGCGACGGCGCGGTCCCTGACGTCGTCCAGGTCGGCGACGCGCTCGCCGAGGTATCCCCCGGCGGCGGCGAGCAGGTCGCGGTAGTGGCCGAACGCCTCGTAGACCGCGCGGGCCGCGGCGGTGCCCGCCTCGACCAGCGTGGCCACCCCGTCCGCCAGGCCGGGGTCGCGGGCCATCATGGCCTGCGCCTCCAGGATCTCCCTGGCCTGGCCACCGGCGCGGGCCCCCCGCGCCTCCAGGTCGGCGGCGACCCGTTCCAGCGCCCGCCCGGCCACGGCCAGCTCCGCGGCCGCGTCCCCGGCGCCCCCGCCGTGCCGGGAGCCCGGGTCCGGGACGGTCGCCTCGTACACGAGCACGTAGGCGGGACCGACACCGACCCCGGGGCTCACCCCCACCCCGGTGAGGGTGCTCACGGCGCCGACGCGATGCCGGCCAGCCGGTCGAGAAGCTCGTCGGCTCCCTCGCCCTCCGCTCTGATCGTCACCGTGTCGCCCTCCCTGACGTCGAGCGCGAGGACCGCCAGGATGCTCTTGGCGTTCACCGGCTCGCCGGACCCCTTGGCGACGGTGATGTCCAAAGACGACTTCGCCGCCGTCTGGACGAACGTCGCGGCGGGCCGGGCGTGCAGGCCGACCTCCGCCTTGACGGTGACTTGGCGCTCGGCCACGTGTTCCTCCCAGAAGTTCGCCCGCGGTCTAGACCGCGAGATCATTGATGCTCGACAGGGGCCAGTCGACCCCCGTCAGGTCCGTGACCACGAGATCGGCCTCGGCCAGCTCAGTGCCCGGGTGCGTGGTCGCTATGCCCACGCACGCCATACCGGCCGCCTTGGCCGCCGCGATCCCGGCGATCGAGTCCTCGAACGCCACACAGTGTGCCGGATCGACCGACAGGCGTGCGGCGGCGAGGAGGAACCCCTCGGGGTCGGGCTTGCCCACGGCCACGTCGTGGGCGGACACGATCGTCTCCAGCAGGTCGCGGATGCCGACCTGCGTCAGCCGCTCCTCCGCCCAGTCACGGCCGGCGGAGGTGACGACCGCGATCGGCGAACCGTGCGCCGAGACCCTACGGACCAGCTCGGCGGCGCCAGGCACCGGCACGATGTCCGGCAGGCCGGGATGGTCCTGGAAGGAGAAGACCTCCTCGATCAGGTCGTCGATCCGCTTGCCGGGGAAGAGATGGGCGCTCTCCGTCAGGACGTCGCGCCCGCGCCGCCCCATGAACCCGCGCAGCACGACCTCGTCGTGGACCACTCCGTGGCTGTCGAGCAGCATCGACCACATGGCCATGCTCCGTCGTTCGCTGTTGATCAGCGTCCCGTCGAGATCGAAGAGCGCCGCCCTCATCGGCGGTCTCGCCGTCGTCCCCATTCCCGTCACCACTCCCGGCTCCGTTTTCGTCCGCACGGACGTCGCCCGCGTCCGTGTCCGCGCCCGTGTCCGTGTTCCACGTTCCTCGCCCTTTCCCCGTCCCGCGAGCCCTCAGGCGGGATCGCTCCACTCGAAAAGCTCGTCACCGGCACCGACGGGCCCCGCGGCGAGGCCGGTGACGGAGTTCGCGGCGGCGTCCAGCGCCACAACCGGGCAGATCGGGTAGCGCCCGCCCGCCTCGATCCCGGCCGGGTCCCACGCCACCACCGGCTGCCCGGCGCTCACCCGGTCGCCCTCGGCGGCGAGCGGCTCGAAGCCCTCCCCCCTGAGCTCGACCGTGTCGATGCCCAGGTGGACGAGGACCCCCCGGCCGTCGTCGCCGACGACCACGAACGCGTGCGGGTGCAGCTTGACGATGGTGCCCGCGATGGGGGAGAGCACCCGGCCGGGCGCCCTGTCCGGCTCGATCGCCATGCCGGGCCCGACCAGCCCCTCGGAGAAGACCGGGTCGGGCACCGAGCCGAGCCTCACGGCCACCCCCGCGACCGGTGCCAGAACTGTGGTCACCGCACCCCCCTCGGCATGCCGCCGCCCGCGAGGACGGCCCGTCCGCGCCCCGGCCGCCCACGCGTGCGTCCGGGCACGCCCCGCCCGCGAGAGCGCCCTTGTCAGCCCCTGCCGGCTCCCGCCGGCCCTGCTCAGCCGATGTCGGCCGATGACGGCCGATGACGGCCGATGACGGCTCTGCTCAGCCCATGATGTCCTCGATGTCGCTGGCGATCGTGTCGGCCTCGGGACCCACCACCACCTGGACGACGTTGCCCGCCGCCATCACACCGTGCGCGCCGGCCGCCCGCAGGGCCGCCTGGTCGACCTTGGAGGCGTCGCGCACCTCGGTGCGGAGCCGGGTGATGCACGGTTCGATCTCGATGATGTTGTCCGCACCACCGAGTCCAGCGATGATCGCGTCGGCGTCGGCCGCCATGTCGCCCTCCAGATGTGATCACCCTGTTCCCAGGGCTATCCAGGCTAAAGGACATATCGCGATCAGTCGGTCTGGGTCACCTTGTTGAGACCGCGGGGGGCGTCGGGGTCGATCCCCAGCCTGCGCGCGAGCGCCTCGGTGAGCAGCTGACCGGGGACGATGAGGCCCAGCGGGGCGACCCACTCGGGAAGGTCGGGGCCGTGCAGCGCGGCGGTGGAGACCGAGGAGAGCGCGGTACCGCCGCCGACCGTGTAGGCCGAGGCGCCCGCACCGGTCACCCGCTCGGCGAGCGCCACGGTGCCGGCCAGGGTCGGGCCCTCGCCCGCCGCGACCAGGATGGCCGGGGTGTCCTCGTCGACCACGGCGATCGGGCCGTGCAGCAGGTCGGCGTACGACAGGCCCATGGCGTGCAGGTAGCACGCCTCCTTGAGCTTGAGCGCCAGCTCCAGCGCGGTGGAGAAGGCGAGCCCCCGGCCGGAGACCACGACGCCCGGCTTGTCGGCCAGGCCCTCGACGATCGCCTCCAGGTCACCCGGGTCGCCGACCAGCTTCTCGACCGCGTCCGGCACCCGCCGCAGGTCGGCGGCGTCGACGTCCGCGCCGAGACCGAGGGCGAGCACGGCGAGCGCGGCGAGCTGGGTGGTGTAGGTCTTGGTGGCCGGGACGGCCTTCTCCTCGCCCGCGACCGTGCACAGGGCGAGGTCGGCGGCCTGGGCCAGGGGGCTCTGCTCGCCGCCGTTGGTGATGGCCACGGTCCTGGCGCCGCAGTCCTTCGCCCAGGCGAGGGTCTCGACGATCTCCTCGGTCCTGCCCGACTGGGAGAGGGCGACGGCCAGCACGCCGTCGAGGTCCAGCCTGCGCCGGTAGGTCGTGGCGATCGAGGGAGCGGCGAGAGTGGAGAGCCTGCCCGTGTGGGTCTCGGCCAGGTAGCGACCGTAGACTGCGGCGTTGTCGGAGGTGCCGCGGGCGATGAACAGCAGCTGGCGGGTCTGCCCCGCGAGCCGCTCCACCTCACCGATCCGGGGAAGGAGGGCGTCGAGCGTGGCTCGCAGCGCGGCGGGCTGCTCGGCGATCTCGCTGCGCATCTTGGTCGTCATCTCGCGCTCATCCTTCGCTTCGGACGGACGAGACCGGGCCGTTATCGATCCGTCTCCGGTCCGTACGTTGACACCCTTTTCCGGCCTGTGGTCTAGTCCGGACTAGACCAGTACGAACCATAACTCATGCGACATCTCAGATCGAGGGGGGAGGATCCTGTGGCCCAGATCGATCCGGACAGTCCGGTGCCCAAATACTTCCAGCTCCGGGAGATCCTGCTCGATCTGATCGAGAACAACGAGCTGGCGATCGGCACGGCGATCCCGTCCGAACGCGAGCTCTGCCAGCGCTTCGGGCTGTCCCGCATGACCGTGCGGCAGGCCGTGGACCACCTGGTCTCCGAGGGCAGGCTCCAGCGGGTGGCGGGCAAGGGCACCTTCGTGGCCCGCCCCAAGATCGAGATGTCCCTGCGGCTCACCTCCTTCAGCGACGAGATGCGCGCCAGGGGCATGGAGCCCGGCTCCCGCGACCTGGACCGGCGGGTGGTCAGGGCCAGCGCGCACCTGGCCAGGGAGCTCGGCATCCAGCCGGGTGACGAGGTTCACTTCATCGAGCGGCTGCGGACCGCGGCCGACGAGCCCATGTGCATCGAGCGGGCCCACATCCCCGTCTCCCTCGCGCCCGACCTCGACACCCACGACCTGACGGGCCGCTCCCTCTACGCCCTCCTGGAGACCCGCTACGGCCTGGTGCTCGACGCCGGTGAGCTCACCATCGACGGCGGCATCGCCGATCCCGGGGACGCCGACCTGCTGAAGTTACCGCGCGGCGGGGCCGTGCTGCTGCTCCAGCGGCGCTCCTTCGCGGGAGGCGTCTGCGCCGAACTCGGGGTGTCCACCTATCGCGCCGACCGCTACCAGCTCCGTACGATCCTGGAGATACCTGCCCGCCGCGCCTGATCCCGATGCCCGCCCGACCACGGCCCACCCGCCACGCCCGTCCCGACCACATCCAGAGCACGTCCCACCCGCCGCGCCCGCTCCGACCGCCTCCCGGCCCCGCCGACACCTCGCCCGCTCCGACCGCACCCCCGGCCCACCCGCTCCCACCGCCTTCCGGCCCCGTACCGCCGCCGTCACACCCCGTCCTGTCCCGCGCGACCGCCCCTTCGCCGCCCTCCTCCCTTCCAGCCCTTGGAGGAAAGCCCGATGAGCTCTCTCCCGGCGGACGCGGGCCCGCCCGCCGCCCACCCGGGGGCCGCCGTGATGAGCGTGCTCCAGCGCCTGGGACGTTCCCTGATGCTGCCGATCGCGGTCCTGCCGGCCGCGGGCCTGCTGCTCAGGCTCGGGCAGGACGACCTCCTCGGCCGGACCGACAGTGCCCTGCTCGACGACGTGGCCCGCGTCGTCGGCACCGCGGGCGGCGCCCTGTTCGACAACCTGCCCATCCTGTTCGCGATCGGCGTCGCCATCGGGTTCGCCCGCAAGGCCGACGGCTCCACCGCCCTGGCCGCGCTCGTCGGCTACCTGGTCTTCCACGCCGTCAGCATGAACATGTTCTTCATCCTCTTCGACGCCGACCTGAGGGAGTCCATCACCACGGAGGTGTTCGACAGGGCCAACCCCGGCGTTCCCGAGGCGGTCCTGAACCTCGGCGCGCAGAACCCGACCCGGGTGCTCGGCGGCATCGTGATGGGCCTGGTCTCCGCGCTGCTCTGGCAGCGCTACCACCGCACCAAGCTGCCGACCTGGCTGGCCTTCTTCGGCGGGCGCCGCCTGGTGCCGATCCTCACCGCCTTCGCCGGACTGGTGATCGGCGTGCTCCTCGGCCTCGTCTGGCCGGTGCTGGGCGGCTGGGTCCGCGCCTCGGGGACCTGGCTCGCCTCCAACAGCGAGCTCGGCGCCGGGGTCTACGGCATGATCAACCGCGCCCTGCTCCCGCTCGGCATGCACCACATCGTCAACAACGTGATCTGGACCCAGGTCCCCGAGTGCGTGGTCGACGGCAAGAAGCTCGCCGGGGACCTGATCTGCTTCAACAACGGCGCCGTCGGCTACGGCGGCTTCGAGGCCGGCTTCTACCCGGTCCTCATGTTCGGCCTGCCCGCCGCCGCGATCGCCATCTGGCGGGCCGCGCCACCGCACCGCCGCACCGCGGTCGGCTCGATCATGATCTCCGCGGCGCTCACCGCGTTCCTCACCGGGATCACCGAGCCGATCGAGTTCGCCTTCATCTTCGTGGCGCCGGTCCTGTTCGTCATCCACATCGTGCTGACCGGCATCTCCATGGCCCTCGCCTCCGCCCTGGGCGTCAAACTCGCCTTCAGCTTCTCCTCCGGGCTGATCGACCTCGGCCTGTACGGGACCGCGCCCAACGCCCGGGGAGTACCGATCATCATCGTGATGGGGCTGGTCTACGCGGTGATCTACTACACCGTGTTCAGCTTCCTGATCAGGAAGCTGAACATCATGACCCCCGGCCGCGAGCCCGAGCCCGACGTCGACTCCGGCGAGCCCTCGGCCCCGGCGCGGGGCAGGGCGGACACCGGCCCTCCCGCCATCCGGGAGGCGCACCGCCCTCCCCCCGAGCCGCCCTCCCCTGACCCGACCTCCACCTGAGCCGTCCTCCGCCTGATCCGACCTCCGCCCGAGGAGGCGCGACGGCTCCTCCTGAGCCCGAGCCTGAGACGATCCCCGCCGGAGAGGCGCGCCGGGCGGTTTCGGCCGTCCACCGGAGATCACACCGCTGGCCGCAACCCGCCCCTCGCGAGGACCGACCACTCCAACCCGGGGTCACCTTCTCCGCCCAACAGGGCGAAGCGACCGGGATTCACCGGAAGTTGGCGGACGGCGTATCTGCGTGGCGGACCGGAAACTCCCTGATATGTCAGTTTCTTCGCCCCAGCCGAGCACATCGGAGTTCCCATGTCGCCCCCACGACGCCCGGCCTCGCTCCCCAGGATCGCGCCCTCCCCCGCCGCCGAGCCGCCCTACGACGACGACCGCCCCGCCGGTGACACCCCGGCCATGCCGCCGTACGTGCAGGGCACCCTCGCCCTCGCCCTCGATCCGGGAACGCCGCGCCTCCCGCCCGGGAAACCGCTGGTCTGGGGCTCGCCCGGCGCGGTTCCCGACGAGCGCCGACTGCGGGCCCTCGCGCAGGCGATCGCCGAGATCCTGTCCGGCAGGCGCCCTCCGGCGAGCGTCTCCTGCCACATGACCGGCAGGGCCCAGGCCGAACTGGCGCGGAGCGGGAAGATCATCACCAGCGCGCGGCCGCCCCGGGTGGGCCGGGCCCACGTCTCCCAGCCGGAGGACGGGGTGGTGGAGATGTGCGCCGTGGTCGACTGCGGCGACCGCTCGCGCGTCCTGGCGCTGAGGCTGGAACGCAGGGGCGTGCGGTGGCTGTGCACCGAGTTCGAGACGACCCCTGACCCGCGTCCCGTGCGGGGAACGGCTCGTGACGCGCCGCCCGGCCACCGGCCCGCGCTCGCCTGAGGGGCCCGGACACGCCGGAGGGCCCGCACCGTGCGTGGTGCGGGCCCTCCGGCGACGGTCAGACCTCGACGTGCTTGGGGTCGCCGTGGCAGCGCTTGTACTTCTTGCCGGAACCGCAGGGGCACGGGGCGTTGCGCTCGACGTTGCCGTACGCGTCACGCTCGGCCTTGGTGCTGATCCGGGTGTGCTCCACCTCGCCGCTCTCGCCCGGAGCCGTGTACTCCAGCTCGGTGGGACGCTGCGGGCCGCGCAGGCCGCGGGCGATGATCGAGCGGGTCTCCGCGATCGCGGCGTCCTCGGAGTGGTCGTGCTCCTCGACGATCGGGTTGCTCTGCACCTCGACCTCGAGGTTGAACAGGTAGCCGACCGACTCCTCCTTGATGCCCTCGAGCATCTGGGAGAACATCTCGAAGCCCTCGCGCTGGTACTCGATCAGCGGGTCGCGCTGGGCCATCGCGCGCAGGCCGATGCCCTCCTGGAGATAGTCCATCTCGTAGAGGTGCTCGCGCCACTTGCGGTCGAGGACCGACAGGATGACGCGGCGCTCCAGCACCCGCATGCCCTCCGGGTCCATGGCCTGGGCGTTGATCTCCTCCTCGCGACGGTCATAGGCGGCCATCGCGTCGGCCTTGATCCGCTCGTCGAGGAACTGTGCGGTCAGCTCCTCGCGACCCCCGGCCTCCTCGATGAGCTGCTCGGCGGTGATGCTGATGGGGTACAGCTGGCCGAGGGCCTTCCACAGCTTGTCGAGGTCCCACTCCTCGGCGAAGCCCTCCGCGGTGGCGCCCGCGATGTACTCGTCGATCACGTCGTTGACGAAGCCGCGGATCTGCTCGTGCAGGTCCGCGCCCTCCAGCACCCGGTGGCGCTCGGCGTAGATCACCTTGCGCTGCCGGTTCATGACCTCGTCGTACTTCAGAACGTTCTTGCGGATTTCGAAGTTCTGCTGCTCGACCTGGTGCTGGGCGGAGGCGATGGCCTTGGAGACGATGCCCGACTCGATCGGGACGTCGTCGGGGATGTTGAGGCGCGTCATGATCATCTCGACCCTGGCCGAGTTGAACAGGCGCATGAGGTCGTCCTCGAGCGAGAGGTAGAAGCGCGACTCGCCCGGGTCGCCCTGACGGCCGGAACGGCCGCGGAGCTGGTTGTCGATGCGCCGCGACTCGTGCCGCTCGGTGCCCAGCACGTACAGGCCGCCGAGCTCGGTGACCTCGTCGTGCTCGGCCTGCACGGCGGCCTTGGCCTTCTCCAGCGCCTCGCCCCAGGCCTTGTCGTACTCCTCCGGGGTCTCGACCGGGTCGAGGCCGCGGCTGCGCAGCTCCAGGTCGGCGCGGAAGTCGGGGTTGCCGCCGAGCATGATGTCGGTGCCTCGACCGGCCATGTTGGTGGCCACGGTGACGGCGTGCTTGCGGCCCGCCTCGGCGATGATCGCCGCTTCACGGGCGTGGTTCTTGGCGTTGAGGACCTCGTGCTTGACGCCCTTGCGCTTGAGCTCCTTGGCGAGGCGCTCGGACTTGGCGACGCTCGTGGTGCCGACCAGGACCGGCTGACCGCGCTCGTAGCGCTCCTTGATGTCCTCGACGGTCGCCATGAACTTGGCGTCCTCGGTCTTGTAGACCACGTCGGCCTGGTCCTTGCGGATCATCGGCCGGTTCGTCGGGATCGGGACGACGCCGAGCTTGTAGGTCTGGTGGAACTCGTTGGCCTCGGTCGCCGCGGTGCCGGTCATGCCGGAGAGCGTCTCGTAGAGGCGGAAGTAGTTCTGCAGCGTGATCGTGGCGAGAGTCTGGTTCTCGTCCTTGATCTTGACGCCTTCCTTCGCCTCGATGGCCTGGTGCATGCCCTCGTTGTAGCGGCGGCCGTGCAGGACGCGACCGGTGAACTCGTCGACGATCAGGACCTCGCCGTCGACGACGATGTAGTCCTTGTCCTTCTTGTAGAGCTCCTTGGCCTTCAGCGCGTTGTTGAGGAAGCCGACCAGGTGGGTGTGCTCGGGCTTGTAGAGGTTCTCGATGCCGAGCCAGTCCTCGACCTTCTCCACGCCGGACTCGAAGATGCCGACCGTGCGCTTCTTCTCGTCGACGGCGTAGTCGCCGGTGTTCTCCTCGCCGTCCTTGCCCTCGGTGCCCCTGCGGAGCCGGGGAACGATCTTGGAGAACTCGGCGTACCACTTGCCGGACTGCTCGCCGGGACCGGAGATGATCAGCGGCGTCCTGGCCTCGTCGATGAGGATCGAGTCGACCTCGTCGACCACGGCGAAGTGGTGGCCGCGCTGGACGCACTCCTCGAGAGACCACGCCATGTTGTCGCGCAGGTAGTCGAAGCCGAACTCGTTGTTCGTGCCGTACGTGATGTCGGCGTTGTACTGCTTGCGGCGCTCGTCGGACGGCATGTTGGCCAGGATCACGCCGACCTCGAGACCGAGGAAGCGGTGGATCCGGCCCATCTCGTCGCCGTCACGCTTGGCCAGGTAGTCGTTGACCGTGATGACGTGGACGCCCTTGCCCGAGATGGCGTTGAGGTAGGTGGGCAGCGTGCAGGTGAGGGTCTTGCCCTCACCGGTGCGCATCTCCGAGATGTTGCCCATGTGCAGGTTGGCCCCACCCATGATCTGCACGTCGAAGTGACGCTTGCCCAGCACGCGCCGGGACGCCTCGCGGACGGTGGCGAAGGCCTCGGGAAGCAGGTCGTCGAGGGACTCGCCCTCGGCGTAGCGCTGCTTGTAGTCGTCGGTGAGCGCGCGAAGCTCGGCGTCGGTCAAGCTCGTGAAGTCGTCTTCAATGGAGTTGACCTGGTCGGCGATCCGCTTGAGCTTGCGCAGAAGCTTGCCTTCGCCGGCGCGAAGAATTCTATCGAGAAAGGCTGGCACTTTAGGTAAAGCTCCTCGCAGGTCTTCCGCGGCCGGACCGGCCCGGCTGAGGACGAGACATGGTTCTCCGCTGCCATCGTAGGCGGTTCCGCCACCAGACACAGCCACCCTGAAAGACGCTCTTGTGGCCGATGGAGTTCCTTGCCCGCTTCTTTGAGAGAGTACGACCAGCTTCAGAGGGTATGCCGCTCTTTGTCATGTCCGTGATGAATCCGCGCGGGCGCGTCGCCGTGCCTGGAGGGAGGAGCCGTGATGGCAGAGGACGCGCGTCAGGCGACTGGCGGAACCCACGAGGGCCAGGGGGGTGACGGCGGTCCCGCGGTCCACCAGGGCTCCGGGGGCCACGGCGGCCGGGCGTCGTCCTGGCTGGCGGTGACCGTCATCCTGCTGGGCTTCACCATCGCGGGGGTCGCCCTCTGCCTGGGCCCGAACTGGCCCCTCCTCTGGATGGGCACGGCGGTCTGCGTCATGGGCGGCATCCTCATGCTGGTCTTCCGCGTCTTCCAGGACATCGTCGTCGAGGCCCCTCGCTCGATGAGCGGCGGAAGCGGCCAGGGCGTCCTGGACTGAACGGCCGGCTCGGCGGAGGCACCTCTCCTGAACCGAGCGGTCTCCTGAGCCGACCGGCCGGCTCGGCGGAGGCACCTCTCCTGGACCGACCGACCGGCCGACTCGGCGGGGGCACCTCGCTCGACGTGACTTGCCCTGATTCGCCCTGATCACGGACATCCTGACACCGGCGTAGCCTTTTCGTCGGTGTCAGACGCTAGCCTCGGCCCACGACGTGTTGTCTCCCCCTGGGGCGGTCATGCAGCTTTTTCTTTCCTCCGACGAGGCCCGCCGTGTCATCCTCCGCGCCCAGGGGTTCCTGGGCGCGGAGGCCCGGCGAGGCGGCGCTCCCGCGACCCTGCGCCGCCTCGGGGCCGTCCAGCTGGACACGATCTCCGTGCTGGCCCGCTCCCACGAGCTGGTCGCGTACGCCCGCCTCGGCGCCGTCGGCAGGCAGGAGGTCGAGCGGGCCTACTGGGACGAACCGGCGCGGGCCTTCGAATACTGGTGTCACGCCGCCTGCATCCTGCCGATCGGCGACTGGGCGCTGTACGCCTTCAGGCGGAGATATTTCCACGCCAGGAAGTTCCGCTGGCACGAGGTGCCCGACAGTGTCGGCAAGGTGCTGAACCTGGTCCGCGAGAGCGGCCCGGTCACCACCGCCGACATCGGCGGCGCCAAGAAGGGCGGCCCGTGGTGGGACTGGTCCGACTCCAAGATCGCCATCGAGTGGCTGCTCGACACCGGCGAGGTCGTCTGCACGCGCAGGGTGGGCTGGCGACGCGTCTACGACCTGGCCGAACGCGCGGTCCCCGCGGACCTGCTGGCCGAGGAGCTCTCCGACGCCGAGTGCGTCACCCGCCTCGCCGGGATCGCCGGGGTCGCGCTCGGCGTGGCCACCCGTGCCGACCTCGTCGACTTCCTGCGCCTGAAGGCGCCCGAGGCGCGGCTGCTCGACGCGTGCCTGCTCGACGGTTCCACCGGGCTGGTGCCCGTCCGCGTCGCGGGGTGGCCCGAGCGGGCCGCCGACGCCTGGGCCGACCCGGCCGCGCTGGAGACCGAGCCCAGGGGCCGCCACCGCACGACCCCGCTCTCCCCGTTCGACTCCCTTGTCTGGGACCGTGCCCGCACCGCCCGCGTGTTCGGCTTCAACCACCGCCTCGAGGCGTACGTGCCCAAGGAGAAGCGCGTCCACGGTTACTTCACGATGCCGGTGCTGGCCGGGGGCAGGCTGGTCGGGCGGATCGACCCGGCCCGCGAGGGGGCGACGCTGGTGGCCCGCCAGGTGAGCCTCGAACCCGGTGTCGCGCCGGGCAGGGGGGCCGTCTCGCTGGCCGACGCCCTCTGGGAGGCCGCGAGCTGGGTCGGCTGCGAGGCCGTCCGGGTCGAGCGCGTCGATCCCCTCCTGGCCGGCCCTCTCCAGGACGCCCTGCGCCGGAACGCTCCCTGAGCGGGAGGAGTCCCGCCGGACCGGGTCGTTTCCCGACCCGGGACGACCTGTCCGGCAGAGCCGCCCCCGGAGCCGGAACGCCGGGTCGGGGGGCCGGGCCGCGACATCGGCTCGGGACGCCTGTCCCGAGCCGGAGTGCGGTGACCGCCGGGCGGTCACCGCACCGGCCGCGTGTCAGGTGATCTCGAGCATCCGCTCGCGGACCGCGTAGACCACCGCCTCCATCCTGGAGTGAAGCTGAAGCTTGTCCAGGATGTTTCTGACGTGGTTCTTCACGGTGTTCTCCGAGATGAACAGCTGCTTGGCGATCTCGCGGTTGTTCATCCCCTTCGCGACGAGGCGGAGCACCTCCATCTCCCGTTCGGTCAGGCGTGGAACGGGGAGCTGCGGGGGCCGCTCGGCCTCCTTGCGGCTCATGCTGGCGAACTCGCTGATCAGTTTGGCGGCCATCGCCGGGTTGATCAGCGACTGTCCTTCGTGGACGCCGCGGACGGCTTCCGGGACCTCGTCGAGCTGGACGTTCTTCAGCAGGTAGCCGGTGGCACCCGCCTTGATCGCCTCGAAGAGATCCTCCTCCTCGTCACTCACCGTCAACATGATGATCCGCGTGCTCGGCACCGAGGCCTTGATCTCACGAGTGGCCTCGATACCGCTCCTCCGTGGCATCCGGACGTCCATGAGCATGACATCCGGAGTGAGGCGGTCGGCGAGCTCGACCGCTTCCTGTCCGTCGCTCGCCTCGCCGACAACCTCGATGTCCGTCTCCGCTGCCAGCGCCATCTCCAGACTGCGGCGGATCAGCGCGTGATCGTCAACGATCAGCACGCGGATCGGTTCGCCGCGTCCGGTCGGGCCGGTCGCGTCGTCGGGTTCCGTCACGCCTCCTCCTCGGGGGGCCAGAGCCGGTGGACCGCCATGATTACACGGGTTTCATGGTCCTCGGTTGGTCGGAGAGGATCTTCGAATGCGTTCGTCAGGGCTCAACGAGCCGCAGCACGCCGTAGTTGTACCCCTGTCGGAGGTATACGACGCTTGGCTGCCCGCTCTCCTTGTCACGGAAGAGATAGAAATCGTGTCCCACCAGTTCCATCTCAAGAAGTGCCTGATCGATCGTGATCGGATCGGCCTCGTGGAACTTCTCCCTGACCATCAGCGGCCCGTCTCCATCCATCTGGATCGGGATGATGGTCTCGTCCTCCGGAACATCGGTCTCGGCCTGGGACTCGGCCGGCGACTGTTCGGTGAGCAGGTTGGCCGGGGCGCTCTCGAACGATTCGGCGAGCGCGGTGGCCGTCAGCTCCGCGACCGACGGAGGGCAGTGGTTTCCGTGATGGATCTTCCTGCGATCGGCGAGACGCCGCAGCCGTCCTTCGAGTTTGCCGAGTGCGATGTCAAGGGCGGCGAAACGGTCGTCGGCCGAAGCCTCCGCCCGGACCGCGGGACCACGTGAGTGGATCGTGAGCTCGACTCGCTCTCGCTGGTCGACGATACGGGGATTACGTTCCTTGGACACCTCCACGTCAACGCGAATGAGCTTGTGGTCCAAACGCTCGATCCTGGCCAGCTTGGTGTTCACGTGGTCACGGAATCGGTCACTCACTCCGGTGTGCCGACCCTTGACGATGATCTCCATGCACAGCCCCCCTTCGAATCTCGACGGTGGTATTGCGACACCCGCTCGGCCGACCTGGTCTTCGTCCCCACATCCGCCTGCTGAGGGTTTCGCAGCTCTTTGCCACTACATGCCCTTCTCTTCTGGCAAGGAACATCTGGCTCCTTGGGAAGGCAGGACTTACCTCTAAGCCGCACCGTGATCGATCGACGAAAAGTCGTCTTACGTGGACCGTTTGGCCTGCGGCTGGCATCGGCTAGCCGGGCCGGCCTCCTCGCGGAGGTCGGTCCGGTGCAACCACGGACCCGAGCGGGTGCCATGGCTCAGACGCTATCCGCATCCTGGCCGAATGTCAGCCTGACGATCGGCCAAAGGATCACTTTGCGTAATTCACAGCCGGGTGGCCGGCTCCCAGGTCTCCTGTGCTCGCGGGTGAGCGACATCACAGGCGAAGGCTTCTCGCGTTCGTTGAGCTGCCGGAAAGTACCGCAGGACAGTGAGATGTGGCTTCCAGGTGAGGCCGGAACCGGTGCGCCGTCTCACCCTCCGTCACGATCACCGGTTTTGGATCTTCGGCGTGTCGCGGCGACCGTGGCGGCGAGGGACGGCGTCACCCCCGCCTCGCGCATCGCCCTGGCGGCCTCCGCGAGCGTCGCACCGGTGGTGACGATGTCGTCGACCAGCACAATCGCCTCCGTACCGCCCCAGGAGCGCGGCACGGGCGCGTTGCGGCCGACCGTGACCGTGAAGGCGGTGGACAGATTCGCGGCCCGCTGGAGGGAACTCAGCCCCGCCTGGTCGGCGACGCGGCGGCGCTGGGCAAGAACCCTCGCCACGCTCGCGGGCCAGCCGGCCTGGCGGAGGTAACCGGCCGCCAGCCCCGCGAGCCTGGCCACCGGATCGTGCCCGCGGCGCCTCAGGGCCGGCCGGGCACTGGGCACCGGCACCAGCAGCACCGGCCGCTCGCCGGCCGCCG
The DNA here is from genome assembly GCF_051918855.1 of Streptosporangium sp. H16. Lineage (NCBI taxonomy): Bacteria > Bacillati > Actinomycetota > Actinomycetes > Streptosporangiales > Streptosporangiaceae > Streptosporangium > Streptosporangium sp. H16. The sequence continues at coordinate 413,051 of NZ_JBPXMD010000003.1, forward strand.
TGGCGACCGCGAGGGCGAGGGCCCCGGCCAGGGGAGGGGCGAGGGCCGTGCGACCGCGCTCCTTGTAGGCGATGATCGCCCGCCGCACGGCGGGGGTGTATTCGGCCGCCGACCAGCACTCGGGCAGGCCGGACGGGACGGGATCGGGCATCCGGAGGGCGGGCGCTCCGTGAAGCTCCGCCGCGCATCGGGGACAGACGAGGGCGCCCGGCGCGTCGCATCCGGCGCAGCGGGGCGGCAGGATCAGGTCGAGCATGGCGGTCGTCACGGATCCAAGGTTTCAGATGGCACCGACAAAAAGCCCAGCCCAGAGTACCGGAGGGGGGTTCGGCGCCCGTGGGGCGGCGGCGGCCGGCCCCGCCCGGCGCCGGGGTGGTCCTCCCGGAAAACGCCCCGACCCAGGGCGAAGGCCGCGCACCGACGAGCCCGCCGGGGCTCAGCCCAGGCGACCGGGGTTCAGCCCAGGGGGAAGGCCGGGGAGGAGGGGCCGTTCTCGGTGAAGTCCGTGGTCCCGGTCTCGTTCTTGATCAGCGGCTCCCACTTGGTGGAGTTCCAGAACAGGACCTGCTGGTCGCCCTGCTCGTCCCTGGCCCCGGCGAGCAGCGTGCCGTCCAGGGCGGTGATGCTCTCGATCCGCGAGTCGAAGGGCAGGGACTTGGGCTCGGCGGTGACCGAGGCCTCGAGCAGCTCCGACTTGCCGGTGAGCGCGTACAGGGTCTTGCCGTCCTTCCAGGCGATGTCCTTGATCGTCCGGTTGCCGTCGGTGTCGACCACGGTCTGGAGGTTGGTGATGCGGGTGCTCTCCCGATCCCCGATGACGGTGCCGACCTGGACCTGCTCGCCCAGCCCGTCCCTGACGACCACCGCGACGTGCACGCCGTCCCGCGCGACCTTGAGCGACTCGATGTGGAACGTCTCCAGGTCGGGGGCGGACACCCGGTACCGGTGCTTGTTGTCGCCGTCGTGCCTGGTGATGATCGAGGTGTGGTCGTTGGGCCGGTCGACCGTCCAGAGCGTGTGGTAGCGGTCCCAGGCCGGCGGGGCGAGGGAGACCCCCGTGGCCCACACCCGCCACTCGCCGCCCGCGGCGAGCGGCGCGACGGAGACGCTCCTGCCCCCCTCGGAGAGCGCCGCCACCTGCTGCAGGGGCTGGCCGCTGATCGCGGGGCGGGTGAGCCCGACCCCCTTCTGGCCGGCCCTGCCCGGCACGATCCGTCCGACGTTCTCCTTGTCGAGCAGCCGCAGCGCGCCGTCGGCGAGATAGAACGGGTGGACGGCGTCGGGAGTCGTCCAGGGGTCGAAGTTCGACTGCTCCTGGGCGTCGATCTGGAGAGGCGCGTCGGGATGGTACGGCTCGCCGTTCACCGTGACCTCGAAGCCCCAGCCGCCCTTGGTGAGCGCGGCGAGGGTCGCGGCGAGCTGGGCCGACATCGGGTCGATCAGGTCGGAGTCCACCCGCCTGGTGAGGTCGACGACCACCCTGTTGTTCTCGATGGTGACGTCGATGAGCTCGGTGTCGGTGAAGGCGGTGCGCACCGCGTCCTTGAGGGAGCTGCTCGGCCCCCGCAGCAGCCGCTCGACCGTCGTCTTGGCGAAGTTGGAGCCCGGGTCGATCGGCACCCGTACCTGGTCGACCACCAGCCCCTTCCACTGGGAGTCGAGGAAGTACAGGTCCACGGGCAGGTAGCCGCGGGCGACGTCGGCCTCGGACAGCAGGAGGCCGTCGGGGGCCATGCTGATGCGCCACTCGCCGTCCGCTCCCCTGGCGAGCGTGAAGGGCTGGTTCAGCGGGCCACCGCTCGGACGGTATCGACCATCCTGGTCAATGATGGCGGTTTTGGTGCCCTTAAGCGTGACCTGAGCCTGCTTGTCCTCATCCGTGAGGGGAGCGAACTTCTCGTAGTCGCCCTGCCGGTAGACCGTGACGCCGCTGCGCGGGTTCCACTTGGCGGCGAAGTCGCCGGTGAGGTACTTGCGGGCCACCTGGAAGCCGGGGTCGTCGGGGCTCGCCATGGCCGCGCGGAAGCCGGTGACGACCTCCTCGGGCGACCAGCCGGCCTTCGGCGGCATGGCGATGACCCGCGCGTACGGGTCGCCCAGCGGGCTGCCCTTGCGCTCGTTGTCCACCGCGACGACGGACTTGCCGCCGGTGGGGATGACCGAGCAGGCGGTCATCCCGTAGACCAGGGCGATCGCCAGGAGCACCGTCCCCGCGTTCCGCGCGCCCGCCCTCAGCGCCGGCCCGCGCCCGTGTCGCCTCTCGCCGGCCCGGGGCCGCGCCGCGCCTTCTCCCGGCACCGGCCCGTACCGCGCCTCGCGGGTTCCGGGCCGCGCGGCGCCTCTCGCCGGCTCCGGCCGGCGTCGCGCCCGTTCGGTTCTAGTCCGCATCGCGTCCCCCGTCGGCCACCGCCGGCGACAGCACCGGCGTCACGTGCCCTCGCCACGTGCGTCGCATCTCGACCTCCGGGGGTACGAGCGGCAGGGGCGAGCCCCTGAGCACCGCCCCGGCCACCCGGGGCAGCGAGAGCCGGAACTGCGACCCCTCGCCGTGCGAGCCCCACGCCTGAAGCCAGCCGCCGTGCAGGATGGCGTCCTCGCGGGAGATGGCCAGGCCCAGGCCCGTACCGCCGATCGTGCGCGCCCGGGACGGGTCGGCCCGCCAGAACCGGTCGAACACCAGGTTCTCCTCGCCGGGTTTCAACCCCACCCCGTGGTCTCGTACGGCCACCGCCACCGCGTCCCTGTCGGCGGCGACCGAGACGATGACGTCGCGTCCCTCGCCGTGCTCGATCGCGTTGAACAGCAGGTTGCGCAGGATGCGCTCGACCCGGCGGCTGTCCATCTCCGCCATGCACGGCTCGCCGGGAAGGCGCAGGTCGAAGCGGGTGGAGTGGCGCTCGGCCAGCGCCTCGGAGTCGGCGACGGCGCGGAGCACCACGTCCCTGACGTCCACCGGGTCGACGTCGAGGTCGGCCGCGCCCGCGTCGTAGCGGCTGATCTCCAGGAGGTCGGCGAGCATCGCCTCGAACCGGTTGAGCTGGTTCTGCATCAGCTCGGCCGACCTGGCGGCCATCGGGTCGAAGTCCTCGCGGGCGTCGAAGAGCAGGTCGGCGGCCATCCGCACGGTGGTCAGCGGGGTGCGCAGCTCGTGCGAGACGTCCGAGACGAACTGGCGCTGCACCTGGGAGAGCTCCTCCAGCTGATGGATCTTCAGTGCCAGGTTGGCGGCCATCTCGTTGAAGGAGGTGGCCAGGCGGGCCAGGTCGTCCTCTCCTCGCACCTTCAGCCGCTCGTCCAGGCGCCCGGCGGCGAGCCGCTCGGCGGCCTGCCTGGCCAGCCGCACCGGCGTGACGACCTGGCGGGTGACCAGGGAGGAGATCGCGGCCAGCAGCAGCACGAGCCCGGCGCCGACGAGGATGATCATTTGCTGCACCGAGGCGAGAGTCTGCTCCTCCCTGTCCAGCGGGACCAGGTGGTAGATCTCGTACGACGAGTCGAGGCGGGTGCCGATGATCATTCCGGGCACCGGCTGCTCGGGCTGCCCCTTGTAGTACAGCGGGGTGTACCAGGTGCTGTCCTCGCCCGCCTCCTTCTTGAACAGCTCCTCGCGCTGCCTGGGCGGGATGCTGCGGGGGTCGATGTCCGTGGTCCCGTAGAACGCCCCGGGCAGTTCCTCGTTCCGGATGATCACCGAGTAGCGGCTGGCCGAGCCCGCGCGCCGCGCGAGCGCCTCCGTGGCCTGGCCGAGCGGGCTGCCTCCCGCCGCCTGCGGCGCCTGGCCCGGCTCGACGGGCTGCTTGGCGGCCTCGGCCGCCGGCTGGCTGAGATAGCCGAGCACCGCGTTCCTGTCGGCCTGCGCCTCGCTCTTGGCCGCGCTCTCCCTGGTCTCCAGGGTGGTCCTGATGATCTGCTGCATGAGGAAGACGCCGAGCACGGCGACGACCACGATGGAGATGACCATCGTGCTGGTGACCACGCGCAGCTGGAGCGAACGCCAGAAGACGCGGCGCGCCCGGCCGGCCACGCGCCGGGTGCGGCGCCGCACACCCCGCAGCAGCTGGCGCGGGGTGCGACGGCGTTTCTTCGGTGCGGGAGGCATCTCGGGGTCCGGGGGAGGTCGGCGGCTAGGCCGGCCCGGCCTTGTAGCCGACCCCGCGGACCGTCACGACGATCTCGGGGTGCTCGGGGTCCTTCTCGATCTTCGCCCGGAGCCGCTGGACGTGCACGTTGACCAGGCGGGTGTCGGCCGCGTGGCGGTAGCCCCAGACCTGTTCGAGCAGGACCTCGCGGGTGAAGACCTGGCGCGGCTTCCTGGCGAGGGCGACCAGCAGGTCGAACTCCAGCGGGGTGAGGTTGATGGTCTCCTCCTCCCGCTTGACCGAGTGCCCGGCGACGTCGATCGTGATGTCGCCGATCTGCAGGATCTCCGGCGTCGGCTCGTCGGTGCGGCGCAGCCGGGCGCGGACCCTGGCGACGAGCTCCTTGGGCTTGAAGGGCTTGACGATGTAGTCGTCGGCCCCCGACTCCAGCCCGAGCACCACGTCGATGGTGTCGCTCTTGGCCGTCAGCATGACGATCGGCACCCCGGACTCGGCCCTGATGCGCCGGCAGACGTCGATCCCGTCGGCGCCGGGCAGCATCAGGTCGAGCAGGACCAGGTCCGGCCGGGTGTCGCGGAACGCGTCGAGCGCCTTGTCACCGTCGGAGACGAAGGAGGGTTCGAAGCCCTCCCCGCGCAGCACGATACCGAGCATCTCGGCGAGAGCGGCGTCGTCGTCGACGACCAGCACGCGTCCTTTCATGGCCCCTCATTCGGTTTACGCAGTTCGGGAGTTATTGGGATAAACCGCTCGATCGTCGAAGATTACCCTTGTCCGCCTACTGGATGACACCGGTCGACGACCGGGCGTCCAAATGACGAATTTTAGGCGCACGCAACGTGAAACGCGCAGTGGTGCCCCCCTACGGCCGCCGCCGGCCCCGGCGACTGCGGACGCCGGGCGGTGATGACCACGGTCACAGTCTGCGGTAAACCACGGCGTCTCGGCCATCCCTCCGCCATCTCCGCCGCTCTCCGGAAGGATGAAACGTTCGCGTGATCGCCCGATCACCACGGATGGCGGGTCCACATGTCAGGATTGGGATATGTCAGACGGTCACGGCTCCACTCCCGGCGCTCCCGACACGCCCCCCGGCTGGGCGTCCAACCAACCTCCGCCGTACGGAAACGCCCCGGGATCGCCGTGGACCGCGCCCGGACCGGCGTCCGGCACTCCCCAGGGCCCGCCCCGAGGGTTCCCGCCGGGCCCTCCGCCGGGCCCCGGGCAGCCCTACGGCCAGGCGCCGTACCAGCAGCCGTACCAGCAGCCGTACCAGCAGGGTCCCTACGGTGCGAGCGCGCCGCCCCCCGCGATGCGCCCCGGCATCATCCCGCTGCGCCCGCTCGGCCTGGGCGACATCCTCGACGGCGCGATCAAGCTGATGCGCTCCAACCCCAAGAGCGTCCTGGGCCTGTCGGCGATCGCCGCCGCGCTGGGCGCGATCCCCCTGGCGGTCGGGCAGGCGATCATGCTCACCTCTCTCGCCCCGATCGTGGAGAACCCGAACGCGGCCCCTCCCGAGGAGAGTTTCCTCACCCAGTACGGCGGCAGCCTGCTCTCCTTCGCGGTCCAGTTCGTCGCGGTGACGCTGCTGACCGGCGTGCTGACCCGCATCCTGGGCCGCGCGGTGTTCGGCGGCAAGATGACGGTCGGCGAGGCCTGGACGCTGACCCGCAACCGGGTGCCCACCCTGTTCGGGCTGGTCGTCGTCAACCTCGTGATCCTGTTCGTCCCGATGGCCCTGATCGTCGGCCTGTTCCTCGCGCTCGGCGCGGCCGGGGCCGGGGTCTCCGCGGTGGCGGTCGTGGGCGTGGTGGCACTGCTGGCCTACGTGGTCTACGCCTTCTTCGTCACCACCCGGCTGCTGCTCGCCCCGGCGGCCGCGGTGCTGGAGCGGCGCGGCGTCGTCGACTCCCTGCGCAGGTCCTGGCACCTGGTCTCGGGCGGCTTCTGGCGGACGCTCGGCATCATGATCCTCACCCAGATCATCGCCTTCCTGGTCGGCCAGGTGCTCGCCTTCCCCTTCGTCCTGGGCGGAAGTTTCTTCGCCATCCTCGGCGGGGGCTCCACCGGCGCACAGATCGCCTCGGCGGTCCTCATCGCCGTGGGCGTCACCCTCGGCTCGATGATCACCTATCCCTTCCAGGCGGGGGTGAACGGCCTGCTCTACGCCGACCGGCGGATGCGCTCCGAGGCGTTCGACCTGGTGCTCCAGACCGCGGCGATCGAGCAGCGGCGACAGGGGTGGGTCCACGCGTCGGCCGACGACCTGTGGGATCCCTCCGTCACGCCCGGAGGCCCCACCCAGCATGGGTCCCCCGACCAGGGAGCCCCGTGGTCCCACTCCTGACGTCCCCGATCGACGTCGAGCGCGAGGAGGCGCGGCGCCAGGCGATCCAGGAGCTGCTCAGACCCGAGTACGCCAAGGAGTCCCTGGTCGACCGCCTCTGGCGGAACGTCAACCAGTTCCTCGGCGACCTGCTCGACCAGGAGTCCCTGGGCGCCGCCGGCAGCGTGGCGGCGCGGGCGGCCCTCCTGGTGATCGTGATCGGGATCGTCGTCGCGCTGCTCCTGATCGCCCGCAGGACCGCCGGGGGCGGCACCTCCCGCGCGGAGGGGATCTTCGGAGACCGCCGCCTCACCGCCGCCGAGCACCGCGAGGCCGCCGAGCGGCTGGCGGCGGAGAGCCGGTGGGCCGAGGCGGTCCGCGAGCGGCTCCGGGCCGTCGCCCGCGATCTGGAGGACCGCGTGATCATCGACTACACACCCGGCCGTACCGCCGACGAGCTGGCCGTCGAGGCCGGTCGCGCGCTACCCGCGCTCGCCGCCGAGCTGGCCTCCGCGGCCCGGGTGTTCGACGACGTGACCTACGGCGAGGTGCCCGGCACGCCCGAGGCGTACGGGACCATGCGCGATCTCGACGATCACCTGCGCGCGGCCCGCCCGGCGCCCGTCGTACGGTCGGACGCGCCGTGAACCCCGCCGCGCCCGGGCAGCCGGGATCGACCGCCCCCGAGGCCACCTCCGAGGCCGCTGCCGAGACCTCCGCCGAGACCGTCCCCGAGACCTCCGGGCGGACCGGCGCGCGGGCCGGCTCGCGGGCCGCCGGGCAGGCCGCCGCGCGGGACTCCGCGACGACCTCCACCTCGCCGACCGCCGCCGGCCTCTGGCGCGGCGGCAGGGGCGCCCTCCTGGTGGCGCTCCTCGTGGTCGCCGTCGCCGTCATCGGCGTGCTGCTCGGCGGCTCCGGCGGGCCGGGCAGTACCCTCGACCCCGCCGGCACCTCGCTGTCGGGAGGCAAGGGCCTGGCCAGGCTGCTGCAGGCGCGGGGCGTACGGATCGAGCGGGTCACCTCGGTCTCCGAGGCCGTGGCGCTGGCCGGGCGGGCGGGTCCCGCGGGCAGCACCCTGCTGGTGAGCCCGGACTTCCCGCTCGACGAGGACGAGGCGGAGCGGCTCGCCGCACTGCCCTCGGACCTGCTGGTGGCGGGGGTGCGAACCCACCTGAACGTGCTCGCGCCGGGAGTGGTCCCGATGCGGGAGGCGCGGGCGCGCTCCCGCGAGCCCCGGTGCGGGCTGCCGGCCGCGGCGAGGGCGGGCAGCGCCTACACCGGCGGCGTGGCCCTCACCCCGCCCCCCGGGTCGATCGGCTGCTACCCCGCGGACGGGGTGCCCACCCTGGTCTCCCACAGCGGCGCGGGCCGGACGGTCACCGTCGCGGGCGACGGGCAGTTCATGACCAACCTGCGGCTCGCCGAGGACGGCAACGCCGCGCTGGCGGCGAACCTCGCCGGCGGGCGGCCCACCCTGATCTGGCTGACCGCCCCCGAGACCGCCTCCCCCGCGGGCGGCGGCGGCAAGGCGGGCTTCTACGACCTGGTCCCCGAGGGGGTCAAATGGGCCGTGGTACAGGTGCTCGTCGCGGTGCTGCTGCTGGCACTCTGGCGGGGCCGCAGGCTCGGCCCCGTGGTGGCCGAGCGGCTGCCCGTCGTCGTGCGGGCGGCCGAGACCGTCGAGGGACGTGCCAGGCTCTACCGCGCGCGGCGGGCCCGCGACCGGGCCGCCGCGGCGTTGCGGGCGGGCTTCACCGACCGGGTCACCCCCCGCCTCGGGCTGCCCTCGGGGACGGGACCCGACGCGCTGGTGAACGCGATCGCCGAGCGGACCGGCCAGGCGGCGTCGCACGTGGGCGCCGCCCTGTACGGACCGCCGCCGGTCGACGAGGCGGGGCTGGTAGCCCTCGCCGAATACATGGACATCGTGGAAAGGCAGGTCGGAAAGTCGTGACCACACCACCGGGGAACGGCGGTCTCACCGAGGCGACCTCCGTCGTCAGGACCGCGCCCGGCGCATCCGCCGTGCCCGCCGCGCAGAGCGCGGACCGCGCCAGGGAGGCACTGGGAGCCCTGCGCGCCGAGGTCTCCAAGGCGGTCATCGGCCAGGACGCCGTGGTCACCGGGCTGGTGATCGCGCTGCTCTGCCGGGGACACGTGCTGCTCGAGGGCGTGCCCGGCGTCGCCAAGACCCTGCTCGTCAGGACGCTGGCGGCGGCGCTCTCCCTCGATTTCAAGCGGGTGCAGTTCACCCCCGACCTCATGCCGGGCGACATCACCGGCTCGCTGATCTACGACGCGAAGACGTCGGAGTTCGAGTTCCGCGAGGGGCCGGTCTTCACCAACCTCCTGCTCGCCGACGAGATCAACCGCACGCCCCCGAAGACGCAGGCCGCGCTGCTGGAGGCGATGGAGGAGCGCCAGGTCAGCGTGGAGGGGTCGGCGCGCGGGCTGCCCGACCCGTTCATCGTGGCCGCCACCCAGAACCCCGTCGAGTACGAGGGCACCTACCAGCTGCCCGAGGCGCAGCTCGACCGGTTCCTGCTCAAGCTGACCGTCCCGCTGCCGCCCCGCGACCAGGAGATCGCGGTGCTGGAGCGGCACGCGCTCGGCTTCGACCCGCGCGACCTGTCGTACGTCAAGGCCGTGGCCACCGCCGCCGACCTCGCCGCGGGACGCGCGGCGGTCGGCCAGGTGCACGTGGGCCCCGAGGTGCTCGGCTACATCGTGGACATCGCCAGGGCCACCCGCCAGTCGCCCTCGCTCCAGCTCGGGGTCTCCCCGCGCGGCGCCACCGCGCTGCTGGCCGGGGCGCGGGCCTGGGCGTGGTTGTCCGGCCGCGCCTACGTGACGCCCGACGACGTCAAGGCGCTGGCCAGGCCCGCGATGCGGCACCGGATCCAGATACGTCCCGAGGCCGAGCTGGAGGGCGCGACCGCCGACGGCCTCATCGACGCCATCCTCGCCTCCGTCCCCGTCCCCCGCTGACCATGGCGCTGACGGGACGGGCCGCGCTGCTGGCACTGCTGGGCACCCTGGCCGTGCTGCTCGCCCCCCGGCCGGGGCCGGCCGTGGCCGGGGTGGCACTGCTGATCGTGGCGCTGGTCGTGGTCGACCTGCTGCTGGCCGGGAGCGTGCGCCCGCTGCGCTTCACCCGCTCGGGCGAGCGGCTGGTACGACTCGGCGAGTCGGTCGCGGTCGAGCTGATCGTGGAGAACCCCGGCCCCCGCCGGGCGCGCGGCGTGCTCAGGGACGCCTGGCCGCCGTCCGCCGGTGCCGCGCCCCGGCACCTGCCGCTGGACGTGCCCCCGGGCGAGCGCCGCCGGCTGGTCACGACGCTCACTCCCACCCGCAGGGGCGACCGCGAGGCGGTCACGGTGACGGTGCGGTCGATGGGCCCGCTGGGCGTGGCGGCCCGCCAGGGCTCGCACCGGGTGCCCTGGTCGGTCCGGGTGCTGCCGCCCTTCCTCAGCCGCAAGCACCTGCCCGCCAAGCTGTCCAGACTCAGGGAGCTGGAGGGCCGGCACCCGTCGATGATCCGGGGGCAGGGCACCGAGTTCGACTCGCTGCGGGAGTACGTGGTGGGTGACGACGTCCGCTCGATCGACTGGCGGGCCACCGCGCGCCGCAACGACGTCGTGGTCCGCACCTGGCGGCCCGAGCGCGACCGCCGGGTGCTGATCGTGCTCGACACCGGGCGCACCTCGGCCGGCCGGGTGGGCACCGCCCCGATCCCGCTGGCCGGCGAGGTACCGGGGACCGCCGGGCGCGGGCGGTCGCGGGTCGTGCCCGGCTGGCCCCGCCTGGACTGGTCGATGGACGCGGCGCTGCTGCTGGCCGCCCTGGCCTCCCGCGCGGGCGACCGGGTCGACTTCATGGCCCACGACCGGGGGGTGCGCGCCTGGGTGTCCGGCACCGGCCGCACGGAGCTGCTGTCGTCGCTGGTCAACACCATGGCCCCGATCGAGGCCGAGCTGGTCGAGGCCGACTCCGCGGGGATGGTCGCGGCCGTCATGTCGCGGGCCAGGCGGCGCTGCCTGGTCGTCGTGCTGACCGACCTCAACCCGGCGGCACTGGAGGAGGGCCTCCTGCCGGTCCTGCCCCGCCTCTCCTCGCGGCACCTGGTGCTCCTGGCCGCCGTCTCCGACCCGCAGGTGGCCGAGATGGCCGCCGGGCGCGGCACCTCCGAACTGGTCTACGGCGCGGCGGCGGCCGAGCACCTGAGCGCGGGACGGCGCAGGATCACCGCCCTGCTGCGCCGCCAGGGCGTGGAGGTCGTGGACACCGCCCCCGAGCAGATCGCCCCGGCCCTGGCCGACGCCTACCTGGCGCTGAAGGCGGCCGGGCGGCTCTGAGCCGCCTGGCGCTCGGCCGGCGCGGGGAGCGATCGTGTCACTCTGAGCCGCGTGGCGCTCAGCCTGTCGGCCGGGCGGCTCTGAGATGCGGTGCTCAGCCGACACCGGGAGCGGCCGGGCGGCTCGGGGGTGCTCGGGGGTGCTCGGGGGTGAGGGTGCTCAGCCGGCGCTGGGGGCCAGGTCGGGGGCGCGCTCCACGTCGCCGCTCTCGCCCGCGGCCACGGCCCGGCGGCCGAAGAAGATCACGTAGGCGAGGAAGGCGGCCTCCGCGACCACCCCGATGCCGATCCGCGCCCAGGTGGGCAGCCCCGAGGGGGTGACCAGGCCCTCGATGAGCCCCGAGACGAGCAGCACCACGACCAGGCCGAGGGCCACGCTCATCACGGCCCTGCCCTGCTCGGCCAGGGCCTCGGCACGCCTGCGCGGGCCGGGGTCGACGACCGTCCAGCCGAGGCGCATGCCGACGGCCGCGGCGAGGAACACCGCGGTGAGCTCCAGCAGGCCGTGCGGGGTGATCAGCCCGAAGAAGATGTCGAGCTTGCCGCGCGAGGCCATCAGCCCGGCGGAGACGGCCACGTTGAGCGCGTTCTCCCACAGGATGTACGGGATCGGCAGGCCCAGAAAGATCGACATGATGATGACCTGCATCGAGACCCAGGCGTTGTTGACCCAGACCTGCCCGGCGAAGGAGGTCGCCGGGTTCTCCGAGTAGTAGTCGGCGAAGTCGTGTTCGACGAGCTGGGTGATCTCTTCGGGGGTGGCGATCGCCCCCTGGACGTCGGGGTTCTGCCCCACCCAGACGGCGACGACCGTGGAGACCAGCAGGAACGCGACGCTCGTGGCCAGCCACCACCAGCGGGCCCGGTAGGCGACCACCGGGAAGGAGACCGTGAAGAAGCGGACGAACTCCCGCCAGGCCGGGGTGTGCGCCCCGGTCACGGCGGAGCGGGCACGGGCGACGAGCGCCGACAGGCGGCCCACCAGGATCGGGTCGGCGGAGGCCGAGCGGACGAGGGAGAGGTGCGTGGCGACCCGCTGGTAGAGGTCGACCAGCTCGTCGACCTCGGCGCCGTCCAGCGAGCCGCGCCGCCGGACCAGGTCCTCGAGACGGTCCCAGGCGGGCCGGTGCGCGGTGACGAAGGCGTCGATGTCCACGCGGGCAGCCTATCCAGTCGAAGGTAGGGTGCTGAGTGTGTCCGATGTCGTAACCGGCGAGGCCGTCGTCGTCGAGGTCCGTGTCGCCCAGCTTCCGAGCAGGGCCGCGGCGCTGCTGATCGACATGACGGTCCAGGTCGTGACGCTGTTCGGCGCCTCCCTGCTGGTCGGCAGCCTGGGATTCCTGAACGATTCGGCACTGACGACGATGGTCTACATCGTGCTCACCGTGCTCGTGGTCGTCGGCTACCCGGTGATCTTCGAGACGCTCACGCGCGGGCGCAGCCTGGGCAAGCTCGCGCTGGGGCTCCGGGTCGTCAGCGACGACGGCGGCCCCGAGCGGTTCCGGCAGGCCCTGTTCCGCGGGCTGGCGGGGGTCCTGGAGTTCTGGATGCTCAGCGGCGCCCCCGCGCTGATCAGCTCGCTGATCTCGGAGAAGGGCAAGCGGCTCGGCGACGTCTTCTCCGGCACCATGGTGATCTCCGAACGCGTTCCGCGGCAGTACGGGCCGCCGCTGGACATGCCGCCGTCGCTCGCACCGTGGGCGGCGACTCTGGAGCTGTCACGGCTGCCCGAGCAGGTCGCGGCCACCGCGAGACAGTACCTCATGCGCTGGCACGACCTGGCCCCCGCCGTCCAGCACGAGATGGGCGTGCGCATCGCCACCGAGATGTCGGCCTTCGTGTCCCCGCCGGCCCCGCCCGGCGTGCCGCCGTTCGCCTACCTGACCGCCGTGCTGGCCGAGCGCCGCCGCCGCGAGCAGGCGCGTCTGGCCCAGCAGTGGCACGACCGGCAGCGGCCCGGCGAGCAGGGGGCCGGTCAGCGGTGGTCCGGCCACGGCGCGCCCCCGCCCCACCGGGCTCACCCGCCGTCGCTCCAGCCCTACCCGGGCGCGCCGCCCCCGCCGCCCCCGCCGTACGCCCCCTCGGGGAACGGGGACGGGCCGTACGCGCCTCCCGGGTCGGTGCCCCTACCTCAGGCCCGGCCCGACCACCGGCCGCCGCAGCCGCGGATCCCGCTGCCTCCCCCGGCACCCCCGCCGCCCGCGGCCGGGCCCTCCACGCGGGAGTCCGGCCCCACACCCGGCGGATTCGTCCCTCCCGCCTGACCTCCTCCATCGGACCCCCCGCCGCCGCGCCGCCGTACGGGCGTGACGTGGGCGGCGCGGGAACGCGAAGAGGGACGGCGGGAGACCCGCCGTCCCTCTCATGAGACCCGCGAACCCGCTACGGGTGTCTCATCGGTGCCGCTCGCCCTCGCGGGCGACCGCGCGTCAGTGACCGTGGCCGTAGGAGGCCTGGGTCTGCACGTTCAGCCGGTCCAGGCGGACGCTCCTGGCCGGGTCGGTGCGGCGGTCGTCGATCTTGAGAACGTCCAGTCCCCTGCGGAAGTCGCTGGCGTAGACGTAGCCGTTGTAGTAGTACGCGGACCAGATGCCGCCGCCTCCGCCGTCGGGCTCGGGGCCGCGCTCGAAGAAGCCGAACTCCTGCGGCTTGGTGGAGTCGGTGAAGTCCACGAAGGAGACGCCGCCCTGGTACCAGGCCTGGACCATGATGTCCTTGCCCTTGACCGGGATCAGCGAGCCGTTGTGCGCGACGCAGTTCTCGGTGTCGGCCTGGTGTCGGGCGATCTTGAAGTAGCTCTTGAAGACCAGCTTGCCGCGGACGATGTCGTAGTAGGCGTTGGCGCCGCGGTTCGGGCCGATCACCTCGTTGCAGGTGGCCTGGCCGCCGCCGCCGAGCTCGTCGGTGAAGATGACCTTGGTGCCCTTGTTGTTGAACGTCGCCGAGTGCCAGAACGCGAAGTTCGGGTCGGTGACCCGCGCGGTGATCACCGGGTTCTCCCGGTCGGAGATGTCGAACAGGACGCCGTCACCCATGCAGGCTCCGGCCGCGATGTCCTTCTCCGCGTAGACGGTGATGTCGTGGCAACCGCTGGTCGGCAGCAGCAGGCCCGGCTGCGTCTCGTTGCCGCCGTCGGGGAAGACGACCGGCGTGTTGACCACGGCCGCGGCGGTCGGGTTGCGCAGCGGCACCTTGATGACCGAGATCTTGTCGTGCGGCGGCTGGCAGTCGGGGAACGTGGCGTTCGGGTTGTAGGAGGAGACGTAGAGGTAGACGTTACGCCGGTCCCTGGACTTGCCGGGAACGAGTGTCAGGGTGTGGGAACCGCAGTTGGTCTCGACCGACTTGATGTACTTGGGGTTCTTCTTGTCGCTGATGTCGAAGATCCGAACCCCTTCCCACGACTCCTTGACGCTGGCCGGCTGGCCGGCGCTGTTGCAGGAGTCGTCGCTGCGGGAGTTGTCGACCGCGGCGAACAGCAGGTCGCCGTGGACCGACACGTCCATCTGGGAGCCCGGGCACAGGACGCCGCTGACGAGCTTGGCGCGCCTCGGGTTCCTGATGTCGTAGATCGAGAAACCGCCGTAGTTGCCAACGTAGGCGTAGTCGCCCTGGAAGGCGATGTCGCTGTTGGTGGTGGCCTCAAGGCCGGGGAGCTTGGGCAGGGTGCCCACGTGCGTCACGTTGGGGCTGGTGACGATCTCACCGGGCGGGGGAATGTCGGCGGCCTGGGCCGAGACCGTGGACATCAGCATCGCGGCGGCCGTCGCCGCCACTACCAACGCCCGGACGGTCCTTCGGGGAGCGAACACTCGGGTGCCTCCTTGGAGCAGACATAAGGCATGCATAAATTAGCAAATCGCTCCTCCTGACAGCCGGATCGACGCAGCGTGACTTTGTCACAATAAAATATGAGATTAACTCTTTACGAGAGCCCGAGAAAAGCTTATGGTTTATGCCCTTTCTGTCGCTTTTGGGCTTTTCCTGACACGCAGAACGGCCACCGGACGCTCGTCGAGCGCCCGGTGGCCGTCACCGGGTGGTGGCCGTGGCCGTCGTCAGAGGTCGATGGCCGTGACCGCCCTCAGATGTCAGTGACCGTGGCCGTGGCCACCGCGGTAGGACGCCTGGGTCTGCGCGTTCAGGATGTCGAACTTGACCTTCTCCGCCTTGTCCGTACGCCGGTCGTGGATCTTCAGGACGTCAAGGCCGAGGTTGAAGTCGCTGCCGTAGATGTGGCCGTTGTAGTAGTACGCGGACCAGAAGCCGCCGCTGAGCGCGGGGGCGGTGTTGTCGGGGCCGCGCTCGAAGAACGCGATCTCCTGCGGGTTGGCCGAGTCGGTGAAGTCGACGACCGAGATGCCGCCCTGGTACCAGGCCTGGACCATGATGTCCTTGCCCTTGACCGGGATCAGCGAGCCGTTGTGCGCGACACAGTTCTCGGTGTCGGCCTGGTGGCGAGCGATCTTGAAGTAGCTCTTGAAGGTGAGCTGGCCGCCCTCGAGGTCGTAGTAGGCGTTGGCGCCGCGGTTCGGGCCGATCGCCTCGTTGCAGGTGGCCTGGGTGCCGCCGCCGAGCTCGTCGGTGAAGATGACCTTGGTGCCCTCGTTGTTGAACGTCGCCGAGTGCCAGAACGCGAAGTTCTCGTCGTCGCGGACCGTGGTGGTCACCTTCGGCTCGAGCGGGTTGGAGATGTCCATCAGGACGCCCTCGCCCATGCAGGCTCCGGCGGCGATGTTCTTCTCCGGGTACGCGGTGATGTCGTGGCAGCCGGTCGTGGCCGAGGTGCGCTCGGGGTAGGGCAGGGTCTCACCCGGGTTGCCGCCGTCGGGGAACAGGACCGGGGTGGCGACGACCGAGGCGGACGCCGGGTCGCGCAGCGGCACCTTGATGATCGAGATCTTGTCGTGCGGCGGCTGGCAGTCGGGGAACGACGCGTTCGGGCTGTAGGAGGAGACGTACACGTAGACGTTCTTGCGGTCCCTCCCCTTGCCCGGGACGAGCGTCAGGGTGTGCGAGCCGCAGTTGGTCTCGACGGCCTTGATGTACTTGGGGTTCTTCTTGTCGCTGATGTCGAAGATCCGGATGCCCTCCCACGACTCCTTGGTCGCCGCGCTCTGGCCGCCGCTGCTGCAGGAGTCGTTGCTGCGGGAGGAGTCGACCGCGCCGAAGAGCAGGTCGCCGTAGACCGACACGTCCATCTGCCCGCCGGGGCAGATCACCGAGCTGACCAGCGAGGTCTTGCTCGGCTTCCTGATGTCGTAGATCGAGAAACCGGTGTAGTTGCCGACGTAGGCGTAGTCGCCCTGGAACGCCATGTCGGTGTTGATGTCGGTCAGCTCGCCGGGCTTGGGCACGTTCAGGACATGCTCGATGTTCGCGCTCTTGGCGATCTCGCCGGGAGCCGGGATATCGGCGGCCTGCGCGGGGAACGCAGCCAGCGCCGTCGCGACGGCAACCCCGGCCACAAACAGGAAGCGGCCGGTCAGGCCCTTCCCGAGGGGGGTGGACACTCGTGAACCTCCTTGACACATGCACCCAAATAAAAGGTGCATAAATGCTTAAATAGTTCATGGTGTACGGTCATCCGGCAAGCCATCACAGTGTCAGCAACTGTTGCCGGTGTGCGGTCTTTACGGACCGGCCCCGCAGGGGTTACGGTCTTTCGTCACTGGACAATCACGAAGGAGGCCGGGTGCGCGTCGCGCTCATCGTCGTGCTCGCCGCCCTGTCCCTCAGCGCGTGCAGCTCCGAGCCCGAGCCTGCCCCCTCCCCTCAGGCGTCGGCGCCCATCATCGTTCCCGGCAGGCCGGGTGAGGTCGCCAGGACCGTCGGCCCGAGCGAGGCCGCCACGCTCGTGCCCACGCCCACCCCCAACGCGGCCGACGTGACGTACGTCCAGAAAATGGTCGTCCACCATCGCCAGGCCCTCGACATGGCCTCCCTGGCCCCGACCCGGGGCGAGCACGTCAGGCTGAAGAGCCTCGCCTCGCGCATCAAGGACTCGCAGGGGCCGGAGATCCAGTTCATGATCTCCTGGCTCCAGCAGCAGGGCCTGCGGGCCCCCGAGCACCACGCCGAGCACGACGCCATGCCCGGCATGGCCTCGCCCGAGCAGATGGAGGCGCTCAAGGCCGCCTCGGGCAAGGACTTCGACCGGCTCTTCATCCAGCTCATGACCGCGCACCACCAGGGCGCGCTCAAGATGTCCGAGCAGGTCCTGATCTCCGGCTCGCACCAGCGGATCGAGGAGCTGGCCAACGACGTCTCGGCCGGCCAGAGCGCCGAGATCCGCAGGATGCAGGAGATGCTGGCCGAGCTCTGACGACGGCGGGCGCGACGGCGAGGCTCAGGCGGCGAGGACCGTCACCACGAGACCCCGACGACGGCAGGCCGCGACGGCGAGGCCCTGACCGCGACGCCCGAAAGCGTGACGGCGAGGCTCGGCGACGCCTGTGACGACGCCCGAAAGCGTGACGGCGAGGCTCGGCGACGCCTCTGACGACGCCCGAGAGCGTGACTACGAGCCGAGCCGCCAGGAGTGCAGATACTCCTTCTGGTCGGGGGTGAGCTCGTCCGTCTCGATCCCGGCCGCGGCCAGCTTGAGCCGCGCCACCTCCACGTCGACCTCCCCCGGCACGTCGTAGACCCCCGGCTCCAGCCGCGCCCGCTCGCGGACCAGCCACGCCACCGAGAGCACCTGCGCGGAGAAGGACATGTCCATGACGGCGGCCGGATGCCCCTCGGCGGCGGTCAGGTTCACCAGGCGGCCCTCGGCGAGCAGCAGGAGCCTGCGGCCGTCGGCGAGGACGTACTCGTCGGTGTTGGGGCGCACCCCCCGGTGGACGGCGTGCGCCAGGTCGTCCAGGGCGCGGACGTCGATCTCGACGTCGAAGTGCCCGGCGTTGGCGAGGATCGCGCCGTCCTTCATCTCGGCCAGGTGCTCGCCCCTGATCACGTCGCGGTTGCCGGTGACCGTGACGAACACGTCCCCAGTGCGGGCCGCCGCCGCCATCGACCGTACGTCGTAGCCCTGCAGCGAGGCGTCCAGCGCCTTGACGGGATCGATCTCGGTCACCACGACCCGCGCCCCCAGGCCCCTGGCCCGCTCGGCGACGCCCCGGCCGCAGTAGCCGAATCCGGCGACCACCACGGTCTTGCCCGCGAGCAGGGTGTTCGTGGCGCGCATGATCCCGTCCATGGTCGACTGGCCGGTGCCGTAGCGGTTGTCGAACATCCGCTTGGTCCGCGTGTCGTTGACCGCCACCACGGGGAACCTGAGCGCATTCTCCGCGGCCATCTGGCGGAGCCTGATGATCCCGGTGGTGGTCTCCTCACACCCGCCGGAGACCGTCTCCAGCAGCTCGGTCCGCTCCGTGTGCAGGATGTTGACGAGGTCGCAGCCGTCGTCCAGGACGATGTCCGGGACGATGTCGAGCGCCTGGTGGATGTGGCGGTAGTAGGCGTCCATGGTCACCCCGGCCTGCGCGTGCACGACGACGCCGTAGTCACGGAGCGCCTCGGCGACGTCGTCCTGGGTGGACAGGGGGTTCGACGCGGCCAGGGCGATCTCGGCCCCGCCCGCCTTGAGGGTGCCCATGAGCACGGCGGTCTCGGCGGTGACGTGCAGGCACGCGGCGATCCGCAGCCCCTCGAAGGGCCGTTCGGCGGCGAACCGCTCACCGAGGGCGGTGAGCACCGGCATCGACCGCGCCGCCCACCCGATCCTCAGCTCCCCCTCGGCCACCAGAGCGCTGTCCACGTCTCTCCCCAGATTGCCGGAACCTCAGATTGCCGGAACCCCGGATCATCCGAAACCCGAAACCTCGAATTCCGAAATCCGAAACCCCGGATCGCCCGAAGGCCCCCGCGAAGCCGCGGGGGCCGGTGGAACTCGACCGAAGGTGTCAGTAACGGTAGTGGTCGGACTTGTAGGGGCCCTCGACGTCCACGCCGATGTACTCGGCCTGGGCCTTGGTGAGCGTGGTGAGCTTCACGCCCAGGGCGTCGAGGTGGAGGCGGGCGACCTTCTCGTCCAGGTGCTTGGGCAGCACGTAGACGCCGACCGGGTAGTCGTCGGTCTTGGTGAACAGCTCGATCTGCGCGATCACCTGGTTGGTGAAGGAGTTGGACATGACGAACGAGGGGTGGCCGGTGGCGCAGCCCAGGTTCATCAGGCGGCCCTCGGCGAGCACGATGATCTGCTTGCCGTCGGGGAAGCGCCAGGTGTGGACCTGCGGCTTGACCTCGGTCTTCTCGATGCCCGGAATCCGCGCCAGGCCGGTCATGTCGATCTCGTTGTCGAAGTGACCGATGTTGGACACGATCGCGTTGTGCTTCATCTGGGCCATGTGGTCGGCCGTGATGATGTTGAAGTTGCCGGTCGTCGTGACGAAGATGTCGGCGATGCCGACGACCTCCTCCAGGGTGGTGACCTGGAAGCCGTCCATGGCGGCCTGGAGCGCGCAGATCGGGTCGATCTCGGTGACGATGACGCGGGCGCCCTGGCCCTTGAGCGCCTCGGCGCAGCCCTTGCCGACATCGCCGTATCCGGCGATGACCGCGACCTTGCCGCCGATCAGCACGTCGGTGGCGCGGTTGAGGCCGTCGATCACCGAGTGGCGGCAGCCGTACTTGTTGTCGAACTTCGACTTGGTCACCGAGTCGTTGACGTTGATCGCCGGGAAGAGCAGCGTGCCGGTCTTGAACATCTCGTACAGGCGGTGCACGCCGGTGGTGGTCTCCTCGGTGACGCCCTTGATGCGCGAGGCGACCTGGGTCCAGCGGCCCTCGTCGGTGACCGTGCGGCGGAGCAGGTCGAGGACGACGCCCCACTCCTCGGGGTCGTTCTCGCCCGCGCTGGGCACGGCGCCGGCCTTCTCGTACTCGCTGCCCTTGTGGACGAGCATGGTGGCGTCGCCGCCGTCGTCGAGGATCATGTTGGGGCCGTCGTCACCGGGCCACGTCAGGGCCTGCTCGGTGCACCACCAGTACTCCTCCAGGGTCTCGCCCTTCCAGGCGAAGACCGGGACGCCCTGGGGGTTCTCCGGGGTGCCCTCCGGGCCGACGACCACGGCGGCGGCGGCGTGGTCCTGGGTGGAGAAGATGTTGCAGCTCACCCAGCGAACCTCCGCGCCGAGCGCGACGAGGGTCTCGATGAGCACGGCGGTCTGGATGGTCATGTGCAGCGAGCCCATGATCTTCGCACCGGCCAGCGGCTGGGCCGCGGCGTACTCCTCGCGGATGGCCATCAGGCCCGGCATCTCGTGCTCGGCGAGCTGGATCTCCTTGCGCCCGAAGGCCGCAAGAGAAAGGTCGGCGACCTTGAAGTCCATGTGTGGTTACCCCTCTGGTTGATGGCGGCGTTCGCCTCACACCCTCGCCCGTCGCGCTCGTCTCGCGATCGTGCTTCGTTCCGGGGCCGGGCTCGCCGTTCCATCGGAACAGTCGACGCTTGCGAGTTTAGGCGGCTGAAGCACCTCCGCGCACCTTCTGAACGGGTAACCTGACACAAGAATGTAAGTTTTCCCGCAAAACCGCTGGAAAGAGGTCACCGATGCGGATCACCGAGGCCGCCGGCAGGCTGGGCATGTCCCCCCGGATGCTTCGCTACCGCGAGGCGCTCGGGCTGCTCCCCCCGGTCAGGAACCAGGGCGCGCACCGGCGGTTCGGCCCCGACGAGCTCTCGGCCGTCGCCCAGAGCCTCGAGTTGGAGAAGCGGTTCGACATCTCCCCCGCCGAGCTGGCCTTCGCGCTGCGGGCGCTGAGCGAGCCCGCGGTCGCGCAGGCCGTACGGGACCTGGGGCTGCGGATCGGCCGCCTGCAGGCACCCCGCAGGGCACTGGACTTCGAGAAGGAGAAGGCGCTGCGCCTGCTCCAACGCCGCTCCCAGGGGTGACGCCCCGGGCCGGCGACCCCGCCCTCGCGGTGCGCTCGGCCCGCTCCGCGGACATCGCGTCCCACCCTCCCGATCACCCCGCGGTCCGGGGAAACCCGGCCACCCCGCGGTCCGGGAGAACCCGGCCACCCCGCGGTCCGGGAGAACGGAGGACCCCGGCGGCGTGCGCCGGGGTCCCGGGTCCGGGCCCGGATCCGCACCGCGGGGTACGGCCGTCGGGACCCTACACGTGATCGATCACGTCCGGTCAGAGACGGGACCGTTGACGCTGCTCCTGTCGAGGTCGGGCTCCAGGTAGATGACGCGGGCCTCCGGGACGGCCGCGCGGATGCGCTGCTCGGCCTCGTCGATGCCGCGGGCCACGTCGGCGGCCGTGTCGTCGTGGTCCACCGCGATCTTGGCGGCGACCAGGATCTCCTCGGGCCCCAGGTGGAGCGTGCGCATGTGGATGACCCGGCTCACCTCGGGCGCGCTCTCCAGGGCGTCCGCGATGCGGGTCTCGACCTCGGGCCCGGCGCTCTCGCCGATCAGCAGCGACTTGGTCTCGATCGCCAGGACGACCGCGATCACCGCGAGCAGGACACCGATCATGATGGTGCCGATGCCGTCCCAGATGGGGTTCCCGGTCACCACGGCCATGGTCACGCCGAAGAGCGCGAAGATCAGGCCGAGCAGCGCGCCCAGGTCCTCAAGGACGATCACCGGCAGCTCGGGCGACTTGGAGCGGCGGATGAACTGCACCCACGACTGGTTTCCCCGGACGTGGTTGGACTCGATGATCGCCGTCCGGAACGAGAACGACTCGGCGATGATCGCGAAGATCAGCACGCCGAAGGCCCATCCGGGGCTCCTCAGCGCCTCCGGGTGGGAGAGCTTGTGCCAGCCCTCGTAGAGCGAGAACACCGCGCCGATGGTGAACAGCACCACCGCCACCACGAACGCGTAGAAGTAGCGCTCCCGGCCGTACCCGAAGGGGTGCTGGGGCGTGCGCGCCCGCTGGGCGCGCTTGCCGCCCAGGAGCAGCAGCGCCTGGTTGCCCGAGTCGGCCACCGAGTGGACCGACTCGGCGATCATCGATGACGAACCCGTGAAGAGAAACGCCACGAATTTGGCCACGGCGATCGCCAGGTTGGCCGTCAACGCCGCGATGATTGCCTTAGTACCGCCGCCCGCGCTCACGGCAGCCTCCGCTCAGCTCGTTGGTCAGGAAAGACGAGACAAGGATCCTATTGCGAAACCCTTGCCTTGAGTTCTGTGATCGCCGACACAGTGGCCGGGTCGATCCCGTACCCGAGAGCGAGGTACGTACTCGCGAAGTCCCCGAGCGCGATCAGCGTGGCGAGCCGCTCCAGCGGGTGCGCCCCCTCGGCGGCGATCTGCGTGACCGGGACGCCGCGATCCTCCGCCAGCCGCACCGACACCTCCCGCTGCCGCACCACCCGGGGGTGCTCCTCCACGTCGCGCAGCACGAACAGCCGGAGCGACCTGCCGCTCTCGTCGGCGAAGATGTCGCGCTGGGCGAGCGGGCCGTCGAGGACGGCCACCTGGTCGTGACCGGCCTCGGGGAGCTCCCCCCACATCGCCGGATACTTGCCGTTCGTGGTGAGCTGACCGGCCCACCTGCGGGCCGCGACGGCCGCCAGCGGGGAGGATCCCCAGATCATCGGCACGGTCTCGGCGAGCTCCATGGCGAGCGACTTGCCCGGGTTGATGAACGACTCGCTCGCCGGGCGGCAGCGGTGGGCGAGGTCCTCGAGGCGCTTGGCCACCTCCTCGAACACCTCCTCGCCGGCCTCGACCAGGCCGAGCTCGGCCGCGGCGACGACCAGCGGGACCGACAGCGCCCACACCGCGGCGCTCGCCCGCCCGCCGCCCGCGACGGGCACGAACGGCGCCCCCGCCTGCCTGGCGATCGCGTGGAGCGGCGAGTCGGGCCCGCCGACGGCGAGCAGGCGGCAGCCCCGGCGGACGGCCTCGGTGGCCGCCGCGAGCGTCTCCTCGGTCCTGCCCGAGCGCGACACCGCGATCACCAGGTCGGTCGCGCCGATCCAGCCGGGCAGCCGGTGGGACCTGACGGTCAGGATCGGCAGCGGGGCGCCGTGGCCGCACACCACGTTGAGGATGTCACCGGCGATGCCCGAACCGCCCATGCCGGCGACCACGACCGCCCGGGGCCGGCCGTCCCTGGCGAGCAAGGACAGGCCCGACTCCAGGGCGGCCCTGCGGGAGGTGCGGACCTGCGCGGCCGAGTCGGCCACCGCCCGCAGCATGCCCGCCGGGTCACCCTCGGCCAGCCATTTCTGGTCGTCGAGCCGATCAGGCTCCCAGCTCACGACTTCCGGGCCTCGTCGACCAGCAGGACCGGGATGTCGTCCCGGACCGGGTAGACCAGGCCGCACGAGGCGGAGGTGCAGGACAGCTCGTCCACCTCGGGTTCGGCTCGCAGGGGGGACTTGCAGTTGGGGCAGGCCAGGATCTCCAGCAGCCAGTCGTCGATCTTCACTCGTTCAGCTCCTCACGACAGCAAGGACCTCGTCCCTGATCGCTGCCATCTGAATCTCGTCGGCCGCCTCGGCGTTCAGCCTGAGCAGCGGCTCTGTGTTGGACGGACGAAGGTTGAACCACCATCCGGGGCCGGAGACGGTCAGGCCGTCCAGCTCGTCGAAGGTGACGCCGTCGCGGGCGGCGAAGGTCTCCCGGACCCGCTCCGTCGCCGCACCCTGGTCGGCGACCGTGCTGTTGATCTCCCCGGAGGCCGCGTAACGAGTGTATTCGGCGAGGATGTCCGAGAGCGGCTTCTCCTGCTCGCCCAGCGCCGCCAGCACGTGCAGCGCGGCCAGCATGCCGGAGTCGGCGAACCAGAAGTCCTTGAAGTAGTAGTGAGCGGAGTGCTCGCCGCCGAAGACCGCGCCGGTCCCGGCCATCTCGGCCTTGATGAACGAGTGGCCCACGCGGGTGCGGACCGGGCGGCCGCCGTGCTCGGCGACGATCTCCGGGACGCCCCTGGAGGTGATCAGGTTGTGGATGATCGCGGCCCCGGGGTGCCTGCCCAGCTCGCGGACCGCGACCAGCGCGGTGATCGTGGACGGGGAGACGGACTCGCCGTGCTCGTCGACCACCCAGCAGCGGTCGGCGTCGCCGTCGAAGGCCAGCCCGATGTCGGCGCCCACGTCGAGCACGGCCTTCTGCAGGTCGCGCAGGTTGTCGGGCTCGATGGGGTTGGCCTCGTGGTTGGGGAAGGTGCCGTCGAGCTCGAAGTAGAGGGCGGTCAGCTCGACGGGCAGTCCCTCGAACACCGTCGGGACCGTGTGCCCGCCCATCCCGTTGCCCGCGTCGACCACGACCCGCAGCGGCCGGATGCCGGACAGGTCGACCAGGGTGCGCAGGTGGTCGGCGTAGCCGCGCAGCAGGTCGCGCTCGGAGACCGTCCCGCCTCCCTGGCCGCCGAGGGTGCCCGAGGCCAGGATCGCGGCGGCCCGGTCGCGGATCTCGAGGAGCCCGGTGCCGCCGCCGATCGGCACGGCGCCCGCCCTGCACATCTTCATGCCGTTGTAGCGGGCCGGGTTGTGGCTGGCGGTGAACATCACCCCGGGCAGGCCGAGGCTGCCGCTCGCGTAGTAGAGCAGGTCCGTGGAGCCCAGGCCCGCGTTGATCACATCGGCCCCCCGCGAGGTTGCCCCCCGGGTGAAGGCCGCGGCCAGCGGCACCGACGACTCGCGCATGTCGTGTGCCACGACGACGGTCCCGGCCCCGGTCACCTCCACGAAGGCGGCGCCGACCGCCTCGGCGGTCGCCTCGTCGAACTCGTCCGGCACGACGCCACGAACGTCGTACGCCTTGAAGATCTTGGCGAGGTCGCCCACTCCAGCTCCACCCTTTACGTCGTGTTCGTGCCCCCCAGCCTAGTAGGGTCAGCGGTCACGCTGGGGCTGAGCGGAGCGCAGCACGCGCAGATGGCCTCGGCGGCCGACCTCGACCCCCTGGCCGACGGGCTCGGTGCCACCGCTCGGCGCGGGTCTGGCCGCCTCGCGGACCGCGTTGGCGAGGGCCTCCAGGTCGTCCGTGCTCGGCGGGGCGCCGTCGGTCGGCAGGCGGACCACCTCCCAGCCGCGGGGGGCGGTGAGCCGCTCGGCATGCTCGGCACACAGGTCGTAACAGTGCGGCTCGGCGTACGTCGCCAAGGGCCCGAGAACAGCGGTCGAATCGGCGTAGACGTACGTGAGCGTGAAAACGGCAGGCTGACTGCACGCGGTGCGGGAACAGCGGCGGACGGGGCTCACGGTGGGACCGTATCCGGTAAGCGTCCGGGGCGCCACTATCTGAGCGCTCTTAACGAGCGTGTCGCCACAATTCGGACACGTGTCCCGGGTTCCACCCGCCTGTACGGCTTACACCCCCTGTCCGCACGCCTCCCGGTGGCATCTCCTCTCTCCCGCGCACCCGCCGTCACGGTTCCCGCCCCTCCGCGCTCCCATCACGGCACCTCCCGCCCCCGTCCGGGTCACGTCTAAGCTGGGGCCGTGAGCCCGGCACCCGGCAGACCCCGTTCTCCCCGCAGGCGCGACAGGCACGGTCGCGGCCTGCGCGGCCCGCTGGCGCCCTCGCACGTGCCGATCGCCAAGGCCCGCAGCGAGCGGTTCGACGATCTCGTCCTGGACGCCGTCGACCGGCTCAAGCCCCGATGGGCCAAGCAGTTGTCGGCCGTGGAGTTCGCGGTCGAGGAGGTCCCGCCGATCAACGAGCTGGGCGACGGCCCCGGGCTGCTGACCGGCGAGCCCATCCCGTTCGGGCGGGCGGAGCCCGCCTCGGGAAACCGCCCGGCCGTCGTGATCATCTACCGCCGCCCCCTGGAGAGCAGGGCACGCGACCGCGACCACCTGGGCGCGATGGTGCACGAGGCGGTGGTGGAGCAGGTCGCGGGCCTGTTCGGCCTCTCCCCCGAGTCGGTCGACCCCGGCTTCGACGACCACGACTGACCCGACGCTCCCGCCGCCTCCCAGGACAGGACGGTTCTCAAAGCAGGACGGTCGCTCTCAGGGCAGGACGGTCGCCGCGGACTCGGCGATCGGCGGGACCAGCGCCCACATGCGGGCGGGGGCCAGCGGCTGCACGGTCAGCGCCAGCCCGTCCTTGAGCCGCTCGTCCAGGACGCGCCCGCCGTAGACCGGTCCCGAGCCGGGCAGCGGCTGTACGACCACCGCGAAGGGCCCGTCGACCTTGGTGAGGGCGACCTGCTTGGTCCGCGAGGCGGGGATCTCCACCTGGAACGGCTCGCGCGGCTCGCCCTCGCGCGGGACCACCTGCACGCTCACCGTTCCCGCCGCGTCCGGCGCGGTCAGCAGCAGCCGGGAGCTCACCTTGCCGCCCGTACGGTTGTCGGCGACGACGCTGCCCAGGTCGATGGGGACCGCTCCGGCGGTGAAGGCCACGTCGGTCCTCGAACCGGTGCCGGTGGCGACGAGCCCGGCGACGATCGGGGTGTCCGAGGTGAGCATCAGCGCGGACGGCTGGCCGCCGATCCCGCTGGACAGGTCGACGGAGGCGACGGAACCCGCGGGCACCTCGACGAGCTCGTGGCCCTGGAGCTCGTACGTGCCTTCGGGGGTGAGGGCCTTGACCTCCACCAGCGTGTCGACCTCCTCGGCGGAGGCGACGAGCAGCTCGCGCCTCCCGCCGCCGCCGGGGATGCCCGGCACGACGACCCGGGTGGCGGGGGGCGCGGCGACCGGCAGCCAGTCCACGCCGCGCCCGTCGTTCATGATCGCCCGCGCCGCGGCGGTGACCCGCCCCGAGCTGGTACGGACCTGGATCGCCAGGACGAGCGCCGAGGGCGCGAGATCCAGGACCTTGATCGTGCGGCTCTGCCCCGGCTTGAGGGTGAACACGCCACCGGTGTCGTCGAACACCGGGCCCTCACCCGTGTAGACCATGATCTCCGCGATGGCCGGGGCGAGGTCGGCGTTGGTCAGGTACAGCGTGACGTCCGCCGCGGCCGGCCCCGGCCCGACCAGCCAGGTGCTCCCCGCCGGCTCGGCACAGCGCGTCCCGGCCAGTCCCCGCTGCTTTCCCGACTTCTCCCGGCGGGTCTGCGCCACCTCCAGGCCCGCGGCCATGCTCCCGTCGGCCGCGACGACGAGGGGCGGCGACGAGGCCGGCACCTCGTCGTGCCAGAGACGGCCGGGGATGTCGACGGTGGCCAGGGTCTTGTCCCCGGTGACGAGCGTCGCGGAGCCCGGCTCCCGGCTGCCGGGCGGGGCGACCACGCCGACGGAGGTGTCGCCTGGCGACGGGCAGACGGCCGTCACCGAGGCGACGGGCACCTTCTCGAACCCCGGCGCGGGGGTGGCGACGGCCGGCGGCTGGGTGGCGTAGGCCACCCCGTACAGGGCGAGCAGGGCCACCAGGACCAGCACCAGCAGGCTGAACCGGTTCTCGATCAGGGATTTCACCGGGCGGCCAGCTCTCTGCGAGGTTCGGGCAGGTCCTGGGGAACGGCGGGTTCGTCGGACTCGGTACGCGAACCCGGCGCGGCCAGGACCGAGACGACCAGCACCAGCACGGCCTGGGCCCAGAGCCAGCGGCCGTGCCAGGGGTCGCCGGGCGGGGTCGCGGGGAGGGCGATCGGCTGGGTGAGCCGCCACACGCCGACCGAGCGGGACAGGCTCATCCTCGCCAGCGAGGGCTGCGAGTCGAGCGCGTGGCTGATCTCCGGGCCGACGGGCGCGGTCACCACGACGAACCGCACACCGTGGGCGGCGAGGACCCGGGCGTCGTCACCGCCCCTGCCGGACACCAGCCCGGCCGCGGCGACCCGGACCTGCTCCCTGGGACCGTCGGGGACCGGGATGTCGGCCTCGCCGATCACCGGGGTGCGCCCGCGCAGCACGGTGAAGAGCAGGCCGCCCGGCGAGGCGCGCAGCAGCAGGGTCCGCTCGCCGCCCGCGGAGTTCTCCGCGGCGAGGGCGGGCACGACGTCGCGTACCGTCCCGCGGAGCGGGCCGTCCACTCCCTTGGCGATCCACATGCCCGCCGCGAGCAGCGGCGTGGAGAACGCGACCAGCACGACGCCGAACGCGGCGAGCCTGCGCGCTCCCCCGGCCGCCCGGAACTCCACGACCCTGTCGGCGGTGAGGGCGGCCACCACGAGCATGCCGGTGGCGGCGAAGGCCAGCGGCACGCCCGGCCAGGCGGGGGCCTCGACGTCGCCGTTGATCGAGGTGACGGTGGTCCTGCTCACCAGGATCGCCACCAGCACGCCGAAGAGCGCGACGCCCCAGCCGACCGCGATGACCATCCGGTTGCGGCGCATCAGCAGCGCGGCCAGGCAGGCGGCGAGAAGGCCGCCGGTCACCCAGAGCGGCGGCATGCCGGGACCGCCGGGGCTGAGCAGCAGCAGCGAACCGGCCGGCAGGGCGGGGTCGACCAGCGCGGGCTGGTGCAGCCCGGCCTCCAGCAGGAGCTGCCCCGGGTCGGCGACCACCTGGGCCAGCCAGGGGAACAGCAGGACCACGGGGACGGCGAACGCGACGAGCATCGAGACCGCGACGCCCCTGCGCGGGAAGGCAAGCGCCGCCAGCGCGCCGAGGATCGCGGTCAGCGGGTAGACCAGCGGGGCGAAGGCCGTGCCGACGGCCAGCAGGAGCCCCAGCCCCCAGGCGGCGCGACGGGCGCGGCGGCGCTCCCCGGCGAGCACCGTGGTGGCGAGCGCCGCGTAGACGGGCAGCAGCACGAAGACCACCGCGGTACCGAGCCGCCCCGCGGCGACCGCGCCGGTGGCGACCGGCAGGAGGGCGTACGAGGAGGCCAGCCAGACCCTGGTCCAGCGGCCGGGGACCATCGACCGGGTGGCCGCGTACGCGGAGATCCCGGCCAGCGGCACGCAGCCGAGCAGCAGCAGCGACACCGCGAGCCACGTCTTGCCGAACAGCACCGTGGAGAGCACGGCCAGCACCGCCACGTAGGGCGGGGCCCACGCATCGGTGCCCAGGCCCACCTGGTGGTAGCTCTCGCGGTAGAGGTTCCACAGGTCGGAGGCCCCGCCGATCACCGGGACGAGCGCTCCGCCGCCCAGCCTGGCGCCGCCCGTCACCGCGCGCTCGGCGACCAGCGTGACCACGGTGAGCGCCAGGAAGAGCAGGACGCCGGGGTTGCCGAAGAATCGCTGCATCACCCCGGCGTCGGTGAGCAACTCCTCGCCGTCCTCCTGCGCGTGCGGCGAGGCGGCCACGGCGTGGTGGCGTCCCGCGGACTCCACGAACCCGCCCCCGGCCAGGTAGCTCTGGGCCCGGTCGACGAGCCGCCGGTAACCGGCGCCGGGCGGGGTGAGCAGCCGGCTGACCGCCGCGTACCCCTGCCTTCTGCCCTTGGCCCGCACCCGCCTGGCCTTGATCATCCGGATGGGGTGGCCGAAGACCGAGCCGAACGCGAGGAACTCGTCCAGCGCGTTGGCGGGCTGCTTGGCCACCAGGAACAGCACCGTGCGGAAGAGCGACCCGAACGCGTTGCGCACCAGCGCCCACAGCAGCGGGCGGGCGGGCAGGTTCGCCATCACGACGAAGAGCGCGTTGCGGCGGTCCAGGCGGCGGGGGTGGTCGCCGCTGGCGGTGATGCGGCGCCGCCGCCGGGTGGCCGCCTCGGCGTGCCAGGCGATCGCCCGGGTGACGTTCTGCACGCGGTACCCGGCGGTCCTGACGCGCCAGCACAGGTCGAGGTCGTCGCGGAACAGCGGCAGCGCGGGGTCGAGCCCGCCGACCTCCTCCCAGACGTCCCTGCGGATCAGCATGCCCGCGGTGGAGACCGAGAGCACGTCCCTGGTCCCGTCGTACTGCCCCTGGTCGAACTCGCGGGCCTCCAGCCCGGTGTCCCTGCGGCCGGTACGGTCGACGGTGACGCCGACCTCCAGCAGGAGCCGCCGGTCGAGCCAGTCGCGGAGCTTGGGGCCGAGCACCGCCGCCTTGGGATCCTCGTCGGCGGCCTCCAGCAGGAGCCGCAGGGCGTGGACGTCCGGGGCGCAGTCGTCGTGCAGCAGCCAGATCCACTCCCGGCCGCCGCCGGGGCCGAGCCGGTCGAGGACCTCGGCGACGGCCTCGCCGAAACCGGTCGAGCGCGGCAGGGTGAGCACCGCCCTGGAGCCGAGGGCGCCGGTCAGCAGCGCGGCGCTGCCGTCCCTGCTGCCGTTGTCGACCCCGACGACCCGGTCCACCGGGCGGGTCTGCCTGAGCAGGGCTTCCAGGGTCTCCCCCAGCCAGCGGGATCCGTCGTGGGAGACGACGATCGCGGTGACGGTGTGCTGGGGGCGCGGGGGGTGAGGGGGGTCGGTGATGGACATACGTCCCGTGTTCAGGAGTGGTGATGATCGGCGCGACAACGATACGGCACCCTCTGTCTGGCTATGTCTTACACCTGGTCGCGCGCATGAAAAAAGGGCCACGCGACCGACGGTCACGTGACCCCATGGACATATTCGTCAAGCGCCTCGGAGAGGCGTCACATACTTCTGTCAGACCGCTCGACCGTCTTCGGCACTTCTTCGGTGTCGATCGGTGTTCATAGTGTTCATAGTGTTCATCGGTGCTCGGACGTCCGAACCGTCCGGATCCCAGAGCGCTCGAACCTTCCCGCCATCCGGCTCGCGGACGGCTCAGACGGCCTCACGCTTGATCCGGCGGCGCTCACGCTCCGACAACCCACCCCAGATTCCAAACCGCTCGTCATGCTCGAGCGCGTACTCAAGACACTCGGCACGCACCTCGCAGGAGCGGCAAACCTTCTTGGCCTCGCGGGTGGACCCTCCCTTCTCCGGGAAGAACGCCTCCGGGTCGGTCTGCGCGCACAAGGCGCGCTCCTGCCAGCCAAGCTGCTCTTCAGCGATGCTCTCCTGTGCGATGACCAGGTCGGCCACTGCACACCTCCCTGCCGCACGCCCGCAAAATTGGAGCCCCCCTATGAACGCCTCCCCCTTACCCACCCAGAGGAAGGCGTAACAACACGTGTGTAATTACACGCGCGTGGTCGGTGTGGCGTCAAGCGGCATGCTGGTATCCGGGGAAAGACCTGCTCTCCCCGGTTGTGGGTCGTGTGCCTGCCACGACGGCAATTGCACCAGGTGATCGCTTCGACCGCCAGGGGCTCAGTGCTCTCGGCGGTCGGAACCGTACCAGGACATGTTCTGATCCTGACCGGGGCCCACCCTCTCTCTATCCGGGGTTTCCTCATCCGTGACCTGACCTGGGCGTTGTTCGGGCTTGTAGATCGCCGTGGGGTCTATCGGCTGCGAGTCCCACGTCCTGGCGGCGGGCGTGGGGTCGCTCAGCGGGTCTCCCTGGTAGGCGTTCGGGTCGAACCGGAGCGTCGACTCCGACTGGGGGTCCCACTGGTGGGACTGGTAGGGCGGCGTCTGGGAGGCCTGCGGAGCCTGGGGGGCCGGCGCGGGCTGGGGATTCTGCGGGGTCTGCGGGTGCCCGAACGGGCCCTCGTAGCCCGGGGAGCCGTACTCGGGGACGCGCAGCTGAGGCTCGGTGCCGCCCTGCTGGGCCTGCTGCTGGTAGCTCTCCGCCTGCTGGTAGGCCTGGGCCATCTGTTGGGACCTGAGATCCACCGGGTCGGGCGCGGGGTAGGACGGGCCCTGCTCGGCCTGGCGGCCGAACTCCGCGCCCGAGTAGCCGCTGAACGGCTGGCCGTAGTTCTCCGGAGGCTGCGGGAAGGACTGCGGCGGCCGTCCGTCGAACGGCGGGCGCGGCTGGGCGTCGAGCGGCTGGTCCTGGCGTCCGTCGACCGGCGGGTAGGACGCGGGGGCCTGCTGCTCGGGCTGGTGACCGTACCCGGGCGACTGCGGCTCCTGCTGCCCGAAGCCCTGCGGCTCCTGCTGCCCGCCGAAGCCCTGGGTCTCGGACCGCTGGTAGCCCTGGGAGTCGGCCTGCGGGTATCCCTGCGGATCGGGCTGCTGGTAACCCTGCTGCTCGGACTGCCGCCGGGAACCCGACGACTGCGACTCCTGCCCGTACGCCGGAGAAACCGGGGAGACCGGCGGCTCGGGCTGCTGGCCGAAGAGCGGGTCGGACTGCCCGTAGTCGGGCTGCGACCGGTCCGAGCGCCGACCGTACGCGGAGGAGTCGGAGGAGGCGGAGGAGTCGGCCTGCTGGCCGAAGCCCTGCGAGTCGGGCTGTCCGTACGACGAGGAGTCCGAGTACTGGGAGTAGCTCGGCAGGTTGGGGCTGGAGTGCCGCCCGGAACCCGACGACTGCGACTCCTGCCCGTACGCCGGAGAAACCGGGGAGACCGGAGAGACCGGAGAGACCGGGGAGGTCGGCGGCTCGGCCTGCTGGCCGAAGCCCTGCGACTCCGACTGCCCGTACGACGATTCCGACTGCCCGTACGACGAGTCGGGCTGCCCGTACGACGAGGAGTCAGGGAACTGGGGATAGCTCGGCAGCCGGGGTTCTGTCTGGGCCTGCGGCTCCACCGGGGCGGCGTAGACCGGCGGGTCGTAGGCCGCAGCCGGCGGGTCGTACGGCTTGGCCGGGGCCGGGGGCTGGACGTCCGCCGCGACGTACGGGCTCGGGGTGTAGCCCGCGGCCGGGGCGGCGGGCTGCGACGCCTGCGGGTAGCCCTGCGGCTCCGGCTGCGCGTACCCCTGCCCCTGGGGCTCCGGCTGCGGGTAGGGCTCGCCCTGGGGGGCGTACTGCTGGTTCTCGGCGGGCGGCGCGTAGGGGGCCTGGGCGTATCCGTCACCGGCCTGCGGCGCGGGGGACGCCGGCGGCACGGACGCCGCGTGGGAGGGCGCCTGCAGGCCGTACCCCTCCGAGGCCCCGGCGGAGCCGTGCTCGGGCGCGGGCGGAAGCGCGGGGCGGTTGTACGGGGGCTGCGGGGCCGGAGCGGGCGGGGCCTCCTGCGGGTAACCGTGGCCACCCTGCGGGCCCTGGTCCTGCGGGTGGTGAGCACCCTGCTGGGGCATCTGCCCCTGAGGACCCTGGGGACCCTGGGGACCGGGACCCTGCGGCCCCTGGAAACCCTGGGCGTGGGGGTACGCGCCCTGCGGAACGCCCTGTCCCTGAGGGCCGGGACCCTGAGGACCCTGATGACCCTGATGACCCTGGGGGTGCTCCTGGAAGGGGACCTGCCCCTGCGCGGGAGCGGGCGGCCGGCCGTAGGCGGCGTACCGCTGGTCCTGCGGGTGCTCCGGGGAGCGGCCGAAGCCGCCGTCCGCGCGGAACGCGCCGTCGCGTGAACCCGCGGGGACCGCCTTCGGCAGCACGTACAGCAGCGCGACCGCGGTCAGCGCGAGGGCGGGCAGGTTGACGAGAAGGAACTCGACCTTCCCCAGGAAACCCTCCACGCCGCCGAACAGCCCGCCGAACAGGCCGATCAGGCCGAACAGCACGGAGAGCCCGAGCGTGCCGGCCACCACGAGGGCCATCACCTTCAGCCGCTGGATCACCGGGCCGAGGTTGGTCGCCAGCAGCACGCCGCCGACGAGCAGCGCGGTGGCGACCGGCGAGGCGAGCTGCCCCAGGGAGGCCGCCGCGCGCTCGGCGAAGGAGAGCGATCCGCTCCCGAACAACAGGCGTTCGATGCCGACGAGAACGCTCGCGGACGCGACGGCGACCATGAGCCACGCCGCCGGTTCCCGGAGCCGGACTGCCTCGACATTGATCACAACTACCCCCATAGGGTCTTTAGGTAAACCCGGGTCAGTTTTGCACATGGCTGACTTTGTTGCCGGTGGTCCCAGGAAGCCCACCAACCCCATAAGTGCTCCATTACACCCTATAAGCCCACATTTCGGGCGGCCAATCAGGCGATCCGGCCAGGGCGGACACCTCTCATAACGATCATGAAAAGACTACTGTGAACCGCCCGCGGACACCCCGCCGACAGGCTTGGTGACCTAGTGGAACACTGGACGGCATGCGCATCGTGTCCCTCGCCGGCGGCATCGGCGGCGCCCGTTTCCTGCGGGGCCTCCTCACCGCGGCCCCCGATTCCGAGATCACCGTCATCGGCAACACCGGTGACGACATCAGCCTCTACGGCCTGCGGGTCTGCCCCGACCTCGACACCGTGATGTACACGCTGGGCGGCGGCATCGACGAGGAGCAGGGCTGGGGACGGCGGCAGGAGTCGCACGTCGTCAAGGAGGAGCTGGCCGCCTACGGCGTCGAACCGCAGTGGTTCGGCCTCGGCGACCGCGACTTCGCCACCCACATCGTGCGCACCCAGATGCTCGACGCCGGATATCCCCTGTCCGCGGTCACCGAGGCGCTGTGCGCCCGCTGGCGGCCGGGCGTACGCCTGATCCCGATGAGCGACGACAGGACCGAGACCCACGTGGTCATCTCCGACGAGCGGGGCCGCCGCGCCGTCCACTTCCAGGAGTGGTGGGTGCGGCTGCGCGCCTCGGTCCCGGCCGAGCAGATCATCCTGGTCGGCGCGGACGAGGCCTCCCCCGCCCCCGGCGTGCTGGAGGCGATCGCCGCCGCCGACGCGGTCATCCTCCCGCCGTCCAACCCGGTCGTCAGCATCGGCACGATCCTGCAGATCAAGGGCATCCGCGAGGCCCTGGAGGGCAAGACCGTCGTCGGCGTCTCGCCCATCGTCGGCGGCGCCCCCGTCCGGGGCATGGCCGACGCCTGCCTGACCGCGATCGGCGTGGAGACCACCGCGCAGGCGGTCCTCGAACTGTACGGATCGCCGCTGGTGGACGGCTGGCTGGTCGCGGAGGAGGACGCCGGGGTGGCCCTCGGCGGCGTCGAGGTCGAGGCCCGTCCGCTGATCATGCACGACGTCGAGTCCGCCGCCGCCATCGCCCGCGCCGCCCTGGACATGGCCATGCGGCTCGCGGGCCGGGACACCGGCCCTCAGGCGCCGTACGAGCGCTCCCCCGTCGCGGACGAGACCTCGGCCCGTGAGGAGGGTTCGCGATGAGCAGGCTCAGGCGCGGGCGGGAGGAGCCCGCCGACGTCAGGCTGGAGATCTTCGCCGTCCCCGGCATCCCCGAGGTGCGCGAGGGCGACGACGTCGGGGAGCTGATCGCCACGGCCATGCCCGACCTGCGCGACGGCGACATCCTCGTGGTCACCTCGAAGATCTCCAGCAAGGCCGAGGGCCGGGTGCTGCGCGGCGTGAGCCGCGCCGAGGCGGTCGGCACGGAGACGAGACGGGTGGTGGCCCGCAGGGGTGAAACCGTGATCGCCGAGACGGCGCACGGGTTCGTCATGGCCGCCGCCGGGGTCGACGCCTCCAACACCCGCCCCGGCACGGTCGTCCTGCTGCCCGCCGACCCGGACGCCTCCGCCTCGGCCGTGCGGGCGCGCGTCAGGGAGCTGCTCGGCGTGTCGGTCGGCGTGGTCGTCTCCGACACCTTCGGCCGCCCGTGGCGCAACGGCCAGACCGACATGGCCGTCGGCCTCGCGGGGGTGACCCCCGCGCTCGACTACCGGGGCATGTCCGACGACCACGGCAACGCGCTCGAGGTCACCCTGACCGCCGTCGCCGACGAGTTCGCGGCCGCCGCGGACCTGGTCAAGGGGAAGGTCGCGCAGACCCCGGTGGCGGTGATCAGAGGTCTGGCGGAGTACACCACCGAGGATGACGGGCCGGGGGTCGGCGAGTTGCTCCGCCCTTCCGCCGACGACATGTTCCGGTACGGTTCGCGCGACGTGGTCTTCGCCCGCAGGACCGTCCGCGAGTTCTCCGCGGACCCCGTGGACGGCGACAAGGTCCGCAGGGCGGTCGACGCCGCGATCGCCGCGCCCGCCCCGCACCACACCACCCCGTGGCGGTTCGTCCTGCTGGAGTCCGCCGGGACCCGCGAGAAGCTGCTCGACGCCATGCGGGAGGCCTGGATCGCCGACCTGCGCGGTGACGGCTTCTCGGAGGAGTCGATCGTCAAACGGGTCAGGCGGGGTGACGTGCTGCGCGCGGCCCCGTACCTGGCGGTGCCCTGCCTGGTGATGGACGGCTCGCACACCTACCGCGACGACCGGCGCAACGCGGCCGAGCGGGAGATGTTCGTGGTCGCGACCGGTGCGGGAGTGCAGAACTTCCTGGTCCAGCTCGCGGTAGAGGGCCTGGGCTCGGCCTGGGTGTCGTCCACCATGTTCTGCCGCGACGTGGTCCGCGAGGTCCTCGGCCTGCCCGCGGACTGGGACCCGATGGGCGCCGTCGCCATCGGCCACCCCGCCGCCCCGCCCAGGGATCGCGCCCCCAGGCGGGCGGCGGACTTCATCGTCGTCCGCTAGAACTTCGTCAACGTCGTCGTCCGCCGTCGTCCACCGGACCCGCCTGGGACCCGGTCCCGGCGGGTCAGCCCTCCGCGTCCCCTTCGAGTTCCATCGCCCGGTTGATGTCGACGAGCGAGTCCTCGTAGCGGCCGAGGGAGCGCAGGACCTCGCCCCTGCGGATGTAGGCCCAGGTGTATTCGGGGTCGATCTCGATCGCCCTGCTGAGATCGGCCACCGACTCCTCGTTCCGCCCGATCTCGTGCAGGACCGCGCCGCGGCTCGCCAGGGCACGGTCGTTGTCGGGCTCCAGTTGGAGGGCGTGGTTCAGGTCTCCGAGCGCCTCGTCGAACGCGTCCATCATGCGGTGCGTCTCCCCGCGCGAGACGAGCGCCCAGACGCTGTTCGGCTCCAGGCTCAGGGCGTGGGAGAAATCCGTGATCGCGTCCGCGTAGCGGTCCATCTGGTAGTACAGGTCGCCGCGCGCGTTGTACAGGTCGGCGTCCTCGGGAGCGAGCATTATGGCCCGCATCAGGTCGGTCTCCGCGTCGTCGTACCGCTCGAGCCCGCGCAGCAGCCTCGCCCTGTCGCCGAGGATCCAGACCTGGTCCGGGGTCAGCTCGATCGCGCGGTCGAAGTCTGCCAGGGCCTCAGCGGACCGGTGGAGCGCCGCGTGGGCCTGTCCCCGGCTGCCGATCGCGAACGCGTACTCCGGATCGATCTCGATCGCGCGGTCGAAGTCGGCGACGGCCTCCTCGAACCGCTCCATCCTCCGGTACAGCTCGCCCCGGTTGGCCCACGCGATGTCGTCGGCGGGGTCGAGCCGTAGTACCTCGGTCAGGTCCGCGGCGGCCTCCTCGAAGCGCTCCATCTCCGTGTAGGTCTTGGCACGCTCGATGAGCAGCCTCCGCCGCTGCCCGCCGCCCCCTGAACTCGCCTCGCTCACTCGCCCGGCCCTCTCTCTAGATCATCAGCGATCGTAGGCGCTATGCCCCGATAAATCAGCACATTTCACCACGTCCGCTTGGTCGTAGGCGAAGCGAAAGACGCTCAGGCGGGGGTGCGGCAGGTGGGGTGGCACAGCCGCCTGGCGAGGGCGGACAGGAAGACGTCGATGATCTCCTCCGGGCCCTGGGCGACGTGCAGGGAGCCGTTGGTGACGGAGGTGACCTGGGTGAGGGCGGCGCGGTCGAGGTCGGTGCCGAAGGCGAGGACGACGACCTGGACCGGCGCCTCGGGGTCCCACTCCTCGCGCAGCGCCCGCACCAGGCCGGTGCCCGAGACGCCCTTGCCGTCGTCCTTTCCCGCCGTGATGACGACGAGGGTGTTGTTCATGTCCTCGTCGTAGACCTTGGTCATCTCCCGGAACCCGGCGAGGATCGAGTCGTACAGGGCGCTGGGCTCCTTGGGGGCGGCGCGCAGGGTGCGGGTCAGCTCCTCCAGGCGGCCGCGCCGGACGACCTGCCCACCGTCGGGCTCGACGACCGGGCCGATGCGCACCCGCTCGCGCTGGTCCCTGCCCTTGGCCGAGGAGAAGTCCCACAGGCCCATGTGGGTGGAGTCGGGGAACAGCTGCAGGCCGAGCCTGGCGGCCTCCAGGGCGACGGTCAGCCTGGTCTTCCCCTTCTGTCCCCTGATCGGCTCCGCCATGTGCCTGCCGGTGTCGGTCATGACCAGGATGTTGGTCGGCGGGGCGAGCCTGCTCCACGCCTCCAGCGCCTCGTCGATCATGGCGGGCAGGATGGTCGGGCGGGTGCGGGGTGCCTCGGTGGGGATCTCGGGACCGGGCGAGTACGGGCCCAGGGAGCCGTCGGCCGAGCGGAACCCCGCCCTGCGGGCCCCCTCCTGGGTCTCCGGGGAGCGCAGCCAGGCGGCGAAGGCCCGCGACCCGCTCGCCTTCGCCTCGTTGGAGGAGGTGACCACGTACGGGTAGTCGAGGTTGATCGTCCCTTCGCGGGGGTGCAGGGCGACCACCGGGTCGTCGGAGGGCAGGCGGTTGTGCGCCCACACCGCCGACTCCGGCACGATCACCACCGGCCGCTTCCAGAAGGAGCGGTCGTCGACGGTGGCGAGCATGCTCCGGTAGTCGGGTGCCGACCCCGCCTGCGCCCAGCGGACGAACGCGGTGAGCGCCCGGTCGGCCTCGGGGCCGCTGCCGACCACGTCCCTGGCCGCGGCCACGGTGGCGATCCCGGCCCCCGCGAGCGACGGGTCGGGGACGCGGACCACGTCGGGCTCGTTCTCGTTCGGCCGGATCCGGCCGCGGGTGGTCGAGGGGAAGACCATCCGCCAGTTCATGTCGGTCCTGCCCATGGCGAAGCGCCGGGCGAGGGACTTGCGGGTGGCAAAGACCAGGGGCGAGGTCGCCACGACGGTCTCGGTCCCGGCCAGGTTCGCGGCCCCCTGCTTGCGGGCGAGGCGGATCCAGGCCGAGGAGTCGGAGATCCAGCCGTCGGGGCGGCGGCTGAGCACCCCCGCGGTGCCGCCGAGCAGGGTCCGCAGCACGGTGGCGGGCGGCTGCTCGGTCACCTGCACCAGCACGCACCGGCCGTCGACGCCCGTCCGGCTCCGGTTGAACCGCCCCGCCGCCTCCATGACGGCCGGGGCGATGTCGATGGCGGCGGCGACGCCGACCAGCACCGGGTCGCGGGCCGAGCACGAGTTCCCCACCCGGCCGGACACCAGGGCGACACCGCCCACCAGGGCGACCGCGATCGCGACCGCCGCCAGCGACAGGCGCAGGCGAGCCTGCCGCCGGCGCCGCTCGATGCCGGCGGCCACACGGTGTCGACCGGAGGAGGACAAACCCGCACCTCTCCCTACATATGCCTACAAGGGAATGATGATTGTGCCCACGAACCTCTCACGAAAGACGGACAGATGTAGAACTCGTTATAATTTTGCCGACGGCTCCAGGGAGAGCAGCGGGAGGGCGTCGGGGCGGACATCGGGGCGGACGCTGCGACAGACGCCGTCGCTCGCCCTGGCCGCGGCCACCCGCTCGGCGTCCGGCACGCCGTAGGAGGTGGTCCGCTGCCGGACCGGCCTCCCGGTCGGGGCGACCATGGCCTCGATCTCGCTGATCGTCTTGAACGAACCGTTCTCCGACCCGGCCATCCTGCTGATCGTCTCCTCCATCAGCGTGCCGCCGAGGTCGTTGACCCCGCCCAGCAGCACCTCGCGGCAGAGCCCGTCCTGGAGCTTCACCCACGAGCACTGGATGTTGGCGATCGCGCCGTGCAGCAGGACGCGGGCCAGCGCGTGCACGGCCCGGTTCTCCCGCGCCGTCGGCCCGGGACGGGCGATCCCCGCCAGGTAGATGGGCGCGCTGTGGTGGACGAACGGCAGCAGCACGAACTCGGAGAACCCGCCGGTCTCCTCCTGGATGCGGCGGATCAGCCGGATGTGCTGCACCCAGTGCGCGTGGTTGTCGACGTGGCCGTACATCATCGTGGAGGTCGTCGGGATGCCGACCCGGTGCGCGGTGGAGATCACCTCGACCCACTCCCTGGTGGGAAGCTTGCCCTTGGTCAGCACCCAGCGGACGTCGTCGTCGAGGATCTCGGCCGCGGTGCCCGGGAGCGAGTCGACGCCCGCCTCCCTCGCGGCGACCAGCCAGTCCTCGATGGACAGGTTGGTGCGGCTGGCGCCGTTGATCACCTCCATCGGCGAGAACGCGTGGACGTGCATCTCCGGCACCCTGGCCTTGACCGCCCTGGCGATGTCGAAGTACGCGGTGCCGGGCATGTCGGGGTGGATGCCGCCCTGCATGCACACCTCGGTCGCCCCGGCCTGCCACCCCTCCCAGGCGCGGTCGGCGACCTGCTCCAGCGAGAGGGTGTAGGAGTCGGCGTCGGTACGGCGCTGCGCGAAGGCGCAGAAGCGGCAGCCGGTGTAGCAGACGTTGGTGAAGTTGATGTTCCGGTTCACCACGTAGGTGACGTCGTCGCCGGCCGCCTCCCGGCGCAGGCCGTCGGCGATCCGGCAGAGCTCGTCCAGCGCCGCGTCGTCGGCGCCCACCCCGTTCTGGTCCCCGGCGAGGTCCAGCAGGACGAGCGCCTGGGCGTCGCTCAGCCCCGCCGGGTCGCTCTCGGCCTGCCTCAGCGCCTCCCGCACGTCGCCCCGCACGATCGAGGAGGCGGCGGGCAGACGCTCCCTGAGCGCCTCCCAGTCGCCGTACACGTTGTCGAAGTCGTCGCGGCGGTCGGCGCTGCGGCCCTCGGTGTCGACGGCCGTGTGCAGGTCGACGCGGCCCACGGAGACGAAACCGCCGTCCGGCTCCTGCCAGGGGCGGCCGGTCAGGACCGCGTCCTCGCGGGCGAGCCCGGTCTCCGGGTCCGCCAGGGCGGCCACGTGCGCGTTGAGCCTCGGGTCGAGCCAGGGCTCCCCCGCCAGCACGAACTCGGGGTAGATGGTGAGCCGCTCGCGCAGCGCGAACCCGGCGGCGGCCGTACGGGCGGCGAGGTCGTCGATCTGCGGCCAGGGACGCTCGGGGTTGACGTGGTCGGGCGTGAGCGGCGAGACGCCGCCCCAGTCGTCGATGCCCGCCCTGATCATCAGCTCGTACTCGGAGTCGACCAGGTTCGGCGGGGCCTGCACCCTCATCTTCGGCCCCAGCACCAGCCGGGTCACCGCGATGGTCGCGGCCAGCTCCTGCAGGTCGGCGTCCGGCATGCCACGCATCGCGGTGTCCGGCTTGGCGCGGAAGTTCTGGACGATGATCTCCTGGATGCCGCCGTACTCGCGCGCCACCTTGCGCAGCGCGAACAGCGACTCGGCGCGGTCCTCGATCGTCTCCCCGATGCCGATGAGGATGCCGCTGGTGAACGGCACGTTCGTCCGCCCGGCGTCCTCCAGCACGCGCAGCCGCACGGCGGGGTCCTTGTCGGGCGAGCCGTGGTGCGCCTGCCCCTTCTCCTCGAAGAGCCGCCGCGAGGTCGTCTCCAGCATCATGCCCATGGAGGGCGCGACCGGCTTGAGCCGCTGCAGGTCCTGCCAGGTCATCACGCCCGGGTTCAGGTGCGGCAGCAGCCCGGTCTCCTCCAGCACCCGCACGGCCATCGCGCGGACGTAGGACAGCGTGTCGTCGTAGCCGTGCGCGTCCAGCCACTCGCGGGCCTGGTGCCAGCGGTCCTCCGGCCGGTCACCCAGGGTGAACAGCGCCTCCTTGCACCCCATCGCCGCACCCTGCCTGGCGATCTCCAGCACCTCGTCGGGGCTCAGGAACAGGCTTTCCAGCTTGTGCGGCGCGGTGGCGAACGTGCAGTATCCGCAGCGGTCGCGGCAGAGCCGGGTCAGGGGGATGAAGACCTTGCGGCTGTAGGTGATGATCCCTTGCCGCCCGACCGCCTCCAGGCCCGCGTCCCGCACCCTCCCGGCGTGGTCGAGGAGGGTCTCCAGATGTTCGTCCCGTGCGTGCAGCAGGACGGTGGCTTCGGCGGTATCGAGAGCTTTGCCGTCGCGGGCCCTGGCCAGAGCCCGGCGCATCGCGTTGTCGGTGGGGTTAGCGCTCATGACGGAACAGTACGGCGCGAGACGAACGTGTGGGGCGGCGGGTGCCCCTCGCGGACCGGGGACCCGACACTTCAGATCTCCTAAAGCGTACGGTCAAGCAAGTCTCGATAGACGTAAATACTTGCAGGTGCATAAATTAGAGATGTCCACAGAAACCCCGCATTCGCGGGGAATCCACCCGGATCCTCCGAGGAAACCCCTCGGACCCCACCCGGCAGGAGCCGAAAATGATCGCATTGCTCATCGTCCTCGTCGCCGTCGCCGTCCTCGCCCCGCTGATCGGCGCCGACACGCGCGACAGCCTCGACTGGCATCGCGACGAACCGTCCCCCGACGAGGGAGCGCTCAGAACGACCGGTAGTCGCGCGCGGGCGTTCTCGGCCCGCGAGCGGGTGGCCGCACACCGCCCAACCCCAGCAGCCGGCTGACCCGGTGCCGGTGCCCCCGGTAGGGAGCGAGCAGCCGCAGCATCCGCGCGTCGTCCACCCGCTCGCCGCTGAGCGACCAGCCGACCAGCGACGGCAGGTGGAAGTCGCCCACCGAGACGGCGTCCGCGTCGCCGTGCGAGCGCTGGCGCACCTCGGCGGACGTCCACACCCCGATCCCGGGCAGCGCCCTCAACAGCCGATCGGCGTCGGCGCTGCCCTCGATCGCCTCCAGCTTCCCCGCGTGCCGGGCGGCGTTCGCGATCGTACGGGCCCGCACCGCCTCCGCCCCCGCGCGGTGCCAGTCCCACGACGGGATCGACCGCCATACCTCGGGCTCGGGGAAGACCCTCATCCCCTCGGGCGCGGGACCCGGCGCGGGCTCGCCGTAGCGGCCCAGCAGCCACCGCCACGCCCGCCACGCCTCGGTGGAGACCACCTTCTGCTCCAGCACGGCCGGGACCAGCGCCTCGAACACCCGCGACGTCCTGCCGATCCTGAGCCCCGGATAGCGTCTCGCCGCGTTCCGCAGCACCATCGGCCAATCGTGGCCCGGAACGAACCCCGACACGTCGTCACCGGCGCCGAGCAGCGCGGGAAGCGTCTCCAGCATCCACTCCGCCCCCGGCCCCCACGCGGCGGCCGCCACCTGTCCGCCCGTTGAGGCCACGCGCAGCGTCCCCGGCCCGTCGGGTGTGCGCGAGGTCCGCCAGAAGACCCCGCCGGGCGCCGTCCTCAGGG
The DNA here is from genome assembly GCF_051918855.1 of Streptosporangium sp. H16. Classification (NCBI taxonomy): domain Bacteria; kingdom Bacillati; phylum Actinomycetota; class Actinomycetes; order Streptosporangiales; family Streptosporangiaceae; genus Streptosporangium; species Streptosporangium sp. H16. The sequence goes on from NZ_JBPXMD010000003.1 coordinate 455,633, forward strand.
TGGGGTCGCCGCTCCCGCGCCGGTGCGGGTCGAGGGCCAGCGCCAGGTCGACCGGCCACGGCGGGCACCACTCACGTTCCCTCACGAAGGTACCCGCGCCGCGAACGGTCAGATGTCGCTGGAGAAGCGGATCGCGAACTCGGGGAGCACGACGCCCGGCCAGACCCGGCTGCCCGCGATCAGCTCGTTCCCCGAACCGACCACGGCGCCGTCGCCGAGGACCACGTCCCTCAGGACCGCTCCAGCGTTGACCCGCGCGCCGATGCCGACCACCGAGTCGACCACGACCGCGCCCGAGTGCACGACGCAGTCGTCTCCGAGCACGCTGCCGCTGATCTGCGCCTCCGACTCCACGATCGCGCGGGCGCCGATCACGGAACCGCCGGAGACCTTGGCCGCGGGCGAGATCATGGCACCGGGCAGGGCGAGGAAGTCACCGGTGGGCCCCGGCAGGGCGGGCGAGGCGAGACGGCCGAGCACCAGGTCGCGGGAGCCCTTCACGAAGGCGGCGGGCGTGCCCACGTCGAGCCAGTAGGAGGCGTCGGCGTAGCCGAGCACCAGGGAGCCGTCCTCGATCAGGCCGGGGAAGGTCTCGCGCTCGACCGAGACGACCTCGCCCGCCGGGATCGTGTCGATCACCGAGCGGGTGAAGACGTAACACCCGGCGTTGATCCGGTTGGTGACCGGGGTGGGGGTCTTCTCCAGGAAGGCGGTCACCCGCCCGTCCTCGTCGGTCGGCACGCACCCGAAGCGCGAGGGATCCTCCACCTCGGTCAGGTGCAGGGTGACGGCGGCCTTCCTGGCGACGTGCGCCGCGACCTGCTCGCCGATGTCGTGACCGGACAGGATGTCACCGTTGAGCACCAGCACCGGGGCGTCGGGGCCGCAGGTCAGCGCCTCGGCCGCGTTGCGGATGGCCCCGCCGGTGCCGAGCGGGACCTCCTCCGTCATGTATTCGAGCGAGAGGCCGAACGCCTCGCCGTTCCCGAAGGCCTCGGAGAACATCTCCGCCCGGTAGGAGGTGGCGAACACGATGCGCCGCACGCCGGAGGCCCTCGCCTTGGCGAGCTGGTGCGCCAGGAAGGGAACCCCGGCCGTGGGCAGCAGGGGTTTCGGGGTGCCGAGCGTCATCGGGCGCAGGCGCGTCCCTCGTCCACCGACAAGGAGGATCGCCTCTAGATCGGGCAAGGGGGTCTCCATCATTCCGCGAGGTTAGCTCACTACTCGGCCGCGCGCTGGTAGGAGAGCAGGTGCGCCTCGGCCGAGGCGTCCCAGGTGAACTCCTTGGCGCGGGCGATCCCGGCCACGGACAGCGTCCCCCTGCGCTCGGGCGACGAGAGCAGCGTGCGCAGCGCCTCGGCGATGCTCTCGGCGTCGGGCTCGGTGTAGGCGACCGCGTCGCCGCCCACCTCGGGCAATGAGGTGCGGTGGGTGGTGAGCACCGGCGCGCCGCAGGCCATGGCCTCCAGCACCGGCAGCCCGAAACCCTCGCCCCGCGACGGGAAGGCCGCGACCACCGCCCCGCCGAGAAAGCCGCACAGGTCGGCGAACGACAGGAAACCGGGACGGAGCACCCGCACGGTCGAGGGGACCTCCTCCACCGCGGCGTCCACCTCGGCGTCGCGGATGCCCCCGGCGAGCACCAGAGCGGGCGGCTCCGGGATGTTCTCGACGGCGCGGACGAAGCCGCGGATCAGGTTTGGCACGTTCTTACGCGGCTCCAGCGGGCCGAGGAAGGCCACGTACGGGGTGCCGTGCAGGCCGAGCCGGTCGGAGGCGTGCGTGATCTCGCGCTCGGACGGCGGGTGGAACAGCGCCGGGTCGACACCGTGGTAGGCGACGTCGATGCGGGTCGGATCGGCCGAGAGGATCCTGATCAGCTCGTCCCTGGTCGCCTTGGAGGGCACGATCACCCGGGTGGCGTGCCGGACCGCGGTGCGGGTCGCGGCGCGGAAGAACGCCGCCTTGACCGCGTCGTGCTGCAGTGGCTCGGTGAAGCAGGTGAGGTCGTGAACGGTCGCCACGGTCGGCAGACCCGAGCTCAGCGGTATCGAGTAGTAAGGGGCGTGGATGACCTGGGCGCCGACCTGCCGGGCGAGGAACGGCAGACCCGTCTGCTCCCACGTCAGGCGCGCGGCCCGGTTGGTGATCCCGTGAGGCCCCGGCACGATCCGCGCGGAAGGTGCCAGGCCGGCGTATCTGGCGGCGTCGGCGCGCTGGCAGACGACCGCGAGGTCGGCGCCCGCCCTGTCCAGTGCGGCGACGAGTCCGTCGACATACCTGATCAGCGCACCGCGATCGGCCGGAACCGCGGCCGCGTCGACGAGCACTCTCGGCGGCAAGAAGGATCGCTCCCCTCATGATCCACGGCGGGACGACCGTCCCCTTCCTCTGTTTACTCTATTGCCAGACTCTCCGGAACCGTGGGGGAAATCACACTGCTTTTCCCGAAGCGTGGTCCTTCCGGGACCCCTCGGCGCGGCGCGCGACCAGACCCGCGAGACCCGCGCAGAGGAGATCGCCGAGGATGATCACGATCCGGGAGCAGAGCGCCGCCGCGATGGCCGACCCCTGGTCCAGAACCGGCGCCAGGACGGCCACCATCGCCACCTCGCGCACCCCCGCGCCCGCCGGGACGACGAACGTCATGATCCCCAGGCACCACGACAGCGCGAACGCGCCGATCGAGAACAGGACCGCGGGCAGTCCGGAGGATCCGAGATCGTGGACGATCGCCGCCAGGTGCAGCCCGTACGCGATCCAGCCGAGCAGTGCCCAGCCCAGCGCGGTGAGCATGCCCCTGCGGGTGAGCGGGCGCTCCAGCGGCTCGCGCCTGAGCTTCCGCAGCCCGAACCCGAGGACCGCGTTGACCACCCTCGGCTCGAAGGCCACCGCGAGCACCGGGATCAGCAGGAACACCCACGCGTACGGCGCCACCGACCCCGGCAGCGCCGCCAGCAGGGTCACCCCCGAGACCACCAGCCCGCTGCCGAGCTGCACCGGCAGCGTCAGGAAGAACGCCGCCGCGCTCCGCGACCGGGGCACGCCCAGCTCCCGGCCCATCTCCATCTGGGCGATCACCGGCCACAGCGAGCCCGGGATGTACTTGCCCAGCTGGCCCACGAAGAAGACCTTCGCCCCGTCGCGCAGGGGCAGCGGCGAGCCCAGGTCGGCCAGCAACGCCCGCCACGTCATCATCCCGCCGCACAGCGCGGCGAGCACCGCGACCAGCGACAGCGCGAGCGACGTCCACGACAGCCGGGCGAACCCCGCGCGGATCTCCTCCCACTGGCCCGCCACCACCCACGCGCCGAACCCGAGCGCGACGAGCAGGAAGGCGACACGGACCACCCGCCTCAGGGTGGACCTGCCGGATCCGGTGCCCGCGGTCACCGAGGACCCGCCGGAGTCGTGGCCGGCGCCGTACCGGATCCGGCGGTCACGGCGCGTCGCCCGGCGCGATGACCGCGGAAAGGCCCACCGTAGGCCCGTGGAGAGCTCACAGGGGACGTACCGGCTCTGGCGGCCGGGGCAGGGAGGGGCCGGCCGGGCGGCGGTCGCCCTTGGTCGCCACCCACAGGTAGGTGGGCACCACCGGCAGCAGGGCCCGCAGCACCGGGCGGGGCAGCCTCGAAAGCACCCCGCCGGCCACCCGTCCCACCAGGCCGGGGAAGAGCTCGTTCCCGGCGAACGCGGCCGGGGTGGCGAGCACGGGGAAGGTGTAGTCCCACACCCGCAGGCCGCGCACCATCCTCCGCAGGCCCCGGCGGGTCCGGTAGCGCTCGTAGTAGCTGTCGGCCCGGCCGGAGAGCCGCACGTAGCGGTCGGCGAGCGCGGGCGGCAGGTAGGACAGGAACGGCAGCTTGTAGTGCGGCTCCATCACCCCGAGCCGGTTGCCCAGCCCCAGGTAGAGGACGCCGTCGTCGGAGAGCACCCGGCGCATCTCGGCCATGATCGCGTCCGGGTCGACCACGTGCTCGTAGATGTGGTTGAAGACCAGCACGTCGACCGAACCGTCGGGGAAGGGCAGCGCGGTGCCGTCGGCGCACACGAACTCGACCCGCTCGCCGAACCTCTGGGACGCCTTGCGCAGGCCCGGCACGTCGATGTCGACGCCGAAGGTGTGGCTCGCGCCCGCCGCGGCCAGCTCGTCGGCGATGAAGCCCGCCGAGCAGCCGATGTCGGCGACCGTCAGACCGGCGAGGACGTCCTTGTCCCTGCCGAGGAAGTGCCCGAGCACCGCGACGATCTTCGCGGCCTTCCTGCGGCGCTTCTCCTCGTCCAGCATCGCCGCCTGGAACTCGGAGTACTCAAGCTGCGCGACCCGCTCGGCGCTCATCACTCGCTCACCGTTCCTCTTCTTCCCTCCGCGTGACGCGGTCCGCCACCGCTCCGCCACGCCGCCCAAGAGTACCGGTGACCGGTGACCCTACCGCCGGGTAAGGAGACCGTCGTACCCTGGGCGGATGCTCAGCCGACTGCGGTCAAGCCGCCTCCTGCGGGTGCTGCTCGCGCTGGTCGCGGTGGGTTTCCTCGGCTACGGCCTGGTCAGGAACCGTGACGAGACGGCGGCCGCGATCTCGCAGCTGTCGTGGTGGTCGCTCGGCGGCTCCTACCTGTCGGTGATGGCCGGGATCGGCGTCATGGTGCTGGCCTGGCGGGCGGTGCTGGCCGGGATGGGCTCGCCGCTCCCCCTCGGGAGCACCGCGAGGGTGTTCTTCGTCGGCCAGCTCGGCAAGTACGTGCCGGGCAGCGTCTGGGCGTACGCCGCGATGATCGAGCTCGGCCGCGACCACGACGTCCCGCCCCGGCGCATGTTCGGCTCTGTCTCCCTCGCCTTGCTGATCTCCCTGGGCTGCGCCCTGCTCGTCGCGGCGGTGACCCTGCGCGAGACCCTGACCCGGGCGGCCCAGGCGTGGTACCTGCTGGCGCTGATCCCCGTCATCGCCGTCTGCCTGCACCCCGCGGTGCTCACCTTCGGGCTCAACCTGGCCCTGCGGGTGGCCCGCCAGGAGCCCCTCGGCCAGGGCCGGTTGCTCAGCGGCAGGGCCGTGCTCGCCGCGGTCGCCCTCACGGTCACCGGCTGGCTGGTGTACGGCCCCCACCTGCTGCTCCCGATGGCCGACCTGGGCGCCTCGGGCGCCTCCCTCTATCCGGTGGCGGTCGGCGCCTACGCGCTGGCCTGGGCGACGGGCATCGTCACGGTGATCGTCCCCGCCGGGATCGGCGTCCGCGAGGGGGCGCTGGTGCTCGCCCTGGCGCCGGTGCTCGACACCCCCAGGGCGCTGGTGGCCGCGGTGGTGTCGAGGGTGATGTTCACCCTGGCCGACCTGAGCTGGGCCGGGATCGGCTTCCTGTGGGGACGCCTCTCCGGCCCCGCGGACCGTCAGCGCGAGGAGCCCGAGACCAGCGTCTCGACGTAGGAGGTCCAGTACGGCTCGGGGTCGACGGCCTTGACCCCGGCACGCAGCCGCTCGGGCTCGCCCGGCCGGTAGAACGCGGCCAGCGCGGCGCGCAGCGCCTCCACCGAGCCCGGCTCGACCAGCAGCCCGTCCACCCCGTCGGTGACGTGGTCGCCGAGCGTGCCCGCCCGGCTGGCGACGACCGGCACCCCGTGCTCGTGGCCGAGCCACACCTGCTGGCTCGCCGTCCCGCTCCGGTAGGGCAGGACCAGCGCGTCCACGTCCGCGAACAGCCCCGGCACGTCGGCCGAGGCCACGTACCCCGGCCGCAGCTCCACCCGCCCGTCCAGCCCCAGCTCGGTGGCGAGCGCCCTGGTCGTCTCCTCCAGGCCGCCCCAGAACTCCCCGGCGACCCGCAGCGACACGCCCTCGGGCAACGCGCGCAGCAGCAGGTCCAGCCCCTTGTACGGCCGGACGAGGCCGAAAAACAGCAGCCTGTGGTGCACGCCCTCCTCCGGTCCGCGGCGATCGGCCCCCGATGGAAGGTGCGGCGCCATCTCGGCGACCCGCACGGGCGTGGCGGCCAGTTCGCGGGCCTTGCCCGCCTGCCCCTCGGAGTGGACGAGCACCGCGTCCACCCGGCGCAGCAGCGCCTTCATCAGCGGCGTGTCGTACGGCTTGCGCTCGTGCGGCAGGACGTTGTGGCAGAGCGCCACGACCCGGGTCCGGCGGCGCAGGCCGTACAGGATGCCCAGGTACGGCGGGACCTGCACCGGGCTGAGGACGGCGAGGACGACCAGGTCGGCGCTCCGAAGCCGCCTCCCGGCACGGACCCAGCCGTCCGGGCGGCGCCAGTCGAGGTCGCGCCGGACGTGCGGGAACGGCTCGCCGTCGGGCGTGTCGGCGGTCTGTTTTCCCGGATACAGGAAGGAGGGGTACTGCGCCCGCCACGACTCGATCACCACGTCGTGCCCGGCGGCCCGCAGCCGGTGGGCGAGCTCGGTGGTGTGCGCGGCCCCGCCGCCCTTGTAGGGGTACGTCGGCCCGACGACGGCGATCCGCACTACTCGCTCCTGGAGCGCACGATGAGGTCGGCCAGCAGCGCCAGCGAGCCGATGAGCAGGCCGGATAGGAAGATCACGATGGTGTTGCTGGTCAGGTAGAAGCCGTAGCGGACGATGTCGACGACGCCCTTGACCAGGCCGATGCCGACCAGCCAGAGCGCGGGCGGCATGAGGACCTTGAGCGGGTTGAAGTACATGACCATCCGCAGCACCTGCAGGATGTAGCGGTAGGCGTCGGAGACGAAGCTGAACTTGGACTTGCCCGCCCGCTTGCTGTAGCCGATCGGCAGGTAGTAGACGTCGTGCTGGTTCGACAGGAACGACAGCGTGATCGTCGTGACGCAGGAGAACCCGGGCGGCAGCAGCCTCAGGTAGGGCTTGGCGACCGACTTGCGGAACGCCCGCAGCCCGCTGTTGAGGTCGGGGATCTTCTGCCCGGCCAGCCGCTCGGCCACCTTGCGGATGAACCACTTGGCCGGGACCCGCAGGAACTTGTGCGAGCCCTCCTCGCTGGTCCGCGCGCCCACGACCTGGTCGATCGCCGGGTCCTTCTCCAGGATCTGGATGAGCTCGGGGATGCGCTCGTTCGGGTACGTCATGTCGGCGTCGGTCCACACGACGATCTCGCCGTTCGCCTCCTGGGTGCCGATCCTGCGCACCGTGCCGGAGCCGCCGTTGCGGTGGAAGGCCCTGATCCGCATGTTCGGGAACCTGGGCGCGGCCTCCTGCAGCCTGGCCAGGGTCTCGTCGGTGGAGAAGTCGTCCACCGCCACGAGCTCGTAGGTGTATCCGCTGTGGTCCATCGCCTCGCAGATGCGCTCGACCTCGGCGATGACGTGGTCCTGCTCGTTGTAACACGGCAGGACGATGGTCACGTACGGCGTTGCGTCCACGGCTGATCCACTCTCGGGCTCTCGGGCATGCTCTCGACGGGCGAGGATACTCTGCCCGGACGGGACCCGAGCGCACATCACCTCTTCGGACACGGTCCGGCTCTCTCAGTCGACATCCAGGGGTTCGACCTCACCGACACCCGGCATGCCCTTTACCGCGTCGACGACCGCCCGCGCGGCTCCCGGATCCGCGAGCTTGACGAAATAGCTCTCCGGCAAGGGGCGCGCCGCGGCGAAACCGATGAGGAACGAGTCACGGCTCACCACCAGATGCTCCAGAACCCGGCGAGCATGCGCGGCGTTCTCGAAATAGACGTGCTCGATCCCTTCGAGCGCCATGAGTCCGGCCTCGACAGCCTTCTTCTCCTCCGCCGTCGCCGCTCCCCGGCCCGCGCAAGGATCGGGCTCCTCTTTCGTCTCTCCGGGCTTCTCCTCCGTCTCGTCGGACTCCGCGCCCTCGGGGTCCTCGGGCGGGCACAGCACGATGGAGACGTCGACCTTGCCCTCCCAGAAGTGGTACCCGAAAGCGGCGATATTGGAAACGCCCGGCGTGCCGCCCATGATTGTTCCGAAGGACTCGAAGTCGGCTCGCCGGTGAAGCCTGCCCTTGAACGACTCGGGCAGGTCATCGACTTCGAAGATCGAGGCCATTCTCCAGTCGTCGGCGAACTGATCCACGAGTTTCGCCCATGCCGTCTCCTGGGATTCGAACTCCATTTCCGCCACCTCGGGCATCGCGCGCAGTCTCTCCTCGATCGACCGCCGCTGCTCCGGGGTGACCGCCCGCTTGCGGCACCGCTCGTAGACGTCGTCGTTCTTGCAAAGAGAGACAGTGAACGTCCCGCCCTCAGGCCAGGGGCCGTCCGGCGGCGGAAGCACCCGGACGGAGTTCTGGTAGGCGTACCACCCCGCGGTTCCCGCCACACCGAGCAGCAGGACCGCCACCGCACCGGCCAGCAGGACATGTCGGATCCTGAGGCCTTTTCTGGCGGGGGCCTCCTGCTCGGGGTCTCCGAAGGACAGCTCCTCGACTACGGGGATCTCGTTCCCATCGCCCGAACGAGGAGCCGAATCCATCGCATCCACCGTGTTACCCCCAGAAATGATCTGGTATTTGGGTGAATATCGTTACACACCTCTCCAGATTTCGATCACCAGTGACGCGGTGCTCCGGAAACCGGCCGGCTCCGCCCAGACACCCTCCCGCGCGAGGGGTCCTTCAATGGGACGACCAATGGGACGACACGTGGAAATGGGACGACACGTGGACCCGCACCTGGTTCGCGATATCTCTCACGTGTCGATGTTCGCACGCGGAACGGTCATCCAGACGTCGGCGGCCAGGGACCAGGTGCCGTTGGGGGCGTCGACGAGGGAGCGGTCGTCCTGGCGGGTGCGGAGGTTCATGATGTGGACGGGGGTGCCGTACCCGGACAGCTGCCGGGACTCGGCGGCGAGCAGGACCGGGGTGCGACCGGCGGCGCGGACGCGGGCGGCCAGACGGGCGACGTCGGCGGACCTGGGGATGTCGGAACGGTAGATGGTGAGCCGGGCGGCCGGGAAGCCGCAGACGCCCCGGACGACCTGGGTGAAGCGGGCGGCGGTGACGCGCTCGACGACGAGCACCGAGGCGCGCGGCGGGAGGGCCGCGCACATGGTCTCGACCGCGGCGAGCTCGCCGCGGTCGACCGGGCTGAACGCCGTTCCCCCCGAGGTGATCACCGGGGGGACGAGGAGGAGGACCGCGCCGGCCGCGACGAGGCCCCTGCGCGTGCCCTGGCCGTACCCCGACCTCCGCGCCCTGTCGCGCGTCCAGCGCAGGCCCCAGACGGCGAGCAGGATCAGGCCGGGGATGACGACGGGGACCAGCCGCCGGGCGGCCCACGGGTGGTCGGGGGTGATGCCGGGCCGGTAGAGCGTGGTGACCGTGGTCCAGCCGATGACGGCGAGCGGCAGCAGCCAGCCGGGGGCCGTTCCCCTGATGAGCCTGCGCGTGAGCACGACCGCGGCGAGGGTGGCCAGGAGCGCCGCGGGAAGCCCGATGTACCAGACCACCCAGTGTGCCGAGTTCTCGTAGTAGAGCCGGGAGCCGTCGAGCGGCAGGCGGTTGATCCGCTGGACGCCCTTGATGAATTCCGCGGTCACCTGGTCGTCCGACGTGACGGGCGGCCGGACCACGGTCTCCAGCCACGGCCGGGCGGCGAAGGCCGCCGCGACCAGCGCGACCAGGCCGGCGGCGATCTCGGGCAGCCTCGGGACACCGGCCACCCGCCGCAGCGGGGCCGCGAGCCGCGGGGCGAGCGCCGCCGCCACCACGGTGAGGATCCCGACCGCGCCGCAGATGGCCAGCAGCGGGACGACCGAGTCCGACAGGTAGTCCAGGTACGGCCTGGACAGCAGGTAGGCGGCGGCCAGGCCCAGTCCGGCCCCCGCCACCAGCCCGCCGAGCAGCGGCACGCCCAGCCGTCCCCCGTCGCGGTCCCCCGCCCGGCTCAGGGCGATGAGCAGCCCGGCGTAGACGAGCACGGGGAGCACGTCGCGCAGCCCGTCGATCCTGACCAGGACGGCCAGCCCGAACACCAGCCCCGCCAGGGCGGCCCCCGTCCGCGCCGCCCCCTCACCGAAGCCGGAACCGGAACCGAAGCCGGAATCGGAAGGCATGGGCGGCGGGTCACCGGCGCCGACGACACCGCGGCGGAGCCTGGCCTCGGCGTCGTACAGCAGGGCGAGGCCGCCGAAGAGCAGGACCAGGGACGGGATCTCGCTGAAGGTCGTCCGCGAGGTGTAGAGGATCGGAAGGCAGACGGCGAAGGCCGGCGCGGCGAGGAGTGCCCAGCGAGCCCCGACGAGCCGGGCGACGACCCCCGCGAGGACCAGCACACCCGCCGCCCCCAGCACCGGCGGCACCAGCAGCAGCCCCGCGACGTCACCCGGCCAGGCGCCCACCGCGTGGAGCATCGGCGCCCCCGGCATGAACTGCGGCACGACCGCGCCGCCGGAGGCGTAGAAACCCACGCTGTCGAAGTGGAGCGCCGGGTCGGTGCCGCCGAAGGCCCATTCCTGGGAGGGGATCGGCAGCGAGCCGTGCCGGGCCAGCCAGACGCCGTACTGCGCGTAGGTGGCGGGGTCTCGGCGGACGATCAGCTGCTCGCCGTGCAGCAGGCCGTTGAAGATCCCGGAGGCCAGGGCGGCGGCGACCACCCCGGTGACCTGCCAGGCGGTCGCCTCGACGGTCTCCGGCAGGCGGCGCAGGCCGTACCGGCACAGCAGCGCGACGGCCGCCAGCCCCAGCGGGACCGCGACGAGCGGCCGGAACCAGCCGAGCAGCAGCAGCGGCAGCCCGGCCAGCAGCCAGCCCGCCAGGACGAGCGCGGGCACGACGGAGACCACGGCGAGCACCCTGCCCGCCGAGGGCCTGCGCGTACGGTCCAGCCAGCCGGTGGTCATGATGCGAACCGAGCGTAGTGCCACTTCCGGCCCGCACCTGGCACGCCGGGCCTGGACCGGGGCCGCGTCCGGGCGGGGCCGGGTTCAGGCGGGGCCGGGAGCCGAGCGGGATCCAGGGGCGCGGACACGGGACCGGCGCGAACGCGGGGCCAGGTCGAAGCCGGTAGCGTACGCGCAGCATTCGAGGAGGGGGACGAGTGATCGGGTGGGTGCGGCGGTATCGCGGGTTTCGGGGCGACCGCGAATTTCCTGACCGCCGCGGGCTCCGGGACCGCCTCCGGTTCCAGCTCCGGGACCGGGACCAGGACCACGTTCGGCTCCGGGGCCGCCGCCTGCTCCTGGAGCATCGCTGGTTCCTGGGCGTGCTGGCCGCGGGGATCGCGCTGCGGGTGATCACCATGCTCGGCTACCGGCCCGCGCTCTGGTTCCCCGACTCCTACACCTACGTCGTCACCGCGCTGAAACCCCGGCCCGACCTGGTCCGCCCCGCCGGGTACCCGATGTTCATGCGGCTGCTCGAGCCGTTCCACGAGTTTGCCGTCGTCGCGCTCGCCCAGCACCTGCTCGGGCTGCTGATCGGCGTGCTGGTCTATCTCACCGCGCGGCGGCTGCGGGCGCCCGGCTGGGCCGCCGCGCTCGCGTCCGTCCCCTCCCTCCTGGACGCCTACCAGATCCAGCTGGAGCACCTGCTGGTCTCCGACACCCTGTTCGCGGCCCTGGTCATGTCGGCGGCCTGCCTGGCCGTGCGCGGGTCCGTCGGATGGCGTACGGCGTGCGGGATCGGGCTGCTGCTCGCGGCGGCGACGCTGACCAGGACGGTCGGGCTGCCGCTGGTGGCCCTCTTCGCGGGCTGGCTGATCGTCAGGGAGCGGGGCCGGGTGCTCGCGGCGGGGGTGATGCTCGCCGCCGCGACGGTGCCCGTCCTCGGGTACGGGGCTTGGTTCTACGCGACGTACCAGCGGATCGGCATCGTGGGCGCGAACGGCGTCTTCCTGTACGGCAAGACGATGACCTTCGCCGACTGCGGCGTGATGCGCCCGCCGCCCGACCTGGCGGTGCTCTGCGACCCCCGCCCGGCGGCGCGGCGGCCTCCCGCGCAGGAGTACGTCTGGGCGCAGGACTCGCCGCTGGTCAGGCTGCCCGGTATCACCTTCACCCGGGCGAACGACACGCTGGCCGGGCGGTTCGCGTCGCTGGCGATCCTGAGCCAGCCGCTGGACTATCTCGGCTCGGTCGCCTCGGAGCTGGCCCGCTCGTTCACGGTGGGCCGCCCGGTCTACCCGGATCAGGAGATCTACGACTACTACCGATTCCCGGCGACCCCGCCCGCGCCGCCGGGGCGCTATCCGGCGACGGTGGGCGCCGAGGCCGCGAAGCGCTACGAGCGGGGCCCGATCTCCACCCGGATCGTCGAACCGTACGCGGGCTGGATCCGTACCTACCAGGGAATCGCCGGACTGCCTGGCGCGGCGGTCCTGGTGATCCTGCTGCTACCGCCCGCGGCGGCGTGCGTCCGGCGCTTCCGCCCAGACTCCACGGCGTGGGCGCTGCCCTGGTCGGTGGCGGTGGTGCTGCTGGTGATGCCGGCGGCGGTGGCGGAGTTCGACTACCGGTACGTCCTGCCGGCCGTGCCCGCCGCCTGCCTGGCGGCGGCACTTGTCGTACGTAAACCTAATTTCAGTAACATTCCTACTAATGTCCGCATTTGAGTATGCTGGCCGCCGGATCATCATGGCGGTGTCAGGGGGCGGTCTTGGCCAAGTTCGCATCATCACGACTCCTGGCGCGCACCTCGTGATCTACCCTTTGGGCTCGATGATCGAGCACGAGCACCGGACGACGACGCCGCCGCCCAGCGGGAGGCTCGTATGAGCGACCACCGGCAGGCGGCCGTCAGGGACCGCCGGAGCGAACCCGCCTCCCACGGCCGCCGGGGCGCGCGGCGCGCGGGAGGGGACGGGCCCCCTCAGGAAAGCCCGCCGAGAGACCTCCCGACGCAGCCGGGAGAGGCGACGCCGAGGGGCAGGGGCCGCAAGCAGCGGCGGCTCACCGGCGGCGCCTGGGCCGGCATCGCGGCGACCGGCCTGCTGGTGCTCGGCACCCTGGGCGGCTACGGGGTCTACCGCAACACGGTCGGCAACATCAGCGGTGTCGATATCGTCAGCAAGCTCGGCAACGACCGCCCGGCGGCCGTCAAGGGCGCGCTCAACGTGCTGATCGTGGGCTCCGACACCCGTGAGGGCGACAACCTCAAGTACGGCCAGAAGATGGCCGACGCGGGCAAGCGCACCGACACGATCATCCTCATGCACATCGCCCCCGACCGCGACAAGGCGACGTTCGTCAGCTTCCCCCGCGACTCGGTGGTCGACATGCCCGCCTGCCAGTCCGAGACCGGCGCACCGGTGGCGGCCCGCACCGAGATGATCAACGCCGCCTACAACGAGGGCGGCATCACCTGCACGATCACCACGATCGAGGCGCTCACCGACATCCGCATCGACCACTTCGTCGAGGTCGACTTCACCGGTTTCAAGAACATCGTGGACGCCCTCGGCGGCGTCAGGGTCTGCCTGACCAAACCGGTCGACGACAAGAAGGCCAAGCTCAAACTCGCGGCGGGCTGGCACCTCCTGGCGGGCGAGAAGGCCCTGGGCTACGTCCGGCTGCGCGGCTACGGCGACGGCAGCGACATCGGCCGCATCAAGCGCCAGCAGGTCTTCCTCAGCCAGGTGGTGAAGAAGGCCACCAGCAGCGAGCTGCTGACCGACCCCGGCAAGATGCTGAACTTCATCAACACCGCCGCCAAGTCCGTCCGGATGGACGAGGAGCTGGCCAAGGACACCGGCACCCTGCTGCAGATCGGGCAGAGCGCCCAGAAGCTGACCGCGGGCGGCGTCAAGCTGATCACCGTCCCGTGGGGCCCCCATCCCGACGACCCCAACCGGGTCGCCTGGGTGCAGCCGTACGCGAACCAGCTGTTCGCCGCGATCAAGAACGACACCGAGGTCACCCCGCCCCCGGACCCCAAGGCCAAGCCGGCCGTCAAGCGCGAGCAGGTCAGGATCCAGGTGTTCAACGGCACGGACACCCCGAACAGGGCCAGGGAGGTCGCCGCCGAGCTGGCCGACCAGGGCTTCGTGGTCACCCACGTCGGCAACGCCCGCCCGGCGACCGGCAACGTGCCCACCACCACGGTGCGCTACGCCAAGAAGGACGCCGCCGACGGCGTCTCGTACGGCGACGCGCTGGCCGCCAGGCTCTCCGGCGACAAGCGCGCCCCGGTCGCGGGCAAGGTCAGGCCGGTCACCACCGAGAAGTACGTCCCGTCCGTGGCGCCCCCGCCCACCCCGGGGGGCAAGGCCCCGACCGGGCCGGTCATCCAGCTGATCATCGGCGCCGACTGGCCGGGCGTCCGCGCCCTCCCGAAGATCCCCGACGCCCTCACGGACAAGGTCGTCGACAGCAAGACCAACCCCTGCACCTGACCTCCCTCGCGGCTCCCCGCCACCCGGACACCGGGCCCGGTGGCGGGAACCGGCCGCTCACCGGGCCGTGGACAGTCACGATTACCCGAGAACCGCCCGAATCAGAGCGCGTGCATGCGACAGAGGGCGCACAGTCGGTTTAGGGTTGGTCAAGGCCGCGAGGCGAACGCCTGCCCGCACTTCCGGCCCGCCCCCCGGGCACCCCGCCAGTCTGCCCGACTACTCCCCGGTCTCCGACAGATAGCTGAGCCTTCCCCTCGTGAGCGACATCCGATCCTTCCAGGTGCCGGCCCCCCAGGACGACGGCGGTTCCGAACCCGGCTCCGGCGGGTCCACCGGCGGGCAGGGCCGGAGATCCGCCCCGTGGCCCGGCCACGCGCAGGCGTCCGGCGGGTCCCAGCCCTCATGGCCGGAGCCGCCGTCCCCGGGTCCGGCCGCCTCCGGCCGGGCGTCCCGGCGCGACGCCGGGGACGACCGGGAGGAGAGCCCCGGCGAGGTCACCGAGTGGGGGGCCTACCCGGCGTACCGCGAGCCGCACGCCGGTGGCCCCCACGACTCCCACGACCCGCTCGACCTGTCCAAGCCCCTGAACGCCGAGCCGGTCCCCCAGGAGCCCTCGTGGATCCGCGAGGAGCCCGCGTGGTCCCAGGAAGGGCCGGCGTGGGCGCAGGATTCGTCGTGGGCGCAGGCGTCGTGGGCACAGGAGGATTCCTCCCCCTCGGTCCCGCCGCGGGAGGACTCCTCTCCTCCGGTCCCGCCGCGAGGGCGTGAGGGTTCCGCCCCGCCGGTCCCGCCGCGGGGGCGGGAGGACTTCCCCCCGTCGTGGGCGCAGGACGGCCCCACTCCCCCGCAGGGCGCCCCCCAGGTGCCGGCCCCCCGGCCCGACTGGGCTCCGCCGCCCACGTCGCCGCGCGTCCCCCCGTCCGGGGGAGCCGTGCCCCCTCGGGCTCCCGGCCGGGCACCCGCCCCCGGATATCCCGGGGTCCCCGGAGACTCCCAGCTTCCCGGGCGGCCACGGCTGCCCGGAGAGCCGCAGGCTCCCGTGCGGTTCCCGGACCCGGGACGACCGCCGTCCGCCCCGCGGCCCCGCCAGGAGCCGCGGCCGGCCGGCGAGCGTCCCTTCTCCTACTGGGAGAACACCAGCCGGGAGAGCGAGCCCTCGTTCTGGAGCCAGGGCCCGCAGGCCGAGCAGGAACTGCGGGCCGAGCGCGAGCGCGAGCCGATCGCCGAGGAGGAGGCCCCGGCCCCTGCGGCCAGGAAGAAGCGCGAGCCCTACCTCGACAACGTGAAGTTCGTCCTGATCGCCCTGGTGGTGACGGGCCACTCGCTGGTCCCCACCCTGAAGGCGCACTCGGCGGAGGCCGCGTACCTGTTCATCTACATGTTCCACATGCCAGCGTTCGTGCTGATCAGCGGCTACCTGGGCCGCAACTTCTGGAACTCCAACGCGAAGATCAACAAGCTGGTCGACACCCTGCTGATCCCGTACGTGGTCGTGGAGATCGGTTACGCGCTGCTCCGCTACGGGCTTGGCCAGAAGTGGACGCTGACGATAATTGATCCGGCCTGGCTGAACTGGTATCTGCTGGCCCTGGTCCTCTGGCGGATCTCCACGCCCATCTGGACGCGGATGCGGCAGCCGCTGCTGGTCGCGGTGGTCATCTACATGGCCGCGGGCTTCTCGGAGATCTCCGGCGACTTCAGCATCGACCGCTTCTTCGGCCTGCTGCCGTTCTACGTGCTCGGCCTGCTGCTCAAGCCGGAGCACTTCGACCTGCTCAAGCCCCTCTGGGTCAAGATCACCTCAGCGGTCGTCCTCATCGGCGCCGCCGGGGTGGCGATCGTCATCGCGCCCCACGTCCCTCGCGACCCGATCTACTTCCGCTACAGCTTCAAGGGCATGGACATGTCCTGGTGGCTGGGCCTCGGCGTGCGCGGCGCCGTGCTGGTCGCCGCGCTGGTCATGACGGTCGCGGTGCTCGCGCTGGTTCCCCGGGGCGAGACCTGGTTCTCCGACCTCGGCACCCGCACCCTGTACGCCTACCTGCTCCACGGCGTCGTGGTGGTCATCGCCAAGGACCAGGGCTGGCTGAGCTTCCCCTGGCTGTACGGCCCGCTGGGCGTGGCGGCGATCGCGTGCAGCTCGCTCGCCCTCGCCATCGTGCTGTGCCTGCCGGAGACCCGCAAACTCTTCAAGTGGATGCTCGAACCCCGCCTGGTCTGGCTCTACCGCCGCCCGTCCCCGCCCGCCGACACCACTGCCGCTACCACCGCACCGGCCGGCGCCGCCCCCGCCGCCAAGGAGAGTTCAGCGTCAGTTACCCGGTAATTAACCCCACACATCCGGTGATGACGGAACGAACACTCAGCATCGGGATATGCGGGTATGCGTCGCGACAATCGCTCATCACCCAGAGGACGCCCGGATCATGCATCGGCAGATCCGGTCGCTCCTCGACGCCGGGCATGAGATCACCTACGTCGCCCCCTTCACCGACTGCAACGTCACCCCGGATCCCGGGATCCGGGCGATCGACGTGCCCCGGGCGACCGCCGGGCGCCGCAGGCGGGCGCTGAAGGCCGCCCGGGGGGCACTCGAACGCGGGGTGGAGGGCGCCGACCTGCTGGTCGTGCACGACACGGAGCTGCTGTTCCGCCTGCCAAGGCGCCGCCCCGTCACCGTCTGGGACGTGCGCGACGACGTCGGGACCGCCCTGGGCGCCTGGAACACGGCCACCGGCCTCCCCGGCCACCTGCGCCGGGCCCTGCCCGCGCTGGTACGCCGGGTCGAGGCCCGCGCGGAGCACCGCCTGCACCTGATCCTGGCCGAGGACTCCTACCGGGAGCGGTTCTCCGGCACCCACCCGGTCGTGCCCAACGCCGCCTACGTGCCCCCTGTGCCGCCCGCGCCGCCCGGCCGGAACCGGGTGGTCCACGTGGGTCACCTCTCCGAGGCCGGTGGCGTGGCCGAGCTGGTGGAAACGGCCCGGCTGCTGCTCCCGTACGGGATCAGGCTCGACCTGATCGGCTCCGCCGACGTCCGGATCAGGCCGCTGCTGCGGGACGCGCAGCGGGAGGGCCTGCTCGACTGGTACGGCTACGTGCCCAACCGGCACGCGCTGCGGATGGCCGAGGGGGCGATCGCCGGCCTGTCGCTCCCGCACGACGCTCCCGGCCCCCGGCCCGTACCGGCCAAGATCATCGATTACATGTCCCGGGGAGTCCCGGTGGTCACCACCCCCCTGCCCGCCGCGGCGTCCATGGTCGAGAGGACCGGGTGCGGTGTCGTCGTCCCCTTCGGGGACGCGCAGGCGGTGGTACGCGCGGTGCTGGCGTTGCGGGGCGACCCGGAAGGGGCGGCCGCGACGGGCGCGCGCGGCCACGCCGAGGCCCTGGCCCACCACAACTGGCCGGACCACGCGGGCGCGTTCGTGGGGCGGCTGGAGGAATGGGCGGGCAAAACAGTGACGTCCGGCCTGGAGATTGGTGTACTGGAGGCATGGCACGCCATCTGATTCAGGGGCGCGAGGTCACCATGCCGGTCCGCGTCCGCGACGTCATGGTCTGCAGCGCGTCCTACCTGGTCAGGGCGGACGCCGCGCGGGCGGTGATCGCCTACTCGCACCTGGACGTCGCCGAGGTGCTGCCCCGCAAGGCCCTGTGCACGCTGGTGTTCGCCGACTATCTCGACGGTGACCTGGGCTGCTACCACGAGTTCGGCGTCGCCTTCCTGGCCAGGCCTCCCGGCTCCGGCCACGTTCCCGGCGGAGGGCTGCGCGCGAACCTGGCCGAGCTGCACCGCACCGGCGCCGGGGCGTTCGTCCACTGGCTCCCCGTCGACCAGGGCTTCACCCTGGAGGCGGGTCGCGCCATCTGGGGCTTCCCCAAGGAGCTCGCCGACATCGACCTGCGCCTGTCCTCCCCCTACAAACGGTGCATCGTGCGCAAGGACGGCCGCCTGGTGCTGGACCTGCTGATCAAACCGGGCGTCCCGGTGCCGGGCACCGGCATGATGACCCCCCTCGACGCCTACAGCCACCTGGACGGCGTCACCCGCCGCATCCCCTGGTCGCTGTCCCCCCGGGGGATCCGCACGCGTCCCGGCGGCGCTCTCATCCGCCTGGGCAACCATCCGATCGCCAAGGAGCTGAGCGAGCTCGGCCTGCCCAAGCGCGCCCTGGTGACGAGCACGGTCTCCCACCTGGCCATGACGCTCGGCGAGGCCAAGGAGCCCTGACAGCCCTGACAGGAGCCGCGTGCGGGATCAGGCGTCGAGCTCCAGGAGGGGCAGTTCGGCCCTCGTCGGCAGGCCCTGCCAGTCGCTGGGCCCCGACGAGGCGAAGGCCGCGAGCAGGCCGCCCCGGCGCAACCGGTCGGCCGGGTGCAGACCTTCCAGCAGCGCGCTGAGATAACCCGCGACGAAGGCGTCCCCGGAGCCGTTGGGGTCGACCACGGGCGTGGAGAGGTTCGCGGCGTCGTGGCGGACACCGTCGACCCGCACGCTCGCCCCCCGGGCGCCGCGGGTCACGATGACCTCGCGATCCCCGGTGAGCGCGGGCTTGACCAGGTCGAGCTCGGTCTGCCGGACGAACAGCACGTCGGCCGAGCAGGCCAGCACGCTGAGGATCTCCTCGGCCTCGCGCAGGTCGGGCCAGAGCTGGTCGTGGTAGTCGATCGCCACCGAGACCGCGACCCCGGCGGTCCGCGCGGCGCGTACGGCGGCGTGCATGGCGTCGCGCGCGCTCAGCGCGGCGGTGATCCCGCTGACGTGCAGGACGCGGGAGGCCGCGATCCGGTCCACCGGAACATTCCCCTGGGCGAGCCTGACGCCGGTGCGGTAGTACGTGACCCTGGACGCCTGGCCGAGCCGCGACTCCTTCAGGAGGATCCCGGTCGGGGACCCCTCGTCCACCCGGGCGTCGGAGACGTCCACGCCCTCGCCGCGCAGCGCGGTGAGGATCCTGGCCCCCAGCTCGTCGCCGCCGACCTTGCCCAGCCAGCCCACCCGGTGGCCGAGCCTGGACAGCCCGACCGCGACGGTGAACTCGGCCCCGGCGACGTCCAGCCTGGCCTCGTGCTCGTGACGGATCCGGCCGCTGGTGACGACGCCGAACGCCTCGCCGAGGGTGTAAACGTCCACTGCGGATCGGGGATCAGACGATCGGCGGGCGACCGAGGCGGAGCATGCGCCAGGCGGTGTTCCAGCCCATGGGACGGCGCTCGCCCGCGGGCTCGCGGAGCCCCTCGGTGAAGCCCTTGAACCAGGCGCGCAGGGCCGGCCTGGAGCGCTCGCGGACCAGGGTCAGCACGATCCAGTTGAGGAGGTAGAGCCCGGCCAGCACCCAGGGAAGGTTGCGGCGGGCCAGCCAGACCCGGTTGCGGGCGTTGAGGCGGTAGAAGTCGGTGTGCCGGGTCGGGGGGACCTGCGGGTGGTACATGACCGTCTGGGCGTCGTACTCGATGCGGTAGCCCTCGCCGAGGAGCCGCCAGGCCAGGTCGGTCTCCTCGTGGGCGTAGAAGAAACGCTCGGGGAGACCACCGACCTGGAGGAAGGCCGAGCGGCGGATGGCGCACGCGCCGCCCAGGAAGGTGGTGACCGGGGAGGACCGCTCGGGGTCGCCCGCGCGCAGGCGGGGGACGTGGCGGCGCTGGCCGATGCCGCCGTCGGGGTCCTTCACCCTGAAGGAGACGACCGCGAGGTCGTGCTCGGTGGAGAAGCGCTCCCGCAGGTGGGAGACGAGCCCCATGTCGGCGTACCAGCCGTCGTCGTCGAGGAAGAGGACGACGTCGCCCGAGCACTCCTCGACGCCGCGGTTGCGGCCCGCGGGAATACCCGCGTTGTGGTTCAGCCGCACGCTCCTGATCGAGGCCGAGGACCCCTGAGGCACGGTGGCCGACAGCTCGGGAACGTCCGTGCCGTTGCCGACGATGACCACCTCGACGTCACCGTCGACCTGGTTCAGCGCGGACTCGACCGCCCGGTCCAGCTCGGGGACCCGGTTGCCCATGGTGAGGATGACGCACGAGATCTTCAACGGGTCATCGTCCTGACGCGTCGAGAGCACGTACGGAGCATACTTTCATGATCACCGAGTCTGCTGGGTCGGGAATTCTGGCGGGGCTGGAGTTTCCTGGTATATCGGGGGACAAGCGTATCGGAACCGCTGGCGAACACCCACCAAACAGCGGGGTGTTCGCACTTACGACGCGCCCGGACGCCATCCGGTTCCTCATGAAAGCCGCCTGGACGCCAGAATGCTGATCAGATGCAGGACCATCTGCAGCACGGCGACGACCACGCAGGCCACCACGAGGATCCTCGTCGCCGCCAGCCCCCCGTTGAGGGCGTCCCAGATCGCGGCGACCACGATGAGGAGGGACAGCTCGACCGCCTGCACGATCCGGTGGAATTTCAGCGCGGCGGCCGCCCTGCGCGCCATGCCCAGCCCGCGCGACCGGAAGTGCTCGGCCGAGGCCTCGCTCGCCGCGACCAGCCCGGAGCGGGCTCGGGCCACGTCGACCAGGTCGGTCTCCGCCTTGATCAGGATGGCGCCGAGCGCGGCGGCGAACCCGATCACGGTGTACCAGTCGGGCAGGATCTCCGACGCCCGGAACCCCAGCCCGATGAGGATGGCCGCCTCGGCGAAGTAGTGGCCGACCCGGTCGAGGTAGACGCCGGTGATGGAGGTGCGGCCGGTCCAGCGGGCCAGCTCGCCGTCGGAGCAGTCGAGCAGCAGGTAAAGCTGGACCAGCAGGGCCGCGAGGACGGCCGCCCAGAGCCCGGGCAGCGCGAGCACGGCTCCGGCCAGCAGGCCGGTGAGGATCATCAGCCAGGTGGTCTGGTTGGGGGTGATCGGCGTCTTGGCGAGGAACCAGGTGACGTAGATCGACAGCTTGCGCATGTAGAGCGCGCCGGCCCAGTGCTCGCCGCTGTTGCGATCCATGGTCGAGTGCGGCTGGGCCACCGCACGGAGCTCAGCGACCGACGGCCCGGACATAATCCTCCACCCGATCGTGAATCTCCGGCTCCGACAGGCGCAGGTGCTCAAGGATCGTGTAGCGGCCGGGGCGCGTGGCCGGGGCCAGCATGACCGCCTCGGTGAACTGGGCCGCGGACAGCCCCACGTCGATGGGGGTGACCGGCAGCTCGTGCCCGCGCAGGCAGTCGACGACCTGGTTGAGCCTCCGCGAGTCCTCGCGAAGGAAGAAACAGAATGCGGCACCTATCCCGGCGAGCTCGCCGTGGTTGGAGGTGCCGGGAAAGAGCTGATCCACGGCATGCAGGATCTCATGGTCTCCGCCACTCGAAGGACGTGAGGATCCGGCGACCACCATCGACATGCCCGACAGGATGAGCGCCTCGGCCAGCACGGTGAGGAACGCGTCGGACTCGATCGAGTCGGATCTGCCGATCACCGCCTCCGCCGAGGTCCTGGACATCGCGCAGGCCAGGCCGTCGATCGGCTCCCCGCGCTCGCTCGCGCCGAGCTGCCAGTCCTCGATCGCCGAGAGGTTGCTGACCACGTCGCCGACCCCGGAACGGACCAGCGAGGCGGGCGCGTCGTGTACGAAATCGAGATCCACCATGATGGCCAGCGGCATGGGCACGCCGAAGGAGCCCTTGCCGCCGTC
The DNA here is from genome assembly GCF_051918855.1 of Streptosporangium sp. H16. Classification (NCBI taxonomy): domain Bacteria; kingdom Bacillati; phylum Actinomycetota; class Actinomycetes; order Streptosporangiales; family Streptosporangiaceae; genus Streptosporangium; species Streptosporangium sp. H16. Next base: position 477,559 of record NZ_JBPXMD010000003.1, read on the forward strand.
GTGCGTGAGCGAGGCCACCGGCGAGCAGATCCCGTCGTGCGACAGGTTGGTGGCCACCGCCACCATCGGGATCCCGGCCAGCGACGCGGCGTACTTGGTCACGTCGATGGTCTTGCCGCCGCCGATGCCCACGACCGCCTCGTACGCGCCCTTGCGCAGGTCGGCACCGAGCGAGATCGCCGCGTCGACCGAGCCGTCGGGCACCCGGAAGACCTGGGCCTCGCCGAGCGAGGGAGTGATCACCGAGGCGATCCGGTCTCCCTGGCCCGCGCCCACGGCCACCGCCACCCGCCCCGAGGTCGCCACCCTGCTGTCGGCCAGCAACGAGCCCAACTGGGCGACGGCGCCCCGGCGCACCTCCATGGACAGGGGGGCCGGGAGCATCCTGGCTAGTATCGGCACGCGATCTCCCGCGCCTTGGCGAGGTCGTCGTGGTTGTCTACCTCGACCCACGGGACGTCACCGATCGGAGCGACGGCGATCTTCTCGCCGCGGGCGACGAGCTCCTGGTAGCCGTCCTCGTAGTAGAGCTGCGGGTCGCGCTCGAAGGTGGCTTGGAGGGCGTCGGCGAGGCGGTCGCCGATGCCAGGCCGGATGAGCGTGGCGCCGATGTACTCACCGGCGGCGGCGGCCGGGTCCATCAGCTTGGTGATCAGCCGCAGGTGGCGGTCGCCGTCCAGGGTGACCTTCATCTCCTCGTCGGCGAGCTTCTTGACGTCGTCGACCGCGAGCAGGATGTCGGTGGTCGCCGGCGCGGAGAGCAGCGTCTCCTCCACCGAGACGGGGTGCACCGTGTCGCCGTTGACCAGGAGCACACCCTGGTCGAAGTAGTCGCGCGCGCACCACAGGGAGTAGGCGTTGTTCCACTCCTCGGCCTTGTCGTTGTGCACGAGGGTGAGCTTCACGCCGTGCCGCCGTTCCAGCTCGGCCTTGCGCTCGTGTACCGCCTGCGCCTGGTAGCCGACGATGACCACGACATCACGGAGATCGGCCGCCGCGAGGTTGCGCAGCGAAATGTCCATGATCGTGGTGTCGCCGTCGACCGGCACGAGCGCCTTGGGCAGCGTGTCCGTGTACGGCCGCAGGCGTCGTCCGGCCCCGGCGGCCAGCACCATTCCCAGCAACGTGCACTCCTCATTCGGGTGAGAGCCTCCCGGCGGGCACTCCTAGGCCCCAAAGATTAGTTGCCTTCGGGCCCTGATCGTGTAATCCGGGGTTCGCCGGACGTTCTCAATCGTGTGCGCCGAGGTCGGCCGCGTCCACCCCGGTGTCCACCCCGACCCGCGGGGCGGCCAGCCAGCAGGTGACGCTCTCCCAGGAGAAAAGGCACCACAGGTAGAGCGCGAGCAGGGCGAACACCAGCGTGACCTGCCCGGCGAGCCCGCCGAGGGCGATCAGCAGCATCCGGCCGTCCCAGCCGAGGCCGGACGTGGCCAGCCAGGACGGGGGGTAGACCCGCTGCCTCAGCCGGTAGACGACGTCGTAGTGGTGGAAGGCCATCGCGCCGAGCAGCATGAAGATCAGCCACGGTGGCACGTCGTGCGCGAAGCCCACCGAGGCCACGAAGCCGTACTCGGTGAGGCGCAGGACCGGCGGCACCAGCCAGTCGAGCCGGCCGTCGTGCGGGTGGGAGCTTCCGAGACCGGCCAGCAGCAGCGCCACCGCGGGGGCGAACACCGCCGGCCCGTCGGTGCCGGCCACCCCGACCAGGAGCAGCACCCCGGTCACGAACATCCCGACGATCGCGGGCGGCAGCGGCGGGAGTTGCCCGGCCACCAGGGCGCCCATGCCCCTCGACAGCACCCCGTCGTCCCGGTAGGCGACCACGACACTCCGCGGCACCGGCGCCATATGCACAGAAATCATGATCGCACCTGTTTTTCCCACTCGCCTGGCGGAAGATCCGTCCCGCCGGTCATGGATCCCGCCGCCCCGGGTCATCGGCTGAGCGACCTGCCCATCCGGCCGAAGAGGATGTAGAGGGCGGCGATCCCGCCCCAGACCAGCAGCGCGACGAAGGTCACCCGGGCGTTGAAGAGGGCGGCGGTCACCGCGATCAGGGCCATCCGCTCCCCGATGGGCAACACGATGATCTTCTTGAACCAGCGGGTGAGCGACGCCTTCTCCATGGCCCGCGAGAGCCGCACGACCGCGTTGCCCGTGCCCGGCGTCCGTCCCGCGTCGGCACCCGCGAACGCGGCCCGCCGATCCGGCCGGTGCGGCGCCGCCGTCCGCCTCGCGTCACCTGCCGGGTCGGCCAGCGAACCCGCCGGCCTGGCCCAGGCCGCGCCCACCCGGCTCGCGTCGGCGCGCGCCCCCGAGTACGAGAAGTCGATCGTGTGGCGGAGCATCTGCAGGATCATCGCGGACACCGCCAGCGCCCAGATGCCGTCCGGGCCGCCGCCCGCGACGTCCAGCCCTGCCGCGTACCCGATGGCGAGGCCCAGGTAGACGGCGTACTCCTTGACGCGGTCGAAGGTGGCGTCCAGCCACGCCCCGAGCGGCGAGAAGGTCCGGGTGTAGCGGGCGAGCTGGCCGTCGACGCAGTCGAGCACGAACGACAGGTAGAGCAGGACCGCCCCGGCGACCAGACCGGGCCGGGTGCCCACGGAGAACCAGATCGCGGCGAGCGCGGCGAAGCCGACGGAGATGCCGGTGACCGCGTTCGGCGTCAGGCCGAGCCTGGCGACCGACTTCACGAGGTGCCTGGACCAGGAGCTCACCCCGTACGTGGCGAAGAAGCCGTCGTTGGTCTTGACCGCGGCGTCCAGCCGGGCCTCGCCCTCGTCGATCTCGGCCAGCCGGGACACGGCCGTGTCGGCGTCCGCCTGCCCGGCCATCCGGTCGGCGTGCAGGCGTCCGAGCCTGGCCGCGCGCACCTGGACGCCGGAGCGGACCAGGCCGACCAGGAGCAGGCCGGGGGCCTCGCCGGCGTCCATCGGGCCGAAGGCGCCCGTCTCGGCGAGCTCGGCGAGCGTCTCGGCGATCTCGGCGAAGCCCGCGAGGTCGGACACGCCGACCTGGAAGGCGCCCCTGAAGGTGCCGTTGGTCTCGCCGGCCTCGTGGAAGGAGGTGCCCGCGGCCACCACGGACCTGCCGTCGGTCCTGACCGGCGGGCGCGCCGGCCCCGGGGCCCGGCCCACCTGGCCCGCCTGGCCCGTCTCGCCCACCAGCGCGCCGGTGCCGCGGGCCGGGTGCTCCACGAGCATGGCCAGCGCCTCGGTGTGCGCCACCAGGTCGCCGGCGACCACCAGCACCGGGCCGATGGACGAGCGGGCCACCTTCGCGATCCTGCGCAGGTCGTCGGCGAGCCCCCTCGACCCCTCGGCCCCGATCATGTGGGTACCGCCGGGCGCGTGGATGATGTCGCTGGAACGGGCCACCACGTGCACGTCCCGTACGGGAAGGGTGGCGAGCTGGCCGGTCAGCCTGTCGAGCAGGGTCCCGCCGGAGCACCGGAGGCCGGACGTCTCGGTGGTGGCGAGCACGACCGCGACCGCCTGTGAGGCGTCGGACGAGGCGATGGCGTGAGGGTCGGGCAATCCGGGCTCCTTCGTATCCGACGGGATCACCGTACGAATCGGGGAGTGCGCACTCAGCGTAGCTAGATCTTGACGGGATAGCACGGGAGCACGCCGGACGATCGGGTACGCACCCATTACGCTCGCCATATCCGAACTGTCAAAGGAATCTGATCGTGGCCGAACGTGAACCGCGTCCCCGAACCGTCGGTGTGGTCCTGGCAGGCGGCGTCGGCCGGCGCGTCGGCCACGACACCCCCAAGCAGCTGCTGGAGATAGCCGGCAGGACGATCCTCGAACACACCCTCGCCCTGTTCGAGGGGTCGCCGGAGGTCGACGAGATCATGGTCATGATGGCGCCCGGCTTCACCGGCGAGGTGGAGCGGATCGTCGAGCGCAACGGCTTCATGAAGGTCGGCAGGATCCTGGAGGGCGGCGCGAGCCGCCCGGAGACCACCTGGCGGGCGCTGCGGGCCCTGGGCACGCGGGAGTGCCTCGTGCTGCTGCACGACGCCGTACGCCCGCTGGCGGAGCCCAGGATCATCGCCGACTGCGTCGAGGCGCTGAGGACCTTCTCGGCGGTCGAGGTGGCGATCCCGAGTTCCGACACGATCGTGGTGACCTCGCAGGGGCCGCACGGGGAGATCGTCAGCGACGTCCCCGACCGTGCCGGCCTGCGCCGCGTCCAGACCCCGCAGTGCTTCCGGCTCTCGGTGATCCGCGAGGCGTACGAGCGCGCCTTCGCCGATCCCGGCTTCGGCGACCGGCCGCCCACCGACGACTGCGGGGTGGTGCTGCGATACCTTCCCGACGTGCCGATCCACGTGGTGCCGGGCAGCGAGCGGAACATGAAGGTCACGCACCCGGTGGACCTCTTCATCGCCGACAAGCTCCTGCGGCTCGCCGCGAGCGACGTCCCCGCCCGCTCCGGCACCGCCCTGCGCGAGGTGCTGGAGGGCAGGACCGTGGTGGTCTTCGGCTCGGACGACGGCGCCGGCGCCGAGGTGGCGGAACTGGCCGGGCACCACGGCGCCCGCGTGTTCCCCCTCCCCGGTGCGGCGAGCCTTCCCGGTACGCCGGACGTGGTCCGCGTCGACGACTTCCGGGCGGTGGCCGACGCGCTCGCCCGGATCGTCAAGGAGACGGGCGGGATCGACTACGTGGTCAGCGCGGCGGGCGCGCCCCCGGGCAGGATCGACGCGGCGGACGACACCGCGATCGCCGAGACCGTGAGCCTGAACCACCTGGGCCCCGTCACCGTCGCCAGGGCGGCCCTCCCCCATCTCCGCGAGACGCGGGGACAGCTGCTGTTCCACGCTCCCTCCCGCGCCCGGGACGCGGCGGGAGACGGCCTGCGCTCCTTCGCGGGAGCCGCCGTGGCCGGCCTGACCCGGGCACTCGCGGAGGAATGGGCCGGGTACGGGGTGCGGGTCAACTGCGTGGATCCCGGGCGGGCCGAAGCCACGGCGCCGCCGGGCCCGCGCGCCCCGTCCGCCGTCGCCCGCACCTCGCTGGACGTGCTCGCCTCCGGCATCACCGGTCAGGTGGTCGACGCCCGCCCCTGAGCGGCGTCCGCCCCGGGGGTCAGCCGCCCGCGCGGTCGGGCTTGCCGAGCCTTCTCGGGCTCGTCAGGAAGCCCCAGCCCCACGACATGTGCATGGTGACGTAGACCAGCGGCAACCGGACGAGCGCCGAGGCGGGCAGGCCGCTGCCGGTGACCGCGGAACCGGCCAGGATCGCCGCCAGGTAGCCGCCCGGGATCAGCAGCCCCGGCCAGAAGAACGGGGAGACCACCAGGCCCGCGAGGATGGCCAGCACGGCCAGGGGCGGCGCCAGGTAGCGCAGGTTGATCGTGCCCTCGTGGGTGCGGGCGACCACCCTGCGCCAGCGGCCGTAGTGGAAGTACTGCTTGGCGAGCGCCTTGAGGTCGGGCCTGGGCCGGTAGGAGACGCGCATCCGGGGCTGGAACCAGACCAGGCCGCCCGTCTCGCGGATGCGGTGGTTCATCTCCCAGTCCTGGGCCCGCTGGAAGTGCTCGTCGTAGCCGCCGACCCGCTCCAGCGCGGCGCGGCGGAACACGCCGAGGTAGACCGTGTCGGCCGGGCCCGCGGTGCCGCCGGTGTGGAACCGGGCGCCGCCGACACCGATCTTGGACGTCATCGCGCGGGCCACCGCCTGCTCGAACGGCGTGACGCCCTCGGCCGCCATGACGCCGCCCACGTTGTCGGCGCCGGTCTCCTCGAGGGTCTCCACCGCGACCTGGAGGTAGTCGTCGGGGAGCATCGCGTGGCCGTCCACCCTGGCGATGATCGCGTTGCCGGACGCGGCGATGGCGGCGTTGAGCGCGTTGGGGGTGCGGCCGGTCGGATTGGGCACGACGACCACGCGGGGGTCGTCGGCGGCGATTTCGTCGGCGACCTCCTGGGTACGGTCGCGAGAGGGGCCGATCGCGAGAACGACCTCGATCGGTCCCGCGTACCGCTGCGAGAGCACCTGACGCACCGCCTCCCGCAGATGGCGCTCCTCGTTCAGCACCGGGATGACGATGGAGATGGGGGGCCAGACACGTGTCTCGGAAGACGACGCCGGCGCGGGCGAGTCGGGGAACTGCTTCATGGCGTCGCTCACGCTACTGTACGAACGGGTACCTCATCGACCCAGCTGGAGCCTAGGGGGCCATGCATGCGCGACCCGGAGGAGGATTCGGGTGTGCACGTAGGCGGCGACGCCTACGGCAGCGTTCGGGTGAACCCGAGGCGTGATCGCAGGTCGGCGAGGGGTGCCCGCACCCGGCGGCGCGGTCTCGTGATCGCCGGCGCGCTCTCGTGCCTGGTTCTGGGCAGCTCCGGAGTGACCTGGGCGCTGACCAACTACGCCACGACGAAGATCGAGGCGGTCGACGCGGGGGTCCCCGGCTCGCGGTCGAGCACCGGCGCCATGAACATCCTGGTGGTCGGCGTCGACAAGCGCGACGACCTCACCCGCAAGCAGCAGAACCAGCTCAAGCTGGGCCGCGAGACCGGCGAGCGCACCGACACCATGATGGTGATCCACGTGTCGGAGGACCACAGCAAGGTCACCGTGGTCAGCCTCCCCCGCGACACCTGGACGACGGTCCCCGGCAAGGGCATGCACAAGATCAACGCCGCCTACCAGCTCGGCGGCCCAAAACTCGCGACACGCACGGTGCAGGCCGCCACGGGCCTGACCCTGCACCACTACGTCGAGGTCAACGTGCTGGGCTTCATCGAGGTGGTCGACGCCCTCGGCGGCATCTCGGTCTGCACCCCGGTCCCGATCAACGACCCGAAGACCGCGCTCGACCTGCAGCCGGGCACCTACTCCTTCGACGGCGTCAAGGCCCTCTCCTACGCCCGCACCCGCGCCACCGCCCGCTCCGACCTCGACCGCATCGACCGCCAGCAACAGGTGATCTCCGCGCTGCTGAACCAGGCGCTCAGCGGCGAGACGCTGACCAACCCGGTCAGGCTCGCCTCGTTCGTCGACACCACGCTCGACACGATCCGGGTGGACGACGCTCTGCGCGGGGACCTGCTCGGCCTGGCCGACCAGCTCAAGGACGTCTCCACCGACGACGTGGCCTTCGCCACGGTCCCGCTCGCCGACGTCGACTACAAGACGCCGACCGGCGAGTCCGCGGTGCTCTGGGACAAGGAGGCGGCCAAGGAGCTGTTCCGCAGGATCGCCGCCGACGAGACGCTGGTCAAGCCCGCCAAACCCGGCAAGTCCACGCCCACCCCTGCGGCCTCCCCCTCGGCTCCCGCGCTGACCGTCGCGCCCTCGCGGATCGCCCTCAGGGTGCTCAACGGCACCACGATCACCGGCCTGGGCGCGCAGACCAGGGCCGACCTGCAGAGAGTCGGCTTCCTGGTGCCCGAGACCCCGGGCAACACCCCGCAGAAGGACTTCGAGAAGACCGTCATCCGCTACGGCCCCGGCCGCGAGGATTCCGCACGCACGGTCGCCGCCGCGCTGCCCGGGGCGGAACTGCGCCCCCTGGAGAGCCTGGGCGACAAGATCGAGGTGGTCGTGGGCCGGAAACACGCCCCGGCGAAGAAGGTCACCGTGAAGGAGACGACCGCCTCGCCCGCCCCGAGCGCTACCCCTGCCGCGACCCCGACAGCAAGAACAGCAACGGACAACATCTGCAAAAAGTGAGCTAAGTGCATAACAACCTTCTGTCAGGGCAGCTGGAAAGGCACGGAGGTGATGATCGTGATCTCAACATTCGATGTTCAGACATGGCGCAGTGGCACCTGTGTGGTCGTGCAGGCGACGGGCGAGCTCGACATGGCCGTGGCTCCCCGGTTGCGCGCGGAAATCGACCACGTCCTGCACGAGGCGGGCACCCCGAACCTGGTGATGGACCTGACGGGAGTGCCGTTCTGCGACTCGGTGGGATTGGGGGTCCTCGTGGGCACGCTCACCCGTCTCAAGGAGGCCCACGGCCGCCTCATGCTGGTGGTGAGCCCCGGCATGATCACCCACCTGTTGACGATCACCAATCTCGACCGGCACTTCGAGACGCGGGACAGCCTGCGCGAAGCGCTCGACGCCATGGCACCGAGCCACTCCCCGGGCTGACCCCTCCCAGGTCGGGCCGGCTTTCCCAGCCGGCTCACGCCTCTCTCCCGTCATTCGGGAACCGGCTTTCCCGCACCTCCGCACCCACGTTCGGGCGGGGTCACAAAGCTGTTTCCTCGAATAGCTGGCACATATGCAGGTTGGCATCTACACTTCGCTTCGAAGCTATACGATCACGGAAAGCGATGATTCGCACCGTTAGGGAGTATCGTGGCTTCAGATGGTCCACCCCCTCCGCGCCCGCACGACGCGACCGGGGAGGCGACGATCTGAGGCCAGGCGTCCGAGCGACACCCCCTGGCCGGATACGTACATTCACGTGAGCCTGCAGGGAAGTGGGCGATGAACGCACTTCAACTCACGAGCGAGCACGCGAACGGCTTCGTGGTCATCACGGTGGCCGGCGAGCTCGACCTCGCCACCAGGCCGGACCTGTCGGCCTTCACCCAGGACGTCATCGACGCCCGCCCCGGCACGGTCATCATCGACCTGGCCGGTGTCACCTTCATCGACGCGTGCGGCCTGAGCGCGCTGATCGCCGTCAAACGGTACGCACGCGAGCACGACACGCCTCTGCTCCTGGCCGGAGCCCCACCGGTCGTCCTGAAGCTTCTGAAGCTGACCAACCTCGACGCGTCCTTCACCGTGATCTCCCGCACGGCGGCGATGGGCCCCCCGCCGGACTGCTCGGAGGTCGCCCCGCACGTCCAGGCGACCAGCCCCCTCGCCGAACGCTAGACGTCCGGCCCGCACCCCGCGGAGCGGCCGCACCGGCCGCTCCCCCGGATCAGGCGGACTCCCTGACCACCAGCGTCGGTTCGAAGATCCGCGAGGTCACCGGATGATCCGGATGCTCGATGTGGGTCAGCAGCAGCCGTCCCATCTCGGCCGCCATGTCCTCGACGGGGTGGCGGACGGTGGTGAGCGGCGGGCGGCAGGCCAGCGCCGCGCTGCTGTCGTCGAAACCCACCATGGCCACGTCACCGGGCACGCTGCGCCCGTGCTGGCGCAGCACCAGCAGGGCCCCCTGGGCCATCAGGTCGTTGGCCGCGAAGACGCCGTCGATGTCGGGATGCTCGGCGAGCAGCCGTTCCATCGCCACCTCGCCGCTGTGAAGGGTGAAGTTGCCCTCGGCGCAGGGGATGTAGGGATGGCCGTGCACGGCCATCGCCTCCTGGAAGCCCGCCAGGCGGTCCTGGCCGGCCGGGACGTCGAGCGGGCCGGAGATGGTCGCCGGCCTGCGACAGCCCCGGGCGACGAGATGGTCGGCGGCCAGCTTGCCCCCGGCCCGGTGCCCGACGTCGACGTAGCTGATCGGGATCGGCCTGGCCGGTCTGGCGAAGAGCACCGCGGGCAGCGAGGCGTCGGCGAGCAACTTGGGCAACGTGTCCTCGGCGCTGATGGAGACCAGGATGGCCCCGTCGACGTTGCCCCGGCGCAGGTAGCCGATGACCTGGTCGCGGGTCTCCGGGGTGTCGGCGAACATCAGGATCGGATAGATGCCCAGCGGGCGCAGGAAACCGACGACACCCCCGGCCACGCGCCCGAAGAACGGATCGGCGAAGACGTGGCCGGGAAACGGGCTCTCCTCGCTGCTGCCCGCCCCGGAGACGATCAGGGCGATCGTCCCCGTACGCCGGGTGACCAGGGAGCGCGCGGCCTGGTTGGGCACGTAGCCGGTGAGGGCGATCGCCTGCTTGACCTTCTCCTGGATCGCGAGATCCACGTTGCGGATCCCGTTGATCACGCGCGAGACCGTGGCACGGGAGACTCCCGCCGCCCGCGCCACATCCTCCAAGGTCGGGGGCGCCGACACTCGCGGCAGGCCTTCGCTCATAGGGCTTTTATAGCACAGCGAGAGAGCGCTCTCCCGAGGACTCTCCCGAGGTCGGCGGCTCCGTGCCGAGGAGCACCTCGGCGCTCAGCGGCAGGTCGGCGGCCGAGCGTCCGGCGAGCACCGTGAAGGCGCCCTCCTCGGCCCGCCAGGCGTGGTGCTCGGCCGACCAGTGCCGGAAGGCCCGCGCCGGGACGTCCACCGTGACCTCGACGACCTCGCCCGGCCCCGCGTCGGCGAGGGCGTAGCCGGCCAGCCAGCGCGCGGGACGGGTCACGCCCGTCTCCGGCCGGGACAGGTAGACCTGGACGACCTCGCGACCGGCGCGCTCGCCGGTGTTGCGCAGCCGTACCCGGACGGGCAGCGGGCTCTCCGGGGAGACGTCCCAGGGCACGGAGACGTCCTCGTAGGACCAGGACGTGTATCCGAGGCCGTGCCCGAACCAGTACGCCGGCGGCTCGGGCCGCCGCAGCCAGGCACGGTAACCGATGTCGAGACCCTCGGTGTAGGCGAGCGTCCCGTCCCGCGGGACGGTGGAGACGAGCGCCCTGCCGGCCCAGGTCGTGGGCAGCCGGCCCCCGGGTTCTGCCCGGCCGAACAGGACGTCGGCGAGGCCGTGCCCCGCCTCCTGCCCGGGGAACCAGCTCAGGAGCACGGCCGGCACCTCCTCGCGCCACGGCAGGACCATCGGGCCGCCGGAGTTGACGACCACGACGGTCGCCGGGTTGGCCGCGGCCACCGCCCGGACCAGCTCGTCCTGGCGTCCCGGCAGGTTCAGGTGGGCGCGGTCGGCGCCCTCGTTCTCGATCTCCTCCGTGGAGCCGACCACGACGACGACGGCGTCGCAGGTGCGGGCGAGCTCCACCGCGGCGGCCAGCTCCACCTCGTCGGCGCGCCGGGGCGGGTCCGCGGCCAGGACCGAGGCGATCCCGCTGCCGGGATCGAGCCGCCGCCGGGAGACGAGCTCCACGTCCCGGCCCGCCGTCACGGGGAACCGAGCGCGCCGGTACGGCGGGGACAGGTGCACGGTGGCGGGGTCGTCGGTGTCACGCTCCACCTCCTCGTCGACCAGGACGTGGCCGTCCGCCTCCAGCAGGACGTGACCCCATCCGGCGACGGCCAGCTCCCACAGGCCGTCCACCTCCGGGCTCAGCAGGGCGCGGATCTCGACGGTGGCGGCGGCGTCGATCCGCGCGGGTTCCAGGATGCGGCCGGTCAGCCGGTGTTCGGCGTGGATCTCGGCTCCGGCGCCGTCCAGCAGCCGGACCAGGACGCCGGGTTCGCCGGTCAGGGGGTCGCGGGCGTTGTCCGTGCCCAGCGGGGTCGGCCGGTCGTCGAGGTGCGGGCCGGGGCGGTGGAGCACCTCCGCCGTACCGGACAGCGCCTCGCGGATGCCGTCGAGGGGGGACACGACGGACACGGGGTACACGCCCGCGCTGCCGCCTCCCTGGATCCGGGCGGCGGCGGCGTTCGGCCCGAGCACGGCGACCCTGCGCAGCCGCGCGGGGTCCAGGGGGAGCAGCGAGTCCTCGTTGCGCAGGAGGACGGTGCTCGCGGCGACGGCCCGGCGCAACAGCGTGCGGGCGGCCCCGTACCCTCCCTGCTCGCCGGCGTCCTCCCGTTCGGCGGGGCCGGGGAGGGCGGGCGGGGCGTCGGCGGCATCGGCGGCGAGGTCCAGCGCGCCGACCCGGGAGGCCAGCCGGAGCAGGCGCCGGACCTTGTCGTCGATCGCGGCCTCCGGCACCTCGCCCGCGCGCACCGCGGCGACCAGCGCCTCCCCCCAGGTGCCCTCCGGCCCCGGCATCGCGAGGTCCTGCGCGGCGCGGGCGGCGGGACCGGTGGAGCGGACGCCGCCCCAGTCCGACACGACCACCCCGTCGAACCCCCACGCCCCCTTGAGCGGGTCGGCCAGGAGAGGGCTCTCCGACATCGTGGTCCCGTTCACCCCGTTGTAGGCGGACATGACGACCCAGACGCCCGCCTCCACCGCGGCCTCGAACGGCGCCAGGTACAGCTCGCGCAGGGTCTGCTCGTCGACGCGGGCGTCGAGGGTGAGCCGTTCGGTCTCGGAGTCGTTGGCGACGTAGTGCTTGGCGGTGGCCGCCACCCCGCCCGCCTGGACGCCCCGGACGCAGGCGGCGCCGATCCTGCCGGTCAGCAGGGGGTCCTCGGAGTAGCACTCGAAGTGGCGCCCGCCGAGCGGCGAGCGGTGCAGGTTGAGCGTCGGGGCGAGCAGGACGTCCACGCCCTTGCGCCGTGCCTCGCCGGCGAGCAGGCCGCCCAGCAGTTCCACCAGGTCGTCGTCCCAGGTGGCGGCCAGTGCGGTCGCGGAGGGCAGGGTCAGGGAGGTGCTCCGCTCGTCCCACCCCTCCCCGCGCACGCCGACCGGGCCGTCGGAGGTGACCATGGCCCGCAGCCCGATGCCGGGCTCCGCGTGGGTGGACCACACGGTCGCCCCGGTGAGCAGCCGCACCTTGCGTTCCAGGTCCAGCTTCTCCACCAGCCGGTCGAGCTCGTCGATGCCCACGTGTGTTTCCCTTCGCTGTCGGAGAGCGCTCTCCAGTACGTCACGGCGGTCCCGCGCTGTCAATGTCCGGCAGCGGACACGCCGGGGCCCGCGTCGGGAAAGGCCCTGCCGAGAAAACCCTTGTCGGGAGAGTCCTTGCCGGCAGGGTCCTTGCCGGAAAAGGCGGCCGGGAAAAGCACGTGCCCGGCCCCGGCCCGCGGGTGCCGGAGTCCGGGGCACCCCAGGCCGGAGCCGGGCACATGCGGTCAAGGAGGGTCAGAGAAGGTCAGGGAAGCTCGAAGTTCTCCGTGAGGGCGGCGCCGCGGTGCGGCTTGTACAGGTCGTAGCCGCGCGGGTTGCACTGGAGGCCGCCGTTGATGCAGTGGGTCACCAGGGCGTCGAGGATGGCGGGGTCGTCCCAGGCGTTGAAGAAGTCGTAGTGCCAGGTGTAACCGCGCCCGCTGGCCAGCCGCGCCTGCGACAGGTCACCGCTGGCGGGGAAGGCGATCTTGAACTCCAGCATCGGCACCGCCACCGGGTGGCTGGGCGGGCAGTAACCGCCGGCCGGGTAGGACATGTGGCTCTTGTGGTTGGCGCTGTCGAGGTTGACGCCGTCCCAGCAGCTCGGCGCCTGGTAGCGGACGTTCACCTGGCTGCCCGCCACGCAGGACGTCGGGATGTCCCAGCTCTTGGAGATGTCGCCGCACTCGAAGCCCTCGACGGCGCCCGGGGAGTCGCGGAACTCCGCCAGCGTCGCGGTCGGGCTGCCGACGACGAAGCGCAGGCCCTGTGGGAAGGGCTGCACCTCCCAGTAGTTGAGGATGCCGGACTTGTAGTAGATGACCTGGTTGCCGGTCGGCTCGATCAGCTGGGTGCCCTTGTAGAAGCTCGGGAACCAGTAGGCCGACCTGTCGTGCGGGTTGGTGCACGAGGTGCCGCCGCCGAGGAGCGAGGACGACGTGCTGTGCGCGTTGGTCGTCCTGTTGCCGACGAAGGTGTGCATGTGCGAGGCGCCGGGCAGGCCGGGGTAGACGATCGGGTCGTCGGGCCGGTTCGCCGTCGGGGAGCAGTTGGCCTGGAACTCGTGGTGCGTCACCTCGTCGGTGAACGTCGGCTTCGGCCTCGGGGTGACCGGGGAGCCACCGGTGCCGTACACCTTGAACTCCCACAGCGAGTAGCCGTAGCCGGTGCCCCGGGCGGTGCCGTGCATCCGCACGTACCGGCCCGAGCCCGAGACGTTGAGGGTCTGGGTGCCGCCGGTGCCGGTGGTGGTGGAGTAGACGTCGGTCCAGGAGGAGCCGTCGGCCGATGTCTGGATCTTGAACGACCTGCCGTACGCGCCCTCCCAGTTGAGCACGACCTGGGAGATCGTCGCGGTGGCGCCCAGGTCGACCTGGAGCCACTGCGGGTCGGCGGCGGCGCTGGACCACCGGGTCCCGTTGTCGCCGTCGAAGGCGGCTCCGGCGCCGTAACCGCCCCCTTCCGAGGAGGAGGCGGTCGCGGGCCGGCTCTGGGAGATCAAGCCGTCCGCCGCGCCGGCGGGGGAGGTGATCGCCAGACCGGCCGCGACCAGCGCGGTGAGGGTGGCGGCGACCAGTCCCAGGCGGAACCTGACTGGACTTCGGGATGGGCGCATTGCCTCTCCTTCAGTGGGGGGTGGCCGTGGGGAACGGCACAGGGAGAGCGCTCTCCTCCGAGGTTGATCCCCCCTGTTGCGAATTGTCAAGACGACAGCCAACCCAATCTGAAACCCGCCGTTCACGTCACCGACACAGGGACGCGCCCACCTTCTCTCCGTGGACGCCTCGACGGACGTGCGGAAAGGTGGGCTTTGAAGGGATATGTCCATTGGGGTGAAGTTTCGGGTGTGTGAGCAGCGCGTTTCGATCTCGCGAGAAGAAGGGCCTTGACACCGCTCGACCCCGGGAGCACCCTCGGTTACGGAGAGCGCTCTCCCCCTCGCCGTCCCCTGGCGGGCATCCCCCTTTCGAGGAGAGATCGTGTATCCAGCTCGTAGTTCGGGCCGCTTCCGGTTGGGCCTGGTCATCGCCGCTCTGGCGGCACTGGTCCTTTCCGGGCTGGCATTCACCGGCCCCGCGGCGGCGGCCGACGGCCTGCTGTCGCAGGGCAAGACAGCGACGGCCTCGTCGTCCGAGGGCGCCGGCTACGTCGCGTCGCTGGCGGTCGACGGGAACCCGACGGGAACCCGCTGGGCCAGCGCGTTCAGCGACCCGCAGTGGCTCCAGGTCGACCTCGGCGAGACGGCCACGATCAGCCGGGTGGTGCTGACCTGGGAGGCCGCGTACGGCAGGTCGTTCAAGATCCAGACATCGGCCGACGGCTCCTCCTGGACCGACGTCTACTCCACCACCACCGGCACCGGCGGCACCCAGACCCTCAACGTCTCGGGCTCGGGCCGGTACGTGCGGATGCACGGCACCGCCCGGGGCACCGGCTACGGCTACTCGCTGTGGGAGTTCCAGGTCTACGGCAGCACGGGCGGCTCCCAGGAACCTGAGGAGCCCGAGGAGCCCGGCACCTGGACCGAGGTGTGGAAGGACGACTTCAACGGAGCGGCCGGCACCTCCCCCTCGGCCGCCGACTGGATCCTGCGCACCGGCACCTCCTACCCCGGCGGCGCCGCGAACTGGGGCACCGGCGAGGTCGAGACCATGAGCGCCTCGACGGCCAACGTCCACCTCGACGGCACCGGCAACCTGAACATCAAGGCGATCAAGGACGGCGCGGGCAACTGGACCTCCGGCCGGATCGAGACCCAGCGCACCGACTTCGCGCCCCAGCCGGGCGAGCTGCTCAGGTTCAGCGCCCGGCTCAAGCAGCCCGACGTCGCGAACGCCCTGGGCTACTGGCCCGGCTTCCGCGCGACCGGCGCCGCCTACCGGGGCAACTACAACAACTGGCCGTCCGTCGGCGAGACCGACATCATGACCGGCGTCAACGGCCGCGACCAGCTGGCCAACACCCTGCACTGCGGCACCGCGCCCGAGGGCGTGTGCAACGAGTACAACGGCCGCACCAGCGGTTTCGCCACCTGCGACGGCTGCCAGACCGGCTACCACGAGTACGCCCAGGTCATCGACCGCACCAAGACCGACGAGGAGATCCGCTTCTACCTCGACGGCAGGCAGACCTGGGTCGTGCGCCAGAGCCAGGTCGGCGTCACCGCGTGGAGGGCGGCCCTGCACCACGGCTTCTACCTCCGCCTCGACCTCGCCATCGGCGGCTCGCTGCCCAACGCGCTCGCGGGAACCACGACGCCGACCGCCGCCACCACCTCCGGCGGCGTGCTCAGCGTGGACCGGATCTCGGTCGCCAGGCAGGCCGGCACCGTCCCCGCCGCGATGACCGACCCGGCGACCCCGGCCGGGCCGAGCACGGTCAGGGTGACCGGTTCGCAGGGCAACTGGCAGCTCCAGGTGAACGGCGCCCCGTACCTGGTCAAGGGCCTGACCTACGGCCCGCCGCAGGCCGCGGCCGACGGCTACATGCGCGACCTGGCGGCGATGGGCGTCAACACGATCCGCACCTGGGGCGTCGACGACACCCACACCCCGGCGCTGCTCGACAGGGCCGCCCAGCAGGGCATCAAGGTCATCGTCGGGCACTGGCTCAACCAGGGCGCCGACTACGTCAACGACACCGCGTACAAGAACAGCGTGAAGAACGAGATCGTCGCCAGGGTGAACGCCCTCAAGGGCCGCCAGGGCGTGCTCATGTGGGACGTCGGCAACGAGGTCATCCTCACCATGCAGGACCACGGCCTGCCGGCCGACGTGGTCGAGCAGCGGCGGGTGGCGTACGCGAAGTTCGTCAACGAGGTGGCGCAGGCGATCCACGCCGCCGACCCCAACCACCCGGTCACATCCACCGACGCCTACACCCACGCCTGGACCTACTACAAGGCCCACTCCCCCGCCCTCGACCTGCTCGCGGTCAACTCCTACGGCGCCATCCACACCGTCAAGCCGGACTGGATCAGCGGCGGGTACACCAAGCCGTACATCGTCACCGAGGCCGGGCCCGACGGCGAGTGGGAGGTGCCCAACGACGTCAACGGCGTCCCCGACGAGCCGACCGACCTGCAGAAGCGGGACCAGTACACCGCCAGCTGGAACGCGATCAAGGGCCACCCCGGCGTCGCGCTCGGCGCGACCGAGTTCCACTACGGCCTGGAGAACGACTTCGGCGGGGTGTGGCTCAACACCACCACCGGCGGCTGGCGCAGGCACGGCTACCACGCGCTCAAGGCGGCCTACACCGGGCAGCCCTCGGCGAACACCCCTCCGGAGATCACCTCGATGACGGTCGGCTCGCAGACCGCCGTCCAGGCCGGGAAGACCTTCACCGTCGAGGTCGCCGCGACCGACCCGAACAGCGACCTGATCCGCTACAACCTGATGTTCGGCAACAAGCACATCAACGGCAACCGCGGCTTCGACAACGTCAGGTTCACCCAGACCGGCCCCGGCAGGTTCACGGTGACCGCGCCGGAGCAGATGGGCGTGTGGAAGGTGTACGTGTACGCCTTCGACGGGCACGGCAACGCGGGCATCGAGCAGCGGTCGTTCCGCGTCGTCCCGCCGACGGTCTCCGGGACCAACGTGGCACTCGGCAAGCCGACCACCGCCTCCTCCTACCAGGCGACCGGCGACGGCGGCCCGTTCACCGCGAACCGGGCCACCGACGGCAGCTTCACCTCCCGGTGGGCCAGCGAGTGGGCCGACCCGCAGTGGATCCAGGTCGACCTCGGCGCGACCACCGCGATCAGGCACGTCCAGCTCGGCTGGGAGGGCGCGTACGGCAGGGCGTACCAGATCCAGACCTCAACCAACGGCTCGACCTGGACCACCGTCCACTCGACCACGACCGGCGACGGCGGGTTCGACTCCGTCGACCTCAACGCGTCGGCCAGGTACGTCCGGGTGAACCTCACCCAGCGCGGCACGGCGTACGGCTACTCGCTCTGGGAGTTCGGCATCTACAGCTAGGCGCCGTGCCCGGTACGTCTTCGAGCACGGCGGCGCGCCGGCCAGGCGCGTTCCGAGGACGGCGGCGCCTCCGCGGGCAGCGGGCGGGGGCCTCCCGCCCGCGGAGGCACGGCCCTTCCAAGATGCGCGGAGACCCGGCCAGGAAGCACACTTCCCGACCGGGTCTCCGGGCTTCCGCCGGGTCGGCATCCACCCGGAGAACCTCCCGGAACCTTTTTCAAAATGAGCTGTGCGCGTCCACGGCCACCAGCAGCCGCGCGGCGACGTCCGCGCCGTCGGTGCGCACCGCGCCGGCGAGGGATCGGGCACGGGCCGCCACGTCCGGCTGTAGAGCGTGACCGAGAGCCTCGGTCAGCGAGCCGGTGGTCGGCGCGCCGGGCGCGTGCGCGGTCCCGGCTCCGAGGTCGTCGACCCGCCGCGCCCAGTAGTGCTGGTCGAACTGCTGGGGGATGACGACCTGGGGTGCCCCGGCTCGCGCGGCCGCGGTGGTGGTGCCCGCGCCGCCGTGGTGCACGACCGCGGCGACCCGCCGGAAGAGCAGCTGCTGGTTCACCTCCCCGATGGACAGGCAGTCGGGTTCGTCGGCCGGCGGCGCCAGGTCCGCCCACCCTCGGAGCACGACCGCGCGGCGGCCGAGCGCGCGGGCCGTCTCGATCATCGTCTTGCCGAGGTCCTGCGGAGCGCGGATGCTGCCGAAGCCGAAATAGACGGGTGGCTCACCGGCGTCGAGGAAGGCCTCCAGCTCCGCGGAGAGCGGACGCTCGTCCGGCAGGATCCAGGCGCCCGTCTGGACCACATCCGGGTCCTCGTGCTCGGGCCAGGGTCCCAGCGTCGGGTCGGCGGCCAGCCAGGGCCGGTCGGTGAACATGTGGCCTCGCACGTCGCCGACCGGGGCCAGGCCGACAGAGGCCCGATGGGAGTTGAGAGCGGCGCCGAAGACGCCGTTCCAGCGTTGTGCGTCCTGCTCCCAGAGCTCGCGGTTGCCGGCCGTGCCGTCCGCCGGTACGGCTCCCGGCATCGGCAGGGGCGGCGGCGCGTGGTGCGGGGAGGGCAGGGCCACCGGGCAGTAGCCGGCGAAGACGTAGCGGATCCCCATCCGCTCGGCCACCGAGCGGGCGGCCACCACCAGGTATCCGCCCGCCAGGATGGCGTCGCAGCCTTCGGCCGCCGCCGACAGCGTCTCGAACTGGCCGGCGATCGAGTCCTCCACCATCCGGCGCCGCTGCTCGGGCGAGGGCGGGGCCGCCGCCGGGTCGGCCTTCCCGGTCGAGCGCAGTTCGGGGCCGAGGGGGGTGAACGGGATCCCGAGACCGCCGACCCAGTCGCGGAAGTCGGGGGGCGCGCACACCCGGACCTCCTCGCCGAGCTCCCTCAACCGCACCGCCAGCGCCACCACCGGCTGGACGTCACCGCGCGACCCGATCGTCGACAGCAGAACACGCATCGAAACTCCCCCTCCCACGGCAGCCGCGGCCACGATCGGCCGGGCATGGTCGGCGTGAGCCCGCACACGCGTCCATCCCCGTCCGCCGTGTGCCCGTTCGGCTCACGGCCCCGAATTCTGGACCGCCACCGGGGTCTTGCCGCAAGCCCCCCTGTCCGCTATACGTTGAAAGTGGCGAGGAGTCCGGGTGTTTCCGCGGGCCTGGCGCGGGAGTTCGTCACCTGACAGAACCCGGCGTCGCCGCCGTGGCCACGGCGTGGCGAAAACGAAGTTCCCAGGGCGCCCTGACGACGTGGTGAAACGCGATTCCTGGAGCGCCCCGACGTACACCCGGTCGCCCGCGTGCCTGGCGAAGCCGCTGTGCTCTCCATGTGACCCGGCTCGCCGCGCTCGACGTAGTGGGCGCGGAAGCGGACGGTGCCCCCGGTGTGGAGGGAACTACCGCCGGTCGTCTCCAGCACCTCCAGTCGCGCCGGAGAGAGCGTTTCCTGTTGCTGGATAAAGCAGGACATATCAGCATAAAGATAGAATTGACAACAGCAGCACGGCGCCGCAGGGCAACAACTCAAAACCTCCGGCACGCAAGTTGATCTTTGTGGCCCACCCTTTAACCAGGACCTCTCCTTTCATCGATCAAGACAGTGGCCACATTAACCCCAAATCGTACTTTTGGGCATAAAAAGCCTCATCAAAGGAACGGGAAGATCTCGCGTCAGATCCCTGGAAAGAATGCGGGCTTCACCGCGCATCAACCCATTACAGTCGACCACAGGCATACCGTCACGCCCCGCGCCAGAGTCCTCCCCGGTCCCCTCAGTACGAGGATGTAAATGATCGAGATTCCTCTCCCCGCCCTCCAAGAGCAGGACCTGAGCCTCGGATCCCTGGACACAGCGCGATCCGAGGAGTCCCCGTCCTCCCCCGGTGGTCAGCACTCCCCGCCCCTCGGCGAGCACCTTCCGCCCCTCTCCGGCCGGATCAGCCTCGGCGGCCCCCTGGCCGTGCGGGTCACCCCCGACTACGTGGCCGACGATCCGGGCCTGCGCGCGTTCGTGGAGCAGGAGTACGAGCACGTCACCTACCACGTGGTGCACCTGTCGATCAGCTTCGCCACCGAGCCCAGGGCACCACGCCTGGCCACCACCGACGTCAAGCTGGCGCTGTCCTCTACATCCACCTCCGTCGAGCCGATGGCGTGGTCGATGACGCCGAAACAGGTGACCGACGTGGCCCAGGTGGAACGCAGGTTCACTCTGGGGCCGCAACTGAGCCTCCTGGGCGCCGACGTGAGCCTGGGCGAGATCGGGCGGACCACCTCCAGGCAGCGCGCCGAGGTCTTTCTCCAGGCACGGAACGAGTTGCGCGCCAACCCGGAATGGGCATTCACCAGCACCAAGACCATGACCATAAATGGTTCATATCGCCTCATTTTGGTCGTACGAGGAGCTCGGGAAAGCGCGACCGGTATCAGCGTCACGATAAACGCCTCCACCGAGGGAAACCTGCTCCGCTGGTACGGGAGAACACTTCCCGATCCCCTGCGGCTCGCGGCCGTTCTGTGATCACGGCGCGCCCGCGCCGTCCGGAGACGAGACCACCACATTGAGAAAGAAGTGACCGGGTGAGGGACGAATTCACCTCAGAGGAGATCACTGAACTCGCCGGAGCGTTCTCGCTCGGTCCCGAGGCCCGGTGGCTGCTCGACAGAGCCGGATTCCCGCCCGCCATGATCCCCGCGATGAGGGACGTCAACGGCGGAGACTTCTGGTGGGCGGTGGGGCGGGAGATCGCACGCGGAGTCATGCCGGACGGCCGCCGCCGTCTCATGGCGGTGGCGGCGGAACGCTACCCCAACAACCCGGTCTTCCAGGCCGCGCTGCGCGATGCGGCCCCCGAGACGACCCGCCACCCCTCGGAGACCGTTACGGCGACGCGCGTCATGGCGGTGGGTGCCAGCCCGCGGGGTCACCTGAGAGTCCGCGCCGACCGGGAGGCGCGGGCGATACAGGAGGCCGCCAGGCTGGGGCACCTGGACGTCCTGATCTGCCCGGCCGCCCAGGCCGCCGACCTCAAACGCCTGAGAGAGTTCCAGCCGGACATCCTGCACCTGAGCTGTCACGGCGACGGCAAGAACCTGATCTTCGAAGACGTGCACGGCGGGGAGCACCCGGTGCCCGCCGGCGACGTCGTCGAGACGCTCCGGCACCACCGGGAGGCCGAAGGAGGCCACCTGCGGGGCCTCGTCCTCGGCTCGTGCCACAGCGTGGAGATCGCGTCCCGCTTCACCGAGGTCGCCGATCAGGTGATCGCCCATCGCGGCGAGCTTGACGACGCGTGCGCGATCGCCTTCGCCCGGCACCTCTACGAGGATCTGCACCGGATTCCCGACCTCGGCCGGGCCGCGCGGAACGCCGCCAGGGACGCCGTGAACACCGACCACTCCTGCACCGGCGTGCTGACCGGCCTCGTCGTCCTGCCGGAACGGGGGCCGGGATGAACGCGGGCTTCGATCCGGCGATCGCTGCCTGGGCCGAGGCCCACGCGGCGACGATCAGGGCGCGCACCACGCACTCAGCCGACAGCGGGCCTCAGGAAGCAATCGGACCGGTGACCGTCAGCGCCGTGACCGAGGTCGGGATGTGGTCCACCGGCAGGACGGAGATACGAGCTCTGGCCGGAGTCGCCCTCCCCGACGGACAACTCCGCCTCGCCACCACAGGCACCGACGGCAGCGTACACATCTGGGACGGCCATACCGCAACCCTCCTGCACACTCTCACCCACCACACCAGCATGGTCTACTCGGTCGCCTGGGCCACCCTCCCCGACGGACAACTCCGCCTCGCCACCGCAGGCTATGACTACACCGCACGTATCTGGGACGGCCATACCGCAACCCTCCTGCACACTCTCACCCACCGCACCAGCTCGGTCTACTCCGTCGCCTGGGCCACCCTCCCCGACGGACAACTCCGCCTCGCCACCGGAAGCACCGACCACACCGCACGCATCTGGGACGGCCACGCCGGCACCCTCCTGCACACCCTCACCGCACACACCGGCCCGGTCAGGTCCGTCGCCTGGGCCATCCTCCCCGACGGACAACTCCGCCTCGCCACCGCAGGCGGCACCACCGTACGTATCTGGGACGGTCACACCGCGACACCCCTGCACACCCTTACCCGCCAAGTCGGCTCGGTCGCCTGGGCCACCCTGCCCGACGGACAACTCCGCCTCGCCATCGCAAGCTTCGACGGCACCACACGCATCTGGGACGGACACACCGCCACCCCCCTGCACACCCTCACCCACACCGGCCCGGTCTACTCCGTCGCCTGGGCCACCCTCCCCGACGGACGCGCCCTCCTCGCCACCACAAGCTTCGACGGCACCACACGCATCTGGGACGGACACACCGCCACCCCCCTGCACACCCTCACCGAACACACCGACGCGATCCACTCCGTCGACTGGGTCCCTCTCCCCAACGAGGGATTACTCGTGGCGGGCAGCATGTCAAGCGAGGTCCACATGTGGGACATCCAACTCGCCCCATCCCCGCGCCCGACTTCCTTGTCTCCGGCCCCCGGCCATCCATCCGACTCGGCCGCCACACCGCGAACCGTCCTGGAGAACGTCGAAGAGATAACTCCGACCAACTTGTCAGCCGATCTGGGATCGGAGGAAACCGACAGGGTCGCATGCGTGGCGCTTGACGACGGACGACTCCTCCTCGCCACCGCAAGCCTCGACAACCCCGCACGCATCTGGGACGGACACACCGCCACACCCCTGCACACCCTCGCTCACACCGGCTCGGCCACCTCGGTCGCCTGGGCCGCCCTCCCCGACGGACGACTCCTCCTCGCCGCCGCGAGCGACGACGGCACCGCACGCATCTGGGACGGACACACCGGAGCACTCCTGCACACCCTCGCCGGACACACCGGCGCGGTCTGGTCCGTCGCCTGGGCCGCCCTCCCCGACGGACGACTCCTCCTCGCCGCCGCGAGCGACGACGGCACCATACGCATCTGGGACGGACACACCGCCACACTCCTGCACACCCTCACCGGACACACCGGCGCGGTCAGGTCGTCCGCCTGGGCCGCCCTCCCCGACGGACGACTCCTCCTCACCACCGCAGGCGCCGACGGCACCGCACGCATCTGGGACGGACACACCGGAGCACTCCTGCACACCCTCACCGAACACACAGACGCGATCGTCTCGGTCGCCTGGGCCGCCCTCCCCGACGGACGACTCCTCCTCGCCGCCACCAGCCACGACGGCACCGCACGCATCTGGGACGGCCACACCGGCGCTCTCCTGCACACCCTCACCCACCACACCAACGAGGTCTACTCCGCCGCCTGGGCCACCCTCCCCGACGAACGACTCCTCCTCGCCACCGCGAGCGGCAACGGCACCGCACACATCTGGGACGGACACACCGGTACCGAGCTGTACCAGCTCCCAATTCACGGCGCCTACCCCGAGGGGATCGACTGGGCGCTGCTCCCCGACAGGCGGCTGCTTCTCGCCGTGGCACGTGGCCAAGACCCGATCCACAGCCCCGCGCGCCTCTGGGAAGTGCGCCTCGACCCCCCGGTCGGTCACGCCCCGCCGGCTCGGCAAGCACGTCCTCGCAGCAGGCCGGGGATCCCCGCCGAAGCCCTTCTCGCCTTCGGCGGTGCCGGGTTGTGGCCACCGCTCGGGCTGATCGACGACCTCGTCGCGCTCACCGGTCCCCGGTGGACGGGAGAGCCGGTGCTGAACGACGGGCGCCTCGGGACGCTGGCCGAGCGGCCCGGCATCCGGCGGCTGCGTGACCTGGGATGGCCTCGCAGGGCCAGGCTCGCCTTCGCGGCGCTGCTCGTCGGCGGCCTCACCCCGCAGGACCGCTACGTCCCGCCCGCCGAGGCGGAGCCGCCCGCACTGCGGGCCGCGCTCGCGGCCTCCGTGGACGGGCCGGGGAGCCGGTGGGGACCGGCGGGAACGGACATGGCCGAGCTGGCGAGCGCCGCGGAGGAGATCACCGCTCGTACGATCACCCTGCTGACGATTCTCGGGCCCGCCGCGTGCGCGGCCGATCCCCTGCTGCCGCTGCGGCTCGCCCACCGGATCCCGCAACTGCCCGCGCTGAACCAGCGGCAGCTCCGGTTCCTGGCGGCTCCCGCCGCGCGCGAAAAGGCGGGGGTGAGGCGGAGCGGCGCGGGAACCTCCCGCTACAGCCCCGGCACGGCGGACATCACCCGCCACGGGCCGCTCACCGCGCTGCTGGGCACCCAGCTGGCTCTGCCTCCCGACCTGATGGCGCTGCGCGACCTGGAGAACCAGCTGCTCTACCGCAGGCACCTCGCCCCGGTCCCGCCGACGCCGGAACCCGTCGTTCTGCTGCTGGACACGACCCCGCCCACCCACGGGCAGCCCGAGCAGGTGCTCCGGATGGTCGCGCACCTCATGACCGCCGCGCTGTGGGAGCACGACCGGCGGCCGACGCTGATCTCGCTGACCGACCCGGGTGTCGCGACGCCGCTGGCCGGTCCGGCGGATCTCGCGAGGCTGTGGTCCACCCGGACTCTGGAACCACCGCTGCCCGCGCTCCGCCGGGCGATGGAGACCGCCCACGAGATCCCCTGGCCGGTCGTGCTGCTGACCCATCACCACACCGCGCAGGACGCCTATCTCATCACCGAACGGACACGACTGGTGACCACCCACCACCCGCCGGAGACCGCGCCGCGCTCTCCCGGCCACCCGCGCCACCGGCATCTGCCGCCGGACCCCACGCGCGAACAGCTGCGCGCCGCCGTCCACACCCTCCTGCTGCCGTGACGGACGCGATGAACACGGCGGAGACGCACATCATGACGGACGCGACGCCCGGCGGGCCGGTCTGGCGGGAGGCCGTGCTGGGAGAGCCGTACGACGGCGGGCGAATCAGATGCGAGCTGTGCCCGTTCCGGTGTGTGCTCGCCGACGGCCAGGTGGGGGTGTGCCAGGTGCGGCGCAACCGGGCCGGGGTCCTGGAGACGGCCACCTTCACCGCCGCGACCGCCCACCTGGACGCCATCGAGCGCAAGCCGCTCTATCACGTACGGCCCGGAATCCGGGTGCTGACCGTCGCCGGCCCCGGCTGCACGTTCCGATGCGACTACTGCGTCAACCATCGCCTGTCGCAGTACGGCCGGGTGGACACGGTGCCGTGGATCGGCGATCCGGCGCGTCCTGGCGAACTGGTGGAGCAAGCCGTCGCGGCGGGGGCGGCGGTGGGCCTGTCCTACGCCGAGCCGGGGCTGGCCCCGGAGCTGACGCTGGCACTGGCCGAGCACGCGTACGGCGCGGGGGTGCCCCTCGTGTGGAAGAGCAACGGGTTCCTCACGTCCCGGGCGATCGATCTGGTGGCACCGGCGCTCACGGCGGTGAACATCGACGTGAAGGCGGGGGGCGAGGCCGAGCACAGACGCCTCACGGGCGCTCCGCTGAAGCCGGTGCTGGACGCCGTCGAGCGGTTCCTCGCGGCGGGTGTGTGGGTCGAGGTGAGCACGCCGCTGATCCCGGGCACCTCTGCGGAGCCGGCGGCCCTGCGCCGGATCTCCGGCTGGCTGCGCGGACTCGGGCGGGAAGTCCCCTGGCATCTCCTGCGCTTCACACCGGACTTTCGGATGCGTCGCCATTCGCCAACCGCGCCGTCCGAATTAAACGCGGCCCGGGAAATCGGACGTGAATCGGGATTGGACTTCGTCTACGTGGAGAGGGCTCTGGGCGCGGAAGGCCGCCACACCCGGTGCCCGGTTTGCGAAACGATGCTCGTGGAACGCGGAATATGGGAAACAATGGAAAATCACATCACGGGCGATCGGTGTCCGCGATGCGCGAAGCAGGTTCCCGGTCGATGGGGGGATCCATGACGGTCCGACATTCAGAAAGCCCTCGCGACGACAAAGACGGCGGAGAGACCACATACGAATTCGTGGAGTCCCTGCCGGATCTCATCGACGCCTCGGAATACGGCCGGTATCCGGACGGCGGTCTGGTAAAGCTGCGAATCACAGTGACCGAGTCGGGTGTCGAATTACTCGGAGACGGCATGCGTCCGGAGGCGGTGGAGGCACTCCTGACCGCACTCGGCGGCGACACGATGGAGCAGATGCTGTGCGGGTAGACGACGCGGGCGCTTCCGCGGATTCCGGTGCGGAGACCGGCTCCGCGCGTTCCCACGCTCCGGACGGGGAGAGCGGTTTTCTCCACGCTCGTGATCCCGGCGAGGAGGGCGAGTTCCTTCGCGGCCTCCGGCTGGGCCTCGATCCCCAGCCCGCGTCCGGCGCGGCGAACCGCGGCGCGGCCACGACGAACCCCTCCTCATGGTGGAACCACCTGTTCTGCACGACCTGCGGCCACACGTTCCGGCGCGGTGACCGGGTGCTGGTGGACGAGGAGACCGGGACGGTCCGGCACGCCGAACGGGCGCTGGAGTGCGGAACCGGCCGGCCGGACGACCCAGGAACCGTCAGGGAGGATCCGAAGGACCCGGACAACGAGGTCGCGGAGTTCTCGATCGGTCTGCTGAGCACCTGGCCTCCCACGGTGCCGATCTCGCGGCTGGCCGCCGGAGACTGGAGGATCCCCAGGAGGGGTGCGGCGGGGAAGCCGCGGGGCTGCGGTTTCTGCGGTCACACCTTCCGGGCGGGCGAGTACGTCGTCGTGTGCCCTTGCAGCCCGGACGCCCCGAGGTGCGAGGCGGCGGTCCATCGTGACCCGGCCATCGGGCTGCCCTGCTGGGAGCGGTGGCAACCGTCCGGAGGACTCACCGTATGCCCGGTGACGCAGACCCGGATCGTCCGCGCGGGGGACCGGTGATCATGCCCGAGGTGACCGTTTCCGAGGTGACCAGGCCGGAGAAGGCCGGGCCGGAGACGGCGGACCGGTTCGCCAGGCAGCGGACGATCCCCGGCTGGGACCAGGAGCGTCTCGCGGCGGCGACCGCCGTCATCGCGGGCGTGGGGGCGCTCGGCAACGAGACGGCCAAGAACCTGGCGCTCGCCGGGGTGGGACGGCTCATCCTGTGCGACCCCGACACCGTGTCGACCACCAATCTGAGCCGCACGGTGCTTCTGGGCCCCGGCGACGTCGGCAGTCCGAAGGTGACCGCCGCGGCCGGGGCGCTCCGCCGCCTGGTGCCCGGCCTGGAGGTCGAGACGCGCGCCACCGACCTCGTCTCCGGGATCGGTCTCGGCGAGCTCGCCGACGCGGACGTGGTGGTCGGCTGCGTCGACACGATCGAGGCCCGCATGCGGCTGCTGGGCCGGTGCGCGCTGGTCGGCGCCCCCCTGCTGGACGGTGGCACCCACCCGTGGGGAGGCGAGGTGCGGGTGCGCGTCTCGCCGGAGGAGGCCTGCTACGCGTGCACCCTGACGCCGCACCAGCGCGGCGCGAGCGACCTGCCGTGGAGCTGCTCCGAGCCGGCCGGTGCCGGGCCCGAGACCGCCACGATCGCCACCACCGCGCTGGTCGCCTCGTGGCTGACGCTCGCCGCGCTCCGCCTGCTGTTCGGCGAGCCTCCCCCGTACCGGGTCCTGAGCATCGACGCGATCGGCGGGCGCACCGCGCCGGTCGCGATCAGGCGCGACCCCGGGTGCCCGCTGCACCGGCCGCTGAGCGGTCCTGTGGAGCGGTCGTCCCTCGACAACCGGGCCACCGTCGCCCGGTTCCTGGACACGCTTTCCCCGGGTTCGGACCCGGTGACCTGGCAGGCGTTCCCGCTGCCCGGCCGCTGCCCCCGCTGCCGTGAGGAGAGCCGGGAAACGCCCCGCACGATGCCCACCGGCACCGCGAGCGAGACGATCACCGGCGCCGCCGAAGCGACAGCCGCCGACGCCACGGGTACGGCACCGGCCGAGACGCCGGGCAGGCCGGGCAGGACGACCGGCGGCGTCGCGGACGGCGCCCCCGTCACGTGCGGGCGTTGCGGGGCACTCGTCAGGGGGAGATCGAGCGAGCATCTGCGCGACGCCGACCCGCGGGCCGGCCTGTCGGAGCTCGGCGTCGCTCCGGGGGAAATTCTGATCGTCGGCATGCCGGGAGGTGGGTTCACATGTCATCGGCTCAAATGAGGCGAGGACCGGGTGACGGGGAGGGACCGCGGGCGCAGGACATCCATCTCACCCCGGACAGCCGGGACATCTTCCTGGAAGCCCTGGCCTCGGCCTTCGGCAATTCGAGGGAGGCGAACCACATATTGGAGGCGATCGGGTTCCCGATGGCCTCCGTCCCCGGCTTCGACAGACCATTCGACTTCTGGAACGACGTCTTCAGGGAGTTCAACCGCGGGATCATGCCGACGCCGTATCGTCTCCTGCTCAACGCGTCGTTGCGCAGGTACGGCCACAACGCCGGCTTCACTCGCGTGGCGGCCGCCTGCGGGCTCACCACCGGCGGCACCGGCGCCGGCACGGGGGCGGGGATCGGGACTCGCGAGGATCCTCCCGCGTGCCACGTCATCGTCCGGGCCGACTCGGAGAGCGAGCGGCGGGCGACGGCCCGGTGGCTGACCGCGGAAGGGCTGGAACCTCGGGAGGTCTGGTCGACGCCGACCGCCGTCTCCTACCGGCTCGGCGAGACGGATCCCGGCGCGGTCCGGCTGGCCCTGGAGAACCGCCCCGACCTGGGCTGGACGGTCGTCCCGCCCGGCGCCCCCGACTACCTCATCCACCACATCTACGTGGAGGGCCCTGACGGGAGACGGTTCAGCGTCACCGACGCCCCGGCGCAGCAGACGGTCGGCAACCTCGCCGAGGAGATCGTCGAACAGTACCGGGAGAACGGGGGCCTGCCGTCCGGCGACCGGCCGACGGTCGTCGACAAGGTCGGGCCCGCAGGGCAGGGCGAGCGGACGAACCCGGACAACACATTGCACGAGGAGGGCATCGGGGAGGACGACCTGCTCCGCGTGGGCTTCCAGGCGACGGCCGCCGCGATCAACCCGCTCGACCGGCAGGACGCGCTGTCCCGGGCGCGCAACCAGATCCGGGCATACGCCAGGGCGCGGCCCGGTTTCGTCGTCCGGTCCAACTCCACCGAACTCCCCACCGAGTACGAGATCAGGTTCGAGGGCCGGAGTTTCGGGCCGCCGGTGTCTCGGGAGACCGAGCCCCTGGACATCGGCCACCACATCGTGTCGATCCTTCTCTGCACCCAGTTCCCGCTGACCGCGCCCCAGGTCTTCTGGGAGTCGCCGATCTTCCACCCGAACGTCTTCCCGACCTACGAGTGCGAGGCCCTGCGGAGAAGACCGCACATGCAGGGGCTGGTGTGCCTGGGCACTCTCGCCGAGTCGTACAGCCCGTCACTGGACTTCGGCGAGCTGTGCGCGACGCTGCGTGACATCGCCGGTTTCCGCAACTACAGCGTGTTCGTGCTCTCCGAGGATCTCGACGCCGGCGGACCGAGAATCCGCGGGGACTACTACGACGAAGAGGCGGCGTTGTGGGCGGTTTCGCTGACGGGCCAGGAACGCATCCAGAAGATCGGCGGGATGATGGCCTTCTCGGCACCCCGGGCGCCGGGCCACTACCGCAATGTGATCAGTCCGGACGCATGAGCCTCACGATCCAGATCTTCAAGAGCGACGACTATCTTCCCGACGGCGAGATCCCGCTCCTGCCGCTGCTTCACGAGTTCTTCAGGCCGGTGATCGGGGAGGCCGCAGAGGGAAGGGTCACGTTCAGGCTCCTCTTCCTGGGCGTGAGCGACAAGGCCGCCCTGTCCGGCACGCCGTCGGTGGTGAACCTGCGGTCCAGCCACGGCTACGTCCAGGTCCAGATCCGCAGGGACGGGCAGCTCCTGTACCGGCATCCCCATCCCGTACGGGAGATCATCGCTCAACCGCTGCGAAGCATGCTGGCGGCGCGCGACCCCGAGACGACCCACTGGGGGTTCGGTGTCCGGGGACAGGCACTCGACCGGATCCCGCTGGTGCGTCCCGCCCCGCGGGTGGCCAACGAGATCGGTGTCGCGGCACGTCCCCGGCGGGCGCGGCTGTTCCGGCTGGAGGAGATGGCCGAGCCCGAACCGCCCTGGGCCGGGCTGGCGGAGCTGGGGGTGGCCGTGCCCGAGGACGGAGACGGGAACGCGGCCGATCCGGAGTCCCCGATACGCGTCGTGATGACCGAGGAGATCCGTACCGCGTTCGCCGAGACGCTGCCGTTCTCCTCAGAGGTGGAGGAGGGGGGTTTTCTCGCGGGAAATGTTTTTCGCGACGTAAACCGGGAGGGGGGGTACCTCGTCCAAGTGAATGCGGTCATTCAAGCTGAACGCACCGGAGCGTCGATGCTGAACTTCACCTTCACCGGGGAGAGTTTCCTGCGGATCAACGAGCAGATCGTCACCCGGGGGCGCGGCGAGAAACTGCTGGGCTGGTATCACACACATCTCTTCCCCGCGACGGATTCGCTAGGGCTCTCCTCCGTCGATGTCGATCTCCATCGGTCGATCTTCCGCCAGCCGTGGCAGGTGGCCGCTCTGGTCAATATTTCCGATAACGGCAGAACGCTCCGTTTTTACCGAAATAACGGAAAAATCATGGCAAAAGCTCCTTATCTAACGGCGAGCGAATGAACGCCGAGATCACCGCCCAGCGGGTGCTGGGGTGGGCCGTGACGCGGGAGGGAACCCTGCCCAGCGGCCCCCTGTGGGAGACGGCGCGACTGGGCCGTCCCGGGCGGGCGACCCGCGTGCTGGCGGGCGAGCTGGCCCGGCGGACGGCGGCCACGCTCGGGATCGGGGTTCCGGCACCGGGCGACGCGACCACGATAGGGCTGGGCACGGTCTTCCTGGCCGCGGCTGTGGGGGGCCGGGGACAGCCGGAGCCCGCGCGACGGCTCGCCGAACTCGCCCGCCCAGCCGGGCGCCGGGCCATCGGGCCGCGCTGGTACGACCTCGTCGCCCTGCACGGGCTGGTGGCGGCCGTGCTCCGGGACTGGCGCCCCCCGCCCCCGTCCTCCGGCACCACTACCACCGTGTCCACGACGGTGTCCGGCGACGGCGACGAGCCCGAACCGCTCGACGAGATCCTGCTGCGCGTCTCACCGCTGAGCGCAGTGCTCCACCGGCCGCCGCTGAGGAAGCTGGCCGCGCGGGCCACCGGTGAGGAGGTCGCGACGGCGGTCGAGCTGCTCGCCCGGCCGCGCGGCGCGGCGACGCTCGCCGCGGGCCTGGCGTCCTGGTCCCCGGACCACACCGTGCTGAGCTGGCGTGTCGAGCTCATGCGCAGGCTCCGCGCCGATCACCCCGACGCGGTCCTGGACATCCACTGCCTGGCGCGGTCGCGGCACGGAGCCGAATGGGACCGGCGGCTGAGCTGGGCCCGGCGCGCGCTCAACAGGCTCGGACCGCCGGATCCGCTCGCCATCGCCACCGTCGAGTTCTGGGCCCCGCTGTTCTCCGCGGTCCGCTCCGGCACGGAGCTCGCACGCGTACGCCCCCTCCTCCAGGGACACGAGCAGGCACTCCAACTCGTCCGATTCCACAACCTCGACAAGGTGGGCGCCCGATGACGAGGAAACGCACGATCACCCTCGCGCCGGCCGACCCCGGCGCGTTCAGCGACCGCTACATCCTCGCTGAGACGGACGAACCCGAGCTCACCCTCAGAGCGCTGCTGCGCGACCTGCCGGCCCTCTCCCTCCAGCCTCTGGAACCCGCCGTCCTCGGGCTGCTCGTGCGCAGTCTGCTGATCGAGGTGGTCCGGGCGGAGCCCGGCACCCCGCTGTTCCTGCCACCGGGAACGAGCCTGGCCGCCTTCTCCGCGGGCATCCCCGGCGAGGGCGACGGAACCGTTCCCCCACCCGAGACCGATCCCCGTACGGACCCGGAAGAGGACGATCGGGTGCCGCCGGTCACCGACGCCCACCCTGAGCTGCTGAGCGAGCGCCAGGCCGTGCTCATCGCCCACGCCAGGGAGATGAGCACGGCGGCCTCCTACCTGGAGAGCGGCCTCTCGGTGCTGGTCCGCTGCGAGAAACTCCTGGTGGAGCACCTCGCGCAACAGATCGCCGCCATGTCGGGCAAGCCCTTCCGGCGGATCCGGGTGCCGTCGGGCCTCGACAGGGCCGAGTCGAACCCGCTGCTGGGAGGCGGGCGCCGATCCGAGCTCATGGCCGGGCTGGAGAAGGCCGTCGTGGAGAGCGTGCCCGGGGATCTGGTGGTGATCCCCCAGCTCGACCTGCTGGCGGGCGGCAGCGACGCCTCACTCAGCGGCGAGGCCAGGGAGCTCACGGACCTGCTGTACGAACACAGCGAGCGGGTGATCCTGGCCTTCACCGACCCCTCGCTCGTCATCCCCGAGGTGCTCGCCAACAGGTTCGCCGTACGGCTGGCGATGGACATCCTCCCGCGCGAGGTACGGGGGGCGGACGGCAGGGCGGTCCCCATCGGACGGGCCCTGGTCACCCGCGAGGAGGCCGAACTCTTCACCGGATTCGACCCGGCCGTCCTGTACAAGCACATCGCGGGCATGAACGCCGTACGGCTGCGGCACGGCATGCTCTTCGCCCACCACCAGCACCGGATGGCGAGCGAGTCGGTGGAGGTGCCGGGCAGCGGCCCCACCTTCACCAGCCTCAGGCCCGACCTGGCCGGGCCTCGCGAGGCCCCCACCTTCGCGGGTCTCCTGCAGGAGTTGCGCACTTTCAAGGCGCGCACCTCCAGCGCCTTCGACGTGCCGAACGTGTCTCTGGACTCCATCGGCGGCTACGACGACGTCAAGGAGGAGCTGAAGCAGGCACTGAAGATCATCAGTGGTGCCGCGGCCGCCGAGCACAATGTGCCGGAACATCTGCGACACGACCTGATACCGCGCGGTTTCATCTTCCACGGCCCGCCGGGCACCGGTAAGACCCTTTTCGCCAAGGCGATCGCCAGCCGGCTGGACGCCACGATCCTGGTGGTCTCGGGGCCGGAGATCACCGACATGTACGTCGGCGAGAGCGAGCGCAAGCTCAGGGACCTGTTCACCGAGGCGCGCCGCAACGCTCCCGCGGTGCTCGTCTTCGACGAGTTCGACTCCATCGCGGGCAAGCGCACCGGCCGCGACGACGGCGGCAGCCGAGCGGGCAACGCGATCGTCGCCCAGCTCCTCACCGAGCTCGACGGCTTCCGGCCGGAGGTGCCCGTGCTCATCATCGGCACGACGAACAGGATCGACATCATCGACGA
The DNA here is from genome assembly GCF_051918855.1 of Streptosporangium sp. H16. Classification (NCBI taxonomy): domain Bacteria; kingdom Bacillati; phylum Actinomycetota; class Actinomycetes; order Streptosporangiales; family Streptosporangiaceae; genus Streptosporangium; species Streptosporangium sp. H16. Next base: position 510,695 of record NZ_JBPXMD010000003.1, read on the forward strand.
CGCGCTGCTGCGGCCGAGCCGGTTCAAACCGATCAAGATCGACCTGCCGAACGAGCCCGCCCGTCTCGCCATCGCGAAGGTGCACGCCGAGCACTTCGGGGTGGACGTCAGCGAGCGCCTGCTGCTGACGATCGCCCGCGCGACCGAGGGCATGAACGGCGACGAGATCCGCTCGATCTTCAGGAACGCCCGTGCCGAGCAGCTGGTCGGCCAGGGGCGCGAGCCCGACGCCCGGCACCTCGGGGAGCTCGTCGGGAGGCTGCGCTGGGCCCAGCAGCAACGCGACATCGACAAGGAAGACCAGAACGGGCGCGCGAGACCGGCGTCCGGGGAGAGAAGACGCCCCCAGATCCTGTGGGAGACCCAGGCGGGCCCGGCGGACGACGCGGACGAGACAGGCCCGGCGAACGCTCCCGGCGCGACGGACGCACCCGGCACGACAAACGCGGCGCACACCACAGACCGGGCACACCACGCGGGAACGCCCGCCTCGCACGACGGCGAAGGGAACGGCACCACATCGTGAGCGACACGACCCGCCCGGCACGCATGCTGGCTCGCACCTACGCGCAGCGGCTCAACGAGGTCAAGGAACGCTTCGTGGGCCGGGACCGGGTCATCGACCTCCTGGGGATCGCGGCGCTGTGCAACGAGCACGTCCTGGTGATCGGCCCTCCGGGGACCGCCAAGACCAGGCTGCTCAACGACTTCTGCGGAATGCTCGAGACCAAGCCGTTCACGTACCTCCTGACCCGGTTCACCGAACCCGCGGAGATCTTCGGGCCGATCAACGTCAAACGCTTCCAGCAGGACGGCGTCTACGAGATCAACACCGAGGGGATGCTGCCCACCGCCCGCGTCGCCTTCCTCGACGAGGTCTTCCAGGGCAGTTCCGCCATCCTCAACACCCTGCTGACACTGATCAACGAGCGGACCTTCCACGACGGGCGGACCAGCGGGACGACCCCCCTGATCACCCTGGTCGGCTCGTCCAACGAGATCCCCGACGATCCCGTGCTGGCCGCCTTCAGCGACCGGTTCCTGCTGCGCTGCAACCTGGACTACGTGGACGACGAGCAGGTGGAGGAGGTCCTGGCGCTCGGATGGAAGGCGGAACGTCAGAGGATCCAGGCCGATGGTGCGGCGGCGGATCCGCACGGGAACCGCCTGTACGCCCCGATCTCCGCGCCCGACCTGAGAAGTCTCCAGCGGGCGGTCGGGGAGATCGACCTCACGGCCGTACTCGACCGGTACATGGAGATCATGCGGGTGCTGCGCGGGGAGGGGATCGCCTTCTCCGACCGGCGGGCGGTGAAGGCACAGAAGATCTTCGCGGCGTCCGCGCTGCTGGCGGGCCGGTCGAGGGCGGAACTCTCGGATCTGGCGTACCTGATCCATCTCTGGACGGCCCCCGAGGACGAGGAGTCGCTGCGCCGCATCGTCTCCGACCACGGCGTGCCGGTCGACGAGCCCGGCGGCCGCGTCCGCGAGGTGTACGAGATCGTCCAGGTCGACCTGGACGAGATCGTGACGCGGCGCGGACAGGTCGGTACCGAGCACGAGCTGCGCGAGCTGATCCGGCGGATCCAGCGGCTGGTCACCGAGTTGCGGCGTGACCATCCCGGCGAGGAGGCCGCGCTGGAGCGGGTGAAGCGGGAGCACCGCACGACCCTCACCCTCCTGGGAGAACGATTCGGCAGGGAAGGACTGGGCTGATGTGCAATCCACGCCGGGTGCGCGTCCGGGCGACGCGCGAACTCGCCGAGGCATGGGGACAGGAGGTGCGCCGCCAGGTCACCAGGAGCGGCCGGACCGTCGGGGAGGCGCGGGTCAGGGAACCGCTGGCGTCCACGGTGGGCGGCCCGACTCTGACCGCCCTCACCGCCGTACTCGCCAGGACGGAGGGCTGGACGCGGGGCGACGACGGCGTCTTCCGGCACGAGCTCGACGGAGGGCTGATCGCCTTCGACCCCGGCACCCGCGAGCTGGAGATCGTCGCCCGGGTGTCGGGCGAGGTCACCGGCGTCGGTGAGGCGTCCAGCGTGGTGGAGACCCGGGTGACCGACACGGTCGAGGCCGAGGGGGTCGGCACCTACTACGACGACAACTGGGGCGGCGTCACCGAGCAGGACGCCCGGCGTGCCGCGGAACAGGACCTGGAGCGGTCCCTGGCGGAGGCGGCCGAGGCGCGCCGCGCCGAGGCCAGGCGGGCCGCCGAGGCGAGCGCGGGCGGCGAGGTGGAGTCACGGGCGGCGCGGCAGGCGGACGAGGCGTTCGCGAGCGCGTCGGCGGCCAGGGAGGAGGAGCTCCGCGAGCGGGCCGCCGAGCGGCTGACGGCGGTCGGCGTCGAGGGGCGGACGCGGTTCCACCACGCCCTGGCCGAGGCGTACCGCGACGCGGTCCTCGCCTTCGCCAGGGCCAGGCGGGCCGACAACATCCACCACCGCGCCGAGAACGGCGTGCTGGAGATCGAGTTCGACCTGCAGATCTGATCCTTCAGGAGGCTGACGTGCGTGTCCGGGTCAAGTTCCGCTACCGCGCCGAGACCGGCGAGGTCGAGATGTTCCAGATCGAGGATCTCCATGACGGGCCGCCGCTGGCCGACCACGACGCGCGCCACGACCGCGCCGCGGCCGACGTGGCCCGCGTCGTGGAGAACAACGCCCTCATCGAGGAGACGTTCCCCGGCGCCGAACCCGCCGCCCCCCGGACAACCCGGACGGCCGCGGAACGGGCCGGCGAGCAGAGGGAACAGCGCCTCCGTGACTGACCCCCAGCTGTACGAGAAGGCGGCCGACTGCTTCAGGCGGGCGGGCCTCGCTCTCGACGCGGCGCGTTGCTACCGGCTCGCCGGGGCGTACCGGCGGGCCGGGGAGCAGTACGCCGCCATCGGGGAGTACCGGGAGGCGGCCCTCGACTACGAGCGGTCGAACCAGGCCGACCTCGCGGCCTGGCTGCTGGCCCACCGGGCCGGCGATCCGGCGGCGGCCCGCGCCCTGATCGCCCGGAACACGTCGAGGGAGGCCGGCCCCACTCTCCACCAGCGGCTCGCGCTCGCCCGCTGCGCGATCGGCGACGGGGCACCGGCGGAGACGATCCCGCCGGTGATCGATGACGTCTGCGCGGAACTGTCCGACCAGGACGCGCTGTACGACCGCTTTCTTGAGGAGTGGGCCGTGGCGCTGGCCGAGCACCTGCGACGGTACGACCAGGTCGCGCTGGTGTACGCGGCGTCGGTGCGCGGGCGCCGGCACGGAGCCGCGACGCGCTGGGCGCAGTGGGCTCTCCGCGTACTGGGAACCGAACTAATCATCCCGGCCGGAACCGAGCCGGTCCGACAGCCTGCCTGAGGACGATCGATGTCAGAGCGACGAACGCCGGGACCCGGAACACCGGACGGCACGGGACGCCCCCGCCGGGCGACGGGTGAGGTGAGGGCGCTTCCCGAGCAGCCCCCCTCCGTCCCGCCGGACCCGCCGCCGAGCCGGCAGGCGTCCGGCGCGGTGCGGGTCCTCGTACGTTTCGAGACGGCCTCGGCGGCACTGGTCTTCGCCGAGCAGCTGTCCGGCGGCCGGCCGATCGGCACGGTCGGCTGCGCGCGCGGCGGACCGGGAGACCACTGGTGGGTGCGGAGCGACCTGCCCCTGGAGGTGGGCAGGGAGATGGCCGCCGTCTGCTCCGGCAGGCTCCACGTCCTGTCGGGGGACAGGCTCGTTCCCGACGCCCCCGGCCGGGAGGCCGTGTCCGGAGCCTCCCCCGCCCGCGCCGGCCTCACCACCCTCGGCGACCTCGTCTCCGTCTCCGTGACGGACCTGGTGCGGCGGGCCGGGCTGCATCCCGCCCGCCGCGGGCCGCTGCGCGAGGCGGTGCTGCTGCTCCCCGGGCACCTGGTGCCGGGTGTGGTCCGCCGGGCCCTGGACCTGCGGCTACGGGTGGAGTACAGGCCGGTGGCGCTCACCCCGCTGTTCGAGGGCGGCACCGCCGAGCGGATCTCCTACGAGGTGCGCCTGCGCGCCGCCCGGGAGACCGCCGTCCCCGGAGCGCTGCTGGCCGCGCTGGGACGCGACCCCTCCGTCCTGGTGTGCCGGTCCGTCGAGGAGACGCTGCTCGTGCAGCACGGAACCGGCACCCCGCTGTCGGACCGCTCCCTGGCCACGCTGGTCGACGACGGCGTCTGGGTGCTCGCCGGACCGGGGTACGGCTGCTCCCGCCTGCGCCCGCTGGCGGAGGCGGCCGAGGGGGCGGCTCTCGTCCGGCGCGGCGAGGACCACACGCTCCCGGACATCGGCCCCGCCTCCGGACACGCCCAGCCGTACGACGCCCACAGCGAACCGGCCCCGCGGACGCTGACCCTGGTACGCGCGCCCACGCGCGGCGTGGCGGTCGACGCCGCCCTGCTCGACGACGCGGACCTCGAATGCCTGCCGCGACTCCTGGCCGGGGAACAGCTGTCGGAGTCCGCCTTCCTGGTACGCGGCCGGGACCGGCACCTCCTCACCGCACCCGGCGGACTGCTGGAGCACCTGCCGGTCGGCGAACCCCTGCACTGCGTCGGCCCCGGCGGCCTGTACGTTCCCCTGGGCCGCCGCATCGACCCCCTGCTCCCGGCGACGGCGCGAGGTGCCCTGTTCCCCACCGACTCCTCGACCGCGCTCGTCCTGCTCGCCTCGGTCGTCCTCGCGTTCGATCTGGAGACGCGCCTGCCGGTGTGGCGGCTCTGGGCTGGACCCGTACCTCCGCTGGACGAGCAGTTGCCCCGATCGGTCGCGGCCGAGCTGCGGGACATCGACGAGCAGGTGACACCGACCAGGCCGCAATCCCCCGCGCGGCGACCTTCGGGCTGGGACCGAGTCTTCAACCGCCGGCCGCGCGACACCCCGCCCGACTGGCGCGACGAGGCCTACGCGGCCGAGCGCGCGGGACAGTACGCGGTCGCGGCGGAACTGTACTCAAGGAACAACGACCCCCTCCGCGCCGCACGCCTGTACGAGCGCGCCGCCGAAGAGTCATAGGGCCCGCCCCATGGTGGACGACCCCGCCCTCCGATCATGGGCCACGGCCCACGCCCGCACGGTCACCCCGCGACGAACCGACCCCGCACCGTGGCAACTCCCCTGGACACCGGGCGTCCCGTTCACGGTCGTCATCCGGGAGAAGCTTCTGCTCAGCGGCCACACCGACGAGGCATGGGTGGTCGCCGGGACGCCCCTCTCCGACGGCCGTCTCATCCTCGCCACCGGCAGCCCTGACAACACCGCACGCATCTGGGACGGCCACACCGCGACCCTCCTGCACACCCTCACCGGACACACAGACTCGGTCAGATCCGTCGCCTGGGCTGCCCTCCCCGACGGACGACTCCTCCTCGCCACCGCGAGCTACGACGACACCGTGCGCATCTGGGACGGCCACACCGCGGCCCTCCTGCACACCCTCACCGAAAACACCGGCGGCGTCTACTCCGCCGTCTGGGCCACTCTCCCCGACGGACGCCTCCTCCTCGCCACCGCAAGCGAAGACAGCACCGCACGCATCTGGGACGGCCACACCGGCACCCCCCTGCACACCCTCACCGGACACACCGACGTGGTCTACTCCACCGCCTGGGCCACCCTGCCCGACGGACGACTCCTCCTCGCCACCACAAGCGCCGACCACACCGTGCGCATCTGGGACGGCCACACCGGCACCCCCCTGCACACCCTCACCGAACACACAGACTCGGTCACCTCGGTCGCCTGGGCCACCCTGCCCGACGGACGCCTCCTCCTCGCCACCACAAGCGAAGACAGCACCGCACGCATCTGGGACGGCCACACCGGCACCTCCCTGCACACCCTCACCGGACACACCGACGTGGTCTACTTTTCCGCCTGGGCCACCCTGCCCGACGGACGCCTCCTCCTCGCCACCACAAGCGAAGACAGCACCGCACGCATCTGGGACGGCCACACCGGCACCCCCCTGCACACCCTCACCGAGCAATCAGAAGTCCTGGGGACAGATTGGCTACAGGAGTCCGACGGAGGGCTCACCCTGGCCATCGCCTGTGGCAACGACGTCCGCCTCCTGGAGGTCGCCGTCGATCCTCCGGTGCCGCCACCCACCCCGGCCCGGACGACCGAGCCGAGCGGCGCCCCGCCCCCGGCAGTGCTGGAAGGCGTCGAGAACGTCACCCCGGCCGCTCTCGCCGCGAGGCCAGGCAGAATCGACAGCACATCCTGGGCCACCCTCCCCGACGGACGGCTCCTCCTCGCCACCGCAGGCGGCGACCACACCGCACGCATCTGGGACGGCCACACCGGAGCACTCCTGCACACCCTCACCGAACACGCAAGCATGGTCTGGTCCGTCGCTTGGGCCACCCTGCCCGACGGACGACTCCTCCTCGCCACCGCAAGCAACGACCACACCACACGCATCTGGGACGGCCACACCGGCACCCCCCTGCACACCCTCACTGAACACACAGACTCGGTCAGATCCGTCGCCTGGGCCACCCTGCCCGACGGACGACTCCTCCTCGCCACCGCAAGCAACGACCACACCACACGCATCTGGGACGGCCACACCGGCACCCCCCTGCACACCCTCACCGAACACACCGGCACGATCTGGTCCGTCGCTTGGGCCACCCTCCCCGACGGACGACTCCTCCTCGCCACCACAAGCTTCGACGGCACCGCACGCATCTGGGACGGCCACACCGGAGCACTCCTGCACACCCTCACCGAACACACCGGCACGGTCTACTCCGCCGCCTGGGCCACCCTCCCCGACGGACGACTCCTCCTCGCCACCACAAGCTTCGACGGCACCGCACGCATCTGGGACGGCCACACCGGAGCACTCCTGCACACCCTCACCGAACACACCGGCCCGGTCTACTCCGCCGCCTGGGCCACCCTCCCCGACGGACGACTTCTCCTCGCCACCGCGAGCAACGACGGCACCGCACGCATCTGGGACGGACACACCGCGACCTCGTTGCAGCCGGTTCTGGGCCATGAGGGCTGGGCCGAAGGAGCAGACTGGACACTACTGCCCGACGGGCGTCTCTTCCTCTCGACCGGCAGTGCCGAAGGCGGGGCCCAGATATGGGACGTCCGTCTCTCACCACCCGTCTCCGTCCCCGCTCCGACCACCGGAGCCGCCGGCACTCCCGCCAGACCCCTCGCTCCCGCCGTGGCGGCGCTTCTCGCCTGCGGGGAGAACGACCTGTGGCCGCCGCTGGGCCTGGTCGACGATCTGATAACGCTCACCGGCCGGAACGCCTCGCCCCCGCGCCTGAACGACGGCCGGTTGAACGTGCTCGCCGACCACGAGGGCATCCGGCGGCTCCGGGATCTCGGCTGGCCGGCCAGGGCCAGGGGCTCGTTCGCGGTGCTGCTGTCGGCCCGGCTGACACCTGTCCCCGCGTTCACGCTCCCCGAGGGCGCCGACCGGCCGTCGGCTCGCGCGGCGCTGACGGCCGGGCTGGATGCCACGAGCTCGCCCGCCGTTCCCGGTGGCGTCCCGCCGGGCGAGCTGGTCGCGGCGGTCGACACGGTGACCGCGCGCGTCGCCTCGCTGCTGACGATCATCGGCCCCGACGCGGCCGCCGCCGATCCCGCGCTGCCGTTGAAACTCGCCCACCACGCCGCGCAGCTTCCCCCGTTGAACCGCAGGCAGCTGAGGCTTCTCGGCGACCCGGCCGGAACTCGCAGGAACACGCGGCGATCCGGGGGCGGGACCTCCCAGCACGCCCCGGGAACGGTCGGGGTGAGCCGTCACGGCACGCTCGCACAGCTGCTGCACACCCAGCTCGCCCTGACCGAGGACCTGTTCTCCATCCAGCATCTCGGCGACCAGCTCCTCTACCGGCGGCACACCGGCGAGGTCCCGCCCGCCCCCCGGCCGGTGACCATGATCCTGGACACCACGCCTCCCACGTACGGAACCCCCGAGCAGACCCTTCGCCTGGTCGCGCACCTCATCACCGTCACCCTGTGGGAGTACGGCGAGCAGCCGGTCCTGATCTCGCTGACCAGGCCGGGGGCCGCGCTCAGGCTCACGGGCCGCGCCCAGCTCGCGCATCTCTGGTCGACCAGGACCCTCGACCCGCCTGGTCCCGCGCTCCCCATCGCCGTCGACCTCGCCCGGAGCACCGGCAATCCGATCGTCCTGCTGGCCCACCACCACAGCCCCGACCGTGCCTACGCTCCCGGACCGGACGAGCGTCTGATCACCACCCACCACCCGGCGGAGCCCGCGCCGCACGCGGCCACGCACCCCGAGCACGTCCACCTGCCGCCGGACCCCACGGAGGCCGAGCTCGGCAGGGCCGTACGCCTCGCCCTCGCTCCCGCCGGAAGGGACCGATGAGGGCAGCGGCGATCGCGACGAAGGAGCCGAAGTGGTCGGCTCGGCGTTCGTGGCGGCGGTGCAACGTCTGCCAGGAGGCCTCGCATATCGGCGGAAGTTGGCGCCAGGTGCATCCGGTGGTGGCCACGAACACGATCGCCGCCAGGACCAGGCGGTCATCGACCCGTCTGCGTCCACCGCCCTGCGAGGCGTCGGCGAAGGCGGCGTCACCCGCTGAAACAGCTCCCACAACTCATCAGGAACCAACCGCCGCATGAACATTTCCACGCTGCATGCAACAAGCGATCATGAAGTGAGCTGTGGTCTTACGCGTTGAGCATGCGTGCCAGCCGTGCCGCGTACGCTCTCCAGTCCAGCCCTCTACCCTGCGCCCAGGCATCGTCGTGGCAGGTCCGCAGGTGACGCTCGCCGGCGTCACCGATCACGGTGACCACCTCGCCACGGATGTCCCGGTCCCGCATGCGGACGGCGAGCTCCAGCGCGCCCCACAGGTTCGTCCCGGTAGCGGCACCGACCGCCAGTCCGGTCACCTCCCGCACCCGCCGGGCAGCGGCCACGCTGGCGGCGTCGGGCACGGGAACGACCAGATCGACGAGGGAGGCAACGAAACCCGGCTCCATGCGCGGCCGGCCGATCCCCTCGATCCGGGACGGCATGCCGGTGGCGTAGTCGTCGGCACCGGTCGCCCAGCCGGGGAAGTAGGCGGAGTTCTCCGGATCGACCACGGCCAGCCGGCCGGGCAGGCGGTGATCGCGTAGGTGGCGGCCGACGGCGGCGGAGGTGGCACCGGTGCTCGCACCGACCACGATCCACGCCGGACACCGGTCCGCCTGGCCGAAAAGCTCCTCCGCCAGGCTCCCGCCACGCCAGTCGACGGTCGCGGCCGAGGCGTAGTAGTCCAGGTAACAGCCGCCCAGCTGCTCGGCCAGCCCTGCGGCCTCGTCGTAGACGGCCAGCGGTGGGTGGACGTATCGACAGGTCCCGCCCAACTGCTCGACGCCCTCCCCCCGGGAGCCCTCCGGCATGACAGCGGTGTACGGCAGGTCGAGCAGCCGGGCGAAGTACGCCTGGGCGATCGCCATCGCGCCCCCTGCGGCATCCACCACAGGGGTGCCCTCCATGATCCGGCCGGTGGCGATCGCGGCAGTGAACAGGGCCCGTGCCAGCCGGTGCTTCAGGCCTCCTGTCGGCTGGACCGACTCGTCCTTCAGCCAGAGCCGTACTCCCCAGTCGTCGGGCAGCGGGAACGACCGCAAGGGGGTGTGCCCGACCTGCGCCATCTCCTCATCCAGACGCTCGATCGCCTCCGTCGCCCATGCGCTGATCATGAGGAGAAACCTATCTGTATGAGACTCCGAAGATCGGCGAGAGCTACCGCCAGGTACGCTCCGTGGTGGTTGACAGTAGTCACGAACGCGATCGCCGTCAGGATCAGACGGTCATCGGCGCGCCTGCGTCCGCCACCCTGCGGTCGCGTTGGCGAGAGCGGCACTACCCGCTGAAACAGCCCCCACGACTCATCAGGAAACCAGCCGCTACGCGAACGTTTCCGCGTCTCATGCAACGAGCGATCACCGATCAAGACACGGTCTAAAGCGCTCCGACGTACACCCAGTCGCCCGCGTGCCGGGCGAAGCGGCTGTGCTCCTCCATGTGGCCCTCCTTGCCGCGTTCGACGTAGTGGGCGCGGAAGCGGACGGTGCCCTCGGTGTGGAAGGAACTGCCGCCGGTCGTCTCCAGCACCTCCAGGCGCGTCCACCGGACCGAGCGGTCGAGCTCGACGACCGGTGGACGCGTCGACGGATGCCAGCTGCGCAGGAGGTACTCGCCGTCACCGACGCTGAAGGCACTGAACCGCGACCGCATCAGCGCCTCGGCCGTCGTCGCGGACGCCTCGCCCCGGTGCAGCCGCCCGCAGCAGTCCCCGTACTCCGCGGGCAGACCGCACGGACAAGAGGCGGCGGGCGCGGAACGGGCTCGGGACCGTGGATCACGTCGTGGCACGTCCCCAGTATGCCCGCGCGCTCCTCCGGTCCGAGGTCGCTGTCCCTTTTCCGTTGGAACAGCGATGAGGCAGGGCGACGCCGGGCCACGCCGCGGCCTTCACCGTCGACACCCCGTTTCTCAGGTCTCGCTCCGATGGTCGGGCCAGAGCCCCGTGGCCGCCATCGCCTCCTCCGGAGACGAGACGTGCCTGACGCCGACGACCGGACGTCCCTCGTGGTCGAGGATCCGCCAGCCGCCGAGCTGGACCACGGGGACACGGCCGTGCCGCATCGCGAACGCCAGCTCGGAGAGGGTGCCCCACGACCCGCCCACGACGATCACGGCATCACCCGAATTGACGATGACGGTGTTCCGCGCCTCCCCGACACCTGTCGGGATCACGATGGAGAGATCCGGATTGGCCTCCTCCCTGTCCGCCCGGGACAGGATGCCGACCACCGTCCCGCCCGCCGACCGGGCACCGGCCGCCGCGGCGGCCATGACCCCGCCGTAGCCACCACAGATCACCACCGCACCGCGCTCCGCCAGCAACCGGCCGACCTCGCGGGCGTTGGACTCGTCCTCACCCGTACAGTCGCGCGGGCCGCACACCGACACCTGAATCGTCACGAGGGGATCCTGCCCGCGGGCGGCAACCACCGACCGGGAATCCTCGGTACCGGAATCCAAGGTAGATGTCGGCTGCCACGTCGCGAAGCCGGCGATCTCCTCGGCCGAGCGTCGGGAAAGCTCGTCGTCCAGGGGGCGTGATCGTGGCATCCACGAATGTCCCTGTACAGATCACGACCGTCCTCGTCCGCAGCGTGTGAGGTTCTCGCGGAACAGGGACGGAATAGAGCCTCTTCCAAGATCCACCCACCACATGCGAAACCCGGCCCGCGGGCGTGATCCGGACCGGGTTTCCGCTGGTCGACGACCTACTTCAGGAGCTGCCGCGCCATCACCATGCGCTGGATCTGGTTCGTGCCCTCGTAGATCTGGGTGATCTTCGCGTCGCGCATCATGCGCTCGACCGGGTAGTCGCTGGTGTAGCCGTACCCGCCCAGGAGCTGGACGGCGTCGGTGGTGATCTCCATGGCGGCGTCGGAGGCGGCGCACTTGGCGGCGCTGGAGAGGAAGGTGAGGTCCTTCTGCGGCTCGCCGTGCATGGCCAGCTCGGACCTGGCCGCGGCGGCGTAGGTGAGCTGGCGGGCGGCCTCCAGCTTCATGGCCATGTCGGCGACCATGAACTGGACGCCCTGGAACTCGGCGACGGCCTTGCCGAACTGCTTGCGCTCCTTGACGTAGCCGATCGCGTAGTCCAGCGCGCCCTGGGCGATGCCGAGGGCCTGGGCGGCGATGGTGATGCGGGTGTGGTCCAGGGTGGCCAGGGCGGTCTTGAAACCGGTGCCGGGCTCGCCGATCATCCGGGACGCGGGGATCCGCACGTTCTCCAGGATGACCTGGCGGGTCGGGGAGCCCTTGATGCCGAGCTTGCGCTCCTTGGCCCCGAAGCTGACGCCCTCGTCGCCCTTCTCCACGACGAACGCGGAGATGCCCCTCGCCCCGGCGCCCGGCTCGGTGACGGCCATCACCGTGTAGTACTCCGACACCCCGGCGTTGGTGATCCACATCTTGGCGCCGTCGAGCACGTAGTGGTCGCCGTCGAGGACCGCGCGGGTCTTCATGGCGGCGGCGTCGCTGCCCGCCTCGGCCTCCGAGAGGGCGTACGAGAACATCGCGTCGCCCCGCGCGACCGGCGTGAGATAGCGCTGCTTGAGCTCCTCGGAGGCCGAGAGCAGCAGCGGAACGGTGCCGAGCTTGTTGACGGCGGGGATCAGCGAGGACGAGGCGCAGGCCCGCGCCACCTCCTCGATGACGATCACCGCCGCGAGGGCGTCGGCTCCGGCGCCGCCGTACTCCTCGGGGATGTGCACGGCGTGCAGGTCCGCCGCGACGAGCGCCTTGTAGCTGTCCGCCGGGAACTCCGCCTTCTCGTCGGCCTCGGCGGCGCGAGGGGCGATTTTCTCGTCGGCGAGGGCCCGGACCGTCTCGCGGAGCATCTCGTGCTCCTCGGGCAGTGCGTAGAGAGGGTAGCTCATGGGCAAATACTAGGACGTCCAACAAAACCTGGAGCGCTCCACCCCATGTGATATGTACTCCGGCGTTTGCGCAGGTGGCAAAGTGGAAGCGCCAGATGCCGGTACCCTGTCGGCAAAGAATTGGGCAGAACCGAAAGGAGCACCAGTGGCCTACCGCCTGACGATGGTGGGAACCGGATACCTCGGTGCGACGACGTCCGCATGCATGGCCGAGCTGGGCTTCGAAGTCCTCAGTCTCGACGTGGACGCGGAGAAGATCGACCGCCTGCGGGCCGGCGATCTGCCCATCTACGAGCCGGGTCTGCAGGAGATCCTGCGGCGCAACCTGGCCAACGGCCGGTTGCGCTTCACCACCTCGTACGAGGAGGCCGCGGCCTTCGGTGACGTGCACTTCCTGTGCCTGGGCACCCCCCAGAAACCGGGAGAGTACGCGGCCGACGTGTCCTACCTGGACGCCGCGATCGAGTCGCTCGCCCCCCACCTGGACCGTGAGTGCCTGATCGTCGGCAAGTCGACCGTCCCGGTCGGCACCGCGCAGCGCCTCGCCGACAAGCTGGCCCGGCTGGCACCCATCGGCGCGGGCGCCGAGCTGGCCTGGAACCCGGAGTTCCTCCGGGAGGGCTTCGCGGTGAAGGACACCCTGCACCCCGACCGGATCGTGCTCGGTGTCGCCTCCGACAGGGCCGAGAAGATCATGCGGGAGGTGTACGCCTCCATGCTGGAGATGGGCACCCCGATGGTCATCACCGACTACCCCACGGCCGAGCTGGTCAAGGTGGCCGCCAACGCCTTCCTCGCCACGAAGATCTCCTTCATCAACGCGATGGCCGAGGTCTGCGAGGCCGCGCACGCCGACGTCAAGCAGCTGTCCCTGGCGCTGTCCTTCGACGACCGCATCGGCGGCAAGTTCCTGAACCCCGGCCTCGGCTTCGGCGGCGGCTGCCTGCCCAAGGACATCCGGGCCTTCATGGCCAGGGCCGGCGAGCTCGGCGCCGACCAGGCGCTGACCTTCCTGCGGGAGGTCGACGCGATCAACATGCGCCGCCGCGCCCGCATGGTCGACCTGGCCCGCGAGCTGGCCGGGGGCTCCTTCAGGGGCTGCACGGTCGCGGTGCTCGGCGCCGCGTTCAAGCCCAACTCCGACGACATCCGCGACTCGCCCGCCCTGGACGTAGCCGTCAAGATCAGCGAGCAGGGTGGCCGGGTCACCGTCTACGACCCCGTCGCCCAGGAGAACGCCCGCAAGGCCCATCCCGGGCTCTCCTACGGCGCCTCCGCCCTCGACGCAGCCAAGGACGCCCATGTCGTGCTGCTGCTGACCGAGTGGCAGGAGTTCATCGCCATGGATCCCGAGGAGCTGGGTTCCGTGGTGGCCTCCCGCAAGATCGTCGATGGTCGCAACGCCCTCGACGCCGAGACCTGGCGGGCCTCCGGCTGGCACTACCGCGCCCTGGGCCGCCCCTGAGCCCGGCCCGCCCTCGCGCCGAGCCTTTCGCGCACCGAGCCTTTCGCGCGTCCCCGGACATGACAACGGGTTCCCGGTCTATACCGGGAACCCGTCGGGTAAGCGTCGACTTCTCAGGGACCACATAGGTCACCATGGCCTTCTCGCGTCATTCAGTGCCAGACCTCACCAGTGGTCCCAGCGATACCAGCGACGCCAGTGGCGACGACGGCGACGACGGCGACGCCAGTACGGATCGTGGGCGGGCCAGCCCCCTCCCGGGAACATCGTGATACCCATGAGGACGCCCCCCTTTCGCAGTAATCTCGCGGATATGACAATTACTACGATATGGGACATATAGCCACAAAGCGGACTAATCGCTTCTAGGTTAGCTATAGAACGTTTTTGAGGGTTATTACGGTAAGACCGCTCCCGTTGTGGCGAATGTGAGTCACCTCGCGAAACCACTTCTTCCTGTGCGTTCGACAAAAGGACCTTTACCCTGGCGAGAAACCTGCGGCGGGGAGGGTGAGCCCCGTGGACACCGCGTCTTTCGCCAGGTCGGCCTGGTGCGCGACCCGATCGCGGCCGTCGGGGAAAGTCCCCGGAGACGCCCGGCGAGAAGGCCCCCGTACCCGAGGGAGGCCTTCTGCCCGTCCCGGTCCCGCCCGGTCAGTTGTCGAACTCGCCGAGCTTCACGCCCCCGACGAAGGCGTCCCACTCCGAGCGGGTGAAGAACAGCTTCGGCCCGTCGGGGTTCCTGGAATCGCGCAATACGTAAAGAGAGCCCGAACCGGCCTTGTGACCCTCCGCGGGGGCGTCGACCACGGCCACCTCGACGCAGTTGCCGCCGTCGTCCCCCTCCGGGGTCGCCCTGCGCCAGACGGCCTTGCTGAGGTCTGCTTCCACGTCGTCTCACCTTCGCTGTGTCGGCGGTCGCCCGGTGGGCGAAGTCTTCGAGGTCTTCGAGTGGATCGCCCCATGACGCCGGCATGCCCCCGCACGGCCCGGGGGTGACCCGTGAGATGCCCCCGGCGACGGATCCGCGGACGGCATCAGGCCCCACGGATGGCACCGGGGCTCCACGAACGGCACCGGCTCCATGGAAGGCGGCGGCTCCACGAAGACAGTATCCGGACCGCCCGCGACGTCCGCAACGACAAAAGCGCAGGACGCGTGCCCGGCACTGCGACCCGTCCGGCAGACCACGCGGGGTCAGCGGCGACCGAGCCCTACGAGGCCGGAGGCTGCCAGGCACCTCGTCCGGGCGTACGAGGCCGGAGACGCGGGGGTAGCGCCGAGGTCAAAGGTCCCAGGGGCTAACGCGCCGACACGGAACTCACCGCGGAGTCGACGGGCTTGCCGCCCTCACCCGCGCCCAGACTTCCCCACACCGCCAGCACCGCCATCGTGAGTCCGAGGATGGCGCGGATAGCGTTCCTCATGATTCTCAACCTCCAAGCTATTCGAAGATTTTCCCCTTCCCCTCGCGCCCTCATCTATCCGCGATGCCGTCAAGCCATCGGCCAAAAGTGGTGATATCAGGCGCCGAGCTGGGCGGCCTCGGCCCGAAGTCTCGCGCCCTTGGCGTGGGCTTGATCCTTGAGAGCGAGCTGGAACGCCTCCATCTTCCCTCGCAGCCCCTCGTCGGCGGCGGCGAGGATCCGCACGGCCAGCAGGCCCGCGTTGCGGGCACCCCCGACGGCGACGGTCGCGACCGGGACCCCCGCGGGCATCTGGACGATCGAGAGGAGAGAGTCGAGGCCGTCGAGATACTTCAGCGGGACGGGGACACCGATCACCGGCAGCGGGGTCACCGACGCGAGCATGCCCGGCAGGTGAGCGGCTCCCCCGGCACCCGCGATGATCACCTTCAGTCCACGCCCGGCCGCCTCCGCGCCGTACGCGATCATCTCCTCGGGCATGCGGTGCGCGGAGACCACGTCGGCCTCGAACGCCACCCCGAACTCGGCCAGCGCCTCGGCGGCGAGTTTCATCACCGGCCAGTCGGAGTCGCTGCCCATGACGATGCCGACGGTGGTCATCACTTCTCCTTGCCTCGCGGCCCAGGGGCCGCGCGCGTTCGCGGTGGTGCCGTGGTCCACGCCGGTGCGGGGATTCTCGGCGGTACGGTGCCTTCGAGGCACCGGAAGGGCGGACCGGCCGGTCCGCGGGCTCAGGTGTATCTTCCCTCTGTGAGGTAGACGGCGGCGTGCCGGGCACGCGCGCGGACCTCGTCCAGGTCGGTGCCCATGGCGGTGACGTGACCGATCTTGCGCCCCGGCCGCACCTCCTTGCCGTAGAAGTGGACCTTGATTCCCGGGTCGTGGGCCATCACGTGCTCGTACCGGGAGAAGATGTCCGGGTCGTCACCGCCCAGGAGGTTGGCCATCACCACCACGGGGGCGGTCGGCGCGGGCGATCCGAGAGGGAGGTCGAGGACCGCGCGCAGGTGCTGCTCGTACTGGGAGGTGCGGGCCCCGTCGATCGTCCAGTGGCCGCTGTTGTGCGGGCGCATGGCCAGCTCGTTCACCACCAGCCCTGAGGAGGTGGCGAACATCTCCACGGCCAGCAGCCCGGTCACGCCCAGCTCCTTGGCGATGGTCAGGGCGATCCGCTGGGCCACCGCGGCCCACTCCGGGTCGAGGCCGGGAGCGGGGGCGAGCACCTCGACGCAGATGCCGTCGCGCTGGACGGTCTCCACCACCGGGTAGCTGACGCCCTGCCCGTGCGGCGACCTGGCGACCAGCACGGCGAGCTCCCGCTCGAACGGCACGAACCCCTCGGCCATCAGCGGCACGCCGGAGGCCAGGACCTCGGTCGCGTCGTCCGCGGAGCGGCAGACCCAGACGCCGCGCCCGTCGTAGCCGCCCCGGACCGCCTTGAGCACGACCGGCCAGCCGTTCTCCGCGGCGAACTCCTCGACGTCGGCGGCCGTCTCGACCCGCCGCCAGGGCGGGCAGGGTACGCCGATCGCGGTCAGCCGCTCGCGCATCACGGCCTTGTCCTGGGCGTGGACGAGCGCGCCGGCCCCGGGGTGCACGGCGAAGCCGTCCTCGGCCAGGGCCCTGACGTGCTCGGTGGGCACGTGCTCGTGGTCGAAGGTGACCGCGTCACATCCCTTGGCGAGATCACGCAGGTCGGCCAGGGACCGGTAGTCGCCCAGACGCACGTCGGCGATCACGCGGGCGGCGCTCTCGTCGGGCGAGTTCGCCAGCACCCGCAGCTCGATGCCGAGGGCGATGGCCGCCTGCTGTGTCATCCGAGCCAGCTGGCCCGCTCCGATCACGCCGACGACGGGTCCGATGGGACTGGCCAAAGAAGGGCTGCTCACAGCGGTTAAGTTTACTGTCACGCGGTACGGGACCAGGCGGCGGGAGGATGGCAGACGGTCGGCGAGCGGCCTGCCGGGGCGCGCGAAGGGAGCTGTCTGGGCCCGAGGCGACCTGCCGAGAACCGCGAAGGGACCTGCCTGGGCCCGAGGGCGACCTGCCGGGACCCGCGAAGGGACCCGGCGGCGACCGGGAACGGCCGTCCGGAGGCGCTCAGTCCGCCGTGAGGGTGGCGAGGCCGCGGCGCAGGCCGGTCGTGGCGAGCGTGGAGCCGCTGCCGCCGATCGCGGTGGCGACGAGCACGACCTCGGTCCCGGTCAGCTTCGCCGTTCTGGTCCTGCCGGTGAAACCGCGCAGGTCGGCCCTGCCGTAGAGGGGACGGACCAGCGAGGAACGGCCCTGACGGGCTCTCTGCCGGTATTCGATCTCCAGGGCGTGGATGACCAGGGCACCCCCGGTGGGCAACAGCAGCGCGCGCTGAGGGCCGACGAGCAGGCGGACGTCGGCGGCGAGGCGGTCGGGCCGCACGCTCAGCGGCCGCCTGACCAGATCGTCGAAGAGATCCCGGACCGGGTCGCCCTTGGGAAAGGTCACCCCGCTCACCCCCACCGGGTCGGTCAGGTAGGTCAGGTAGCGCTGCGGCACGAGACGGGCCTTGACCCCCGCGTCGGGGTCGTCGGCGGGTACCGCGCCCTCGGTCGGCTCGCGGATCTCGCCCAGGATCGGGATGGGACCGGCACCGAGCCGCCACTCGCCGTCCTCCTGGAGGAACAGGAAGTAGGCCGGGTCGGGCTCGCGGGCCAGGGCGACGAACCAGCGGTCCTGGCCGTCGACGCCGGGCAGGTACAACTCCACGTCGGTGTAGGACTTCCTGGCGGGGGCTGGGCGGCCGTTCCGGGTCGCCTCGCAGGCACGACCGCCCAGCGCTCTCTCCGCCCAGGTGGTGAGCTTCTCGACGGTCGCGCAGTCCCGGTCGCGCCAGGCCTTGTCGAGCCTTCCCAGCAGCGCGAAGGCCTTGGACGCCTCGGCGAGCTCCACCCCGGCGGACGCCTCGCGCGACGGGCCGGTCTCGGGGAGGGTACCCGGCGTGTCGCTCCGCGCGCCGCAGCCGGTCATCATCGACAGACCGAGGATCAAGGCGAGGAGTCGGCGGCGCAAGGGTTGATCCCCGGGGTAGTGGCCATCGCGTACGGCAGTCCGTCTGGACCGATCACGGGAGGTGAAAGTTTCAGGGACTTCCCGTGGATCAGAGGGATCAGCGTAACGCCAATAACCCCTATTTATCCGGTGTTATGCGACATTTGCTGAAAAGGCACCAGCTGGTGTCTATGGACATCAACGGGTCAACCTCGCGCGGATCACGCCTCCTCACCGGTAGCCTGGCCCGAAGAGTGTTCGAGGTCATCCGACGCGGCGGATCAGCAGCCGACCCCCGAAAGGACCGTGCAGGAAACGTGGAGTTTCTCCGACACGCCTACCGGCGGCTCGCCGAGCTGGCGCGAGAGCTGGCGAAGTTCGGGACGATCGGCGCGGTCGCCTTCGTGATCGACACCGGCGGCACCAACCTGCTGAGGTTCGGCGTCGGCTTGGGACCGCTCAGCTCCAAGGTCTTCGCCACGATCGTCGCGGCCACCTTCGCCTACCTCGGCAACCGCTACTGGACGTTCAGGCACCGGGAGCAGAGCGGCCTGGCCCGCGAGTACTTCCTGTTCTTCGTCCTCAACGGCATCGGCCTGCTGATCTCGCTGCTGGTGATCGGTTTCGTGACCTACACCCTGGGTCTGCAGGACGCGCTGAGTTACAACATCGCCCTGCTCACCGGCACCGCCCTCGGGACCCTGTTCAGGTTCTGGTCGTACAAGAAGTGGGTCTTCCTGCCCGGCACGCCGCCGGACGAAGCCGCCGAAGCCGTCCCCGGCGCGCCACCGAGCCGACCGGCGACGCCGAACAGCAAGGTCAACGGCCACATGTATCTCCTGAGCAAGACCTCGGAGGAGAACGCGCCGCCCCCCGGCCCGCGTTAGCACGTACGCCCCCGGCCGGCGTCGGCACACCGCCCTCGGCCCCGGTCGGCGCGCCCCGCACGCGGCCGGAGGCCATCGTGCCCGGAGCCCCGGCGGGAACGCTCAGGCGGGCCCGCGTACGACGCGGTTCCTGCCCGGCTCGCCCACCTGGCGCAGGAAGAACGCGAACGTCGCCGGGCGCGCCCGTACGAGCTCCAGGCGTCCCCCGTCGGCGGCGGCCAGCGCCCTGGCGAGGGGCAGGCCGAGACCCGTGCTGCCGCGCCCGCTCACGTTCCGTTCGAAGACCCTGGGAGCCAGGTCGTCGGGAATGCCGCTCCCCTGGTCGGCGACCTCGATCACGATGGACCTGTCCCTGGCGCTGGTGGTCACCGTCACCGTGCCGCCGCCGTGCTCCAGCGAGTTCTCCAGCAGGGTGGAGATCACCTGGCCGATGCCGCCGCCGGTGCCCAGCGCCTGGAGGCCGCGCGTGCCGACCAGGCTCAGCCGCCGCCCGGCTCTGCGGAACGCCGGGCCCCACTCGATGAACTGCTGATCGAGCAGCACGTCGAGCTCGACGATCTCGGACTGCGCCTGACGCTGCCGTCTGGCGGTGGCCAGCAGCTCGTCGATCACAGCGGTGAGCCGCTCGGCCTGCACGATGGCGGCCTCGCCCTCCTCCTTGACGATCCCCGGCTCGTCGGCGGCGGCGACGATCTCCTCAAGTCTCATGGTCAGGCCGGTGAGCGGGGTACGGAGCTGATGGGAGGCGTCGGTCGCGAACTCCCGCTCCCTGGCCAGGAGGTCGGAGATGCGGGTCGCGCTGCGGTCGAGCACCTCGGCCACCCGATCGAGTTCCTGGATGCCGTAACGGTGCTTGCTCGGTCTGGCGTCACCGGAACCGAGCCGCTCAGCGATCATCGCAAGGTCGCTGAGCGGTAACGTCAGGCGGCGCGACTGCACGATGGCGAGCCCGACCGCGACCGCGAGGGCAGCGGCGGCGAGTCCCAGGATGAGGAACAACCACGCGCGGACCTCACGCTCCACTCCCGTCTTGTCCCGGCTGACCGCGACGTACACGCCGTTCTCCGACTGTGCGTCCTCGGTCATCTTCTGGCTCTCGGGGGGCTCGGTGCCCACCGTTATCACCTGGGGAGGAGTCCCCTTCGCGTAGATCTGAATGTAGAGATCGGAATACTTGCGTTCCAGCTGTTGCTCGTCGACGGGCTGGTCCTGGATCCGGGCGTACTCGACCTCCCCGAGCAGGCTTTTGGCATGGGAGGAGAGTTCCTGGGTCGCCTCCTCCTCGATGAGCCGGTTGACCGCCACACCGAGGGGAATGCCGAGCAGCAATACCCCGATGACCGCGACGAGGAGAGTTGAGGAGAGCAGACGGCGGCGCATCTCCTACTCGCGCTCGAACCTGAAGCCGACTCCTCGAACGGTGGTGATGTATCGGGGCTTGGCGGCGTCGTCACCGAGTTTCCGGCGTAGCCACGAGATGTGCATGTCCAGGGTCTTGGTCGACCCCCACCAGTTGGTGTCCCACACCTCGCGCATGATCTGCTCTCGGGTAACCACCTTTCCGGCGTCGCGGACCAGGACCCTCAGCAGGTCGAACTCCTTTGTGGTCAGATGCAGCTCCTTGTCCCCCATCCACGCGCGACGGGAGTCGGCGTCGATGCGCACGCCCTGGACAACGGGCGTCTCGGATGTGCCACGCCGCAGCAGCGCGCGGACGCGCGCCAGCAGCTCGGCGAGGCGGAACGGTTTGGTGACGTAGTCGTCGGCCCCGGCGTCGAGGCCCACCACCGTGTCGACCTCGTCGACACGGGCGGTGAGGATCAGCACGGGAGTTCCGTGGCCCTCGGCGCGGATGCGCCGGGCCACCTCCAGGCCGTCCATCTCGGGCAGGCCCAGGTCGAGAACGATCAGGTCGATGCCACCTGACAGCGCCCGCTCCAGAGCCTGCGGGCCATCAGGGCTCACCTCTACTTGATAACCCTCGCGGCGCAGAGCTCGCGCCAGTGGCTCGGAAATCGAGGTGTCATCCTCGGCGAGTAGTACACAGGTCATGTTGCGATCGTAGGACCTTAGGGGATCGTTTCCCGGGTACAGCGCGCGGTTTGACTCGTCGTTGACCTATCCATTGACCTGGGCAAACACTGATAAATCCCGGATAGTCATCCCGCAACGGCCGAGGGCCACGGAGTAGGTCTCCCGCATTGGAAGTCCCTGGAAAGCACAGGCCCACCAAAGGATCGACCGACAAAACACAACACGCCCTACCAGAAGGGATCTGGCGGGCGTGTTCTGATTGATTCACCTCAGGAGGCCGACGGCGGCTCGGCGTAGCGAGCGAGGTAGAGCTGCTCTCCAAGGCTCCCGATGAGACCGAGCTCGGTCTCCAGGTAGTCGATGTGGCGCTCCTCGTCCTCGAGGATCTCCTCGAACAGGCGGGCCGAGGTGGCATCGCCCTTCTCCCGCATCAGGATGATGGCCGGCTTCAGCCGGGTGACCACCTCGAGTTCGACGTCCATGTCGGCGCGAAGCTGCTCGGCGACGGTCTGGCCGATGTGCAGGGTGCCCAGCTTCTGGTAGTTGGGCAGTCCTTCGAGGAAGAGGATGCGATCGGTCAGCTTCTCCGCGTGGCGCATCTCGTCGATGGACTCTTCGCGGGTGTATTTGGCCAGCCTGGTGTATCCCCAGTTCTCCTGCATCTTGGCGTGCAGGAAGTACTGGTTGATCGCGGTCAGCTCCGCGGTCAGCTGCTCGTTGAGCAGTTCGATGATTTTCTTGTCGCCCTGCATGGCGGGCTCCTCGTGCTATGCGGTCGGCATTAAATCTTCGGACCGCTTTAGGATCGCACAGATTTTGCGCACGCAAGAAGCACAGTCGCCACCGGCGCCCGTGGCATCGCGGATCTGGCGCGCGCTTCTGGCCCCTGCCGAGATGCAGTCGTGCACCTCGTTCTCGGTGACCGCGCGGCAGACGCATACGTACACGGGGGTGTGACCTTTCTGAAGGCTACCATAGGTTAGGCACACCTAAGCTAACTCATTTGGTTAGGCTTGCCTATGTGAACTAGGACACAAAGCCTTAATGCCTCCGTCACAAGCACGAATTTCCTGTCTGGAAAACCCCATCCCGGCGTGCGGAAACACCCCCGGCGGCCCAGGCCGCGCCCCGCCGACGCCTCGCGGATACGGACCCGTGCGAGTACGGGACACGCCCGCCGAAACACGCGAACGCGCCCCGGCGAAGGCCGGGGCGCGTGATCGGGCCGAGTGCGGTGAACCGCGGGTCAGCGGGTCAGCGGGTCAGTGGCCTCTGGCCAGCCACTCCTCCAGGTGCCCCGCCTCCGCGCCGATGGTGGTGGAGGCGCCGTGACCGGTGTGCACGGCCGTCCCCGGCGGCAGGGCGAGCAGCCGCCCCTTGATCGACTCGATGATCGTGTCGAAGGAGGAGAAGGACCTCCCCGTCGCGCCGGGACCGCCGTTGAACAGGGTGTCGCCGGTGAAGACCGCGCCGATGTCCGCCCCGTACAGGCAGACCGCACCCGGGGCGTGGCCCGGCGTGTGCAGCACGGTCAGCTCGATCCCTCCGGCCGAGAGCACCTGCCCGTCCTCGAGCGGGATGTACGGCAGGTCGGTGTAGACCATCTCCCACAGCACCTGGTCGGCCGGGTGGAGCAGGATCGGCGCGCCCGTCCGCTCGGCGAGATCGGCCGCCGCGTCGATGTGGTCGTTGTGCGCGTGGGTGCAGACGATGGCCTTGACCTCGCGGTCACCGACCCGCTCGGTGATCGCGGCGGCGTCGTGCGCGGCGTCGACGACGAGGACCTCGCTGGCCGAGCCGACGATCCAGACGTTGTTGTCGACGTCCCACGTCCCGCCGTCCAGCGAGAACGTGCCGGAGGTGACGACCCTGTCGATCACAGGATCACCACCGAGCGCAGGACCTCGCCGCGGTGCATCTTGGCGAAGGCCTCCTCGACGTCGCCGAGGCCGATCGTCTCGGAGACGAAGCGGTCGAGGTCGAGCCGCCCCTGGAGGTAGAGGTCGATGAGCATGGGGAAGTCGCGGCTGGGCAGGCAGTCGCCGTACCAGGAGGACTTCAGCGCGCCGCCCCGGCCGAAGACGTCGAGCAGCGGCAGCTCCAGCGTCATGTCCGGGGTGGGCACCCCGACCAGGACCACGGTCCCGGCCAGGTCGCGGGCGTAGAAGGCCTGCTTGTACGTCTCCGGGCGGCCGACCGCTTCGATGACCACGTCGGCGCCGTTGCCGCCGGTGAGCTCCTTGACCGTCTCGACCACGTCGGAGGTGCGGGAGTTGACCGTGTGAGTGGCGCCGAAGTCCTTGGCCCAGCCGAGCTTGCGGTCGTCCACGTCCACCGCGATGATCTTCGAGGCGCCCGCCAGCCGGGCCCCCAGGATGGCCGCGTCACCGACGCCGCCGCACCCGATGACCGCCACGCTGTCACCGCGGGTCACCCCGCCGGTGTTGATGGCGGCGCCGAGGCCCGCCATCACGCCGCAGCCCAGCAGCCCGGCCACCTGCGCCGGCGCCGCCGGGTCGACCTTGGTGCACTGCCCGGCCGCGACCAGCGTCTTCTCGATGAAGGCGCCGATGCCCAGGGCCGGGCTGAGCGGCGTGCCGTCGGCCAGGGTCATCTTCTGGGTGGCGTTGTGGGTGTTGAAGCAGTACCAGGGACGGCCCCGCAGGCACGCCCGGCAGCTGCCGCACACGGCCCGCCAGTTCAGGATCACGAAGTCACCGGGTGCCACCTCGGTGACGCCCTCGCCGACCGCCTCGACCACCCCGGCCGCCTCGTGGCCGAGCAGGAAGGGGAACTCGTCGTTGATGCCGCCCTCGCGGTAGTGCAGGTCCGTATGGCAGACGCCACAGGCCTGGACCGTCACCACGGCCTCGCCGGGTCCCGGATCGGGCACGATAACGGTCTCCAGCGAGACGGGCTCGCCCTTGCCACGCGCGACCACGCCTTGCACGGTGTACGGCATGTCCTGCACCTCATCTGTCATGGTTTCAGCCCTCGCGGGCCTGCTTACCGGTCGGACGGCCCTGGGGCGCCGGCCTCAATGATTACCAGCCCTGCGTAACACGTACGGCTGCACGACCCCAAGGCCGCGGGCCGGGCGCCGGCGGATCCGGCCGACCTCGACGCCGGGCACGTCCTTCAGCGCCTCGGCCAGCCTGTCGTCGGCGACGACGGTGCCGGGGCGGGCGATGGCGGTGAGCCTGGCCGCCAGGTTCACCGTCGTGCCGAAGACGTCGCCCATGATCGGCAGCACCGGGCCGTACGCCAGCCCGATCCGCACGTCGGGCCCGTACTCGCGGATCGCGCCGACCAGGTCCAGGGCGATCACCGCGGCCGTCCGCGGGTCGGCCGCGGTGAAGAACACCTCGTCACCGAGTGTCTTGACCATCCGCCCCCCGTGCTCGGCGACGACGTCGGAGGCCCGCGACTCGAAGCCCTCGACCAGCTCGGCCAGGCCCCGCTCGTCCAGCTCGCGGGAGACCCGGGTGAAGGAGACCAGGTCGGCGAAGCCCACCGCGAGGGCGAGCCGGGCCGGCACGATCTCGTCGGTGATGTCGGCGAGCGCCAGCAGGCGGGTCCCGGCGGCGGCGAGCTGGGCGCGCCAGACGTGCACCAGCATCTGCTCGAAGTCCGGGAGCAGCCGGCGCGAGGTCTCCATGACCGCCGTCAGGTCCTCGTCGGTGGGCCGGCGGCCGGGGTCGATCATGGCGCCGATCATGATCTCGGCCTGCCACTGGGCGAGCCGCGCCGTCGTCTGGCCCAGTGCCCTCGCCATCCGGATGACGGTCTGGTCGTCCAGCAGGCCGCCCTCCATCATCGCCCGGACCCGTTCCAGCACGGCCACGTCCGCGTCGGTGAAGGCCACGGTGTCATCGGGGAGCGTGGCGAACCCCAGCGCGCGCCAGATCCGCTCGGTGAGCTCCTGCGGCAACCGGGCCAGGCTCGCCACCTGGATCCGGGTGTGGCGGGGAGAGGCACCGACGAAGAGGCGCTTGATCTGCTCGGCCGTCGGGCGTCCGGCGGGAACCTCCGTCTCGTCCCCGCCCTCACCCAGGCCCAGGAGGTCAGGCCCCATGGGTCACCGCCCGCCGGGTTCCGAGGGCTCCCCGTCCGCCGCGTCGTCGATCGCGCGGAACAGCTCGGCCCGCACCTCCTGGATCCGGGGAATGTCCCGCAGCGTGATCCGGCCGTGGTCGCCCGCCGACTCGACGACCAGTGTGCCGCAGCCGAAGAGCCTCTCCAGGAGGGTCTGGTCGGCGCTGACCGTGTTCACCTTGGTCATCGGGATGTCGTCGACGGACGTGTTCAGCACCCCCGTGCCGATGGTGAACCGGTGCGAGGTAAGGACGTACGAGGTGTTCTTCCAGCGCAGGTATGGGATGAACGACCACACGGTCAGCAGGCCGACGGCGACCACGGCCACCGCGACGAGCGCCTGGAACCGGTACTCGAACTCGGGCATGAAGAAAAGAGCGGCGCCGGACCCCACGATGATCAGGATCAACGCGAGGAACGGGCCGATAAGTCGCTTCCAGTGAGGGTGGAACGACCTGATCCGTCGCTCCCCCTCCGTCATGTGGTGATCGGGTAGACCCATGGGGCAAATCGTGGCACGCCTTCATGCCCCACGTCATGAGCTGTGAGGTCGAACATGCACGACGTCACCCGCGCTGAGCGCGTGCTCCTCCCCCTTGGCGTCGACGAGCAGGCGTCCGGCGCGGTCGACACCGGTGGCGGTGCCGGTGAGCACCCGCTCGCCGGGCAGCTCCACCCGGACCTCCCGCCCGACCGTGGCACTGATCGCGAGGTAGGCGGCCCGCAGGCCGCAGGCCTCGACGTCGCCGTTCGCCTCCGACCACTCGCGGTAGTGGGTCTCGATCTCCCGCAGCATCGCGCGCAGGATCGGATCGCGGTCGACGCAGGCGGCCTCCTCGATGGCCAGGGAGGTGGCGGTCTCCACCGGCAGCTCCTCGGGGCGCACGCTCACGTTGAGCCCGACGCCCACGATCACCGCGCTGTCGATCCGCTCGGCGAGCACCCCGGCGAGCTTGCGCTCGCCGATCAGCAGGTCGTTGGGCCACTTGAGCCGTACGTCGACCTCGGCGACCTTCCGCACCGCCGACGCGACCGCCAGGCCGACGAGCAGGGGCAGCCACCCCTGCTCGGACATGGGCGGGTCGGGACGCAGGAGGATCGAGAACGTCAGGCCGGAACGCGGCGGGGCGCTCCAGACGCGGCCGAGCCTGCCGCGGCCGGCGAACTGGGACTCGGCGACGACGACGGCGCCCTGCCGCGCGCCGTCGCGGACGGCGTGCGCGAGGTCGGCATTGGTCGATCCGGTCCTTTCGACCACGGAGATGCCGGACCAGAGTCCACCGGGACGGACCAGCGCGCGGGTGAGCGCCGCCTGGGAGAGCGGCGGGCGGTCGAGATCAGTGAAGGGCGAGTCGAGCACTTAGCCATCTTGCCTCCACTAACGACCCCCTGTTACCGAATTAATCCAATGACCAGGGAATACTGTTGTCGAAGTCTGGGGCGGCGGGCAAGGTCTGGCTTTCGGCCGGGGTGAGACCTGTTCAGGCGGCGGCGAAAAGAGGCGAAAAGAGATGATGAACGCATGAGCAGACATCTCCCCGCACGCAACGGCGCCGACGTGGAAAACGCTCCGAGCTCGGAGGCGGGTCCGGGCTTCGAGGCGGTGGAGGTCGTGCGGAGGCCGGGGCCCACCACCCGGGCGCGGGTCGGGCAGATGCGGGCGGGGACGATCCACGAGCGCCGGGACGACCTGGCCACCGAGGAGCCGCTGGAGATCCGCATCCAGGCGGGCGAGGAACGCCGCACGGTCGCGATCACCATGCGCACCCCCGGCCACGACTTCGAGCTGGCCGCCGGATTCCTGTACGGCGAGGGCGTCGCGGCACCGGCGGACATCGCCTCCATCGCCTACTGCACCGACGAGGACGTGCCGCCGGAGGCGCGCTACAACACGGTGACCGTGCGGCTGCGCGGCGGGCTGCCCGACCTGCCCTCGCTCGACCGGCACTTCATGACGTCGAGCGCGTGCGGCGTCTGCGGTACCGCCAGCCTCGACGCCCTGCGCGGCCGCTGCTCTCCGCTGCCCGGCCAGGAGGACGTGCCCGTCTCCCCCGAGGTCCTGTACGGCCTTCCCGGCAGGCTGAGAAGCGCCCAGGGGATCTTCGGCAAGACCGGCGGGCTGCACGCGGCCGGCCTGTTCACCGCCGGGGGTGAGCCTCTCGCGGTCCGCGAGGACGTGGGGCGGCACAACGCGCTGGACAAGCTGGTCGGCTGGGCCATGATGACCGGGAGGCTGCCGCTGGGCGGGCACGTGCTCATGGTCAGCGGGCGGACCAGCTACGAGATCATGCAGAAGGCCCTCACCGCGGGCCTGCCGGTCGTCTGCGCGGTCTCCGCGCCGTCGTCCCTCGCCGTCGACCTCGCCAGGGAGTTCGGGATGACACTGGTCGGGTTCCTGCGCGAGGAGCGCTTCAACGTCTACGCGGGGGCGCACCGCATCGGCCGCTGAGCCACCCGCACCGCTTCTCGAACAACCCCATCCCGGCCGCCCCGGTTCTCGAACGCCCCTGTCCCTGCCGCCCCGCTTCTCGAACGATCCCGTCCCGGACGCCCCGCCCGAGACACCCCGTAGCGGCCCCTGAGCCGCCCGCTCCGGCCCCCGAACGTCCGCCTCGGCATCCTTTAGTCCGCTTCCATTAAGAATCACCCATATTGGATCCTGGGGAGCCGTCTCCGTCAGCCGGGGAGCCGTTTGGCCATGAAGACGACATCGCGCGGGCCGGACTCGCGGCGCTCGGTGATCTCGTACCCGAGGTGCCGGTAGAGGGCGATGTTCGGCTCCATGCGGGCGTGGGTGTACAGGCGCAGGGCGTCGAGGCCCGCGGCGCGGGCCCGTTCCTCGGCGAAGGACAGCAGGCGCCTGCCGAACCCCCGGCCGTGCAGGCCGGGAGCCACCGCCACGTTGTCCACCAGCAGCACGCCCTCTTCGGGAACCAGCACGATCAGCCCGGCGATCCCCGCGTGCCCGTCCTCTCCGGGAAGGCCGCCCGGAAGGTCCAGCACGTGCAGACGGCCGGCCGCCACATGGGCGGCGTAGTCGTCGTCCATCGGCTTGGGGCGGACCCCGATGAGGTCCGCCCACGGCCGGTAGGCCGCCTCGACCAGGCTCTCCACGGCCGGGAGGTCCCCGGCCCTCGCCTCGCGGATCATCCGGTGTTCTGCAGGCCCGCGGCGACGCCGTTGACCGACAGGAGCAGCAGCGTGGACAGCCGCTCGCGCTCGTCCTCCGACAGTCCCTCGTCCGCGCGGAGCCTGGACAGGGCGCGCAGCTGCAGGTGCGAGAGCGCGTCCACGTACGGGTCGCGGAGCTGCACCGCGCGGGACAGGACCCTGCGGTCCTCCAGCAGGCGGGTGTGGCCGGTGATCTCCAGGACCAGCCGGCGCGTGAGGTCGTACTCGGCCAGGACCTGCTCGACGAAGTCGTCCCTGGCGCCGAGCGCGAGGTAGCGGGCGGCGATGTCGCGGTCGGTCTTGGCCAGCGACATCTCCACGTTGTCCAGCAGCGAGGCGAACAGCGGCCACTCGCGGTAGGCGGCGCGCAGCTCGTCCAGGCCCGCCTCGGAGATCACCGCCTCCAGGCCGCTGCCCAGGCCGTACCAGCCCGGCAGGTTGACCCGGGTCTGGGCCCAGGCGAACACCCACGGGATGGCCCGCAGGTCGTCCAGGGACCGGGGCGCGCCGAGGCCGCGCCGGGCGGGGCGGGAGCCCAGGCGGAGCGAGCCGATCTCCTCCAGCGGGCTGACCAGGGAGAACCACTCGGGGAAGCCCGGCGCCTCGGTCAGCCGCCGGTAGGCCTTCTCCGAGGCGGAGGCGACCCGCCCGGCCACGCCGCGGAAGCGCCCCGCCGCCTCGGCCGTACGGGCCTCGATGGACGGGGTGGAGGCGAGCAGCACCGCCGAGGTGACCTGCTCCATGTGGCGGCGGGCGATGGCGTCGTGGCCATAGCGGGCGAAGATGACCTCGCCCTGCTCGGTGACCTTGAACCTGCCGCCGACCGAGCCGGGGGCCTGCGCGAGCACGGCCCGGTTGGCCGGGCCGCCGCCCCGGCCCAGGGCGCCGCCCCGGCCGTGGAACAGCGTCAGCGGCACGCCGTGCTCGGCCGACCAGGCGGCCAGCGCCTCCTGGGCCTCGTACAGCTTCAGGGTCGCGGCGGCCGGGCCGAGCTCCTTGGCGGAGTCGGAGTAGCCGAGCATGACCTCCAGGCGCCGGTCGTCGGCGAGCCTCGCCCGCACGGCCGGGATCTCCAGCATCCCCGACAGGACCGTGGGGGCGGCGGCCAGGTCGGCGCCCGACTCGAACAGCGGGACCACGTCGAGCAGCGGCGCCCGGTCGCCCATCGCGTGAGCGGCCAGCGCGTGGACGGCGGCGATGTCGTCGGCCGAGCGGGTGAAGGAGACGACGTAGCGGGAGCAGGCGGTCACCCCGAACCGCTCCTGGATCCAGGCGATCGTGCGGATCGTGGCCAGGACCTCCTCGGTCCGCTCGGAGGTGCGCCCGGCGGCGATCTCCTCCAGCGCGGCGGCGTGGACCTGCGAGTGCTGGCGGACCTCCAGCTCGGCCAGGTGGAAGCCGAACGTCTCCACCTGCCAGATGAGGTGCTGCAGCTCCCCGTACGCCTGCCGGTTCGCGCCGGCCTCGACCAGCGAGTCCTGGGCGATGCGCAGGTCGGCCAGGAGCTGTTCCGGCGAGCGGTAGGCCAGGTCGAGGCCGCGCTGGCGGGTGGCCGCGATGCGGGCGGCGACGAACATCAGCCACTGCCGGTGCGGCTCCCTCGGGGAGCGGGTGGCCATCTCCGAGACCACGTCGGGGTGGTCGTTCACCGCGCTCGACAGCGCGGCCCGCAGCCCGGCGGAGGCGGGGGTGTAGTCGGCGGTGAGGGTGAGGGAGCGGCCGATCCTGAGCGTGGCGTTCTCCAGGGCGATCAGCACGTGCTCGGCCTGGATGAGCACGGCGTCCCTGGTCACCTTGGAGGTGACGTTCGGGTTGCCGTCGCGGTCGCCGCCGATCCAGCTGCCGTACCTGATGAAGGCGCGGGCCCGGGGCTTGCCGGTGCCGGCCCCTCCGCCGAGCGCGGCGTCCAGGGCGCGGTAGACCTGCGGGACCACCCGGAAGAGGGTCTCGTCGAAGGCCGCCATCGCGGTGCGCACCTCGTCCAGCGGGTCGAGCTTGGTGGACCGCAGCTGGGCGGTCCGCCACAGCAGGTCGATCTCCTCCAGCAGCCGCCGCCGGGTCTCCGCCCGCTCGGCCGCGCCCCTGTCGGAGCTGTTGTACGCGGCGAGCTGGCCGCTGATGCGCTGGATCGCGGTGACCACGGCACGCCTGCGGGCCTCGGTGGGGTGCGCGGTCAGCACCGGGTGCAGGCGCAGTCCCTCGACCAGGTCGGCGACCTTCCCGTCGCCGAGTTCCTGGACGGCCTGGGCCAGGGACTCGGGCAGCGGCTCCTCGCCGGTGTCGCGGACCCGGAGGATGCGGATCCTGAAGTGTTCCTCGGCCAGGTTCGCCAGGTGGAAGTAGCAGGTGAACGCGCGGGCGATCTGCACCGCGCGCTCGATCGGCCACTCGGCCACCATCGCGGTGATCTCGTCGACCGACACCTGCTTTCTGCGGGCCCCGATGACGGCCTTGCGCAGCCTTTCGACATCGGCGAGCAGGTCATCGCCGCCATGCTCGGCGATGACCTGCCCCAGGAGCTCACCGAGCAGTCGCACGTCCGCGCGCAGCTCGTCGGGCATCTCGGTGACAGCGGAGGAACGCTCTGCCTGATGGGACACGGTGGCGGGCATGCCCGCCAGCGTACCCAGTCCGTTTTGTCGAACGGAGACCGGTCTCACCCATTGGACTAGACCATTCGGGAGACCGTTCACGGGCCGTTCCCGCCGCCTCCGGCGGGCCGTTCCGACGGTCCGCCGGATGATCGTCAGGTGGCCATGGAACTCGCCTCCAGGAGCGCCGGATACCTGGCGAAGGCGATCTTTCCCGCGAGCCTCCGGCCGCCCCAGGAGACCAGCAGCCCGTACGGCACCGCCAGCACGCTGACCCACGTGAGGCCCAGCAGGATCGGCAGGACGATCGGCAGCGCGAGCAGGCCGGTGCCGATCAGCGCGCCGAACGACGCCACGAAGGCGATACCGCCCTGCCCCGGCGCCGCGCCGGTGAAGGCGTTCAGGCGTTCGGGCACGGTGTACGGCATCAGCACGCTGGTCAGCGCGCCCACGCCGAGCCCGGCCCCGAGGACGCCCCAGGCGGTGAGCGCGGCCGGAACCGCCCAGAGGACGTCCCCGGCCAGCAGTGCCGCGACCGTGGCGAGCAGGAGCAGCAGCGGGACCGCGATCGTCGCCACGGCCAGGTGCCGCCCGGCGATGTCGGTGCGCCAGTCGCGGTCGGTGCCGTAGGCGACGGCGTTCATCCACAGGGAGCGGCCGTCGATGCCGAAGGCGTTGCACCACTGGATGCTGATCATCACCGCGCCGATGCAGCCGGGGGTGATCGCCAGGACGCCCCCGGCCGCGCCGGCGCCGTCCCCGTACAGCGAGAAGGCCATCACACCGGTGACCGCGACGGCGGCGAACCAGCCGACCCTGCCGCGCGGGTCGCGCCGGGCGTACTTGAGCTCCTTTCCCGCGACCGCGGCGAGCGGGCCGTCGGGCAGGATCCTGGTCAGCAGGCCCCGGGAGTTGCGCACCGACGCGCCCTGGGTGGAGGCGTCGGGGGAGACCAGGGAGCGGCGCAGCGCCGCGATCCACAACCACCCGACCCCGGCGATCAGGACCGCGAGCAGGGCCGACCCCGCGACCGCCGGAAGGCCGCCGTCGGCGATGGAGCGGGCCGCGACGCCGGAGGGGGTCCAGCTCAGCACCGAGGCGACGTCGTGCAGCACGACCCTGGGGTCGGCCGACAGACCGCCGTTGAGCAGCAGGTTGGGCAGCTGGGCCGCCAGGACGAAGAAGACCACCGAGACGGCCAGCACGTCGCGACCCCTGCGGGTGCGCAGGATCCCCGACAGCGACGTGGTGACCAGCCGGGAGAGCGTGACGCAGAGCGCGAAGTGGAGCAGCACCGCGACCGCGCCCAGGATCACCCCGCCGATCCCGGTGGCCAGACCGGCCACGGCCCCGGCCATCACAGCCAGCGAGGCGAGCGGCCACACGCCGGTGACCGAGGCCGCGAACATGCCGGTGGCCAGCTGCCCGGTCCGCAGCGGGAACAGGGCCAGGCGCGACGGGTCGAGCGTGTCGTCCAGCCCGAACGCCAGCAGCGGCACGACCGCCCAGCCCACCAGGAAGACGGTGAACAGCACGGTCACGGTCTCCAGGGCGACGTCGGCGGGCGCGACGCGCAGCGTGGCCATCGACAGGAAACCGAGGGTGCCGAAGAGGAACGCGGCGATCGCCGTGAAGACGAACCCCAGCAGTCGCTGGGTGCTGCCGCTCAGGTTCCCGGCGACGAGCCGCAGCTTGAGCCGCACGAACACCATGGGCCCCACCCGCACGATACCCGCGCCTCCCGCGCCGGTGTCCTCTCGCACGCCCGCGCTCACCCCGTCACCCCTCCCGTACCGCTGCCCCCCGGCCCCGTCCGGCGCGCTCACGAGGGGGTCGCGCCCAGCCACGACAGGCCCTCCCGTCCCCCCGGGCCGTCGTCGCCGCCCCGGGCGCCGACCAGGCCGAGGAAGGCCTCGTTGAGGCCGCGGCCCGCCCTGACCTCGTCCAGCGGCCCCTGGGCGACGATCCGCCCGCGGTCCATCACCGAGACCCAGTCGCACAGCCGCTCGACGAGCTCCATGACGTGACTGGAGAAGATCACCGTCGACCCGGAGGCGGTGTAGCGCCTGAGCACCTCGACGAGCGTGTTGGCGCTGACCGGGTCGACGCCCTCGAACGGCTCGTCGAGGAAGAGCACCCCGGGGTTGTGCAGCAGCGCCGCGGCCAGGCCGATCTTCTTGCGCATGCCGGTGGAGTAGTCGACGACGAGCTTGTCGGCCGACTCGGTCAGGTCCATGACCTTCAGCAGCTCCTCCGCCCGCCGCCCCACCTCGGCCCTGGGGATGCCGCGGAGCTGGCCGTTGTAGGAGAGCAACTCCCTGCCCGACAGCCGCTCGAACAGGCGCAGCCCCTCGGGGAGCACGCCGATGCGGCCCTTGACCGCGACCTGGTCGCGCCAGACGTCGGCGCCGCCGATGTGGACCGAACCGCCGTCGGGGCGCAGGAGGCCGGTGACCATGCTGAGCGTGGTGGTCTTCCCGGCGCCGTTGGGGCCGACCAGCCCGGCGAAGCTGCCCTGCGGCACCACCAGGTCGACACCTCCCACGGCCACCTGCTGCCCGAACCTCTTGAGCAGCCCCCGCGTCCTTACCGCCTCCGTGATCTCCGGCATGGCGCCTCCCTTCCGCGGCCCGCGCGATCGGCCGCCTCGCACGGGAAACGAACGATCGCCCCCGATAGTTCGCGATGTGAGACGACGGTTACCCTGCTGGGATGAGCGAGTCCCTGAGCGCCGAACCACTGGATCCCGGACCCGACATCCACACCACGGCCGGGAAGCTGGCCGACCTGGAGCGCCGCTTGGGCGAGGCGGCCCATGCGGGTTCGGCGCGCGCCGTCGAGAAGCAGCACGCCGCGGGGAAGATGACCGCCAGGGAGCGGGTGCTCGCCCTCCTCGACGAGGACAGCTTCGTGGAGTTCGACAAGCTCGCCAGGCACCGGTCCACGAGCTTCGGCCTGGAGCGCGAGCGGCCGTACGGCGACGGGGTCGTGACCGGGTACGGCACGGTCGACGGCCGCCCGGTGGCGGTGTTCGCCCAGGACTTCACCGTCTTCGGCGGCTCCCTGGGCGAGGTCTTCGGTGAGAAGATCGTCAAGGTCATGGACCACGCGCTGAAGACCGGCTGCCCGGTGATCGGGATCAACGACTCCGGAGGGGCCCGCATCCAGGAGGGCGTCGTCTCGCTGGGCCTGTACGCCGAGATCTTCAAGCGGAACGTCCACGCCTCCGGGGTGATCCCGCAGATCTCGCTGGTCATGGGCCCCTGCGCGGGCGGCGCCGTCTACTCGCCCGCGCTCACCGACTTCGTGCTTATGGTGTCGGAGAAGTCGCACATGTTCATCACCGGCCCCGACGTGATCAGGACGGTCACCGGCGAGGAGGTGACGTTCGAGGAGCTCGGCGGGGCGCACACGCACAGCTCCCGCTCGGGCGTGGCCCACTACGAGGCGTCCGACGAGGCCGACTGCCTGGAGTTCGCCAGGGCGCTGCTGTCCTACCTGCCGTCCAACAACATGGACGAGGCCCCGGCGTTCGACGCCGATCCGCCGCTGGAGACCACCGACTCCGACCGCGAGCTCGACACGCTGATCCCCGACTCGGCGAACCAGCCCTACGACATGCACACGGTTCTCGAACACGTCCTGGACGACGGCGAATTTCTGGAGGTGCACGCGCAATTCGCGCCCAACATCCTCGTGGGTTTCGGCCGGGTCGAGGGGCGCTCCGTGGGGATCGTCGCCAACCAGCCGATGAGTTTCGCCGGCACGCTGGACATCGCGGCCTCCGAGAAAGCCGCGAGATTCGTCCGTACGTGCGACGCCTTTAACATTCCCGTCCTGACATTCGTCGACGTCCCCGGATTCCTGCCGGGCACCGACCAGGAATGGAACGGGATCATCCGGCGCGGCGCCAAGCTGCTCTACGCCTACGCGGAGGCGACCGTGCCCCTGGTCACGGTCATCACCCGCAAGGCGTACGGCGGGGCGTACGACGTCATGGGGTCCAAGCACCTGGGCGCCGACGTCAACCTGGCCTGGCCGACCGCGCAGATCGCGGTGATGGGCGCGCAGGGCGCGGTCAACATCCTCTACCGGCGCGAGCTCGCCGCGGCCGAGGATCCGGACGCCCAGCGGGCCAGGTTCGTCACCGAGTACGAGGACACGCTCGCCAACCCGTATCTCGCGGCCGAACGTGGGTATGTGGACGCCGTGATCCGCCCTTCCGACACCCGGGTCCAGATCGTCAAGGCGCTGCGGACCCTGCGCAACAAGCGCGCGACCCTGCCCCCGAAGAAGCACGGGAACATTCCGCTATGAGACATTTGAAGATCATTAAAGGAGATGCGACACCCGAGGAGATCGCCGCGGTGGTGATCGCCCTCTCAACGCGTGCCGCACCGGCGAGTCCGGCGTCGAAAGCCTCACAGACATCGAAATCCTGGAGCAATCACTCACATCGCATGCGAAAAGCACTTCCTGTCGGGCAAGGCGCATGGCGATCGAGCGCACTGCCGAGATAGATCCCGGGAACAGGGTGTCAAGTTGCGCGAGAGTTGGGACCATCTAAGAAATGGGCGCATATAGTCAGCCGATCAGCTAGTTCCGAGGCCTGGAGGACGACATGACCATCCTGGACCTCACGTCACGTCCCATCGCCGCGAAGTACGCCGTCCTGGTCGACGTCGGTTATCTGTACGCGGCGGCAGGGGAGGTGCTCCTGAGTGCCAAGGAGCGCAAGGAATACCGGGTGGCGGCCGACGAGCTGATCCAGGCGTTGCAGAAGCACGCGGAGGAGCGCATCCACGGCGAGCTGCTCCGGATCTACTGGTACGACGCCGCCCGCGACCGGGTGCCGACCGTGGACCAGCGGGTCATCGCCCAGCTTCCCTGGGTCAAGGTGCGCCTGGGCAACCTGAACGCGCGGGGCCAGCAGAAGGGCGTGGACGCGCAGATCAGGAGCGATCTGGAGGCGCTGGCCAGGCACCACGCGGTGAGCGACACAATACTGCTGGCCGGGGACGAGGACATGGTCCCCGCCGTCGAGGCCGCCCAGGCCTACGGGGTGCGGATCCACCTGTGGGGTGTGGAGCCCCCCTACGGCACCAACCAGGCCGAGCGCCTGGTCTGGGAGTCCGACACCGTCGAGATCATCAGCGCCGACTTCCTGCGGTCCTTCTTCAGCCGCGCCCCCGCGCCGGTGCCGGTGCCGGTCCCCCCGATCGCCCCCTCCCCCGCCCAGGTCTTCGCCGGGCGCACCGCCGCCGCCAAGCCCAAGGCCCCGGTGGGCCAGGTCACCAAGCTGGGCCCGAGCCGCCCGCGCGTCGAGGAGGTCGGCGAGCACGTGGCCCAGAAGTGGATCCTCACCCGCGGCCGCGACAACATCCGCGACCTGCTGCCAGGGCCGATCCTGCCCACGGTGATCGACACCGAGCTGCTCATCGAGGCGGAGAAGGAGCTGGGCCACTCCCTGCGCCCCTACCCCGAGGCACGCGTCTGGCTCCGCGACGGATTCTGGGCCCGCGTCTACCGGGAGTTCGAGATCGGGGTCGGCGTCTCCTCCAAGTGACGGTCGTGACGGCCGCCACGGCCACATCCGTCCCCGGCCTCCCCACCCCGTGACGGACCGCCACGGGCACGTGCCCGTTCCCGGCCTTTCCTCCCGTGACGGGGCAGCCACGGCCACGCCCGATTCCCGGCCCCCTCCCCGTGACGGGCCGCCACGGCCACGCCCGATTCCCGGCCTCCTCCCCGTGACGGGCCGCCACGGCCACGTCCGATTCCCGCCAGCCGTACCCCGTGCGCCGCGGGTAACGTCGTCGGCGTGTCCGTGAAAGAGCTCGACTTCGACTCCTGTTACCGCGCGGTGGCCGCGAGGGACGCCCGGTTCGACGGGCGGTTCTACACGGCGGTCACCTCCACCCGCATCTACTGCAGGCCCATCTGCCCGGCACGCACCCCGTCCACCCGCAACGTGCGGTTCTACCGTCACGCGGCCTCCGCCGAGGCGGCCGGGTTCCGGCCGTGCAAGCGCTGCCGGCCGGAGCTGAGCCCCGGCGATCCCGGCTGGGACCACCGGGGCGACCTGGTCGGCCGGGCACTGCGGCTGATCGACGAGGGCGTGGCGGACGACGGCGGGATGACCCGGCTGGCCGGGCGGCTGCACATCACCGGACGGCACCTGCACAGGCTGTTCACCGCGGAGATCGGCGTGGGTCCGCTGGCCGTGGCCAGGACCAAGCGCCTGCTGCTGGCCAAGCAGCTGCTCACCGAGACCGGGCTGCCGATCGTCGACGTGGCGTTCGCGTCGGGCTTCGGCAGCGTCCGGCAGTTCAACGCGACCATGAAGGACACCTACGGCTTCACCCCCGGCGAGCTGCGGGCGACGACGGGAGGCAAGCCCGGGATGTGCGGCGACGCCCTGACCCTGCGGCTGCACCGCAGGGAGCCCTACGACGCCGCGACCCTGATGCGGTTCCTCGGGGCGAGGGCGATCCCCGGCCTGGAACGCGCGGACGACACGTCCTACAGCCGGGCCGTCCCCGGCGGCACGATCACCCTCACCCCCGGGCCCGGCCACGTACGGCTGGACGTGAGCGTCGACGACACCCGCCGCCTGGCCAGGATCGTGGCCCGCTGCCGCCGCCTCCTCGACCTCGACGCGGACCCCGAGGCCATCTCCTCCGCCCTCGGCGAAACCTCGCTGGGACCGCTCGTCGCCGCCCGCCCCGGACTGCGCGTGCCCGGCGCCTGGGACGGGTTCGAGGTGGCCGTCCGCGCCGTGATCGGCCAGCAGATCTCCGTCGCGGGCGCCCGTACCATCCTCGGCCGCGTCGCGGCCCGGGCCGGGCGCCCCACCGGCGGGCAGGGGCTGACCCACCTGTTCCCGTCCGCGGAGGAGCTCGCCGAGGCCGACCTCGGCGGGCTGGGCCTGACCGGGCGGCGGGTGGCGACGCTGAAGGCGCTCGCCACGAGGGTGGCGGGCGGCGAGATCGACCTGGACGGCGCGCAGGAGCCCGCGGAGGCGGTCGCCGGGCTGCTGGAGGTTCCCGGGATCGGGCCGTGGACCTCCGGCTACATCGCGCTGCGGGCGCTGCGCGACCCGGACGCCTGGCCGGGCGGAGACCTCGGCCTGCGGCGGGCCATGGCCTGCCTGGGCATCCCCGAAGATCACATCGAGCGGTGGCGCCCCTGGCGGGCGTACGCCGCGCTGCACCTTTGGAGCTCGGAATGATAGAGGCACAGGTTCTCGACACCCCGGTCGGCCCGCTGGCCATGCTCGCCCGCGAGGGCGTGCTGCTGGCGGCGGGCTTCACCACCACGGGGCCGGACGAGATGTTCGCCCGGCTCTCCCCGGAGCTGCGCGCCGAGGGGCTGACCCTCACCGACGATCTGGGCCTGCCCGCGCGGGCGGTACGCGACTACCTGGACGGCGACCTGACCGCCCTCGACGCGGTGCCGGTGGAACAGCCGGGCACGCCCGTCCGGCAGCGGCTGCTCACCGCCCTGCGCCAGGTGCCCGCGGGCGTCACGATCAGCTACGCCGAGCTCGCCGAGCGGGCGGGGCTGCCCAGGACCGCGGCCAGGGCCGCCGGGAGCGCGTGCGCGCGGAACCTGATCGCGCCGTTCGTCCCCTGCCACCGCATCCTGCCGTCCACCGGCGGGTACGGCGGCTACTACTACGGCACCCCGGTCAAGCAGTGGCTGCTCACCCACGAGGGGGCACCGGCCGCCGAACGGCTCCGGCCCCGGCAGGAGGGCCGCTGACCGGCCTTCCCCGCCGTGCTCCGCACCCCGCCGTGGCCGGTCACGGGCACGTGACCGGCCCGGACGGCTAGCCGGTCTTCCTGACCGTGCTCTGCACCTCGCCCACCGGGATGTCTCGGGTGGCCCCGACCTCGACCGGGTCGTAGGCGAAGGGCGCCACGTCACCCCCGACACCTTCGACCCCGATGTCCCAGACCGAGGTGACCTCCAGCACGTAGACACCGCGCGGCTGGTCGATCGAGGCCCGCCGGTAGTTCACACCACAGGTGAATTCCTCGCCCTTCGCGTACGGCTTGCCGCTCACACCACATCCCGTCTCCACGACATCCGCCCGCTCGCCGGTGGTGCCCGAGTCGATCTCGATGTTCCCGAGGGTGGCGGTCACGGTGGCGCTCATGATCCCGGGCAGCGTCGCGGTCACGGACCTGGTGGTCTCGCCGACGTCGCCCAGCCAGACCCAGGTCGGCAGGTTGACGTAGCTCTTGGCGTCCGGATTGATCTCGACCTTCGGCTCGGGCACGGTCAGCGCGGCGCGGGCGATGTCGACCAGCTCGGCCATGGTGATCCCGGCGGGCGGGGTCGTGCCGGGCGGCACGAACACGTAGGTGTCCAGCCCCATCTGACAGCTCACCCCATTGGGATCGGACGCGTCGTGGGCGACCGTCCACCAGCGCCCCTCCTCGCCGAGCTTCTCCACGAACGGCTCGAGGGCCTCCTGCCGGGTCTGTGGCGCGCCGGGGTCCACCCGGGTCGACCGCTGCTGGAAGTCCAGCATGTCCGAGGCGTTCTGAGCGGGTTCGTACCAGCAGGGACGCTTGAGCCGATAGCCGTCGCTCCTCCCCCCGCGGCCGTTCCCGCTGATGATGATCTGGGAGTTCTTGAGGCTGATCCGCGCCGTGTTCCCCTCCTGGCCGCCTCGGACCTGGACGTCGGAGCCACCACCGCCGCCACCGGGATTCGGAGCGAGCAGGAGCAGCCCCGCGACCACCATATTCATGATCATCGATGACATCCCTTCGAGGCTTCACTGAAAGGTTTGGCGTGCTGGAGCAGCTTGATCCGCCAGATCCCGTCGTCGCCCCGCCGGAGACCGGCGACCTGGAGGAAGGGACGCCTGGCCCAGTCGGGCTGCCTGCGGACCGCCTTCCCGGTCTCCGCGTCCAGCAGCCGCATCCCGGTCTCGTCCACGCACGCGTTCAGCTCGGCCCCCCTGCCGGTGACCGAGACGACGTTCAGCGAGTACAGCCGGGAGATCCCGCGCACCGAGCGTCGCTGGTCCAGGAACGCCTTCACCCACGCGTACGCGTCCAGGCTCGCCCCTTCCTGGACCGTCTCGCGGTACGCGACGTCCCGACCCCTGGTGACGACCGCCCGGAAGGACCCGGCACGGTAGTCGCGGAAAGAATTGATCATCGCGATGGCATCCCGGTCGGTTATGGCCGGCCACTCCACCACCACCTGGACGTCGGGAGAGACCTCGACCGTCTCCACCTTCGGCGCCGTCGGCGCGGGGCTTGGCGAGGAGGTCTCGGGGGGAAGATCAGCGGGAGTGAACCGCTCGGCCTCCGACGGGGCACAGGCCGCCGACAGGAGCACGACCAGCGCGATCGCGACACGCACACCGATCACGTTAGGAGCGCCCAACCGCCGAAACCACCGATATGCGCGATTCGGCATGGCTCTCTCCTCGTTGTCCGCCTCCGTACGGCGACCCGCCACACCACCGCCCTCACCACGACCTCCCGCGTCTCCCGCTCGACGGTCGTCCGGCACGGCACCCGCCCGCCACCGCGTGACGTCCGCCGCGCGGGCCGGGTCCGCCCGGCCCGTCATGCCGTCGGGGCCGAGCGCATCCGCCACGAGGGCAGCAGCTCGTCGATGAGGGCCTCGGTCTCGGGGGCCATCCCGCCGCCGTAGGGATGGGAGGCGGCCCGCCGGTGCAGGGCGTCGACCACGGCGCGCAGGCGGACGGGGTCGGCGGTGAGGTGGGTGGCCCGCAGCAGGTCGCGCCAGAGCCCCTCGTCGTCGGCGGCCAGCAGCAGCCCGGCGCGCACCGCCGCCACGGCCTGGTCGGTCTCGCCGCGGGCCAGCCGCACCTCGCAGAGCCGGTGCGCGGCGTCCGCGACGCCCGCGGTCACGTTGTACTCCAGGTCGTCGGCTGCCAGCCAGGCGTAGCGGCCACGCGGGCGACCGTTCAGCAGCGGGCCCCGTACCAGGCTCAGTGCCCTCTCGAGGAGCGCGGGGCGCCCGGCGGGGTTGGCGTGCGACTGACGGACGAGGTCGCGGAAGAGCATCCAGTCGGTGCGCACCTCGGGGCCGAACCGCAGCCGCCCGGACTCGTCGGCGTAGAGGTTGGGCCGCCCCTGGCTGTCGGTGCCCAGCCAGGCGACGACCCTGGCGATCGTGGCGTCCCTGACCACCGGCTGCACGCCCCTCGGCCAGAGGATGCCGCCGAGCACCACGGGGTGGACGCCGCCGGGATGCGTCGCCAGGTAGACGGCCATCTCGACGGCGATCACGGCCCGCCCCTCCTCCATGGGCGGGGGGCCGACGACCTCCGCGGGGCCGAGGACGCGCACCTCGACCGAGGGCGTGTGCGTGACCGGCTCCGGCTCGTCGGGAAGCGGCTCTCCCTCCAGCCGCTCGGTCGCCAGGAACAGGTCGACCAGCGCCCGGTACTGGCGGCGGGGCAGCAGCTGCGCGGCCACGTCGAAGCCGAGCGCGTCGATCTCGGCGCGGCCCTCCTCGGTGATCGTCCAGTTCCAGGTGGCGTGCGGCACGTCGCCCGCGATGACGTACCCGGCGGCCGTCCTGACGCCCTTCCTGGCGAGCAGCGCCAGCCGGCGGCCCTCCTCGGGGGTGGGGGCGATCGCGGACAGCAGGTAGTGCGGGGTGCAGACCGGGTCGGCGGCGCGCCCGTGGATCCGGCCGGTGAGCACCTCACCGCCATGAGCGCGCCCCCCGGCCCCGGCCTCCAGCTCGGGCAGGATCTCCGCCAGGCCGCCCACGTACCTGATCCGGTCGGAGGCGATCACGGTCAGCTCCTCGCCGAAGCCGACCAGGGTGACGCGCATCCGGTCCGACCAGCGGTTGGTGGCCAGCTCCACCGCGAGCGCGGCCAGGGCGGCGGTGGCCTGCGGGCCGTTGATGCTGATCGGCCCGTGGGCGGCCTCCAGGTCGACGAGCACCCGGCCCTCGCCGTTAGAGCCGAGCGAGACCAGCCCCGGGTACGGGGCGGGCGCGTCGGCGAGCGCCCGCTCGTCGAGCATCCGGCCCTCGTGCGCGGGAAGCCGCCAGACCTGGCCGCCGTCGTGGGCGGTCCAGGGGGCGGGGGCGTCGGGGTCGGGCGGGTGGATCCACAGGTCGAGGGTCTGCGGCGACAGGTGGGCGGCGTAGATCGTGGGCGGGACGCGGTTCTGGGCGGCGAGGGACCTGCCGAGGAGCCGGAGCCCGACGTCGAGCATCCGGCTGCCGGGGGCGTCGGCACCGAGCCTGAGCGCGAGCTCGGCCTGGGCGGCATCGTCCCTGGGCCGGGTGATCCGGTGCCCGAACGCCCGGTGCCAGAGCTGCTGCCTGCGCCTGCGTCCGAGCGCCGCCAGCAGCCCGGCCGCCGCGAGCGAGGCCCCCGCCAGGTAGTCGAGCATCCCCAGCCCGGCCTCCTGCCCCGCGTCCTGCCCGCTACCGGGGGGTTCCGCCACCGCCGCCGGGTCTCGCCGTTCCACCTGTCCGGGGTCCTGCCGCCCGCTGTCGGGCACGGTGTGCGACGGGCGCTCGGTCGCGTCGTGGCGCGCCTGTCCAGTACCGGTCTCCCGCGTCCCGTCGGCACCGATCCTCTCGCCGGCCCTTTCCCCGCTCCTGTCACCGGACCTGTCACCGGCCCTGTCGCGGGGGTCGGCGACCTCGGGCGCGGGCTCCGCCGGAAGGTCGGCGCGGCCGGGGGTGAAGGTCTGGGTACGGCCGTCCAGCTCCACCGGCTTGTCCCGGTGGTCCTTGAGGGTGTCGTCGCGCGGCTGGGAGGCCGGGACGAGGTGGATGTTGCGCGCGTCGTCCGGCATGTCCAGGACCCAGCCGGGCCTGATCAGGTCGGCCATGTGGAGGCGGCTGCCGTCGGGCTGTTCCTTGTGCTGGTTGAGCCGGTAGATCTCCGGGTAGCGGCGCCCGTCGCCGAGGCACTTCTCGGCGATCTCCCACAGGCTCTCGTGGTGGCGCCCGTGCGGCGGTTGCACCACGTAGACCTTCTTGGCCTTCTGCACCGGCTCCAGCTCGGCCCGCTCGTCGGAGGCCGGGCCGGACGTCGTGGAGAGCCCGGTGGAGACGATGCCGGGAGCGGCGGGCGGCAGGCTGGTCAGCTTCGCGATCGGCAGGGCCACCGCCGAGACGGTGAACAGCAGCATGGCCGCCGAGACCAGCCGGTTGGCGAACATCTGCGTGCCGCCGGAGAGCGGAACCCGGGCCGGCATGCCGACCCGGCGCAGCCCGGCGTAGATCTCGACCAGCACGCAGACGACCAGCTGCAGCCACGCGAGCCAGACCAGCAGCACGAGGATCGCGATGATCGTGCTCGTGCCCACCTGGCTGGTCAGCAGGTCGAGGTTGAGCAGCTCGGGCGGGAGCGGCGGCCCGGCCAGCCGGAACAGCGCGTAGGGGACCCCCGCGATGAGCGCGACCAGGACGGCCAGCGCGCCGAGACCCGCCAGCAGGTCTCCCGGTGTGCGCCTGGCCTTGATGCGCGCGGGCTGTCGCGTGGGCATTCGTCTCCCTCCCCGTCCAGATTCGTCGTCGGTCAACCGGTGGGCCAGTGATTCACGGCAATTGGTCTTCCCCGATGTCCGGCCCGGCCGTGGCCTCGGCCTCCATGTCCGAGCCGGGGAAGCCGAAGGCGGCCAGGAAGAACGCCTTCCAGGTGACGGAGACGTTCACGGTGACCTCGGCCTGGTCGCCGCCGAGCGTGCACTCCGTGAGCCGTACGTCGCCGCCACCGTGAGCGGAGACGATCTCCTCGGCCTTCCCGCAGGTCTCCCCCTCCCCCAGCAGCCGGGCCTCGCCGGTGGCGCGCAGGTGCTCGACGTCGATCTGGTCGGCGGCGGCCCTGGCGGCCTGCTCGGCGACGTCGGCCGCGCGCAGCCGGGCGTTGATCGCGGCCCCTCCGTCGACGAGCAGCCCGGCCAGCAGGAACACCACCACCGAGAAGATCACCGTGAAGATCGACATCGACCCCCGCTCGCCGAGCCCACCCGGCCGCGCGCGGCGCCCCTTCCCACCGGCCGAACACACCGGATGCCCGGCCGTCCGGCACGCCACCGGCGAGCGCGGGAGCCTCCGTCGCGCCGCCGGGCCCGGGAGTCCTCGCCACGCCGCCGGGCGCGGGAGCCTCCGGCACGCCGGCGGGCGCACGGGTCCGCTCCGCGCGGCGGCCGGGCGGGCGGGGCTCCGGCGCGCTCTGACGGCCGGGGGCGGCGGGTCCACGGGGATCACTCCTCGACCCTCCGGAACTGCTCCAGCGGGACCACCGAGTCGCCTTTCATCTCCTTGGCCGCTCCGAAGCCCAGGAACTCCAGGTCCAGGGAGCAGGTCACCTCGGCGTGGACCTGGCCGCCCTCCTCCCAGTCCCCGGACAGGCTGACCTCCGGCTCGCACTCGCCCGACAGGGCGCCGCGGGCCGCCTCGTCCGCGGCGGCCTCGGCGTCGGACAGGGTGCGCTCGACGGAGGCGGCCCTGGCGGCGTCCCTGGCGGCGCCGTTGACCTCGCCCTGGGCCTCCACCACCCTTCCCGCGCCCACCAGGAACAGCAGGAACAGCAGGAAGACCGGGGCGAGCAGCACCGTCTCGGTGCTGAGCGACCCGCGGTCGCCGCCGGTCCTGGAGATCAAGGAGATCACTCGCACCCTTCGCTCCCGTCGTCCGGCCGGAAGCACTCGATGGGACCGCCGAAGCGCGCGGTGACGGTGAACGTGGTGGACGGCAGCAGCGGGACGACC
Source organism: Streptosporangium sp. H16 (assembly GCF_051918855.1). Lineage (NCBI taxonomy): Bacteria > Bacillati > Actinomycetota > Actinomycetes > Streptosporangiales > Streptosporangiaceae > Streptosporangium > Streptosporangium sp. H16. The sequence goes on from NZ_JBPXMD010000003.1 coordinate 555,583, forward strand.
TGGACCGCCGAGGCGGTCACCTCGACACCCCGCCGGTCGCCCTCCTCCCAGGCCGTGACCGTGGCGTCCTCGAGGAGTTTCGGGCCGACGGCCCGGATCAGCTCCTGGGCGCGGGACTCGGCGTCCTGCTGCCAGGAATCGGTGTCGACCCGGGCGAGCCGCGCCCCCTCCCTGGCCGCGGCGTCGGCGATCTGGCGTCCGTGGAACCACAGGGCGGTCTGCACGATGAGCAGGATGACGACCAGCAGCACCGGCATGATGATCGCCAGCTCGACGACCGTGGCGCCGCGCTCGCCGCCACTGTCTCCGGCGCCGGAGCGCCCACCGCGCCCACCGCGCTGCGGTCTTCCCGCCCGGTCGCGCTCGCCGTCCCTCTCCCGGTTCTTCCGGTTCTCCCGGTCGCGGTACCGCGAGCGATCACGGGTCGCCAAGTTCGCCGCCCCCGCCCCCGCCGCCTCCGCCGCCCCCGCCGAACTGGTTGGAGATCTCGGCCTGCTTCCCCTCGACGAGGGTCTTGATGAGGGTGGCGAGTCCGAGCGCCACCCCGGCGATGATGGCCGTGATGATGACCCATTCGACGGCGGAGGCCCCCCGGGTGGGGGCGCTGCGCGCCTTCTCGATCCGGACGCTCAGAACGGCGACCGCGTAGACGACCCACGGATGGCTCAGCATGGTCAGGACCCCAACATCTTCATAGCGGCCGGAAAACTCAGAAAGATCACAAAGCCCGCGCAGAGCAGGAGCTGGGCGACGAGCATCGACTGGGAGCGTTCGCCCGCCTGTCCCTCGATCTCGGCGAGCTCCCGGCGCCGCATGGTCGCGGCGCGGGCGGTGAGGGAGGAGCGGACCTTGGCGCCGTCGTCGGCGACCAGGCCGAGCGCGGCGGACAGGTCGCGCAGCTCGTCGACGTTGATCTCGTCACCGAGCTGGCCGAGGGCCTGCCAGGGGGTGATGCCGACGATCCTGGCGTTGCCGAGCGCCTCACGGATGCGGGACATCGCCCAGTTGGCCCCCTCGTCGTCGGGACCCGGGCTGCCCACGGAGACCGCCATCATCAGCGCCTCCGGCACCCCACGCCCGCCCGCCAGGTTCATCGCGACGAGATCGAGGAAGGAGCCGACGACGTGCCGGAAGTCGCGGCGCATCCGCGAGGCGTCCCGCTTGACCTGCAGGTCCGGCAGGACGAAGAAGACCCCGGCGACCGCGAGCGCCGCCCACAGCGGGACGGTGAGGGAGACGCCCCACTCCATCAGCACCAGCCAGCCGACCAGCAGCGGGAACGCCAGCAGCCCGGAGACCGCCAGCAGCACCTTGGTGGCCAGGAAACCCTCGAACGACCTGCCGAGCAGTGCGAGGTCGGCCCTGGCCGAGCGCGCCTCCCAGCCCCTGGCGGCGTAGAAGCGGGCCATCCGCTCGCCCAGGCCGCGCCGGAACGCGCTGACCTCCTCGTCGGGCAGGATGAGCCGGGCTCGGGGCGCGTCGGTGCCCTCCCTGGCCGCGTCGAGGGCCAGCAGTCGTGTCACCAGCCCGGGACGGGCCGGGAACAACGCCCGCAGCAGCAGGAACAGGCCTATCCCGAGCACCGAGCCGGCGAGCAGCGCCTCAGTCATCGCGCACCTCACCTCCGGAGGGCAGGCCGAGCAGGCGGGCGGGCTTGTCGAAGCGGGCCAGGCGGCGCATCCAGGCGAACCCGGCGCCGAAGAGCCCGGCGACCACCACGAGCACGGCCTGGCCGAGCGTGTTGTCGTACTCCTCGACGTAGGAGGGGTTGAACACGACGAGCATCACGGCGAAGGCGACGGCCGTACCGACCACGATCTGCACGCTGCGGCGGGTGGAGCGGCGCTCGGCCTCGACCCGGCGGCGCATGTCGAGCTCCTCGCGCGCCGACACCGCCAGCGCGCCGAGGACGTCGCGCAGGCCGGGGCCGCGCAGCTTGGAGTTGAGGATGAGGGCGGCCACGACCAGGTCGGCGGAGGGGTCGTCGAGCTCGTCGGCGAACAGCCTGAGCGCGTCGGGCAGCGCCATCCTGGTGTGCAGACGGTCGACCATGGACCGCAGGTGCGGGCGGAGCGTGGGGGCCGCCGCCCGGATCGAGGACGGGATCGCCTGCTCCAGCCCGGCCGCCCCGGCGATGGTGTCGCGGAGCGACTCGGTCCAGGCGGCCAGGGCCTCCAGCCGCCGCATCGCGGTCCGCTCCTCCGCGGCGCCGCCGGACAGGCCCCGCCAGGCCATCGCGAGGAGCACGGCTCCCACCGCCATGACCGGCCACCCTGTCACCACGAGCACGACCACCCCGGCGATCGCCCCCACCGCGGTCCGGGTGGACAGGGCGCGCAGGAACTCGCGCCTGCCCGCCGTCCTGCCGGGGGTGGCCGGCTTGGCGGGCACCCCGTACAGGGAGAGGAAGAGCAGGAACAGCCCGGCGCCGAGCGCGAGGCCGGAAAGCAGCACCAGCGGGTCGAACAGGCCCGGCGGAAGGGAGGTCATGCCCAGCCTCCCGGGTCGTAGCCGAAGTGGGCCAGCTCCTCCAGGCACGACAGCGGCGCGTGCGGCACCACCCGGCCGTCGGGCGCCGTCGCGAACACCTCGGAGGAGAGCACCCGGCCGTCGACTCCGGCCACCTCGCGCACGCTCGACACGAAGCGGCGCAGCCTGCCGCCCACCGCGTAGTCGTTGCGCTTCTCGATGAACACCACGAAGTCGATCGCGCCCGCGATGAGCATGTGGGTGGCCTCGATCGGCAGCCGCTCGGTGGCCTGGAGCGCGTAGGTGGCGATGCGGTTGAAGACCTCCATCGAGGAGTTGGCGTGGATGGTCGACAGTGAGCCGTCGTTGCCCTGGGTCATCGCGTTGAGCATGGTGACGATCTCGTCGCCGAGGACCTCGCCGACGATCACCCGGGACGGGTTCATGCGCAGGGAGCGGCGGACCAGCTCCGCCATGGTGATCTCGCCCTGTCCCTCGGAGTTGGGGAGCCTTTGTTCGAAGGCGACCACATTGGGATGGAGTTCGGGAAACTGGTCGAGGCCGAGTTCGAGGGCGCGCTCGACGGTGATGAGCCGCTCGGACGGTGGAATCTCATTGGCGAGGGCGCGCAACAGCGTCGTTTTCCCGGCGTTGGTCGAACCGGAAATCATGATGTTCTTCCTCGCCGCCACCGCGGCCGAGAGAAAACGCCCCAATTCCGGGGTCAGGCTGCCGTTTCCCACGAGATCGGTGAGAAACACCTTGCCCAGCCGGGAACGGCGGATGGAGATGGACGGGCGCACCGTCACGTCCATCACGGCCGAGAGACGGGAGCCGTCGGGAAGGCGCAGGTCGAGCTGGGGGTTGGCGGTGTCGAACGGCCTGCTGGACAGGCCGCTGTAGGCGGCGAGGATCTGGATCAGCTCGACCAGCTCCTCGTCGGACTCGGCCACCGGGTCGCGCATGAGCTCCTGGCCGTCGGCGTAGCCGACGAACACCCGGTCGCAGCCGTTGATGTCGATGTTCTCGACCTCGGGGTCGTCGAGCAGCGGCTGGAGGCGGCCGACGCCGAACAGGGCGGCGTGGATCCCCGCGGCCAGCGCCTCCTCCTCCTCGGCGGTCGGCGGCGTCCTGCCGACGCCGATCTCGCCGCGGGCGAATTCCTCCAGGATCTGGGCGATCAGGGCACGGGCGAACTGGCGCTCGTCCTCGCCGGTCATCGGCGGCAGGCCGCTGGCCTGGTCGAGGCGGCGCTGGTGGGCCAGCCTGTCGCCGACGTCCTGCCGGAAGCGCTTCACCAGCGTGTGGTCGATGGTCACGGCCTCGCCCCGCCCGACGGCTCGACGGGCGAGCGGGACGGCTCGGTGGGCAGGCGGGCGGCCTGCTCCCGGGCGCGGAAGGCCGACTCCGCCGATTCCTGGGCGCGGAGCTGGGCGTCGAGGCGACCGCCCAGCTCCCTGGCGGTGCGGATCAGCAGGGAGCGGTCCAGCCGCCCGCCCCACTGGCCGCGCAGCAGCTCCGCGCCCTTGGGGTCGTGCGCGAGCCCGCTCACGAAGGCGACGTGCCTGCCGGTGCCCGTGACGATCCGGCGCACCTCGTCGATGGTCGTGCGGTACTGGCGGGGATCGGCGATCACGACCACCCCCACCTGGGGCTCGCGCGGCATGATCTGCAGGCGTTCGCGCAGGTGGGCGACGTGGTCGAGGCTGGCCCTGGTGAACAGCACGACCAGCGAGGCCTCGGTGGTCAGCTCGGCGAGCTGGGGGTGCCCGCCGATGCGCCCGCAGTCGGCCAGCACGTCGGCGTCGGGCATCGTGGCCAGCGCCCGGCCGAGCGGGCCCCAGAGCCAGGTCAGCCCGGCCGCCTGCTCGCCGTGGGTCAGCCCGGCCAGCACGTCCAGGCCGCCGATGATCTTCTGGGTGTGCTCGTGGATCTGGTCGGGGTGCAGGCCCCGGCGGGCCGTGGCCCCCAGGGTGAGCAGGCCCCTGGCGGGGTTGAGCACGCCGCCGTCGGCGGCGGGCAGGCGGTAGGCGAGGTCGCCGCCCGCCGGGTCGCACTCGGCGAGCAGCACCGGGCGCGGCCAGATCGCGCCGAGTGCGGTCGCCGCCGTGGTCACGCCGGGTGCGCCCTTGTCGGCGGCCAGCACGATGAGCGCCACGTCAGCGCGCTCCCGGCAGCTCGGCGAGGGCGATCTCGCCGGTGGAGGCGTACGCGACGATCTCCGGCGAGATGGTGCTGTCCACGATGATGGTGACCAGGCCGTTCGCCCCGGTCCTGCCCGGCGTGCCGATCTGGTGGACCAGGGCGCTCTGCGCCAGCACCCGGCTCTCCCGGTCGCCCCCGGCGCCCCTGCTCGGGACGTGGACGACCTGGACCCGGTCTCCGCGCTCCAGGGTGCCCGGTGTCTGGCCGGGTTTGAGCGACAGGCCGACCTGCGCCTTGCCGGGGCCGAGCTCCCTGCTTGCGGAGACCACCATGTCGCGGGTGAGGAGCGTGCCGGGGATGAGGGTGACGCGGGCGAAGTTCTCGGTGACGCGGGCGCGCTGGGACCAGGCCACGTAGCCGATGCCGGTGTCGGCGATCTGGACCTCCCTCAGCATCGCCTCGGTGAAGGGCTGTCCGGCGCCGACCTGCTGTGAGATGGCGATCGCCGAGACGCGGTCGCCGCTGCGCAGGACGAGCAGCGTGGTGGCGAGGGCGCCGCCCAGGATGAGGAGGACGGCGAGGGCGGCGAGGGCTGGTTTGCGCTCGCGTGGGGGCACGGGAAGCTTGCGCGACGCCGGGCCCGACAGGGTGCCCGCCGAGGTCTGACGCTCGGCGTTGACCGGGACGCGGCCCGTTGGCTTCTCACTGGTCCTCATGGGTAGGGGGACTCCCAGAGTGATCATAAATATGGGGAACTACTGGTCGAATTTACGCCATTATGCGCACCATGCCGACGGGCTGTCGGACAAAAGCCAGGACCCATGCTCGTTTGATAGGAACACGTCTGTCAACGCCGCTTCAGAAGAAAATGGCTGTTTGGCTAGATGACGGGAGACTTATCTGGGTGATAAGGACGGTAATTAACTCTCGTACCAATCACCTCACCTTTTTCACACCTCATTCGCGTGTCCGGATCCGGCCGTCCTCACCCGTTCCCTTCGCCCGCCCCCGCCTCCGGCGCGCTCCTGGCGCCGGCCGGAACCCGCCGTTCCCCCCGGTTCTCCGAACAGGTTTTCCACAGCCGGGCGTCGCGGGCAGGCCACCGCCCGCACGCCCTCGCACCGCCAAATGCCCACCTCGGGCGGCATAACCGGTCAACACCCCCGGACAGTTATCCACAGGTTTTGCCGTTTTCCACATACCGGTCGCGAGTCAGGACATTGCCGCGAACACTCTCTCGGGGACGGTTTTCACTCTGTACGGTGGATCCGGGGCCTGACCCGAGGAGAGCGGCGATGCGGATCATGCTCACCGTGCTCGACGAGCACGCCGACCGCGATGTCGTGGTCGAGGGCGACGAAACGACCACGGTGGCACGGCTCGCGGAGTCCCTGGCGGGCCAGGGAGGCGAGCGGCCGAGCAACGTGGTGCGGCTGACGCGCAGCAAGGCCCCGTACGGGCTGGATCGCGACTCCGCCGGGGCCGAGCCTCCGACGCTCTGGATGGACGGCCGCCCCCTCGACCCGGCCGCCCCCGCGCTCGGCCTGCTCCGCGACGGCGACCTCGTCACCCTCGACCGCTCCCTCGCGGTGGCCACGCTGGCCGAGGAGCCCGGCGGGATCGTGGAGATCCGGGTGGTCGGCGGGCCCGCCGCCGGCTCTGTGCACCGCCTCAGCCTGGGTGTGCACACCATCGGTTCCGACCCCGCCTGCTCGGTGGCCGTGACCGACCCCCGGCTGCCCGCGCGGGCCGCGGTGGTGCGGCTCACCCCGGACGCCATCACCGTGGAGCCCGGGGAGGGCACGACCCCCCTGCTGGACCGCGACCCCCTGGAGGGTCCGCTGCCCTGGCCCGAGCATGCCCTGCTGAGCTGCGGCGGGACCGTGCTCACCCTCAAGGCGGTGGAGCCACCCGACGCCCACCTGGACGCGCAGCCCGACGGCGGGCTGGCCTACAACCGGCCGCCCAGGTTCCGGCCGCCGGGCGGCGCGCGGCGCTTCGAGGTCCCGGCCGAGCCCAAGCGGGCCGAGACCATGCGGCTGCAGCTGCTCACCGCATTCCTGCCCGCCGCGCTGGGGGTGGGCCTGGCCATCGCCCTCAAATCGCCGTACTTCCTGCTGTTCGCGTTCATGACGCCACTGATCATGATCGGCCAGTGGTGGAGCGACAGGCGGCACGGCCGCAAGCAGTACCGCCAGCAGCTCAAGGAGTACAAAGCGCGGCTGAAGGTCTTCGAGGCGGCCGTGGAGCGCGCCCGCGCCGACGACGAGACCGCCCGCCGCGCCGCCGCGCCCGACCCGGCCGAGGTGCTGCTCACCGTGACCGGCCCCCGGCGGCGGCTCTGGGAGCGGCGCGACCACGACCCCGACGCGCTGCGGCTGCGGGTCGGCCTCGCCGACCTCCCCGCCGACCTGGAGTTCGCCCCCGAGCGCTCCGCACCGGTCGACGCCCCGCTGCCCGTCCCGCCCACCTGCCAGGCCGTGCCGGTGGCGCTGGCCATGCGCCGCCTGGGCGTCGCCGGCCTGACCGGGCCCAGGAACACGGCGGCCGGGGTGGCGCGCTGGCTGGTCGGCCAGGCCGCCGCCCTGCACAGCCCGCGCGACCTGGCAATCGTCGTCCTGTCCGCGCACGGCGACGGCGAGGAACGCTGGAACTGGGTCCGCTGGCTGCCGCACTGCGCCCCGCGCGGCGGCGAGGACTGCGTGGCCCTGGTCGGCGCCGACCCGGACACCGCGGCCCGCCGGGTGAGCGAGCTCGCCGCGCTGATCGACGAGCGCCTCGGCGACGACGCCGCCGCGGGCCCCGCGGCCAAGCTGGGCCGCATCCCGGCCGGCTGGGGCGACCTGGGCGGAGCCACGGGCACGGGTGCCGAGCAGCCGTACGCCGCCCCCGTCTACGACGAGCGCCCCTACGACGTGCTGGTCGTGCTCGACGGCGCGCAGGTGCTGCGCGCCCTGCCGGGCATGCCCCAGGTGCTGCGCCAGGGCCCCAGGGCGGGCGTCTACACCCTGGCGATCGACGGCGACCAGCGGCTGCTGCCCGAGGAGTGCGCCACCGTCGCCGCAGTGGAGGCCGACGGCACGGTGCGGCTGCGCGGCGGCGGCCTGGACGACCTCGGGGAGATCCTGGCCGACCAGGTGACGGCCGCCTGGTGCGACAGGCTGGCCCGCTCGCTGGCGCCGATCCGCGACGTCAGCCGCGACGATGCCGGAGTCGCCCTGCCGGACTCCGCGCGGCTGCTGGACCTGCTGGAGCTGCCGTCGGTCTCCGGCGCCGCCCTGGCCAAGCGCTGGGGCCGGGCCACCGAGGCCGTGGTGGGAGCGGGCCCCGAGGGGCCGTTCTCCATCGACCTGCGCAGGGACGGGCCGCACGCGCTCATCGCGGGCACCACGGGCGCGGGCAAGTCAGAGCTGCTGCAGACCCTGATCTGCTCGCTGGCGGTGGCCAACCGGCCGGACGAGATGACGTTCGTGCTGATCGACTACAAGGGCGGCGCCGCGTTCAAGGAGTGCGTGCGGCTGCCGCACACGGTGGGCATGGTCAGCGACCTCGACGGCCACCTGACCCAGCGGGCGCTGGCCTCGCTGGCCGCGGAGATCCGCCGCCGCGAGCGCCTGCTGCTGGCCGCGGGGGCGAAGGACATCGAGGACTACCACGAGCTGCGCGACGCCCGTACGGCCCGCGCCTCCCGCGACCTGCTCGTCGCCGGGGGCGGCCCGCAGGTCAGGCCGCTGCGCGGGCGCGCTGCGTCTTCGGCGTCTTCGGCGTCCTCGGCGTCCCTGGAGCCCCCGGCCCCGCTGCCCCGGCTGGTGCTGGTCATCGACGAGTTCGCGGCCATGGTCAGCGAGCTGCCCGACTTCATGACCGGGCTGGTCGACATCGCCAGGCGGGGACGCTCGCTCGGCATCCACCTCATCCTCGCCACCCAGCGGCCCGGCGGCGTGGTGACCGCCGACATCCAGGCCAACACCTCCCTGCGGATCGCCCTGCGGGTCACCGAGGCGTCGGAGTCGGCCGACGTCATCGGCCGCCCCGACGCCTCGTACATCCCCAAGTCCGCTCCCGGCCGGTGCTACGTGAAGTCGGGCGCGGGGGCGGCGACGGCCGTGCAGACCGCGCGGATCGGCGGCCGGAGCCCCGGCGCCTCGGGCGGCGAGATGAGGGTACGGGTGACGGAGGTCGGCTGGCAGGCCCTGGGGCACCCCAGGACGGTCCACGCCGGAGCCGAGAGCGGCCACGTCACCGACCTGTCCCTGCTCGCCGACGCCATGGTCGAGGCGGCCCGCCTCGCCGGGGTCGCGAAGCAGCCGAGTCCCTGGCTCGATCCGCTTCCCGACCTCGTGACCGTCCCCGTCCTCCCGGCGCCGCCCGTCCTGCCCGGTGACGCGCCCGGCGGGCTGCCGTACCGGGCGGGGGTCGAGGAGGTGCCGCCACTGGCCTTCGGGATCACCGACCTGCCCTGGGCGCAGGACCGGCGGGCGCTGGCACTCGACCTCGCCCACGGGGGGCACCTGCTCGTCGCGGGCGCCTCGCGCAGCGGGCGGTCCACCGCGCTGCGCACGCTGGCGGGGGCGATCGCCGCCGGGGCCTCCCCCGACGACGTGCACGTGCACGCGATCGACTGCGGCTCGGGATCGCTGCTGCCGCTGATGGCGATGCCGCACTGCGGGGCGGTGGTGACCCGCGACCAGCTCGACCGGGTGGAGCGGCTGCTGACCCGGCTGCGCGAGGAGGTGGGGCGGCGCCAGCAGCTCCTCGCCGAGGCCGGGTACGCCTCGCTGGCCGAGCTGCGCGCCGCCACGGACGGGCCACGGCTGCCGTGGCTGGTCCTGATGCTCGACCGGTGGGAGGGGTTCGTCGCCGCGTTCGAGGCGTACGACTACGGGCGGCTGATCGAGTCGCTGATGCAGCTGCTGCGCGAGGGGCCCGCGGTCGGGCTGCGGGCCGTGCTGACCGGCGACAGGTCCGCGCTGATCGGGCAGATCTCCACGGTCTTCGACGACCGGCTGATCCTGCGGCTGGCCGACCCCTCCGACTACGGCCTGGCCGGACTGCCCGTCAAGGACCTGCCGGCGACCCTCGCGCCGGGCCGCGCGCTGTCGACCGGCGAGCACGGCACGACCGAGAGCCAGATCGCGCTGCTGTGCGACGACCCCTCGGGGCCCGCGCAGGTCGCCGCCCTCCAGGCGCTGGCCCGCTCGGCGCCGGAGATCGCCGCCGACCCGCCGCTGCGGGTGGACGCGCTGCCGATGCGCGTCACCGCGGCACAGGTCCTGGATCTGGTGCCCTCCTTCCGGCCCCCGTCCCCGCTGTGGGCGCTGCTCGGCGCCGGAGGCGACTCGCTGGCACCGCTCGGCGTCGACCTGCTCGCCCACGGTCCCGCCGCGGTCGTCGCGGGCCCGCCCAGGTCGGGCAGGTCCACGGCACTGCTGACCGCCACCCACTCGCTGCTCTCCCACGGCACCCCCACGGTCCTGGTGACCCCCCGGCGCAGCCCGCTGTGCACGCTGGTGGACACCCCGGGCGTGCTGGCCGTGCTGGACGCGGGCGGCGACCTGCACGAGGCCGTCGCGGGACAGGACCGCTACGTCGTGATCGTCGACGACGCGGAGCTGATCTCCGCGGACTCCCCCCTGGGCACCGCCCTGGAGCAGGTGCTGCGCAGCGGCAGGGACGGCGAGCACGGCATGATCATCGGTGGCACCACCGGGGACCTGACCACCGCCTACCGCGGTTTCGCGGCCGAGGCGCGCAAGGGCCGCACGGGTCTGCTGCTGTCGGTCCAGAGCCCCGCCGACGGCGACCTGTTCACCGTCCGCCTGCCGCGGGGCGCGGTCGGCGGGCCCCCCGGCCGCGGCCTGCTGGTGACCCTGGGCTCGGTGGTCCCCGTCCAGGCCGCCGTCACCTGAGGGCCGTGGTCGCGCAAGGGCCGCCCGCCACATGAGGACCACCGCCGCACGCCGTCCTGTACGCCCTGCGTGTCTTGTGCGTCCGCGTCTTGTGCGCTTCGCGCGCCCCACACCGACCGCGCCGACCGTGCCGCCCCGTGCCGATCTGTGCTCTCAATGAGAAATGCCCCGGCCCTCGCGGGCCGGGGCATTTCGGCGGACCGTTTCCTATCGTGTGGCGGACTCGATATTGCCGCGATAGGTGTTGATGACCCGGGAGGCCTCGGCGAGTTCCTCGGACATGCGCTGGAAAGCGGCCCGGTAGTTCTGCCAGGCCTCGCTGAAACGCTGGGCACCGGGCCCCGTCCAGGCGGTGCCGACTTTCGCGGCCTCCCGGTCGAGGGCGGCCACGGTGGCCCTGACCTGGTCGGCCTGCTGGGTGAACTGGGTGGCCATCTGCTGCATTTCCGCGGGATTGCCGCCGAGCAAGTTCTGGCTCATGCCAGTCTCCTTTGGATCGGTGTCGGTGGGAGTCGCCAAACGAAATCACGATAGGCGTAAGGATCACAGAGGTATCCGGGTTATGCCGAGCGGCTATGGACGTTCCCTCGGCCGCCGAGAGGCTAAACGTTCTCCATTGTCTTGATTTTTGATAATTCAGGGAGAGGTAAGCGGTACGTGAGACCGCGACCCGCTCCCGGGCGGACAGGACCCAGCACTCCCTCACGATCAAAGGGCGCCTACACTCCGTTGAAGGCCCGCCAGTCCTCCGTCCGCACGTACTGAAGGGAACGACGTCGGTGCACAAGGTCCTGATCGCCAATCGTGGTGAGATCGCGGTGCGGATCGCCCGCGCCTGCAAGGACGCGGGGCTGGCCGGCGTCGCCGTCTACGCCGACCAGGACCTGGACGCGCTCCATGTCCGGGCCGCGGACGAGGCCCGCGCGCTCGGTGGCCGGACTCCCGCGGAGACCTACCTCGACGTCGACAAGCTGCTCGCCGTCGCCGCCGAGGCCGGGGCCGACGCCGTGCACCCCGGCTACGGCTTCCTGGCCGAGAACGCCGGTTTCGCCCAGGCCGTGATCGACGCCGGCCTGACCTGGATCGGCCCGCCGCCGGCCGCGATCACCGCGCTCGGCGACAAGGTGCAGGCCCGCCACATCGCCCAGAAGGTGGGCGCGCCGCTCGTGGCGGGCACCAGGGATCCGGTCTCCGGGAGCGAGGAGGTCGTCGCCTTCGCGCGCGAGCACGGCCTGCCGATCGC